>NZ_JBXUNM010000007.1:61844-194006 GCF_057197005.1 Pantoea sp. SYBGC1
CCCTACGGTTATGCGTAGGGGCGCCATTAATGGCGCCCGTTTCATACGCGGGAAATCGGTTCGCGGTTGTTCACAGGGGCGTCATTAATAGCGCCCGTTTCGTATGCGGATATTCGATTCGCGGTTGTTGCGGCCAGGGGCGCATGAATGCGCCCCCTACGGTTATGCGTAGGGGCGCCATTAATGGCGCCCGTTTCATACGCGGGAAATCGGTTCGCGGTTGTTCACAGGGGCGCCATTAATGGCGCCCGTTTTGCATCAGATTAACCGCGGCCGTGGGGTTCGTCCCAGTCAAATGCCGGACCGAGCGAAATCACGCCGTTCGGGTTGATGGTCTTATGGCTGCAATAATAGTGATGGCGGATCTGCGGCAGATTCACCGTCTCTGCAATACCAGGCATCTGATAAATATCGCGCAGAAAGCCATTCAGATTGCGATAGTCACTGATGCGGTGCCTGTCGCACTTGAAGTGGGTGACATACACCGGGTCAAAGCGTACCAGCGTGGTCCACAGGCGCAGATCGGCTTCAGTCAGGCGATCGCCGGTGAGATAGCGATGCTGTCCCAGGATCTGCTCCAGCCGCGCCAGCGAATGAAACAGGGCGGTAACGGCTTCATCGTAAGCGGCCTGAGAGGTAGCAAAACCACTCTTATAGACGCCATTATTGACCGTATCGTAAATCCAGCCGTTAAGTTCATCGATCTTATCGCGCAGATCGGCAGGATAGTAGTCGCCGGCTCGTGCGCCCTGTGCATCAAATGCGCTGTTGAGCATGCGGATAATGTCGGCCGACTCATTGCTGACAATGGTGTGCTGCTGCTTGTCCCACAGCACCGGTACGGTCACGCGGCCGCTGTAGTGCGGATCGGCATGCAGATAGAGCTGGTAAAGAAACTCATGCTGATACAGCGTGTCGCCGGTTGCCTCCGGGAAGCTGTCATCAAACGTCCAGCCGTTCTCCAGCATCAGCGGATGAACCACGGAAACCGATATCATCTCTTCCAGCCCTTTAAGCTTGCGCATCAGCAGCGTGCGATGCGCCCACGGGCAGGCAAGTGAAACGTACAGGTGATAGCGATCGCGCTCTGCCGCAAAGCCGGGCTTACCGTCAGGGCCGGCGCTGCCATCAGGCGTGATCCAGTTACGCCACGCTGACTCTGAGCGTTTGAAACGCCCTCCGGTTGACTTTGTATCGTACCAGGTATCGTGCCAGACACCCTCAATCAGCTGTCCCATATGCCCTCCATAGAAAAAAGGGGCGAGGATGATCCTCTGCCCCTGTATTCAGTATATCTGCTGTAAGCTGCCTGCGCGCTTAACGGGCGGCGGCGGGCGCCATGCGCTGGCGGATCAGGCGATCAATACTCCAGGCGCCTGGTCCCACCAGACCCAGAACCAGAAAACCGCCAGCAATGCTGAGGTTTTTCATAAACATCAGCTGGTTTACGCCTTCTGCAAAGTTGCTGTGAAACAGAAACGCGGTCAGCAGAGTAAAGCCTGCGGTAAACAGCGCGGTAAAGCGCGTCAGGAAACCAAACAGAATAGCCAGGCCTCCACCCAGTTCCAGCAGGATCACCAGCGGCAGCATAAAGCCCGGCACGCCCATTGCCTGCATATACTGCTCAGTGCCGGCATAAGCGGTAATTTTGCCCCAGCCGGCCGTAATAAACAGGATGGTCATCAGTACACGCGCGGCTAACAGTCCTGCATCTTCGAATTTTTTCATCATCTACTCCAGCGTAATTTTGTGGCAGGCTGAAAACCTGTCCGTTAATTTCCCGCTGCAACGCAGATAAACGTTCACCGGGCTGATGGAGAGAGATAATAATCGCGGCGCGAAAGGGTTGTAAGCAAGATAAACTGTCGAAGTTATTCAGGAATTCTGACGAAAAAAAACCGGACCTGCTGGTCCGGTTTTTTATAGAGCGGTTAGCGCCCCGGCATGGATGATTTAATCATACGCCAGGTGCTCCACAGGCCGAAGCCGCGTTTAACGAGGCGCAGCAGCCGGTTGGGGCTGCGCACTGACCAGATAGCCAGCGCGCTGCTGCCTATCGCCAGATAGCGGCGACAGCTGACCAGCGTCAGCCAGCCGCGATCGTAGCGGGCGGTATTTTCCAGCCAGTCACGTCCTGCTGCGCTTAAATCGAGCCGCTGCTGCTGAACCGTATTAAGGAGTTCATGAATGCGGGCTTCGCGTTCATGGCGACTGCTCATGGGCGGTCCTCCTCCAGTAATTTACGATCGGAATCGAGCTCTTTACGGGTGTGACGCAGCAGCGTCGACTGACGCGATTTACGCAGCGTCCACAGACCAAAAATCAGCGCCAGCAAAAACAGTACGCCTGTGGTCACGCCGATTGCCATCAGCCGGTATTGTGCGTCAACCGCCCAGATGATCAACACCATCAGGCTCATCAGCCCGAATGCCGTAAACAGCATGGTCAGGCCAATCATGATCAGCATCTGGATCAGATTAGCTTTCTCTTCTTCCAGCTCAACAACGGCCAGCCGGACACGCGTCTCGACCATACTGACCAGCGTAGTCACCACGCGCTGACCGATGTTAAAGACCCCTTTGCCCGGGCCGTGGCTTTGCTGAGAATCGTTCATATCAACGACGCGAAATCAGAATGCCAATCAGCACGCCCACGGCTGCGCCAACGCCAACGCCGTGCCACGGATTCTCACGCACATAATCTTCCGCTTTCTCTGCGGCTTCGCGCGTGGATTTGGCAATACGCTCACCGGAATCGCCCAGGCGCTCGCGTGAACTTTCCAGTGCGCCGCGCGCTTTATGACGCAGGCGATCCAGCTCGCTGCGGGATTTATCGGCAGAGCTGCTTAATACTTCTTCCAGGGTGTCGGCCAGATTTTTCAGTTCGGCGCGCAGATGTTCAGATGTGGTGTCTTTAGCCATGAGAGTTCTCCATTACTTCAATTATTTATGTCCGATTAGTAAGGCTCTGCAGCCAGCTTTTTCAGCTCCTGCCGTGCCTCATCCAGCTTGCGTTCACGTTTTTCAATTTTGTCTTTGTCATCCCTGTCATCGCGCGCTTTCTTCAGCTCCTGCTCGCGCTCGGCCACCTTGTTCTGCTGCGACTTCAGACGCTCTGTGTGCGCTGATTTCAGCTGACGATCGCTGCAGCTGGCGCGAACTTCTGTCAGCGCCCGCTCCAGTCCGTTTACCCGGCGCTGATTATCGTGCTGTTTTGCCATTGCAATCTCATGCCGGATATCGCGCTCTTTTTGCTGACACAGCGACTCTGCCGCCAGCAGAGAGCCAGAGCAGGAGATAAGCATGGCACCCAGAAGAAGTTGTTTCATCACGTTCACACCTTCCATTGTTGATGAACTGCCGCCTGCCAGACAGGAGCGTATCCCGGCGTCGCGTCGGCTTGTGCTAACGTTAAGCATAGTCAGCCGGGGCAAAAATTCAAAAAAGACGAAGAGATAGCGGAGAAAAAGTATCGTCTGACCGCAGGTCAGACGATCGGATTAACTGTAGGTCGGGGGATTGGCGTCGCGTGGTTGCTGTGAAGCCTGCGGGCCGGCGGCCACAACAAAACCTTGTGGTAATAAGCGGCGCAATACCTTCTGCGCCGCCAGACTCTGTTCTTCATCTTCAAAGTGGATCACCAGCGCATCGCCTGCCGGCGTAATACTTTTAATGCGCACGCCCTGGGCGGAGAGCTGCTGATAAAGATAAAAGCCATCCGGCAGATTGGTGCCGCTATGCGCCACGCGAATTTGCACCACGGTTTCATGCTGCCACAGCAGCGGAGCGGCACCGGCCGCAAGCAGCAGCAGCAGGCCGCCGCACAGCCACGGCAGCAGCGGTCGGGTAAAGAGACGTCCTGTTTTCATTACTGCGCTTTCCCGTTTTGTCCTGCCTGACGCTTACGCCACAGTACGACCAGTGAGCCGACCAGGCCGATGACCAGCAGCGCCAGCGGCAGCATCATCAGAAAAAACATCAGCTCATCTTCGTAACGGCGAAACAGCGGCGTTTTTCCCAGTGCAAAACCGAGTACGGTCAGGATCAGTACCCACAGGAAGCCACTCATCCAGTTAAAGAACTGAAAGCGCGCATTGCTCAGGCCAGATAACCCTGCAATGGTGGGCAGCAGCGTGCGTACAAACGCAATAAAACGCCCAATCAACAGGGCAGAAAGACCGTGACGGTGGAACAGGCTATGGGCGCGCTGGTGATATTGTGCCGGCAGGTGTGAAAGCCATTTCTGTACTGTAGGGGTATTACCCAGCCATCGCCCCTGGATATAACTTACCCAGCAGCCGAGGCTGGCACCTGTAGTAAGAACCAGCAGCGTCAGGGGAAAACTCATTGTACCTTTGGCAATCAGCACGCCGACAAGGATCAGCAGACTGTCACCAGGCAGGAAGGCGGCAGGAAGCAGGCCATTTTCAAGAAACAGGATCATGAACAGTAAGCCGTAGATCGCCCACACCAGCGTGGGGTCAGAGAGCATCTCATAATCCTGCTGCCACAGGGCATGCAGCAGTGCTTTCAAAATATCCATCAATCTTTCCCGAACATCATTGTTAAACGAGCCCATCAGGGGCTAAAGCGCAGGCAGAGGTGAGTTATACATTTTGGGTATGCCACCTGCGCAGGGGTCCGTATCCATGCGGCTATGCGTGTTAAATCAGCGACTTTCTGACGCCCTTGTCGCAAACGGTAAAAAAAGGGCGATAACTGTAACAAATACTCCCTAATTCAGACAGTGCATTATGTCCGTTGTAGTGGAGTTTTACCCTTTGCTGTCAGGAGTAAAAGGAGCTTTACACGAGCTGACACTATTGCAGATTATCTGACCCCAGCTGCAGGTTGAGAATGTACAGATGCAGCCGTTTTTACGCGGTTCGGCTTAATTAACCAGCTTGCGGCAAACAAGTTGCACTTACGGTCAAAGGCTGTGTGGTTTAGCGTAACGTTGCGCCGCCACCGCTTAGTATTTTCCAGATATGGCAACATTGCCAGTTTATGGCAGCAGTTTGTTACATGAGGCAGAAGGGAAGGATGGCAGCACAGCGGGTATGAAAGCGCGCGGCGCACAATGTGCGCCGCAGAGAAGAGGTCAGGCCGCGGTGCCGGGCTGGCGTTCCGCTTCTGCCTGGCAGACAGCCGCAGTGAACAGAATGTCGGTTGAGGAGTTCAGGGCCGTTTCCGCTGAGTCCTGCAGCACACCGATAATAAATCCAACGGCCACCACCTGCATGGCCAGGTCGTTGGGAATGCCGAACATATTGCAGGCTACCGGGATTAACAGCAGTGAGCCACCCGCTACGCCGGAGGCACCACAGGCGCACAGCGTGGCGACCAGGCTTAACAGAATCGCTGTCGGTACATCGACATTGATGCCCAGCGTATGCACCGCAGCCAGCGTCAGTACGGTAATCGTAATAGATGCGCCCGCCATGCTGATGGTGGCACCCAGCGGAATTGACACAGAGTAGGTGTCTTCATCAAGGTTGAGTCGCTTTGCCAGCGCCATGTTCACAGGAATATTGGCGGCCGAGCTGCGGGTAAAGAAAGCCGTCACGCCGCTTTCACGAATGCAGGTAAATACCAGTGGATAGGGATTGCGCCGGATTTTCTGATACACCAGCAGCGGGTTCACAATCAGTGCCATGAACAGCATGCAGCCAATCAGCAGGACCAGCAGGCTGCCATATTCCCACAGCGCTCCAAAGCCGGTAGAGGCCAGAATTGAGGCGACCAGGCCAAAAATGCCCAGCGGCGCGCAGCGGATCACACAGCGCACGACCCACGTTGCCGCATGTGAGGCGTCATTTAAAAAATCTTTAGTGCCCGGACTGGCATGGCGAAATGCCAGGCCAAGGCCCAGCGCCCAGACCAGAATGCCGATGTAATTCGCGTTCATCAGCGCTTCAAACGGATTAGCCACCATGCTCATCAGCAGGCCATGCAGCACCTCGGTGATCCCGGAAGGCGGCGTAATTGTCGTGTCGCCTGCAACGAGTGACAGCGTCTGCGGAAAGAGATGGCTGAAAATCACCGCAACCATCGCGGCAAACAGGGTGCTGAGCAGATAAAGCATAATGATGGGACGGATATTAGTTTTCTGTCCCTGCTGATGGTTAGCAATGGACGCGATGACCAGCACCAGAACCAGCAGCGGCGCAACGGCTTTCAGCGCCCGGACGAAGAGTTCACCCAGCAGGCCGGCGGCTAATGCAGCATCGCGTGACAGCCACGCCAGCGCTACGCCAGCCACCAGGCCCACCATGATTTGTTTGACCAGGCTGCCTTTAAACAGCACGCCTGCCACTCTGGAAAGGTTATTTTGCATATCGTGATCTTTTACTATCGGTCATGAGTGTGGTGCGCGTTTATTCCGCGCCAGAGGGTTTGCCCGGCGGAGTATAAGGAAAAGTGCTGGTGAGAAAAGCGATAATTCCGGCTTTGCGTGCGGGATCGATTTTTCAATCTGCTAAACAGAGGAAGTGTGACAGGGATAAAAAAGGGAAAGTCTCATTGAGGCAAAATAAAGCAGGGGCGATTTACGCCCCTGCAGAAGATTATGGTGAGATGCGCCGGCGGTCATTTCGACGGTTAACCCAGGCGTTAATCAGCAGCGTTCCACCCAGAATAATGCCCACGACGCTGAGTGAGACAGCGACCGGAATGTGGTAGAACTCGACGATCAGCATTTTGATGCCGATAAACACCAGCACGATAGCCAGACCATATTTCAGCATAGAGAAGCGCTCAGCCACATTTGACAGCAGGAAATACATGGCGCGCAGGCCGAGTATGGCAAACAGGTTAGAGGTCAGCACAATAAAGGGATCGGTGGTTACCGCAAAAATAGCCGGAATACTGTCGACAGCAAAAATCACATCGCTGAGCTCCACCATGATCAGAACCAGCAGCAGCGGGGTGGCAAACAGTACGCCGTTACGGCGAATAAAAAATTTCTCACCCTCCAGCGAATCGGTCATGCGCAGATGCTGACGCAGCCAGCGCACCACCGGTTTATCACCCACGGCCGTGTCATCCTCACGCGCCAGCGCCATCTTAATGCCGGTAAACAGCAGAAAGGCACCAAAAATATAGAGGATCCAGCTGAACTGCATGACCAGCCAGCTGCCGGCGAAAATCATGATGGTACGCAAGACAATGGCACCCAGCACGCCGTAAATCAGTACGCGCCTCTGCAGCTGGGGCGGAATAGCGAAGTAGCTGAACAGCATCAGCCAGACAAAGACGTTATCCACTGCCAGCGCTTTTTCCAGCACGTATCCGGTCAGGAAAGCGAGCGTCTGCGTAGTGGCAACCTCGCGCCCGGCGTGCGTATCGAGATACCACCAGAAAGCGGCAGCAAACAGCAGTGAAACGGAAACCCAGATCAGCGACCAGATAGCCGCCTGCCTGAACGACATAGTTTGCGCGCCGCGCCGGCCCTGCAGCAGCAGATCGATCGCCAGCATAATCAGCACAACAACGGTAAAGCTGCCCCAGAGTAACGGTGTGCCTATCGATTGCATAATGGTGTCCTGTGCGAAAGTTAAAAAAAACGGCTCCGTCAGAAGACGTAAGCCGCTTTCATTACGCTGCAAGCGCTCCTCGCCTTCCGGCAAGGTCTCACTTACAACACAGAATCACTTCCGGGTTGCCTGACGACCGGATGCGCTACACATCGTAATGACGATCAATCAGCTGACAAGTTACTCCCCTTTGCTTAGAGAAAAATAGCGCAGCCGCTCTCCGATGCAATGCAGGACCAGTCATATTTAGCAATATTTACACTTCCTGGCGATCGGCGGGAAATACCACGCCGGTCTGCTGGCGGATGGTAGTCAGCAGTTCTGCTGTCAGCCGCGAAATTTCGAGGCCAGGGTGTGCGGTCTGTTGCGTTTCCACCAGGCTGGCAAACACCTCTGCTTCGTAGCGCATCGTATTGCTGTGCTGCGGCTGCGTCAGATTCTGCTCAGCACCGCTGCGTGGCAGTATCCGCAGCTGCCGGCACTCTGCCAGTTTCTCAATGAGCAGCGAACCCTCTTCTCCCTGAATTTCACTCGGAATAGCGGAGTTGCTGACTTTGGAGTGCAGCAGAGTGACGTCAAACTCGCCATAGTGAAGTATCACGGTGCCGTGCGCATCTGTGCCGCTCGCCAGCAGCGTGGCTTCAGCCGTGACGCGCTGCGGCGCACCCCACAGCGTGACGGCAGCAGCGAGGCAGTAATAGCCAATATCCATGATGGAGCCATTGGACCAGCGCGGGTCAAACGTATTCGGGTTTTCACCGGCAAGATAGCGCGGGTAACGGGAAGAGTACTGACAGTAGCTGAACAGCGCCTTACGCAGCGTGCCAAGCTGCGGCAGGGTGCGCTGCAGCTGCAGAAAATTAGGCAGGCTGGCGGTTTTAAACGCTTCAAACAGCACAACCTGATGCTGTTGTGCGCAGGCGATCATCGCTTCGGCTTCACGCAGCGTGGAGGCCAGCGGTTTCTCGCAGATCACATGCTTACCGTGAGCCATAAACAGCAGCGCCTGTTCGCAGTGCAGTGCATTCGGACTGGCGATATAGACCGCGTTGATATCCGGGCATGCCGCCAGAGCCTCCAGTGAGGTGAACGTCAGCGGGCAGGCGTAATCTGCGGCAAAGGCGTCAGCCTGCTGCTGGCTACGTGAATAGACTGCGCTGAGCCTAAACCTGCCGCTCTCATGTGCCGCGTCAATAAACTGACGGGTAATCCAGTTGGTGCCGACAATCGCAAAGCGAATCACAGGTCTGCTCTCCTGACTAAATAAAGCCGCAGGGTAGCACGCGGCGGCAGGAAACCTGCCGGCACTATTTGATCCTGCGATCCGCATTCCAATATAGTGAGCCCTGTGTCTGAAAGCCTGCGAACGGGAGAGCCGGGTGAGCGGAAGCAAACATGCATTAAACTGGACCACGCTGCTGATCGCCATTCCGGTGGGGCTGATAGCCTCGCTGGTGACGCTGGCGTTTCGTGGCATCATCGATGTGATTAACCAGCTGCTGTTTAACAGTGACCATGAGATCACCGTGGCGATGCACGTCTGGCCGTGGATCTTCTGGCCGCTGCTGGTGGGCGGCGGGGGCGTGCTGGCGGGCTGGTTCCTGCGCTATGCCGTCGCAATTGAGCAGCAGCAAACGGTAAAAACGGATTACCTGGAAGTGATTAACGCCAGGCTGGATGCCGTGCCGACGCGCACCTCACTGTTTCGCGCGCTCTCTTCAATCGCCAGCATTGGCAGCGGCGCTTCAATCGGTAAAGAGGGGCCGATGGTACAGCTCTCAGCGCTCAGCGGCAGTCTGCTGGGACGCTGGCTGCCGGCATCGCTCAATCTGCGCAACAGCGACATTGTGGCCATGGCGGCAGCAGCGGGCCTCTCCTCGGTTTACCACGCGCCGCTTGCCTCGGCGATCTTTGTTGCTGAAATTGCTTTTGGTATTTCAGCCCTGCAGCGACTGATCCCGCTGATTGTGGCCTCTGCGGTGGCGGTGATGACCATGTGGGCGCTGGGTTTTCGCAATGCGCTTTATCCGCTTGCCGATACGCTGTTTCAGATGGATGGCGTGAGCCTGCTGATGACAGTGCTGACTGGTCTGGTCGCGGGCGTTGCCGGCTGGCTGCTGATCGCGCTGATTGGCCGCAGCCGGCGGCTATTCAGCCGCGTGCGATCGCTGCCGCTGCGGCTTGGCGCAGGAGGCGTCGCTGTCGGCCTGCTGGCGCTGCTCTCCACGGATATTCTCGGCAACGGCTATGAAGTGATCGTGAAGATTATTGAGGGTCACTATGTTATCACCGGACTGCTGCTGCTGCTGCTGCTCAAAACGCTGGCGACAACCCTCTCCGTAGGCTCAAATGCCGTCGGCGGACTGTTTACGCCCTCGCTGCTGATTGGCGCGCTGCTCGGGGTGATTCTGGCGCAGAGTGCAGCTGCACTGCAGCTGCCGGTGGGCGACACGCTGCTCTATGCAGCAATAGGCATGGCCGCCGTGCTGGCCGCTGTCAGTCAGGCTCCGCTGATGGCGATGCTGATGGTGCTGGAGATGACGCTTAACAGCAGCCTGCTGTTTCCGCTGATGATCGCCTCGGTCCTGGCCTCAATGGTGGTCTATCGCCTGCAGTCCGCCAGCACCTATCCGGTGGTCAGCCATCACCTGAGCCGTTCTGAAGCCTGGTATGATTTTGACCATATGCGTGTCGATCAGCTGATTATTCCCGGTGCAGCGCTGCAGCCGGAAGAGTCGGTCGGACAGGCGCTGGCGGTCAGCTCGCTAAAGCGTGAACGCTATGTTTACGTACTGAATCAGGCGGAGCAGTTTCTGGGCGTGGTCTCCATTCACGAGATCTCGCGCAAGGTACTGGCGCAGGAGATCACCCTGGACTCGCCGGTCAGTACCGTTATGGATAGCAACTTTCCCTGCATTTTTCAGGGACAGAGCATGCGCGAAGGGTGGGAGGCGTTTTCACGCGTGACGCTCGAGCGGCTGCCGGTGCTGAATAATCCGCAGGAGCGTCGTTTTATGGGCGCTCTGACCAAAACCAGTCTGATTCAGAAAGCGCAGGAGTTTCTTTAAGCCGCGTTGCCGCGCATCGCCTGATCGGTCATCCACAGGCGCGCGTCAAACTCCAGCTGATGATAATCAGGCTCCATATGGCAGCAGAGCTGATAGAACGCTTTGCTGTGCTCTTTCTCTTTGAGGTGGGCAAGTTCGTGCACCACAATCATGCGCAGGAAAGGCTCAGGAGCAAGGCGGAAAAAAGTGGAGATACGGATCTCCGCTTTAGCTTTCAGGTTGCCGCCCTGTACGCGGGAAATGGCCGTGTGCAGCCCCAGCGCATGCTTCATCACTTTGATTTTATTATCCCAGAGGATTTTGCTTACCGGCGGTGCGCTGCGCATATAGCGATTTTTTATCGCCTGCGTGTAGTCATACAGCGCGCGATCGCTGACCACATCATGCGTCTCGGGATAGCGCTGCTGCAGAAACGCGCCTAATCGCTGATGATCAATCAGCATTTGCACCTGTTCGAGGATATTTTCAGGGTAACCCTGCAGATAAATTAATGACATTGGGATTCCTGACGAAAGACAGTATACTGCGCCCCCTTTTCAGGGCGAAAATTGCGCAAAGTGTACCACGCCGGAGATCCCATGAGCCAACTTGAACTGACCCATAGCACCCTTACGCTGGAGCGCTTTCCGCCGATGCGCGAAGAGAGCCCGTTACAGGCGTGGGATGCCGCCGATGAATATCTGCTGCAGCAGACGCTGCCGGAAGGTCCGGTGCTGGTGTTCAATGACAGCTTTGGGGCATTAACCTGTGGCCTGCAGGATCGGGAGATCTGGCACGTCAGCGACTCCTGGCTGAGCCAGCAGGCAGCCAGACAGAATCTGCGCTTGAATGGTTTGTCTGACGATCGCATTCACTTTATTGACAGCCTGAGCGCGCTGCCTGCGGCGCCCGCGGCTGTCTTAATCAAAATTCCCAAAGCGCTGGCGCTGCTGGAGCATCAGCTGCGCGCGCTGCGCAGCGTGGCCACGCCAGAGACGCTGATTCTGGCGGCAGCCAAAGCGAAAGATATTCATAACTCCACCCTGCAGCTGTTTGAGCGAATTCTGGGTGAGAGCAAAACGTCGCTGGCCTGGAAAAAAGCGCGTCTGATCTACAGCCGTTACAGCGCGCCAGCGCTGGCTGAGGCGGCAGAAACTACCGTCTGGCCACTTGATGAGACGCCTTACCAGATCCATAACCACGCCAACGTCTTTTCACGCTCCTCGCTGGATATTGGTGCGCGCCTGTTTATGCAGCATTTACCACACAATATTGAAGGCGAAATCATGGATCTCGGCTGCGGCAACGGCGTGATTGGCTTAATGGCACTGGAGCAGAATCCGCAGGCTGAGGTGCTGTTTTATGATGAATCTTATATGGCGGTTGCATCCAGCGAGCTGAACGTCAGGGTTAACCGCCCGCAGGATCTGTCGCGCTGTCAGTTCCGCGTTAATAATGTGCTGAGCGGTTTTCCCTCCGACCGGCTGCATGCGGTGTTGTGCAATCCGCCGTTCCATCAGCAGCATGCGGTTACCGATCACCTTGCGTGGCAGATGCTGCGCGACGCAAAGCGCTGCCTGCAGTATGGCGGTGAGCTGCGCATCGTGGGCAACCGGCACCTCGGCTATCACCAGAAGATGAAGAAGCTGTTTGGTAACTGCGAACTGGTGGCGTCCAGCGCTAAGTTTGTGGTGCTGCGCGCGGTCAAACTGCGCTGATCACAGACTCAGCGCCAGCGCGGTCGCCTGTGCAATAGCCCGCCGCGCGTCCAGCTCCTGCGCCACATCTGCGCCGCCGATCACCCGCACCGGTTTGCCGCGTGCGGCAAGCTCGTCAGCCAGCAGGCGCAGCGGCTCCTGACCGGCGCAAATCACAATATTATCCACGGCCAGCGTGACCGGTTTACCCTGGTGACGCAGATGCAGCCCTGCATCGTCAATGCGCAGATATTCCACATCCCCCCACATCTCTACGCCGTGCGCCTGCAGGCTGGCGCGGTGGATCCAGCCGGTGGTTTTCGCCAGGCCCGCACCGGGCTTTCCGCCTTTACGCTGCAGCAGCCAGATTTGCCGGTCGGGAGAGGGCGGCCGGGCAGGAACAACGCCGCCGCGCGCCTGCAGCGTGCGATCGATCCCCCAGCGCTGGTAAAAATCCTCTGATGAATGGAGTAAATAGGCGGCCGTATCAAAACCGATGCCGCCTGCGCCGATAATGGCGATGCGCTGGCCCACCGGTTTTTTATGGCGCAGAAGATCCAGATAGCCGATCACGCTGGCATGATTGATGCCGGGAATGGAGAGCTGACGCGGCGTTACGCCGGTAGCGATGATAATTTCATCCGCGTCTGTCAGCTCTTCGGCACAGACCCGGTGGTTAAGCCGCAGCGTCACCTTCGCTGCCGCAAGCTGATGGCGGAAGTAGCGCAGGGTTTCGCTAAACTCCTCTTTACCCGGGATCTGTCGGGCGATACCAAACTGCCCGCCAATCTCCGCCTCCGCTTCATAGAGCGTTACCTTATGCCCGCGCTGAGCCGCCTGCAGGGCAAAAGCCATGCCTGCCGGACCGGCACCAACCACAGCCAGCTGCTTCGGCTGCGTGGCCGGCACAACCGGCATCAGGGTTTCGTGGCAGGCGCGCGGATTGACCAGGCAGGATGTCACGTTGCCTGCAAAAATTTGATCGAGGCACGCCTGATTACACGCAATACAGGTATTGATAGCTTCAGGCTGACCCTGCGCCGTTTTGGAGACAAACGCGGCATCCGCCAGAAACGGCCGTGCCATTGAAACCATATCAGCAGTCCCGTCGCGCAGCAGGGCTTCAGCCACGTCAGGGTGGTTGATCCGATTGGTGGCAATCACCGGTACGGATACGCGTTCGCGCAGGTGGCGGGTTACCCAGGCAAAGCCGGCTCGCGGGACGCAGGTGGCTATTGTCGGGATACGTGCTTCATGCCAGCCGATACCGCTGTTAAACAGCGTCACGCCACACGCCTCCAGCGCTTCAGCCAGCATCAGCGTTTCGTCCAGCGTGCTGCCGTGCTGTACCAGGTCGAGCAGCGACAGCCGGAAAATAACAATAAAGTCTTCGCCTGTGGCGTGGCGTACCGCCTGCGTCACTTCACGGGCGAAGCGCTGCCGCCGCTGCACATCGCCTCCCCAGGCGTCAGTGCGCTGGTTAGTCTGCGCCGTCAGAAACTGATTAATCAGATACCCCTCGGAGCCCATGATCTCTACGCCATCATAGCCCGCCTGCTGTGCCAGACGGGCGCAGCGGGCAAAATCGGCAATCGTCTGTTCAATTTCGGCTTCGCTCAGCGCATGCGGAGTAAAAGGATTAATAGGCGCCTGGAGTGCGGAAGGGCCTACCAGCGCACGCTGATAGCTGTATCGTCCGGCATGCAGGATCTGCAGCGCGATTTTTCCGCCCTGCGCATGGACCGCCGTCGTGATCTGACGATGCCAGCCGCACTGACTTTCATCGGTCAGCATCGCACCACCCTGAGCCACCACACCCTGCGCATTCGGCGCAACGCCGCCAGTTACAATCAGCGCCACGCCCTCGCGTGCGCGCTCAGCATAAAAAGCCGCCAGTCGCTCCGCACCGTCAGGGTGCTCCTCCAGTCCGGTATGCATTGAGCCCATCAGAAAACGATTTTTTAACCGGGTAAATCCCAGATCGAGAGGGGTAAATAAGCAGGGATAGTGCTCGATCATGATCGGGTACTCAAAAGTGGTCGGATGAGTTAACTCTAACGGTAATCGCGCATGATGGAAGAGGGGGACGCTGAGCTTGTGAGAGACGTCAAAAAAAGCAGGGCGGCGGGTTACGTACGAAGTATCAGCTTGTCTTCGTTACGCACGGGAAGGACCGGCGCGCCCTGAAAGGGTCAGAGTACGGGGCTAATGACTTAGCACTTTTTATATATCATCATGGATTCCTTTTTCCGGAAGGTCCGGGTAATTATCAGATCGCGGCAATATCTCTTCATTACAACTCGCCTGCGATTTAAATATTATAGTGGGAAAGTAATCAGGAAATAAGTCTTCAGATAGCGTCAGGCAGAGAATTTATCATTTTAATCGCTATTTTAATGTTATTAATAATGCTTGTTAAACATAGCGAAAAGCTGAATGGCGCGATCGGGTGAGTGATATATTGCGCGCCAGTCCGCACAAATAGCGGCAGCCAGCAGCCGGGGTGCCTCTTTTTCTGGATGGATTATCCTTTATTTTATTTGTGAGGTAGTTAATTCTATATCTTAATAATATTTCATTTATCAGTTTTATATAATTACCTGAATAATCACATTGTGAAGGTGATTTTCCTGCTATTACCACTGAGTTAACTGAAAAGGTTAAACGATATAGCCCTTTTACCTGTCATATACTTTTAGAGGAGAGGCAGATTGGATTTAAACACTCAGCCAGTCCGTATTGCTGTTCTTGACGGTCATCCTATGATTCGTCTGGTTTTTGAGCTATGTCTGAAAAACCATCCCGATATTCACCTTGTTGCCGCCTGGTCTTCCGGCAGCGAGCTTTTCAGCGCGTTAAGTACGCACAGTGTTGATGTTCTGATTCTGGATTTCCTGCTGGGCGAGCGTGAAATTGACGGCCTGACGCTAATAAAGCAAATACGTAATCACTACCCGATGCAGAAAATGCTGGTTTTAACCTCTGCCGAAAGTCCGGCGGTGGCAAGAATGGTACTCCGGGCCGGCGTAAACGGGTTTATCGGTAAAAGCCATCCCTTTGAAGAGGTGCTGGCGGCGGTCAGATCCGTTGCTGAGAATAACCTGTTTTTAGCCACGCACCTTGCTGAAGAGATCCAGACGCTGTATGCCATTTCCGGAAAAAAGGCGGACGATGATTTCTGTATCAGCTGTAAGCCGGTTCTTCACGAAAAAATAAGATTATTAAGCCCGCGTGAAGCAGAAGTGATCCGCTGCTTTCTTGATGGCATGAGCGTTTCACAGATTGCGGCCAAGTTCAGACGAAGCCGGAAGACGGTAAGCGGACAGAAGCAGTCGGCGCTGAAAAAGCTCGGCGTCCGTTCCGATTCGGAACTATTTAAATATAGCCGGGAGCTGCTGGCAGCCCGGTAATCGCGCAGGGCAGCCGCACCCGGGTGCAGCAACCTGATAGCCAGTTCACGTTCCCGGTAACATCTTTTCTGTAACATCGTTCTGAGTGATGTTCATCACAGTTTTATCCTGTTTAACCCGTTTTTATAGTCATCACATCAGCAGACTCACAGGATAAATATGAATATTGAAACGCAATCCTGCGTTATTACCGGCAAAAAGCAGGTCAGTGTCGCACAGCAGCAGGTGCAATGGGATGGCTCCGGCACGCTGGTGCGTATTACGCGCGGCGGAATCTGCGGCTCCGATCTGCACTACTACCAGGAGGGAAAAGTGGGCAGCTTTGCGCTGCAAATGCCCATGGTACTTGGGCATGAAGTGGTCGGTTACGTCATTGAAAGCGACGATCCCCGCCTGCAGCCGCAGCAAAAAGTGGCTGTCAATCCGGCTAAACCCTGCGGTGAATGCAGATATTGTCAGCGCCAGCAGGAGAACCAGTGCACCGCCATGCGCTTTTTTGGCAGTGCAATGTATCTCCCGCACGTCGATGGCGGATTTACCCGGCACAAAGTGGTGGCGAGCAGCCAGTGCGTGCCTTTTCCACAGGATGCCGATGAAAAGGTGATGGTGTTTGCTGAGCCGCTCGCGGTCTGCATACATGCCACGCATCAGGCTGGCGATCTTACCGGTAAGCGTATCTTTATCTCCGGTACCGGGCCAGTTGGCTGTCTGATTGCCGCTGCCGCGCAGGCGCGTGGTGCTGCAGAGGTTGTCTGCAGCGATATCAGTGAACGTTCGCTGGAGATGGCGCAGCAAATGGGTGCCACGCAAATAGTTAACGCGGCAAGCGGCGATTTCACCGGCTGGATGGCGGATAAGGGTTACTTCGATGTTGCGTTTGAAGCGTCCGGCCATCCGGCGTCACTGCAGCGCTGCCTGGAAGTTGTGTGTGCCAGAGGCACGGTGGTGCAGGTAGGAATGGGCGGCGCATTTCCTGATTTCCCCCTGATGACGCTGATTGCTAAAGAGATAAATCTGACGGGATCGTTCCGTTTTACGCATGAATTCAATACGGCAGTTGAGTGGCTGGCGCAGGGCGTTATCAACCCGCTGCCGCTCTACAGCGGGGAATACCCGCTTCAGGATAGTGATGCGGCGCTGCAGTTTGCCAGCGATAAAACCCGCGCGGCAAAAGTTCAGCTGACTTTTTAGGGAGATATTATGAACGCACTCTTTTCTCTGGCCGGCAAGCGTGTACTGCTGACCGGTTCAGCACGCGGTATCGGGTTTCTGCTGGCGCAGGGCCTGGGTGAAGCCGGCGCCGAAGTGATTATTAACGCGACCACAACTGAAGGGGCAGAGCGCGCTGCCGCCGCCCTGCGTGAGCAGGGGATCGTCGCCCGGGCCAAAGCGTTTGACGTAACCGATTCCGGCGCGGTGCATCAGGCGATCGATGAAATTGAAGTGCAGTGGGGCGCCATCGATATTCTGGTAAATAACGCCGGCATCCAGCGTCGGCGGCCTTTTCTGGAGTTTCCGGAACAGGACTGGCACGACGTAATTGCGGTAAACCAGACCGCCGTGTTTTTTGTCTCGCAAAAAGTGGCGCAGCAGATGGTAACGCGCCAGCGCGGCAAAATTATCAATATCGGTTCAATGCAGAGTGAACTGGGCCGCGACACCATCACGCCTTATGCGGCCTCTAAAGGGGCGGTCACCATGCTGACGCGGGGAATGTGCGTCGAGCTGGCGCGCTACAATATTCAGGTTAATGCGATTGCGCCGGGCTACTTTGTCACCGAGATGACGCAGCCGCTGGCTGACGATCCCGCGTTTACCGGCTGGCTGACCAGGCGTACGCCTGCTGCGCGCTGGGGTAAGCCGGAAGAGCTGATTGGTGCCGCCATCTTTCTGGCCTCTGCTGCCTCAGATTTCGTTAATGGCCATCTGCTGTTTGTCGATGGCGGTATGCGCGTAGCCGTGTAGTGCGTGGCCGGAGAGCCTGCCTGGCAATATTTCAAACAGTGGAGATTCAGAAGGAAGCGCCAATCTCACCGCCTGGAGGCGCGGCTCCGCTGACGCTTAGCGCGCTTATCCACTGACCGGCCGTTCACAGGGCGGTAAAGCGATTAACGACGGCGGATCCACGAAAAGCGCGACTGGTATCCACTACTGAAGTGGGTATTGCGCCGGTAGCTGGATCCCGGCTCGGCCATACAGTAGGTACACACGTTGACCACATCAATCTGTGCCGGCGCGAGTCCGCGCTGCAGCAGGATGCTGCGCGCCAGCCCGGGCAGGCTGAACCACACCCCCTGCTGCTGCGCCAGCGCCTGCGCACGTACCGCCTGCGGATTCGTAGGTTGCTGATGCGTCCACTGCAGCGGCGGCAGATCGCTGCGCTGCTGCATCTGGCGGATACGATCCTCGCCCAGCTCATAACAGCAGGGGCCAATGGCCGGACCGATAGCGACGCAAAGCGTATCGATCCTTGCGCCGCGTGCCAGCAGGGCATCCAGCGCGCTCTGCAGAATTCCGCTCAGCGTGCCGTTCAGCCCGGCATGGATCGCCGCCACCTGCTGCTGCACGGGATCGGCAAACAGTACCGGCAGACAGTCGGCAGTGTAAACCGCTACCGGACGGTTATCTTCAGCAATCACACCGTCAGATTCACAGCTTTTTGGCGGCCGGTTTTGTCCCGATAACACCACGCGGGCGCTGTGACGCTGATGTCCGTAAGCGGCAGCCTCAGGTGCAGGCAGGCCCGCAGGCTGAAAGGCATACTCCAGCCATGTCAGGCTATCCAGCAGCGCTGAACGCGGACCGCAGATTCTACTCTCCATACTTCTCTCCTGTGACCTGAACGTAACCGGCGACTGCGCACAGCTTACGTTAACCGGTACGTTTTTACAGCGCTCCGGCAGATATCTTTCTCATCACGGCTAACGTTATGCGTTCGGCTTATGACTGCCCCTATCGCAGCGCTGTGCTTCACGATGGCCTGCGCTGAGATTGCCGGGCAGAGCCGGAGTAACTGCATAAAAGAGTGGGACGGTAAATAATTTGACCGCTGAAAAAACATCCGCTGGCGCAGGGGATTACGTTTTACCGTCAGAGCCACGCATATTTACATTTTGCGTTAGCTGCCAGGCGCTGGTGGCATTTCACAATATATAACCTGATTTTACGCCAGCGATGGGTGAATAGTTCTGATTTCTTCCGCGCATTACAGATTATTGCGCTAAGCATTAATTTTAATAACTAAGAACTATCCTGGTTATAGTGCGATTATTCACCAGCGCGGTGCACGCTGCTGCCCGATAATATGTATATTTTTGTCAGCCGTCTTCGTACTTTATTTTTCATGAGTTCTTACCCATTGAAATATAATAGCTTTAACTAATTACCCTCTTTTAAATATGCTTGCTTAAACTGACTTATTAATTACTTTTCCTGACTTTTATTTTACAAAACGGCTGACGTCCCGCGGCGTTAAATAATAAAGATGCAACTTAAATCTTAAGCGGCTATAACCAATTTTTGTGAGGTAAAGCTGCTTTGTCCCCGCTGCGGAGGTTTACGGCCTCCTGCTCAGAGGGCGTTTATTATCTGCAAATCAGATACGCAGGCATAAAGAGAAGATGATTGTGATGATACAAAAACCGTTATCAGTGAAATATCGCGGCGCCGTTTTGCCGCGTCATAAATATAGCGCAGGTTGTGCTGAACACTACCCGCGTCATCTGTACCGCAATCAGCTGAGGATTATGTGCCATGAACGTTAAAACACTGCGGCAGGATATTCCGGCCGGGCTGGTGGTATTTCTGGTGGCGCTGCCGCTCTGCCTGGGTATTGCTCAGGCCAGCGGTCTGCCGCCTTTCGCCGGTCTGCTTACCGGTGTGATTGGCGGGCTGCTGGTAACCGCGCTGAGTCCGTCGCGTTTTGCGGTCAGCGGCCCGGCAGCAGGGCTGGTAACGATTGTGGTGGCGTCCATCCAGACGCTGGGCAGTTTTTCTGCTTTTCTGACCGCGCTGATTCTGGCAGGTGTCCTGCAGTGCCTGCTGGGCCTGCTGCGCGCCGGGCGGTTTATCGCGCTGGTGCCCGGCAGCGTGATTAAAGGCATGCTGGCCGCAATTGGCATTTTACTGATTATGCAGCAGATCCCGGTGGCGCTGGGCGCAGCCGGAGAGGGTGGGCTGGGGGCGCTGATGTCAGGCAATGTAGCGTTCTCAGCCAGTGCTATTGGGGTAGCAGCCGCGGGCCTGCTGACGCTCTGGCTCTGGACCACGCCGCTGGTTAAGTCAGTCAGAGTGCTCAGCTGGATCCCCGGTCCGCTGGTGGCGGTGCTGATTGGCTGTATGGCAACCTTCGCCGGAGACCAGCTCTTTCCGGCGCTGGGCGACGGGTTACCGCGTATCGTACTGCCTGCGTTTGACAGCCTTAGCGCGCTGGCCGCTGAGCTGGAAACGCCGGACTGGCTGGCGTGGCAAAATCCCGCCGTCTGGGTGGTAGCGGTCACGCTGGCGCTGGTCGCCAGCCTGGAGACGCTGCTTAGCCAGGAGGCGCTGAAAAAACTGCGTCCGCAGTATCCGGCTCCCTCGCCTGATAAAGAGATGGTGGCACAGGGAATAGGTAACTTAACGGCAGGACTACTGGGCGCAATGCCGATTACCGCCGTCATTGTCCGCAGTTCGGTTAACGTCAGCGTCGGTGCACAGAGTAAACTCTCAATTCTGATCCATGGCGTTCTGCTGCTGGTCTGCGGCCTGTGGTTCAGCTCGCTGCTCAACGCGATCCCGCTGGCCAGCCTGGCCGCCGTGCTGCTTTATACCGGCTACAAGCTGGCGACGCCGCGCCTGTTTGCTGAGCAGATCCGGATGGGGTGGTCGCAGTCGGTGCCTTTTCTGGCCACGATTGGCGGCATCATCCTGCTGGGGATGCTGGCCGGTATTTTCCTCGGGATCGCCGTGCAGATCCTCTGCAGCATCTATCAGAGTCACCGCAATGCGCTGCAGCTGACCCGCCATGACGATCACTATGTGCTGCGCTTTCATCAGAACCTGACCTTTATGCATAACCCTAAGCTGCAGGGCGTGCTGGCAGAAATTCCGGAGAACAGCCTGGTGATTGTGGAGCAGGGTAACGCTGAATATCTCGATCCGGATGTGAAAGCGGTTCTGCGTGACTTTGGTGAGAATGCGCCGGAGCGGGGCATACGGCTGAGCCAGTGGCCGGTAGCCGTTAAGTAAGTGATTATGCCCGGCAAAAATCGGATATCACGGGTAGACGGTTTTTGTTCGGGCGCGGCATAATCGGCGGCAGAACGTCTGCAGGCCGGATGCCTTAGCCAGCCGAACAGGAGAGTAAACCCGAACCTGTTCGCTGAATTGGCACCGCGCGATGTGATGTTCAATAAAAGGGGGTGCCACTGCAACGCGGCAACGATTTCAGGTTACAGGATGCGGATGAATGCGCGTTTCGCTGTTTGATGAACATAACGATAAGAAAAATGCTCTCACGCTGTTCTTAATTACGCTCTTTATCTGTTTTCTTGGCAGCCACCTGCGGGTTCCTGAAGAGTTTTCACTATTCTGGCCCGTCAATGCGCTGATTGCCGGGCTGATTGTCCGTCAGCCTTTTCTGCATACGCCCTCCAGCTATCTTGTTGCTCTGGCCGCGATGATTTTTAACGACACGGTCTTTTCAGGCTGGGCCTTTGCTGCTGTCACGATCAATATCGCCAATATTCTGTTTACGCTTGTCGCGGTCTGTATGCTGATCAGACCGTTGCAGACACCGGCTGCCAGCAGTCAGGTCGTCAACGCGATGCGCATTTTTCCCGCCTGTCTACTCGGGGCCGCTGCCTGTGCGACCTGGGGCGCCTGGGCGCAGGGCATCGATTTCAATGCGCGCTTTGTGGTCGCATGGGCTGACTGGTTCAGCGAACAGATCTCGACCTCGCTGATGCTGCTGCCCGTTATGCTGGCCCGCCCGCTGCGCAGCGTCTCTCTGCGTCAGCTGCTGACGCCGGCGACGCTGCTGCCGCTGCTCGCCGTGGTGCTGTCGCTGACGGCGGGCGCGCTGATTGGCGGTGCCGGCAGTCTGACCTTTCCGGTGCCGGCGCTGATCTGGTGTGCGATTGTGCTGCCTATGCCGGTCACCAGCGTGGTGATCCTGCTGACCGGTATTACAGAGATCGTGCTGGTTTCTCACGGCGTGATGAACATT
Organism: Pantoea sp. SYBGC1; assembly: GCF_057197005.1. Lineage (NCBI taxonomy): Bacteria > Pseudomonadati > Pseudomonadota > Gammaproteobacteria > Enterobacterales > Erwiniaceae > Pantoea > Pantoea sp. SYBGC1. Next base: position 83,741 of record NZ_JBXUNM010000007.1, read on the forward strand.
CAGGGTAACGACGCGCTGTTGCCGATTGGCCACCTCACGTCGGCACGCCTCGGGGTGGCGACCGTTGCACTGAGCCCGCTGCTGGTAGCGGTCAGTATGGACGCTATCCGCCAGCTGAATCAGCGTCTGGCGCTGCGGGCAAACGTCGATGTGCTGACGCAGCAGCTGTCGCGCTCCGGCCTGTATGAACAGCTGAAACAGATGCCGTTTTCTCTGCAGCGCCATACCGGCGTGATCATGCTGGATGTCGATTACTTCAAAACCATTAACGACAACTTCGGACACGACGCCGGTGACAGCGTGCTGGAAGAGATTGGACGTCGCATTCAGCAGGTGGCGCAGCAGCAGGGCATGATCTGCCGCTTTGGCGGCGAAGAGTTTGTGATTGTGGTGTTTGATGCCGTGCCGGAACAGCTCTACCGGCTGGCGGAGTCCGTGCGTCAGGCGCTGGCGCGCGAAAAGTTCTGGATCAAAGGAAACAGCGTGACGGTGACGGCCAGCATGGGCCTTGCGTGGGATTGCGCGCGGCACGAGCGGGAGTGGCCGGAGGTGATCAACCGGCTGATTTCCGCAGCAGATAAACATCTCTATAGCGCCAAGCGCAACGGACGTAACCAGGTGGCGCCCGCCGCCGCGCTGAGCGCCAGTCATGTGGCCTGAGCGTTGCTTACATCGTGCTGGCTAAGCGCTGACGCTGCTGATGTCGCGCCTGCGCCAGCTCAATCAGGCGGCTGATCAGATCGCGATAGCTCAGATCCGCCGCCTGCCACAGCTTGGGATACATGCTGATATTGGTAAAGCCGGGCAGGGTATTCACTTCGTTCACCACGATCTCGTCGCGATCCGTCAGAAACACATCGACACGCGCCATGCCAAAACATTCGAGCGCTTTGAAGGCGGCCAGCGCGGTTGCCTGAATAGCCGCGCTGTTTTCCCGGCTGATGTTTGCCGGCACCACCACCTGCGCACCGCTGGCATTGATATATTTGGTGTCATAGGCGTAGAACGCATCCTGTACCACCACTTCACCGCACGGGCTCGCTTCCGGCGCGTCGTTACCCAGCACCGCGCACTCAATCTCACGCCCGTTAATCCCTGTTTCAATCAGGATTTTGCGGTCAAAACGGAACGCCAGATCGGCAGCAGCGTTAAACTCAGCGGCATCGGTAACTTTGCTGACGCCCACCGACGATCCCTGATTAGCCGGTTTGATAAACAGCGGCAGGCCCAGCTGCGCAATGACCGCTGCCGCGTCCAGCGTGTCGCGCTCTGCCTGCGTTACGCTGATCCACGGCGCAACGCGAAGGCCGGCATCACGCAGCAGACGCTTGGTAAAATCTTTATCCATGCTCACAGCGGATCCCAGTACATCCGAGCCGACAAACGGGACATCCGCCATGCGCAGCAGCCCCTGCAGTGAGCCATCTTCCCCCTGCGTACCGTGCACAATCGGAAAAATGACATCCAGATGCGGCAGCGGCTCCACCTGCTCACAGCCGATAAACTGCACCCGCTCACTTCCGGGTACCAGCGCCACGGCTTCTCCCTCCGGGTGCAGCGCAATGCGCGCCGGATCCGTAGCGTTGAGCAGAAAGCGGCCGGCGTCATAGCGCCGCCAGCGGCCCTGTTTATCAATGCCCAGCAGCACCGCGTCATACTTCTGCGGGTCCAGCGCATCCAGAATATTTTTTGCTGATTGTAATGAGACTTCATGCTCAGCAGATTTGCCGCCGAAGACAATCCCTACGCGCTGTTTTGCCATTGTTTCTTATCCGATTGCAGTTAAGCGAGCAGCTAAGATAGCACGCGTATTCCGGGTCAGGGGAGCGCAAATCGCATCAGAACGGCGTGCATGCTGCCGTGCTTCCGCTGTTGCAAAAAACGGTCAATCATCCCTAAACAGACGGGAAATCAGTTTGATTACGCGACTTCCTGTGCTTAAAATCGCGGCGGTTTATTTAACAGGAGCACTCTCTTGGACAACTGTCCCAAACGATCGCAAAAGGCCTCCGCGCTAAGATAGTGTTCCCGCTGTCTTAACCGCGCGTTGAGATGGCGTATTCCCTCCCGAATGGCCTCTGTTCACCTGCTGCCTCACGTGCAGCACGTCGCCCGCTGCGATCCACTCTTTCATTCTGAGCTGTTGTCAGCGTCTGCTGACGTGCGGAGGATAAAATGGACTGGAAAATTTTCCTGCTGCGGGTGGCTGCAGCACTGATTCTGGGCGCGCTGATCGGCAGCGAACGTCAGCTGCGGCAGCGCATGACCGGCCTGCGCACCAACGCGCTGGTCAGCACCGGCGCCTGCCTGTTTGTACTGATGACGCAGAGCGTACCCGGTATTGCCCATGACGCATCGCGCATCGCCGCCTACGTGGTTTCCGGCATCGGCTTTCTCGGTGGCGGCGTGATTATGCGTGATGGCCTGAACGTGCGCGGACTCAACACCGCTGCCACACTCTGGTGCACGGCGGCAGTAGGGGTGCTGTGCAGTATGGGGCTGCTGCTGGAGGCGGCTATCGGCACCCTGATCATCCTGTGCGCTAATATTCTGCTGCGCGAACTGACCCGGAGCATCAACCGTCAGACGCTGGTGCCGGCCGCCGAAGCGGTGCAGCACTATACGGTGCAGATCACCTGCCTGGCGCAGGATGAGGTGCAGGTGCGCAGCCTGATGCTGCACAGTTTAGGCAACAGCGATCTGCGCCTGCAGTCGCTGCAGAGTGAAGATATTGAAAGCTCACAGCGCATGATGGTCAGCGCCGAAGTGCTGGGTAAGCCCAATCTGACCCAGCAGCTGGAAAATCTTGTCAGCCGCATCAGCCTGGAGAAGGGCGTCAGTGCGGTGCGCTGGCAGGTGTGCGGTATGGAGCGCGATTAGCGGCGTCTGGTTTTACCTGCCTGCTAATTACTCTGAAGAACTGTTCCATAATGGAACAGTTAAAATATACTGATCAAGTTATCTGTGCAGAGGTCTCATAACCTGGTGAAGTAAAAAATACAATCGATTAATTTTAAGATAAATCTTAGCGATGTTTTAAAAATCAATTTCAATGACTTAAGTCGAATTTTCATTTTTTTGCCATAAAAATCAATCATAAGAATTTAACCCATGTGGTTGATTTATTAATCCGGCCTATTTTATATTCACGCCATATCCCTAAGGAGGCAGAGGGGTTATCTGTTTTTTTCGCCATTTTTACAGGAGTAAATATGAGCAATTCTTATCAAAACGAGATCCCTAAAGCACGTATTAATTTGCGCCTTGACCTGCATACCGGCGGGGCACAGAAGAAAACTGAGCTGCCGCTGAAACTGCTGGTGACAGGCGATTTCAGCAACGGCAGAGAAAAGCGCGTAGTTTCTGAACGCGAAAAAATCAGCGTCAACAAAAACAACTTTGACAGCGTGCTGAGCGAGTTTTCACCTGCGGTGCATTACGCCGTACCAGACGCCGTCGCCGCTGACGGTAGCGAACAACAGGTCAGCCTGACATTTCGCAGCATGAAGGACTTCGAGCCGGAACAGGTTGCCCGTCAAATCCCGCAGCTCAATGTGATGCTGGCCATGCGCAACCTGTTGCGCGATCTGAAATCCAACCTGCTCGACAATGCGACCTTTCGCAAAGAGTTTGAAACCATTCTCAGAGATCCGGCCCTGAGCCGCGAACTGCGCAGCGAGCTTGCTGCCCTCGCCAGCAACCGCGACTGAATTCTCCCCTTAACGGACTAATACGAGAGACAATCCTGATGTCAGTTCAGAATGAAACCCTGTCTGCGGGCCGTGCCGCTGTGGCGCAACGCCCGGCAGCAGAGGGCGTTTACGCCTCGCTGTTTGATAAAATCAATCTTAATCCGGTCTCTGAACTCAGCGATCTGAACGTCTGGCAGGATAGTCAGGCGCTGTCAGACGCCTCGGCCGATGAGCGCGTTACCGCGGCCATACAGGTGCTGCTTTCCCGTCTGAAAAGCAGCAACACTCAGGTTGAGAAACTCGACAAGCATCTGCTGGATCACCACATTGCTGAGCTTGATGCGCAGATTAGCCGTCAGCTGGATGCAGTGATGCACCATGAGGGGTTTCAGAAGGTTGAGTCGGTGTGGCGCGGCCTTAAATCCCTGGTAGATAAAACCGACTTTCGTCAGAACGTGAAGCTCGACGTGCTGGACATATCGAAAGATGACCTGCGCCAGGATTTTGAAGATGCGCCGGAAATAGCCCAGAGCGGTCTCTATTTGCAGACCTACGTTGCCGAATACGATACGCCAGGCGGTGAGCCGATTGGGGCAGTCATTTCAGCCTATGAGTTTGATGCATCCGCACAGGATATCGCACTGCTGCGCAACATCTCTAAAGTGGCCGCTTCTGCGCATATGCCGTTTATCGGTTCAGCAGGCCCGGCGTTCTTCCTGAAAGACTCCATGGAAGAGGTCGCGGCCATTAAGGATATCGGTAACTACTTCGATCGCGCTGAGTACATCAGGTGGAAATCTTTCCGCGAAACCGATGATGCCCGCTATATCGGCCTGACCATGCCGCGCGTGCTGGGCCGTCTGCCCTGGGGCCCCGACACCGTGCCGGTACGCAGTTTTAACTACGCGGAGGAGGTGAAAGGCCCGGACCACGAGAAATATCTGTGGGTAAACGCCGCATTCGCCTTTGCCGCAAATATGGTGAGAAGCTTCATCAGCAACGGCTGGTGCGTGCAGATTCGCGGTCCGCAGGCGGGCGGCGCAGTGGATGACCTGCCTATTCATCTTTACGATCTCGGCACCGGCAACCAGGTGAAAATCCCGTCAGAGGTGATGATCCCGGAAACCCGCGAGTTTGAATTCGCGAACCTCGGCTTTATTCCGCTCTCGTACTATAAGAATCGCGACTACGCCTGCTTCTTCTCGGCAAACTCTGCGCAGAAACCGGCGCTGTATGACACGGCTGACGCTACGGCAAACAGCCGTATCAATGCCCGCCTGCCCTATATCTTCCTGCTGTCGCGTATTGCGCACTACCTGAAGCTGATTCAGCGCGAGAACATCGGAACCACCAAAGATCGTCGCCTGCTGGAGCTGGAGCTCAATAACTGGATAAAAACGCTGGTGACGGAGATGACAAATCCGGGCGATGCGCTGCAGGCTTCGCACCCGCTGCGTGAAGCAAAAGTGGTGGTGGAAGACATTGAGGACAATCCAGGCTTCTTCCGCGTGAAGCTGTTTGCGGTGCCGCACTTTCAGGTGGAAGGCATGGACGTCAACCTGTCACTGGTATCCCGGATGCCAAAAGCGAAAGCGTAAGGCGGCCATCCGGAATGAAAATTTACCGCCCGTTATGGGAAGAGGGCGCGTTTCTGACGCCGCAGCAGTTCCAGCAGCAGGCGATGTGGGACGCGCACGTGGCCGGCACCGTCGCAGGTATGACGCTGGCCCATCCATGGGGAGTGCTGTGTGCAGAGTTCGATGACGGCGCGCTGGCTCTCGCAAAACTGAATGCAACGCGCATTGCCGTCCGCTTTACCGATGGCACGCTGGTTGATACCCGCCTGGCTGATGCGCTTCCGCCAGTCTGTGACTTAACGAACGTCACAGATCGGGAGTGTGTGGAGGTGTTACTGGCATTACCGCTTATCAACGCAAGCGGCGGTAATCTGGTCAGCGGTGCCGAAAGCGAGCGTCCGCGCCGCTGGGTCGCCGCCCGGGAGCGCGTGCAGGAACTGGCCGGTCATGAGATTACGGAGATGGCGGTGCAGCGTTATGCCCTGCGGCTGCGGCTGGCGCATCAGGAAAACGCCGCGTATCTGACCTGTCCGGTAGCCCGTCTGAAGCGCAATGCGCAGGGAGATTGGGTACGCGACGCGGCGTTTATCCCGCCCATGCTGGCACTGACTGCCTGTCCGGCGCTGGTTACGGGGCTGGGTGACCTGCTGCACCGCCTGCAGGCGCGGCGTCAGCATCTGATGCAGCTGCGCCGCGAAAGCAATGAGCGTATGGCGGACTTTGCCGTGTCCGACGTTTCCCTGTTCTGGCTGCTGAATGCGCTGAACAGCGCCGATCCGGTACTGACAGAGCTGCACCATTCGCCGTCACGTCATCCGGAACTGCTTTATCGCGAGCTGGTGCGGCTGGCGGGCAGCCTGCTGACCTTTTCCCTCAGCAACACGCCGGAGGAGATCCCACGCTACCGGCATGAGCTGCCGGAGCAGGTTTTCCCGCCGCTCTTTATGCTACTGGACACGCTGCTGGAGGCGAGTCTGCCTTCCCGCGTTATCACCATTGAGCTGGAGAATCAGGGCGTACTGTGGAAGGGAAAGCTGCACGATGCCCGTTTGCGCGAAGGGGCAGATTTTTATCTCTCTGTTCGATCATCCCTGCCAAATCACGAACTTCAGGCGCGTTTTCCGCTGCTGTGCAAGGCTGGCAGCCACGCTGACGTTTCTGAAGTGGTGAATATTGCTCTGAGCGGTATGACCATCCGCCCGCTACCCCATGTGCCTGCAGCTATTCCGCTGCGCCTTGAGAACCAGTACTTTGCGCTGGATCTTTCAACGAATGCGGCGAAAGCGATGCTAGCCTCCGGCGGCTGTACTTTTTATACCCCGGAATCGCTGGGTGAGCTGAAGCTGGAACTCTACGCGGTGCTGCGCTCATGAATGATCTTAACAGGCTGACGAAACGGCTCTTTTTTCAGGGCTGGCTGATGGTGAGTCAGCTGCGATGCGGGCAGCAAGTTGAAAACGGAGACGCGCTCTATCGCGAAGCGGTTAACTGGGTAAAGTCAGCCCGTGAAGCGCTGTCAGAGGGCGGAGTCAGCGAGGCCAGCTGCGACCATATGCTATATGCCTTCTGCGTGTTGCTGGATGAGGCGGTGCTGAACCGGAGAGTTCAGGATGATGGCTGGGCTCGCTGGAGCCGTGACCCGCTGCAGGTGCGTTTTTTTGGCTCCCTGAACGGCGGGGAAGCGTTATGGGATCGCATCCGTACCGTGTTGCATGAGCCAGCGCCGGAGATCGCCGTCCTGACCTGCTTTTATCGCACGCTGCAGCTGGGTTTCGTCGGACATTATCGCGCTCAGGATGATGAACGCCGTGAGGATGTGGTGAATGCGCTGGCTGCGCGGGTGCCGCCGTTTGCGCTGCCGGAAGATGCGCCGCTGGTTATCCGGCCTGCAGGTCTGCGCACGGGACGCCGCATTTACTGGCTGAGCTGGGGAGTGGCCGTGATGCTGCTCGCCGGACTCTGGTTCGTGCTGGAGTCAGCGCTGGCAGATATGGTGTCGCACATTGCAGGGGCTCAGTAATGTTCCGCCCCGATTCACGTCAGGGCCTGGCGCTGCTGGGGAGCGGGCTTGCCCTGCTGCTGGTAGGGGAGTACTGGGGACTGAAGCCGCTGAACAGGGCGGTGTTCTGCGGGCTGATACTGCTGGTATCTGCGTTTATTCTGTGGCGGTTGCCGCGGTTCACCTCTGCCAGTCACTCTGCTGCGGATGCCAGCCTGCCACCTGATACCTGGCGCCGGCCGGTAATCCTTGTGACAGGAGACACCGCGCCGCTGTTTGGCGATCGGGACCACCATGAAACCGGGCAGGGATGGTATCTGATCGTTCGCCAGCCCGGTGAGTTATCCGCGCTGGCGGAACGGCTGGTGCTTCACTCTCCGTCACTGGTGCCGCAGCTGTCAGTGATGCTGGCCATCGTCCCCGGACTGCACACCTCCGCAGAGACATTTAGGCAGCAGCAGTGCGCGTGGCTGCGGGCATGTCTGCAGTGCCGCCGCGTGCTGAGCGGACTGCCGCCGCTCCGGACGGTGATATGGAGTCCGTCCGGAGATAGCGGCACATACTGGTTCAGCCTGACGGCCGACCATTCAGAGCTGCAGTTTCATCCGGACAAGCGTGCCCGCCTTTCACTGAGTGAATGGGCAGCACAGGATGCGCACTCTGTTCACCACGCGCTCAGGCTGCAAAGCGTGATGCAGTGGTATGCAGGACAGCTTGCAGCTTCGCACTCAGCGCGCCCCTGCCAGATCGGTCTCTGCCTGACGCCAGCGCCGGCGCCGGCGGACAACCTGTGGCAGCAGCATATCGCCGGGCTGACCACGCTTTCACCTGAAAACACGCTATCCCCGCTTTCACTGCCGCTGCCGGATCGCCTTCTGTCCGGCATAGCGCGGCGGCCGGGTATCAGCCGCTGGCTGCGTACGGTGCGTATGGCTGGCCTGATGCTGGGTCTGTTTCTGGCACTGGCCATGCTTTTTTCTTTCATTCACAACCAGCGCCTTATACGGAGCGTGACCGATCACCTTGCCCTGTGGCGCAGCCTGCCTGATGAAGCCATGGCGGCGAAAACGCTTGCGCGCAATGCGCTTATTCGTGACCGCACGCTGCTGGATGAGTGGCTGCGCAGCGGCGAGCCGATGCGGTTTGGTATGGGGCTCTATCAGGGCATGCGGCTGACCGCACCGGTGAATGCGGCCATTCACCGCTGGGCACCACCTCCGGCGCCGACCCCGGTTATCCGGCAGGTCGTACAGGGGCCAAAAACGGTGCGCCTTGACAGCCTGTCGCTATTTGAATCGGGCAGCGCGACGCTAAAAACGGATTCCGGCAAGGTGCTGATCCACGCGCTGGTGAATATCAAAGCCCGCCCCGGCTGGCTGATTGTGATAGCCGGCCACACCGACAGTACCGGCAGTGCACAAGGTAATCAGCTGCTCTCACTGAGACGCGCCGAAGCCGTGCGCAACTGGATGCGCGACACCGGCGACGTGCCGGAGAGCTGTTTTGCGGTGCAGGGCTACGGTCATGACCGCCCGCTTTCCGCCAACGACACGGCGGCGGGGCGCGCGCGCAACCGTCGCGTCGAAATCAGTCTGGTACCGCATGCTGACGCCTGTCACGCAGCGGACGGACTCATCCGGTCATCACAGGATGATGGCCATTCTTAATCTGAAAAGGAGCAATACCATGGCAATTCCGGTTTATCTGTGGCTGAAGAATGATGGCGGAGCGGACATCAAAGGATCTGTAGATGTGAAGAGTCGCGAGGGCAGCATTGAGGTGGTGGCACAGGAGCATAACCTGTACATCCCTACCGACAACAATACCGGCAAGCTGACCGGCACCCGCATTCATACGCCCTTTCTGCTCACTAAAGAAATCGACGCGTCAAGTCCCTATCTCTACAAAGCGGTAACCACCGGACAGACCCTGAAATCGGCGGAGTTCAAATGGTATCGCATCAATGACGCGGGTCAGGAAGTTGAGTACTTCAACACAAAGCTTGAGAACGTAAAGGTGGTGAAGGTGAATCCGGTGATGCATGACACCAAAGATCCGGCAAAGGAGAAGCACAACCATCTGGAGCACGTTGAGCTGCGCTACGAAAAGATCACCTGGACCTATAAAGAAGGCAACATCATCCACTCCGATTCCTGGAACGAACGCGCTACCGCGTAACTGATTCACCCTGCTCAGGGCGTTGTGCTCTGAGCACCTGCAAATGGAGGCGTTATGTCGCATCTCGCTAACTGGGCAACCAACTGGCAGAAAGATCCGCGTTTCAGCAAGAACTATACGGAACGCCTGATTGAAAAAGCGTGTGCCATCGATTCTCAGCTTAATGATGCTTACTGCAGCGGTACGCTCAAGGTGATTGCCGGGCCACACCGGAAAGCGGGGCCAAATGGCGGCGGTGATGCCCGCTGGCATATGACACTGCAACCGGATACGGGCAGCTCCTGCTGGCACGTCATTCTGGATAACAGCGTCACCCGGCCTATTGATGTCAATAAAAGAGAGCACCTCGGCCACAGTTTTTAACCCCCTGTGGCGACACCTGTCGCCACGTTTAGTGAGCGTTTTTACATCATGCGCTCAGACAATCCTGTTTTTAAGCCTTATGGGCCTCGGTGAACGGCCAGGGGCGGTAGCGTGCCTGAAACGGAGAGAAAATATATGGAACATGCGTCTGCAGCACTGCTGCGCCGGCTTAACCCTTTCTGCGCGCGTGCGCTGGAGGCCGCCGCCTCGCTGTGCCAGACCCGCGCACATGCAGAAATCTTACCTGAGCACTGGCTGCTTAAACTGCTGGAGCAGGGAGAAGGGGACATCACGGTCATTGCGCGTCGCTACGAGTGGGACATGGATGGCGTCTGGCAGGATCTGCTGAGCTTTCTCAACGATCGGCCACGTCAGGTGTGTGGCCGGCCAGCGCTGTCGGCCCGCCTGCACCATCTGCTGAAGGAGGCCTGGCTTGCTGCCTCGATGGCCGGGGAGGAGCGTATCCGCAGCCTGCATCTGCTGCTCGCCATGGCCGATCATCATGCGCTGATGTGCTGTGCTGCACTCTGGCCTGTTCTTACCCTGGATCGGCCCCGGATAACGGCGCTGCGTCCGCTGCTGGATGCGCAATCGGACGAAAACCAGGCGGAGCCGCAGCGTATACCGGATATCACCGTTCAGCCGTCCGATCTTACCGGAGAAAAAAAATCCGCTGCCTCAGAGGCGCTACGCCGCTTTACCCGCGACATGACTGCTGATGCGCGCGACGGAAAGATCGACCCGGTATACGGGCGCGATAATGAAATCCGCCAGATGGTGGATATTCTCTCCCGCCGCCGCAAGAACAACCCGATTCTGGTAGGCGAGCCGGGCGTGGGCAAAACTGCGCTGGTAGAAGGACTGGCGCTGCGCATAGCCGAAGGCAACGTGCCGGAGAGTCTGAGCAGGGTCAGCGTGCGCACGCTTGATCTCGGCAGACTGCAGGCGGGCGCGGGCGTGAAGGGCGAGTTTGAGCTGCGCCTCAAAAACATCATCACTGAGGCACAGCAGGCGGAGCAGCCGGTACTACTGTTCATTGATGAAGCGCACACCCTTATCGGCGCCGGGAATCAGGTCGGTGGCGCAGATGCGGCTAATCTGCTCAAACCCGCGCTGGCGCGTGGCGAGCTACGCACCATCGCGGCTACCACCTGGAGCGAGTACAAGCAGTACTTTGAAAAGGACGCCGCGCTGGAGCGTCGCTTTCAGAGGGTAAAAGTTGATGAACCGGATGATGAAACCGCCTGCCTGATGCTCAGAGGCCTGAAATCGCGTTACGCAGAGCATCATGACGTACATATTACCGATGCCGCCATCCGCGCGGCCGTTACGCTTTCCCGGCGTTACCTGATCGGACGACAGCTGCCCGATAAGGCCGTAGACCTGCTGGATACCGCGAGCGCCCGCGTACGTATGAGTCAGGATACGGTGCCGGAAGCCATCACGCAGTTACGTGCCCGCACGGACGCGCTGAACCTTGAAAAACGCGCCATTCTGGATGATGAAGCGCTGGGCGGTCCCATTCAGGCAGGGCGCATGCATGACATTCTGAGCGAGCTGGTCCGCGCTGAGGAACGCCTTGAACAGCTGGAGCTGCGTTACCAAACCGAGCGCGAAATGATGGAGACGCTACTGGCCTGTCGTCAGGACACAACGCAGAACGCCAGGCGTGGCACGTTACACTCTGCCCTGCAGACGCTGCAGCAGGGTGAGCCGCTGATAACGCTGGACGTAGACGCGCGTACGGTAGCGGGCGTCATTGCCGACTGGACTGGCGTACCGATCTCTTCCTTAATGAAGAATGAGCAGACGGCGCTGCTGACGCTGGAAAAGACGCTGGAAACCCGCGTGGCAGGCCAGCCGGCAGCGCTGAATGCCATCGCACAGCGACTGCGGGCCTCTAAAACCGGTCTGACAGCTGAGAACGGTCCGCTGGGCGTGTTTTTGCTGGTGGGCACCAGCGGCACCGGCAAAACAGAGACGGCGCTGGCGCTGGCTGACACGCTGTACGGCGGCGAAAAGTCGCTGATCACCATTAATCTCTCTGAGTACCAGGAGGCGCATACGGTAAGCCAGCTCAAGGGCTCACCGCCGGGCTACGTGGGCTACGGACAGGGCGGCGTACTGACGGAAGCAGTGCGCCAGCGCCCGTATAGTGTGATCCTGCTTGATGAGGTGGAGAAAGCGCACCGCGACGTGATTAACCTGTTTTATCAGGTATTTGACCGGGGCTTTATGCGCGATGGCGAGGGACGGGAAATTGATTTCCGCAATACGGTTATCCTGATGACCTCCAATCTCGGCAGCGATGCGCTAATGCGGTTGCTCAATGAACAGCCGGACGCCAGCGAGGCGGATCTGCAGCAACTGTTGCGCCCGATTATCCGCGACCATTTCCAGCCGGCACTGCTGGCCCGCTTCCAGACGGTCATTTTCCGTCCGCTGAGCCGTGACACAATGCGTATCATCGTTAAAAAGAAGCTTGAAAAGGTCAGAGAGCGCCTGCTGCGTCACTACGGTCTGCACACGGATATCACAGACGCGCTCTGTGATGCCCTTACCGCCGCCTGCTTGCTGCCGGATACCGGCGCGCGCAACGTTGACAGTCTGCTCAGTCAGCAGGTTTTGCCGATTGTGAGCAGGCAAATCCTCGCCTGGCAGGCGGCGGGCTCTTGTCCGCAGCAGCTATCTATGACGTGGACAGAAGATGAAGGTTTCGTGCTGGTGTTTAGAGAATAGTAACTTATGGACAGTACAAAAAAGATTGCCAGAGATATGCTTGATGCGATCAATCTTGATGACTCAGGACTATTGGTGAATTTCACCAAAGGATTTATTTCTTTTTCGGTGAGTATGGCTTACCTGAGTTATGATTACATAGATACTCAACATCGCAGAAATAACAGTAATGATAAATATCGGATAGCAGGGTTAGTTAAGCGGGGCGTTTTCAGGAAAGAGATTGTTGAGAAAGTTGTCAGCGTTTTTATTGATGATTTCACTTCAAGAATCAATTTTGAAAAGGCAAGAGACGTTGCAGACAAAACTGGCGCTAATATTATGGGCCGATTGTCTTTCTCCCATCTGACAGGTATCAATCTGGGGCGTGCTCTGACAGCTAATGTTACAAATGCTATATTCGCTGGCACGATAATTGGTTCACTATTATACCTTGGTAGCGAAGCATCGAGAGCAATTTATACAGCAAGAAATCTGGAGTCAGCTAATCCGGTCATTTACTCCAGACTAAGACGCATGGGCGATCTGGATTTACTCTATTTTATTGTTAAGGATACCGTTGCTCCTTTTGAAAGAGCCTGCGATATACATAAAGAAAATCCTCCTGAGTTTGACGAGTTATGTAGACATTTTTTTAATGGTTTAAAAGGTTAAGTTTATCTGCCTGAGAGTATGGTAAGAGGAGTCATGAAAAATTCTTTGATAAAATGCATAGGCTTAACTTTGGCATCACTCGCTGTCAGGGCAATAGGCTCAATGCTGATGGCGACAGGTTTGGTTATGTCAGTCTGGTATATTTTCTTTTCAACTAGCGATTATCGCTATGTCATAATTGCTATTTTTTTCTTGCCAGTATGCGCAGGTTATAGATTGATTAAATATAGCTTTGAGAAAATGCATAATGAATTTGATATTCACTATTAAATTTTTCTCATACAGAAATTTAATTATCTAAACATTTCAGCTGACCTGCGTTTTCCCGCCGGCTATGAAAGCACACAGGCACTCCCGGTGGGAATTGATCTTATCATGGAGGATAAATGGTCTCTTATAATAATCTCATTAAGTCTTCTCCGCTTTCACTCAATCGATTTTATCTGGAAATTCCTGACTGCCTCTTTCAAATGGATGTCGAAGAATTTGATGCTCAGGAGGGGTTGAGTGAAATCTATCGCTATACAATCAGGTTTACCAGCGACGAGTCAAATATTCCTCCTCAGGAAATGCTATGTAAACATATCTGGCTGTATATGTACGACATGCCAGGTGCGCGGGATAAAATGCTGCGTTTGAAAACGCGAAAAACTGTGCATGGCATTGTTACTGGTTTTCGACGATTGCAAAGCTCCGTCGATCAGGTTTTGTATGAAGTGGAGATAAAACCCTTCATTGCATTACTTGATAAAAATTTCCGCACTCATCGTTTTTTTGTTAATAAATCCGTTACTGAAGTCGTTTCTCAGATATTAGCAGAACATGGCATGGAGAGCTGGCAATATCAATTCAGTCTGAGGCGAGATTATCCGAGGCGTGAACAAATCAATCAGTATCAGGAAAGCGACCTTGCTTTTATCCAGCGGATATTAGCTGAGGTCGGAATTTTCTACTATTTCCGGTTGCAGGAAGAAGTATGTACTGAGGTTATTCATTTTGGCGATAGTCAGTCAGCATTTGAAGCGGGAAAAGTATTACTTTTCACCACGCCCTCAGGCATGGAGGATGGAGGCGTCGAATCAGTCTGGAGCTTAAACCAGCAGCATCATATTGTACAAAAAAGCGTGACGACGAAAGATTATAATCATCGCGCAGCACAGTATATTTTGCGTTCTGAAGAAGCCGATATGATGCGGGGGGATGGCGACAAAATAAATTACGGGAAGGCTTATCATTATCGCGCCCGACATCTTCAGGCAGGCGATAAAATGTTTCCCTCTGCGGAAACCGCCAATTTCTATGCGCAACTCGATCACGAACGGTTTCTGGCTGCCCAGTCTGTTATCGTGGGCACAAGCAGCGATCCTGGCCTTGCTGCAGGGCAGGTTATTAGTGTAACCGACAATAATATTCCCCCTTCTTTGCCGGAACAGCTTCTCAATCCACTTGTTATGGTCAGACTGGGGTTTGTTGCCAGCAGAAAGTCAGCAATGCGCGTAACGCTTAGCGCCGTTCCCTATAGTGAAACCCTCTGCTGGCGTCCTGATTTACTTGAGCGCCCAAAAGTCAGCGGCACCATGACGGCGCGCGTGACCAGCGCGAAAGATAACGATATCTACGCCTGGCAGGATGCAGCGGGATTATACCGCGTGGTGTTTGACGCCGACGAGGAGAGCCGGGAGCGCGGTCTGGAGAGCATGCCTGTTCGGCTGGCGAAACCCTACGGCGGCGATATGTATGGCTTCCACTTCCCGCTAATACAGGGCACTGAGGTAGCGATAGCGTTCCGCGAAGGCGATCCGGACCAGCCTTATATCGCGCACGCGTTACACGATTCAAGGCATGTCGATCACGTCACTGAAGAGAACAGCACGCGCAACGTCATCCGTACGGCAGGCCTTAACAAGCTGCGTATGGAGGATAAGCGCGGTGAGGAGCACATCAAGCTCAGCACGGAGTATGGCGGGAAGACGCAGCTGAATCTGGGACATAACGTTGACGCGAGCAGGGTTCTTCGTGGTGAGGGGGCTGAATTACGCACCGACAAGTGGGTAACAGTTCGTGGCGGAGCCGGTGTATTCATCAGTGCAGACAGCCAGCCATATGGCAGCGACAAAATGCTCTCTATGAAAGAGGCTGAGGCACAGCTTGAACATGCATTGAGTATTGCCAGAAGCCTGTCAAATGCGGCAGAAGGTGCGCAGGCATATCCAGCGGATATTCAAAGCCAGAAATTAATGACAGACGCATTGACAGAACTGGTACAGCCAGGGATGGTATTGAATGCACCACAGGGAATAAGTATCAGCAGTCCGGAAGGCGTACGCGTCTCCTCGGGAAGCGCCAGCGTAAGGATCGTAGCGCAAAAAAATGCTGATATCAGTGTGATAAAGCGCTTTACGGTAGCGGCAGGTGAAGCCATTAGTTTGCTGGCTCGCCAGGCTGGTATGAAACTATTTGCGGCGAAAGGAAAAGTTGAAATCCAGGCGCAGGATGATGCGCTGGACGTCATAGCGAAGAAAGATGTCACCGTAACCACCACCGAAGGTAAAATTAATATTACAGCAACAACGGAACTGGTCATTAACTGCGGCGGTGCTTACATCAGGTTAAGTGACGGAAATATTGAACTGGGCTGCCCGGGAAATATTCTGCTGAAATGTGCCAATGTGCAGAAAATGGGAGCAGCTTCTGTAGACACTCCTGCTCCTGAATTTCAAAAAGGCTATGGCGGTGTTTACTCCCTGACTGACGAAGCAGGCAATATTATCCCCCGGACTGAATATAGGGTAACAACTGCTGATGGGCAGGTATTCCATGGAGTGTCAGATGACAGCGGAAAGACGTTGCCGATATATACCGCAATGCCTGGGAAATTAAAAATTGAGATCCTTGGCACTGGCAATTCAGTAGCAGGGAGTAAATAACCATGCCTGATTATCATGCATGGGAAGCCACTGAATGCGAGCATTTTACTGATGTAAACATTTCAGAGAAAAAAGTTGTCTGTAAGCGTAAGCCTGTTCCAGGAATAACAATTATTATTGGGGTTTTCTTTGATGGTACGGGAAACAACACATTTAACACTCAGAACCGCATTCTGGAGTCATGTTCTCATCTTGATGTTGGAATGAAGGCAGAAGATGCAAAAGCTTGCGCCAGGAAACTGGGCTGGAATGTCAGCAGTGCCGGAAGTTATATTGGGTATTATTCTAATATCCACTGGCTGAATACGCTTTACGCTACCGATGACGAAGTGATTGAGGGGCAGGCAGTTTATCAACGAGCAGTCTATGTACAGGGCATTGGTACTGTCAGAGGTAGTAGCGATAGCTCGATAAGTATGGCGACAGGCGGCTGGTTTTATGGCGTAGTTGATAAATCTGATGAAGGCGTCGCTCTTATCACTGAGCAAATTTCGAAATTCCTGGAGCTTAACCAGGAAGTAAATTTTGCAATTGAGAAAATTCAGTTCGATGTTTTTGGATTTAGTCGTGGAGCAGCAGCAGCCCGCCACTTTGTAAACCGTGTAAGAAACGACGATAAAGCCATACGGCTGGCAATAGCTAAAGGGCTGGGCGGTCGAAATCACCATGGTAAACCTGCAGGAGAAACCCGCTTTCTGGGGTTATTTGATACTGTGTGCGCGGTAGGTACGGTAAGTAATTTATTTGATGTACATAATGGTGTGAACCCTGGCGTTGAGCTGGATTTACCTCCAGGTATTGCACAGAAAGTCTTTCAAATTACGGCGATGCATGAGTGCCGCTACAACTTTAGTCTTAACAGCATCAGGGAATCGTGGCCGGAACTGGCCCTGCCAGGCGTGCATTCAGATATCGGCGGTGGCTATAACCCGAGGGAAAAAGAATATCTTTACCTGACCGAACCCCGGAACGAAACTGTTAATGAAGGTATTTCTTCTGAAATGACCAATGTCTATCGGCGTTCAGTGGCAGAAATATCCAATCTCAATAGTAATCCATTGTTAAGTGCAATAATTCCGAACGGTGAGGTAAAGACAGAGACCTGGTATGACTATCTGGTCAACGAGGATAAAAAACGTGGTGGCACCCTACAAAAACGTGTTGGGGCGGCAATAACTATTGAGAGAGTAGTGACTAATGACTGGAGCAAAGTGAGTTTACGGGTAATGCTGGACGCGGCTCAGGAGGCAGGAGTAATGATGAAAGAAATTGAACCTACAAATGAATATTTGAATTTACCGGATGATCTTATCTTCTTATGCCAAAAAGCAATTAATCAAGGAAAGGAAGTAAGAATAGGCAATCACCCAATGCCATTTGTCTCATCAGAACTAAAATTGATTGGAAAGTATATTCACTGCTCCGCTCACTGGAACCCTGTAGTTGTTAAAGATGTCTGGCTAGACGGGAAGAAAGTAAAAACTATCTATGGCGCTGTCAAATCATCTGATTTGTTTTTTTATATCAATCGTCCGAATCCCGGCTGGGTTCGCGCTGTGTGGAATATGCAGGGAGGAAAATCATGAGATTAATTACCAGACCAATTCAGCTTTTATTGCTTGTGTGTACTGCTACCGCCTGTACCAGCAATAAACCTGACAGTTACAAGACTCCCTGGGAGAGGTGGTATTTTGCTTTTACCACCCCTAAATCTCTGCCGGCACAGGTAACATTGTTAAAGCTGCTGGACATAGATGGCTATGCATCTACATATCGGACTATTGATCAACCTCGGGGTATCAGCACAGGACGCTGGAGTGAAAAGAATTCAGCAGGAAATACGCAATTTAACCAGGCAAAAAGATTGCCGCAAATAATGATGTTTTGCTGGGATTCAATAATTGATAAGAAAACTTACCAATCCACTCTGTTTTTCACTCAGGATACATGGAAAAAAATGATTAGCCCCTATCCTGATGTCTTAGAGCCGGGAAAAAATGCATACCGCCAGACGATGCTGATAGGTCTGGCGCCTGAGGGGAAAGTCCGCGTCTGGCTGAGGCAATATGGTCATTCAGATATCCCATTAATCGATACAGAAATAATAACTGTTTCAGATAAAGAACTGGATATGTGCAAAGGTGTCACAGGAAGTGATTTTTCCTATGGTTACAGCAATGAAACAAAAGCGTTTATTTCAAATAAAAAATACCCTTATGGCTCTTGGTAAATTTGATTAAATGCGGTTTGATTATTCATTCAATATATTATTATTTCTTGGCTCTCAGCCTGCGATAATAAGGTGAGTGTGAAAAATATACCCAAGTTAATTTCGGTTTTCTTAATTTTTTTTTTACTATTTCTTGTGCCAGTAGTAAATCTGACAGTCTCAAAACTCCCTGGGACAGGTGGTACTTTGCTTTTACCACGCCTAAATTTTTGCCGGCACAGGTAACATTGTTAAAACTGCTGGATATAGATGGCTATGCATCTACATATCGGACTATTGGTCAACCTTGGGGTATCAGCACAGAACGCTGGAGTGAAAAGAATTCAGCAGGAAATACGCAATTTAACCAGGCAAAAAGATTGCCGCAAATAATGATATTTTGCTGGGATTCAATAATTGATAAGAAAACTTACCAATCCACTCTGTTTTTCACTCAGGATACATGGGAAAAATGATTAGCCCTTACCCTGACGTTCTGAAACCAGGAAAAAATGCATACCGCCAGACGATGCTGATAGGTCTGGCGCCTGAGGGGAAAGTCCGCGTCTGGCTGAGGCAATATGGTCATTCAGATATCCCATTAATCGATACAGAAATAATAACTGTTTCAGGTAAAGAACTGGATATGTGCAAAGGTGTCACAGGACATCCAGATGGGTATGTATATTATGCAGATACTCCTTATTTCATTAAAGATAAAAAATATCCTTATGGTATCTGGTAAGTCGCTATATTTAAGATTAAATTAGTCAGGCAACACCCCTCTCATCTAAATGGAATTTCTCATGAAAAAATCAAATAGCTTGTTTCTTATTTTTATCTCTGCTTGTTTATTTTCTGCAACAACCATTGCCGATACCATATCAACAACCAGGGCGGACGATGCAAATAAAATAGCTAATATGTATCATTTAGGCATGGGGGTTCCGCGGGATATGAAAAAAGCTTTCGAGTTCTACCAAATCGCTGCTGAACTTGGAAACACGGATGCTCAGGTTGATTTAGGTGATATGTATTATTACGGAAAAGAAACCGCGCAAAGCTACGAAAAGGCGAATTACTGGTATGAGAAAGCAGCGAAAAATGGCAATGCCACTGCGCAGATGAATTTAGGCTACGCATACCTTAATGGTAAGGGAGTTGAAATGAACTATGCTAAAGCCAGAAACTGGCTTGAGATTGCAGTAAAACAAGGCCAGCCTTCGACGATGTATCACCTGGGCACGATGCACTTTGATGGCAATGGGGTTGCTGAAAACAAGAAGCTGGCCGTCGAACTGTTCAAAAATAGTTGCTCTAAAGGTGATTACAATGCGTGTGATAAGTTAAAAGATCTTAAGAAAAAGAACTAATAAAATTATATGCATAATGAAATTTATATGCGCAATTAAATATGGGTCTCAATATGTCGAAAGGTTTTGTGTTGCTGGGTGATAAAACCACACATGGTGGACAGGTCATTTCCGCCTCATCAACAATGGTAGTCAATGGAAAGAATGTCGCCCTTGTTGGCGATAAAATAATTTGCCCGATAAATGGCCATGGCATTAATGCTATTATCGATGGATCGCCAGAGTGGATATCAGATGGTAAAGCCGTGGTTGTTAATGGTTGCCACTGCGAATGTGGCTGTCAGGTTATTTCCAGTGCAACGGATTGCGCAATAGGATAAATAATGAGTTGGGAGCGTCAAAAAACAACAATATTAGCTAAGCCCGAAGAGCCTTCATTCATCCTGTGGATAATGACAGGGGTTCTGACACTGGTTGGGTGCATACTATTATTTGTCCTGCATGCTAATAAACTGGCCAGAGTATTTCAAACATATAATCTTTGGGCTGTCACCTCATTTCCTGCTGTTATCTGGATATTCTTTCTCTGCCTGCGCAGCTGGCTCTACAACAACGCGTTTAACAGACATGAATTTGAATTAAGTGAAGCAGAATTTGCACAACAGCAGTGGGAAGAGTGGGCTGGGCGCAACATCGCAGTCCTGCACAGCGGTGTTATATTGCCTGCAAATCTGACATCTAAAATTCTTTTGGCTTCTCCGCCAACGCTGGAGCAAAGCTCATTTTTATCCCGACGAATCGCTCTGCACACCCCTGAGGCGCACTTTTCTGTTTTGCTTGCAGGGGTAAATCAGGCTTTGGCAACGTTGCCTTCAGGTATCGTACCTGTCGTTACATTGCTCACCGATTTTTCTGATGATTTGCCTGCGTTGCAGGCTGCATTTATGAATGCCTGGCAGAGAGCTATTCCCGATCGCCCGAGACCCCGGTTGACCATTCTTAAGTCGAAGTCCTTCCTTTCACTGGATGAGCGAATTCGGACACCTACGCTGGATGTGGAACTAATCCTGATTCATCAGACTCAGGGAGGAGATGCGTATAGTGATGCGCTGGCTCTTCTTATGTTGACCTCCGATGATGTAGTCACAAAATTCAACCTCTCTTTTAACGCCCGTATTTTGCGTCCAATGAAACTTGATAGGGCGATATCAGAAACGTCACTGAATATGTTTTTCTCAACGCAAACACAGGCCTGTTCAACGGCCAGTATCGTTGGTGACAAAGTGGATTGGGGTAATGCATTTTTCCGTTTGCTTAATTCAGCCAGAGAATATGGCGGTTACTGGAAACCTGAACAGCTTCACTGGCTGGAAAAATATGCCGGAATAAGTGGACCTTTCTCTCCATGGATACTGGCTGCTGTAGCCAGCGATATCGTCAATATACAAAAAGCGGACTGCCTGATGCTCTCAAAGGATGATGAGCAGAAATTTATTAATACGGTGCAAACAGGGAATATAACCAATGAAAACAGGTGACTCTTTATGGCGCGGAGAGTGGGGCCGGCTGGGATTCTCCGCCCTTATTGCAGGAGGGATTGTCTGGCTAATATGGCATTTTGGCGACAGGATTGAACTGCATACTACGCTTATGAAAAGTCTGGTACTTGCCGGTGCGTTATTTCTGTTGATGATGCTTCGTCATGGCAGAACAGTGAGTCTGGTTATTCAGCAGAGCTGGCATCGCTTAGAGGCTAAGCGAAAGAATGCCCTGCCTGCTGATGAAAGCCGCGTTGCACAGACCGCACCACGCAACGTCACCGTTGATGCTATCCGCCTCACCCTGCGCAACCTCCACGGTCGCTGCTGGGCACGTAAAACGCGCATCCTGCTGATAACTGGCGCAGTTGATGAAGTGGAACAATTAACCCCTGGCCTGCCGGATCAGCTCTGGCAGGAAAACCGTGGCACGCTGCTGTTGTGGGGTAGCGATCTCAACGCACCTGCTGACATTGCCTGGCTGACAGCGTTACGCAAATTGCGCCGCCGTCCGGTTGATGGAGTAGTATGGGTGACCCGGGCATTCGATCAGTTATCAGCGCCGGGACTGGAGCAGCGGCTGTCGCTGCCTTCTGAAAGCACCATGGATCCCCCATTTTATGCCATTCGCGCCCGGATGGATGCGCTGGGCTGGAAGCTTCCGCTATATGTCTGGTCCCTGCATACATGCGCCGGTAAGCCGGAAGGTCGCATCACGCAGGCCACTGGCTGTCTGCTACCTGCCGGCTGTCATAATGAGGCTTTAACAGAAACGCTGACTGCCCTGACGCCGGCCCTCATCTCGCAGGGGCTACAGCAAGCCTGTAGTGATATAAACCATCACTTTCTTTTAACACTCGCTGACCAGCTCAGTCGCAGATCGGAGAACGTGACCGCGCTCCTCTCAGGGATGCTCACTCCGTCTAGCCCACTATCGCTTGCGGGGCTGGTGTTCAGCCAGCCTTCTGCGGGTGTCAGGCAAGCTGTTATACACCACTGGCGCATGGATAAGTGCTGGGATGTTCTGCCTGCGTCAGTCCAGATGCTTCCTGCAGAGCTGCGTCCACGTAAGCCGGGCATTCCATGGCAAAAGATAATGGCGTCTTGTGCTTCTCTGGCAATGGTGGGCTGCGCTGCGTGGATATGCATGGCATACATAACTAATTACAGACAGATAGCTGATGTAAATGCTCAGGCCGCGCTTGCCGTCAGGCCGAATCAGTCGCCTGAACAACGTATGAAAGCGCTGACTGAACTTCAGCATACGCTGGCTCGCCTGGAGTATCGCTCAGAACATGGCGTGCCATGGTATAAGCGTGCCGGGCTTAGTCAGAACGAAGAACTGCGTTCTGCTCTGTGGCCCCGCTACCTTGAAGCAGCACTGCCCCTCCTGCGCGACACCGCCGCAGCCTGGCTCACCGATGCACTGCAGACTTATGCCACACTCCCGCCTGACAGCCCGCTGCGCGAAACGCAGTCAAAGCAGGCCTATGTGCATCTCAGACTCTATCTGATGCTGACGCGTCCTGAACGTATGGACGTCGCCTGGTTCAGCCAGACGCTGATGCAGAACTGGACACAGCGACAGGGGCTGGACGAGGCTTACTGGCAGGGAGCCGGGGAGACGCTGCTGGCTTTTTATGCAGAGCATCTTATTACTCACCCCGAATGGGCGCTGAAAGCAGACCCGGATCTGGTCGGGCAGGTACGCACCCTGCTGGTACGTCAGATGGGGGTAACCAACAGCGAATCGCGGCAGTATCAGCGGGTGATCTCCCGGGTAAAGCACCAGTACGCCGATATGCGGCTGGCCGATATGACCGGCGATACGGATGCCGGTCGCCTCTTTATCAATGATGAAATTGTGCCCGGCATGTTCACCCGTCAGGCGTGGGAAGAGGGCGTTAAACCTGCCATTGAAAAAGTGGCGCGTGAGCGGCGCGAAGAGATGGACTGGGTGCTGAGTGATGCACCGCCGCCTGCAGGTGAGGCGGCTTCGCCTGAGGCGCTGGAGACGAGGCTCGCCAGCCGCTACTTTGCCGATTACAGTGCAGCCTGGCTGCACTTCCTGAATAGTCTGCGCCTGCAGCCCGCGCCGACGCTCTCAGATGCTATTGATCAGCTCACGCTGATAGCGGACGTCAGGCAGTCGCCGCTGGTGGCGTTAATGAACACGCTCAATGTGCAGGGGCGTACCGCACAGAGCGGCGGCGCGATGAGCGACTCGCTGGTGAAATCTGCACAAAACCTCTTTAACCGGGAGAAGCGCCCGGCGATTGATCAGCGCAGCGGCCCGCAGGGGCCGCTTGATGCCACGTTCGGCCCGCTGCTGACGCTGACCGATAATCAGAGCAGCAGCACGATGAACCTGCGCACTTTCCTGACGCGCGTAACGCAGGTGCGCCTGCGCCTGCAGCAGGTCACCAGCGCGGCAGATCCGCAGGCGATGACGCAGGCGCTGGCCCAGACGGTATTTCAGGGAAAGAGCGTTGATCTGACTGAGACACGCGACTACGGCAGCCTGGTTGCCGCCGGACTGGGGCAGGAGTGGAGCGGTTTCGGGCAGACGGTGTTTGTGCGCCCGATAGAACAGGCGTGGCAGCAGGTGCTGATGCCAGCTGCAGGCAGCTTCAACGCACAGTGGCAGCAGGCTGTAGTGAATGAATGGAACCGCGCATTTGGCGGCCGCTACCCGTTCAGAAATGTCAGCAGCGAGGTATCACTGCCGCTGCTGGCGAAATATCTGAATGCGGACACCGGGCGCCTTACCCGCTTTCTGCACGCTCGTCTGAGTGGCGTACTTCATCGCGAAGGAACCCGCTGGGTACCGGACCGCATTAACGCCCGCGGACTGACGTTTAATCCCGCTTTTCTGCAGGCGCTGAATCAGCTCAGTCAGATTGCTGACGTGGTATTTGCCAGCGGTCATGCCGGCCTGCATTTTGAGCTGCGTCCGGGAACGGCAGCAGACGTGATGCAGACTGACCTGATAATCGACAGCCAGAAGCTGACCTATATGAATCAGCAGCCGGTCTGGCGGCGCTTTACCTGGCCTGCTGACACCGAAGCGCCAGGCGCATCGCTGAGCTGGATCAGCACCAAAGCAGGCACTCGTCTGTACGGTGAGATGCCGGGCAGCTGGGGGTTGATCCGCCTGCTGGAAAAGGCGCACGTCAGCGCCAGACCAGGATCGGGCAGCAGCTGGCAGCTTACCTGGCATGCCCCCGACGGGCGGCCGTTAAACTACATCCTGCGTACCGAAGCCGGCGAGGGGCCGCTGGCGCTGCTGAAGCTGCGCAACTTTACGCTCCCGTCCGATATTTTTCTCACCGGCAGCACCCAGAACCCGCCGGGTAACGCTGAATTCATTGAGGAGGAGTGATGCCCCTGCAATCTCTGATTAGCGCCTGCGGCATGGACGCGGAACCGCTCCGCGCGCAGGTTGCTGAGCATATTCTCTTATGGGAGCACTGGTTGCAGCCTGTAAGCACCAGCCATCCTGCCGGTGAAGACCCGACCTATACCGATACGTTTCAGCGGATGCAGGAGGAGATGAACCGCCTGTCCGGCACGGATATGGCACTGATCTGTTCGCTGGCGGAGCAGATACTGACTTCGGAAGCGAAAGATATCCGCGTAGCGGTCTGGTACTGCGTGGCCCGCCTGCAGCAGGATGGCGAAGAGGGGTTTGCTGAGGGGCTTGCCTTACTGGCGGGCCTGCTGCAGCGCTTTGGTGACAACCTGCATCCGCAGCGGACGCGCAGTCGCGAGGCGGCGCTGAATTTTATAGCCAGCGCGCGCGTGCTGGATACGCTGACGCTCTATCCGGAGGTGACGACCGCCACGGCGCAGCGCACCGTGGCGGCGCTGCTGGCTATTGATGACATCTGCAGGGCGCAGGGCGGCACCCATTCCGCAGGGCTTTACAGCGCGCTGGAGTCCCGGCTGCTTAACGCCGGCGGTCCTGATGCGATAGTGCCGCTGACGGCAGCAGACAGCCTGCAACCAGACGCGTCTTCAGCCTCAGCTGCGCCAGCTCTGGCTGCCATCAGCTCCGGGCGGGAGCTGATGGAACAGGCGCGAGCGCTGGCAGCTTATCTGCGCGAGCAGCCAAATGGCGCGCTGGCCGCACACCGGCTGATGAAAACCCTCCGCTATGACACGCTCAGTCAGCTGCCGTTGCTGTCAGGTAACGGCAACAGTTGTGTGACGCCACCAAAATCTGACCAGCGCGCGCTGCTTAAACGCCTCTGGATCCAGCAGAGCTGGGCCGAGCTGGCTGAGCAGGCGGACAGTCTGTTCAGTCGGGGAACAAACCATTTCTGGCTTGACCTGCAGTGGTATCAGCACCAGGCGCAGCTGCGATCGGGGCATGCGGAGTTTGCGGCTATTGTTCAGGACGATCTGAAAGGGCTGCTCTCCCGCCTGCGCGGACTGGAAACGCTGGCCTTCAGCGACGGCATGCCGTTTGCGGATGAGGTGACGCTGAGCTGGATCCAGCAGCAGGTCATGATAACGGAGAGTGCGTTCGGACCCGATCCCGCCGCTGCGGCGAGCGTGCCGGAAGATGAGGTGCTGTTGCTGGAGAGCGAGGCGACTGAACTGGCAGACAGAGAGGGCATTGCCGCTGCGCTGACCTGGCTGCAGCAGCGACCCGGTATCCACTCTCCGCGCCAGCAGTGGCTCCTTCGCCTGCTGATGGCACGGATTGCTGAGCAGTCTGGTCGGCAGGAACTGGCACTGCAGCTGCTGAGCGCGCTCGATGCTACCGCAGAGAGTATGACACTGGCGGAATGGGAGCCAGCGCTGTTATTTGAAGTCAAGTCCCGCCGGCTGAAGTTACTGCGTGCCCGCGCAGGCCGGAGTGAAACGGATAAAGCCCGCCTGCAGTCTGACATGGAACCGCTGCTGGCCGGGCTGGTAACTATCGATGCGGCGCGAGCGTCAATCCTCTTTTCTTAATAGGATCTGACCTCTTTCTTTAATTTAACTATAAATGGTTCAAAGGAATGATGACATTAATTAAAACACAGAATATGCAGCCGATAGGCTTTCATTATTTTGATAATACGTATGTCAGCAGGCAAAAAATAAAAGGCGTCATCAATTGCGCAGAGCTCATCAATTCAAAAAGCGCTCAGCGAAGTAAAACCGCCAGTCAGTACAAAATTGAATTTTGGACCTGTAAACAGGTCACCGATATTCATACCGGTAATATTCTGACCAATGTGGTTCTCACCCCGGTTGCGGCTGCAGCGGACATTATTTTCTTCCCGATATCGCTGACGTTTCTCCGGTTTATGACTGGTCTGGGTGCGTTCAAATAAGAGAGGCTCGTCAGAATATGAAAGACTTAACGCTGCGCTATTACGATATTGAAATGCGCTATCTGCGCGACGCCGCAAAAGAGTTTGCCGAAACTCACCCTGACCGCGCCGCCATGCTCAACCTGGATCGTGCCGGAACGCCGGATCCGTTTGTGGAGCGCCTGCTGGAGGGGTTTGCCTTCTCGGTAGGACGGCTGCGTCAGAAGATCGATGATGACCTGCCGGAGCTGACCGAGGGCCTGGTCAGCATGCTCTGGCCGCACTATCTGCGCACCATTCCATCGCTCGCAGTAGTGGCGCTGACGCCGGACCTGCCGAAAATGAAGATGGCAGAGACGGCGCCTGCAGGGCTGGAGATCTTCTCCCGTCCCGTGGGGCCTAAAAATACCGTGTGCCGCTATCGCACCACAAAGCCGGTCACGCTTAACCCGCTGGCGGTCACCGGGGTTGCTATGGGCACTGAGCCGGATGGGCGCTCTGTGCTGCGCCTGCGCCTGACCAGCAGCGGGCAGGCGGACTGGAGCCAGTGTGACCTGCGCCAGCTGAGCCTGTGGCTGGGAGAAGATCTGCCCGTGGCGACGGCACTGCATCAGAGGCTGACCCGCTGCCAGGCGGCGCTGTACATTCACGTGGCGGGGCAGCCGGAGCGCAGGGCCTGTGACGGCTGGTTCAGCCCCGGCGGATTTGACGAGGATGATCGGCTCTGGCCAAAGGGGGAGAGCGCTTTCAGCGGCTATCAGCTGCTGCTGGAATACTTCACCTTTCCTGAGAAATTCCGTTTCGTGAATCTGAATGGGCTGGAGACGCTCGCGCTTCCGCCCGGGCTGGCATACGTCGATATCGAGGTGGTCTTCAGCGAGCCGTGGCCGAGTGATCTACCGGTCAAAGAGAGCTCTCTGCGCCTGCACTGCGTGCCGGTGATTAACCTGTTTGCACTGGAAGCCGATCCGCTGATTGTGAACGGACTGGAGAGCGAGTATCTGCTGCGCGCAAAGCGCCTGCAGGATGGGCACACGGAAATTTACTCGGTGGATACGGTCAGCGGTTCAGGACTGAGCGGTGCGGCTGAGTATGTTCCGTTCACCAGCTTCCGGCACCGGGGCGGCATGATGCGTCGTCTTGCTCCGGAGCGTTACTTTCATACCCGCGTGCGCCGGGGCGTCACCGGCCTGCATGACACCTGGCTGATCCTCGGCGGTCAGCAGTGGGAGAAAGACGATCTGCTTTCTCGCGACACCCTCTCGCTGCGCATTACCGGTACCAACGGCCAGCTTCCGCGTCGCGCGCTGCAGAGCACGCTGCTGGATCGCTGCGAACAGGTGCTGCAGACGCCGGTGACGGTGCGCAATCTCACCCGCCCGACGCTGCCTGCTTATCCACCCGCTGAGGACCGCTTTCACTGGCGGGTGCTCAGCCATCTCGGCTCTGGCTTTATCAACATGATGAACAGCGCGGAGGTGCTGCGCGGCACGCTGGCGCTCTATAACTGGCAGGATGATGAACGCTGTAACCGCAGGCTGGAGGCGATCCTTGACGTGCAGCATCACCGTCTGCAGCGGTTTGAGTCGGGTTATCTGCTGCGCGGTCTTGATGTTGAAGTGACGCTCGACAGCAGCGGTTTTACCGGTGACGGCGATATCCACCTGTTTGGTGAAATGCTTAACCGCTTTCTGTCGCTGTATGCGGACATGAATCAGTTCATTCAGCTTTCGCTGATAGTCCGGCCTGAAGGAAAATGTATCCGATGGAAAGAGAATCACAGCCAGCGTCTGCCCGGCTGATCGCACGGCTGGGTGACCAGCTGCCCCGTATGAACTTTTACCGTTTTTGCCAGCTGCTGGAGAGGTGCGATCCTGAAGCGCCGGTACCGGGCAGCGTCTGGCAGGTGCGACACGAGCCGGTACGGTTCAGGGCGCACCCGGGCATGGGATTTCCGGCCGGCGAAATTCGCGCGGCTGAAACCGCCGGGTATCCGCACCTTCCGCCCACGGTACGCATCAATTTTATGGGGCTGTATGGCACGGCATCTCCGCTGCCAACGCATTATATCGACGATATCGCCCGGCAGCGTGAAGGGCATGAGGCGCTGCAGGATTTCCTGGATATCTTCAGTCACCGGCTGACTACGCAGTTTTACCGTATCTGGCGCAAATACACCTATCCGGCCACGTTCGCAGCCGGCGGCACCGATGAAACCTCTCAGTACCTGCTGGGGCTGGCTGGCCTGGGAATAAACGGCTGTGCGCAAAACATCGCCACGCCGGTTTCGCGCTTTCTGGCGCTGCTGCCGGTCATGATGCTGCCTGGCCGGACCGCTGAGGGGCTCTCCTCGCTGGTGGCGCTGCTGGCACCGGATACGCGCGCGAAGATAGTGCCGTGGGATCCGCGTCGTATTCCCCAGTCCTGCCGTTTACGCCTGAGCACGCAACGGCCGGTCAGCCTGATGCGTCGTCCGGTCATGGGAACGCATGCCACCGACGTTAACGGACAGGTATTACTGCGATTGCTCACCGATAACCCGGAGGAGATGCGCGGCTGGCTGCCTGGTGGACAGTTACACGGCGATCTGATGGCGCTGCTCCACGTCTATCTGGGAGCAAAGCTGGATGCGCGGCTGGAGCTGTGCGTCGACCGCGCCCTGCTGCCTGATGCGCAGCTGAGCTGCCGGAAAGAGACGGCACAGCAGCTGGGCCGCACCGCGGTGCTGCCTCAGCGGAACCTTAACGCCTCGCATAAACCCGATTTACTCACTATACCGCTCGGGCGTTATCAGCGCGTCCGGGAACAACCTTCAGGGACTGAAACCGATGAACAGGGCGACTACCGCTGGTAAAATAGTTATTCCTCTGATGCTGGCGCTGAGTGCCAGCGGCTGCGGCCTGACGCAGAAAGTATCCGAAGGCACCGCGTCCGTTACAAAATCTCTTTTTTACAAACAAATACGCACCCTGCACCTCGACTTTCGCGCCCGTGAAGGCGCCAACCGCAATGCGCAGGGCGCTGCGCTCTCAACCGTGGTGCGCATCTGGCAACTCAGCGACCGTCAGGCCTTTGACGCCTCCGACTACCCTTCACTGTTAGCGGCTGACAGTCAGGTTCTGAAAGCGGATCTGCTGGCGCAAAAGGCTATCCGGGTGCGTCCCGGCGAATCGATCAGTATTGATGTACCGATGGAGGAGATAACAGCCTTTGTGGCGGTGGCCGGGCTGTTTCTATCGCCAGATACCCAGAATGAGACGTGGCGACTGCTGCTGACCCGCGCAGACCTCCACCCGGACAAAGCCAGGGTGATTGAGCTGGGTGACGGCACGCTGACGCTGGTAGCGGAAAAGGGGGAAAGACCCTGATGCAGCCTTCACTTTACGACATGCTTTACGGCAATTTCAGCGGCGGCCTGGATCTGGATGCGGTGAGCGAACGGGAACAGGTGATTTTATCGGTGCTGGATAACCTGCAGCGCATTCTTAACACCCGCGCCGGCGCCCTGGCTCATCTGCCCGATTATGGCCTGCCGGATATGACGCTCATCCTGCAGGGGCTGCCCGGCACCGCACATCAGCTGGTACATATTCTTTCTGACGTATTACTGAAGTATGAGCCCCGGCTGAAACAGGTTGATGTGGTGATGCTGGAACAGACGCAGCCCGGTGAGCTGCGTTATGCCATTGATGCCGGGCTGGACGTCGTGGGTAGGGTGCGCTATGGCACTGACTTTATGCCGGGAGGAAAGGTACTGCTGCGGCATCTGTGCCAGCAGAACGTGATGCGTTAAGCCATAGCCACCAGCCAGATGAGATCGCCGGTCTGGCGCTTCGCCTTTACCTTCCCGCTAACACTCTGATAACGGACCTGCTTCCGGCAGGCCTGCGGATAACTATGACATTTTCATCTCAGAAATCGCACGTGCTGATGACCGGCGGAGACCCTCGCCTGCATCCCGAATTTATTACTCTGCAAAACGAAATCAGGAAGCTCAGCCATCCCGCCCGGCCCGATATTAACTGGCTGCAAGTGATGGAGAGCTGCACCCGGCTTTTCGGCCAGGCTGGAGCAGATCTGCAGTCAGTTTGCTGGTTTACGCTGGCGCTTTCTCATCTTGACGGCGCTAAGGGGATGCAGGAGGGGCTCAGGGTCACGGAGGCACTGATGCGTTCACGCTGGCAGACGCTCTGGCCCCTCCAGCCTGCAGACCGGATAGCGATCCTGAGAATGCACTTTCAGCGCCTGCAGTTTCTGTTACGCACCTGGCCGGCGGAGAGGCCTGATACGCAGCTCGCGCTGAAGGCGTGTGCCACATATCTGGATCTGATTGAGCAGCATCTGGCGCAGGCGGGCCTCAACGCCGCGAGCGGTATCCGCCAGCTGTGCGATAAAGTCAGAACAGCAGCCGAAAACGCAGAGCCGTCACCGGGCCAAAGCGACATGGCGACTGCACGCAGAAGCCGCCCGCGCGAGGCGCTTTCCGACCCGGCTCCGGCAACGGCAACGCCTCCGACTTTTATCATTCATCCCGAATCAGAGCCGGAACAGACATCATCAGGCCGCTATATCAGGCCTTTTATCGCCGGCATGGCCGCTATGCTGGTGGTTGTCGCAACCGGCGCAGGCGGCTGGCTTTATGCCCATCAGCCCGGTGAAAATACGCGTATGCTCTCTGCTGCCGTACCCGCGCTTCCTCATCCGCTGACGGAAAAGCAGCGGGCAGGCATCCGGCAGGATCGGCGTATCAGCGCCGCAGAGTGGATTAATACGATCAAAACACAGGCTGAACGGCTTGATGCCGCCGGCATCGGCATGGCGGGGAGCTACAGTGCCGACGTTGCGCTGCTGGCCGGCTCGATCTGGCCGGCTGAAGAGTTAACGCGCCGGCTGCTGACGGACGCGCTCGGCAGAAGAGAGGCGATGACAATCTCGCCGGAAGCGGCAGGCGCCTGGCAGCAGGGGATGGAAAAACTCAGCCTGATCAGTGAAAAGCTCAATGCGCTTGATGAGAAGCGGGGGCATTACCTCACCGTCAGCGAGCTGAAGTCAGCAATATTTTCCACTCAACAGGCATTCAGCCTGCATATCCCCGCCGAAGAGTGGCTGCGCCGCTATGAAGATTTTGCCTCTCCGGCAGGGGAAGCGCAGTTTAAACGGACAATCAGTGAACTGCAGGCGCGGTACGACATGATTCGCCTTCGCAGGGCAGCCGCATTGAGAGGCTCAGCTGCACAGGAGAGCGGATCTTAAATAAAACCGACGATCTGCTTATTATCAGCGAGTGAATGAGAGTGATTCTGAATGATCTGCCCCGGCATGCTGCACTGGCAGTGAGCGCTGCGTTCATCGTTATTTTATCGATTTCGTCCGGTGCCTCTTTGGGTGATGTGATAAATCTGACTGGTGCAGAGAGCCTGGGTAAGAATAATTTTTACAGCGTGCCATGAAGATTTTCACAACAGTAATTCAATCGCTGGATCGTCTTTTCTCGCATTAGGTGGGGAAGTGCCGATATGGCATTGACTCCTGCCATCGCCATTTTGCCGCCACTCTAAAATCCGAAAATAAAAAAGCCACCTCGGAGGGTGGCTTAAATACATGATTTTAAAGCTAAAATTTGGTGGCCCCTGCTGGGTTTGAACCAGCGACCAAGCGATTATGAGTCGCCTGCTCTAACCACTGAGCTAAGGGGCCAGTAGTGCGGGGATTATAAAGTATCTGGCAGAGGCGATCCAGCGTTCACCGATCGGTTGATGAAAATTAGCACAATGGTGAGTGATTGATATTAATGAAAAAATCCGCCTGCTGCTGTGACAGGAGTGATTGCCACAACACTTTGAGCGTTTTTTTACTGCACAGGCGGTAAAAGAAATCGTTAACTGGTCGGGCGGCGGGCGCTGGGTTTTCACTTATCGCAATCGCCATGCTTTCCCCATCCCGCTGAATACTCTACGCTTTAAGCACGTTTACCAGGCATCCAGAGGCATATGCAACCCGACCACGACATTCGCGATATTCTCTCGCACGATCTGCAGGTGCTGTTCTGCGGCATCAATCCCGGCAAGTCATCTGCGCATACCGGTTACCATTTTGCGCATCCCGGCAACCGCTTCTGGAAAGTGATCTATCTGGCTGGCTTTACGCGCGAGCTGCTGAAGCCGGAGCAGGAGCGGCGGCTGCTGGAGACCGGCTGCGGCATCACCGCGCTGGTTGAGCGTCCCACTACGCAGGCGAGCGAGCTGAGCGGTGATGAGCTGCGCGACGGCGGGCTGCGGCTGCAGGATAAAATTTTACGCTATCAGCCGCGAGCGCTGGCGGTGCTGGGCAAGGATGCGTATCAGCGAGCGTTCCGGCAGCGTAAAGTGGCGTGGGGCGAGCAGCCGCAGCCGCTGATGGAGACGCGCATCTGGGTGCTGCCAAACCCCAGTGGCCTCAACCGCGCTTCGCTGGAGGAGATGGTGGCAGCGTATCGCCAGCTGGCGGATGCGCTGGGTCTGCCGGAGAGCGGGCAATAAAAAACCCCGGCGTGCCGGGGTTTTTGTTTTCCTGCAGACGATTAATCGTCGAGGAAGCTGCGCAGCACTTCCGAGCGGCTCGGGTGGCGCAGTTTACGCAGCGCTTTGGCTTCAATCTGACGGATACGCTCACGCGTGACGTCAAACTGCTTGCCCACTTCTTCCAGCGTGTGGTCGGTGTTCATATCGATACCAAAACGCATACGCAGGACTTTCGCCTCGCGCGCGGTCAGGCCCGCCAGCACGTCGTGGGTCGCAGAACGCAGGCTCTCAGAGGTAGCAGAGTCCAGCGGCAGCTCCAGCGTGGTATCTTCGATGAAATCGCCCAGATGCGAATCTTCGTCATCACCAATCGGCGTCTCCATGGAGATAGGCTCTTTGGCGATCTTCAGCACCTTGCGGATCTTATCTTCCGGCATCAGCATGCGCTCAGCCAGCTCTTCCGGCGTCGGCTCGCGGCCCATCTCCTGCAGCATCTGGCGCGAAATACGGTTGAGCTTGTTGATGGTCTCAATCATATGCACCGGAATACGGATGGTACGCGCCTGATCGGCGATAGAGCGGGTGATCGCCTGACGGATCCACCAGGTGGCGTAGGTTGAGAACTTATAGCCACGGCGATATTCAAACTTATCAACCGCTTTCATCAGACCGATGTTGCCTTCCTGAATCAGGTCAAGGAACTGCAGGCCGCGGTTGGTATATTTTTTCGCGATAGAGATAACCAGACGCAGGTTAGCTTCAACCATCTCTTTCTTCGCGCGGCGCGCTTTCGCTTCGCCGATCGACATGCGACGGTTGATGTCTTTAACCTGTTCGATGGTCAGGCCGGTCTCTTCCTCAATCTGCAGCAGCTTCTGCAGCGAGCGCATGACATCTTCTTCAACATCTTTCAGCTTTTCAGACCACGGCTTGTTCATCGCCAGGGCTGCTTTAAACCAGCTCTCACTGGTTTCATTACCGGTGAACAGCGTAATAAAGTTCTTTTTCGGCATTTTGCACAGTTCAACACACAGCTTCATGATCAGGCGCTCTTGCGTACGCACGCGCTCCATCATTTCACGCATATTGTTTACCAGGTAGTCGAACTGCTTCGGCACCAGGCGGAACTGCTTGAAGACTTCAGAAAGGTTGTTGATTTCGGCAACGGCATCAGCGTGGCTGCGGCCTTTCGCCTTAATAACGGTGCGGGCTGCTTCATACTGGGTGCGCAGCTCAAGGAACTTCTCGCGCGCCAGTTCCGGATCGATAGAGTTGTCGTCGTCGCTGTTGTCGTCGTCGTCGCTCTCTTCATCTTCCTCTTCGTCGTCATTGCGATCTTCTTCAGACAGCTCAGAACCAACGTGGGTGGCAGTGGGGGCGAGATCTTCTTCAGCGTTAGGATCAACAAAGCCGGTGATGAGATCGGACAGGCGCGATTCGCCCGCTTCCACACGATCGTACTGATCGAGCAGGTAGGTGATAGCTTCCGGATATTCGGCAACAGAGCACTGCACCTGGTTGATACCGTCTTCGATACGCTTGGCGATGTCGATTTCGCCTTCGCGCGTCAGCAGCTCTACGGTACCCATTTCACGCATATACATGCGCACCGGATCGGTTGTGCGCCCGATTTCAGATTCAACGCTGGATAAGACCTGCGCGGCCGCTTCTGCAGCATCTTCATCTGTATCGGAGCTGTTCTCATTCAGCATCAGATCATCGGCATCAGGGGCTTCTTCCACCACCTGGATACCCATATCGTTGATCATCTGGATGATGTCTTCGATCTGATCGGAGTCGACGATATCTTCCGGCAGATGGTCATTGACCTCAGCATAGGTCAGATAGCCCTGCTCCTTACCACGGGTGACAAGCAGCTTAAGCTGTGACTGCGGGTTTTGCTCCATAAGACGGTATCCACACTTCTGTTAATTAGATTGGTGTCGGTCGGCAGCGAGCCAACTATAACAGTGAAGGCATTATGTTTTTGCCGCTGCCTTCAACGCGGCCAGGGCTGCAGCCCCTTTTAGTTCGGCACTTAAGCCGCTTGATATTCGGTCTGAAATCGTTGTGCTCCGGTTCCGCTTATATGGCGTGTAAACCGAAAGCCGCAGGCCAGAACGGGGAACACTCCGCCATTCTGGCCTGGCTGAATCTTATTTTTTCGCTAATGCCTGGCTTAATGCCCAGAATTCGCGCCGCTCAGCGGCACTGAGCCCTTCGGTACGCTCACGCGCAATCAGCGCTTCCAGGCGCTGCTCCAGCGCAGCATCATATATGCTTGCCAGCGAGTCCTGAAACACCGCTTCGGCTTCCTCATCCACTATCATGTGGTTCCAGGTGGCCAGTGTTTCAAGGGGCTGGCTAAAATTTGTCCCGCGATATAACTCTAGTAGCTGTCCGGTCGTCAGGCCAGGATTCTCTGTGCAGCGGCTGATCAGGTCAACAAACAGCGACAGGCCGGCAAGTTTTGACTGCGCCAGCCCGTCAAGCGTGGGCACAATCGTCGCAAACTGCGGATTCTGCACCAGCAGCGCAATCAGTACGCGCATCGTGGTGCGCTTCAGCGGCGGCGCGACGGGCGGCGTCGCGTTTTCTGCCGCCTTTGGCATCAGCTTGTCTAACTGGTTATCGTCCAGAATGCCGAGTTTATTACCCAGCGTCTGGCGCATATAGATCCGCAGCGTTTCGCCCGGGATCTGACTAATCAGCGGCAGAGCAAGCGTCGCCAGCTTGGTACGACCATCGCGGGTGCTCAAATCCACCTGTGGCATCAGGCTGTCAAACAGAAACACCGAGAGCGGCATCGCCTGCTCCATGCGTGCTTCAAACGCTTCTTTTCCCTCTTTACGCACCAGCGTATCGGGATCTTCGCCATCAGGCAGAAACATAAAGCGTAGCTGACGCCCGTCATTCATGTAGGGCAGGGCGGTTTCCAGCGCGCGCCAGGCGGCTTCGCGACCGGCCCGGTCGCCGTCGTAACAGCAGATCACCGTGTCAGTCGAGCGGAACAGCAGCTGAATATGTTCAGCTGTGGTGGAGGTCCCCAGCGACGCCACGGCATAATCGATGCCGAACTGTGCCAGGGCGACCACATCCATATAGCCCTCTACCACCAGCAGGCGCGCCGGCTGAGGATGGTTTTTTTGTGCTTCATACAGGCCATAGAGCTGGCGGCCTTTATGGAAAATCGGTGTTTCCGGCGAGTTCAGATACTTAGGCGTATCGTTACCCAGCACGCGTCCGCCAAAGCCAATCACGCGACCACGCTTATCGCGGATCGGGAACATCACGCGATCGCGGAAGCGATCGTAGCTGCGGCCTTTATCGTTGGTGACCAGCATGCCCGCTTCCATCAGCGACTCGCGGTCTTCCTGCTGCTCTCCGAAACGCTTCAGCACGTTATCCCAGCCGGCGGGTGCATAGCCAATCGCAAAGTGATCGATCACCTGCTGGCTGAGCCCGCGCGAGCCTAAATAGCGCTGGGCCGCCTCCGCTCCCGGACTGCGGAAGCTTTGCTGATAGAAACCATCCAGTTTCTCCAGCAGCTGGTAAAGACTCTGACGCTGATGACGCTCAATCGGGCTGGGGCCGCTGCCTGTTTCGTACGGCACTTCAAGGCCGTGCTGGGTGGCAAGTTCCTCAACGCTTTCAACAAATTCCAGACGATCGTGATTCATCAGGAAGTCGATAGCGTTGCCTTTGGCACCACAGCCAAAGCAGTAGTAAAACTGCTTTTCACCGCTGACGGTAAAAGAGGGGGTTTTTTCGTTATGGAATGGACAGCACGCGTGATAGTTCTTACCCTGCTTTTTCAGCTTAACGCGGGCATCGATAAGATCCACGATATCCGTGCGGGCAAGTAAATCATTGATAAAAACGCGTGGAATTCGTCCAGCCATAAGCCCCGATTTTTTCAGCTCTTAAACGGCAACAAGCCGCGCTTCCTTTCGGAAAGCACGGCCTCTTACTTGACTCTGTCTGCATTTAACACGCGGCGGAAGCGAACTTCCGAAAGAAATTAGTACAGACGAGTGCGGCGTGCGTTTTCGCGAGCCAGTTTCTTGGCGTGACGCTTAACTGCTGACGCTTTAGCGCGCTTACGCTCGGTCGTTGGTTTTTCATAAAACTCACGACGACGAACTTCAGCCAGAACGCCTGCTTTCTCGCAGGAACGCTTGAAGCGACGCAGTGCTACGTCGAATGGCTCGTTTTCACGTACTTTAATTACCGGCATGTAACTCTCACCTCGATAAAATTCGGTTTTTGCTGCTGACTGCGGCGTCAGCACATTTCAAAATGGTGCAGCATTTTACTCCAGCCGGGGCCGGCTTGTAAAGCACCATGGACAATTTAGAACCAACAGGAGCGTTTGCCTGTGCGGCTGCCGGTTTTTTCAGGCCGTGGAGTATAGCGCACTCTTTGTGCGGCAGAAAAACACTTTTTCCCGTCAAAGTAGTCCGGCGGCAGATTTGCCTGTGCTACACTGCGTGCCGCAAGAAGAGGGTAATAAAGCTATGCGAGTTCTGGGTATTGAAACGTCCTGCGATGAAACCGGCATCGCGATTTATGACGATGCGTCCGGTCTGCTGGCGAATCAGCTGTATAGCCAGGTGAAGCTGCATGCTGACTACGGCGGCGTGGTGCCGGAACTGGCATCGCGCGACCACGTGCGTAAAACGGTGCCGCTGATACAGGCCGCGCTGAAAGAGGCCAACCTGCAGGCCAGCGATATCGATGCGGTCGCCTATACCGCTGGTCCGGGTCTGGTGGGTGCACTGCTGGTCGGCGCCACGATTGGCCGCGCGCTGGCGTTCGCCTGGAATGTGCCGGCGGTCCCGGTACATCATATGGAAGGCCATCTGCTGGCGCCGATGCTGGAGGAGAATCCGCCGGCGTTTCCGTTTGTCGCGCTGCTGGTCTCCGGCGGACATACGCAGCTTATCAGCGTCACCGGTATCGGCGAATATACGCTGCTGGGTGAGTCAATCGACGATGCGGCGGGTGAGGCGTTTGATAAAACGGCCAAGCTGCTGGGTCTGGACTATCCGGGCGGCCCCATGCTGTCGCGCATGGCGCAGCAGGGCGTTGTGAACCGCTTCCGCTTCCCGCGTCCGATGACCGATCGCCCGGGCCTCGATTTCAGCTTTTCAGGGCTGAAAACCTTTGCGGCAAATACCATTCGCGAGCATGACGGCGACGAACAGGCGCGGGCCGATATCGCCCGCGCATTTGAAGATGCGGTGGTGGATACGCTGATGATCAAGTGCAAACGCGCGCTGGAGCAAACCGGCTTTACGCGGCTGGTGATCGCCGGTGGCGTCAGCGCCAACCGCACGCTGCGCGCGCGAATGGCAGAGATGATGAGCGCACGCGGTGGCGAGGTGTTTTATGCCCGGCCTGAATTCTGCACCGATAACGGCGCGATGATCGCCTATGCCGGCATGGTGCGTCTGAAGGGCGGTACGCGGGGCGAGCTGGGCGTCAGCGTCCGTCCGCGCTGGCCGCTGGCGGAACTGCCCGCTATCTGAAAATAAAAAACCGGCGCGCAGCCGGTTTTTTTTATCCTTTCTTTTTTTTCCGTTTCCAGACGCGATTTTCCTGTCCGCGCCAGAGCCGCTGAATATTGTCATGATGCCGCAGCAGGATCAGGCAGGAGAGCATGGAAACCGGAAACGTAAACTGCGGCTTGAACCACCAGACGTAGAACGGTGCGATCAGCGCGCTGACAATGGCGCCCAGCGAGGAGTAGCCGCTCAGCAGCACGGTCAGCAGCCACGTTCCGGTCATCAGGCCGGTAAGATCCCAGCCAATCGGCGCAATCGCGCCAAACGCCGTCGCCACCCCTTTGCCACCGCGAAAGCGGAAAAAGATCGGATAGATATGACCCAGGCAGGCAGCTATTGCGGTCAGGCCAAGATACATAGGCGTTACGTGCAGCATCCAGGCGATCCAGACCGGAACCATCCCTTTGGCCACATCAAATATCAGTACCGCCGCTGCCGACGCTTTGCCGCCGATGCGCAGGACGTTTGTGGCGCCAGGATTACCGGAGCCTGAGGTACGCGGATCGGGCAAGCCTGCGAGTTTACAGACCAGAATCGCACTGGAAATCGAGCCGCAAAGATACGCGAAAATAATCATACCAAGCGCGATAGCACTCATAGCGTCGTACCGTTCCTTTTGGGTCGTTTTGTTGCCGGTAAGCGTGGATAATACGCATAATCCGCCGGAAGTGGTATCCGGCCTGGCCAAAAACAGAGAGTGACATCATGGATATCGTATTTATAGAACAACTCACCGTGTTCACCACCATTGGCGTATATGACTGGGAACAGGGGATGCAGCAGAAGCTGGTGCTCGATGTCGAAATGGCGTGGGATAACCGGCGTGCCGCGGCCAGCGACGATGTCAGCGACTGTCTGAGCTATGCCGATGTCACCGACGCTATCCTCGCGCATCTGCAGGGAAACCGGTTTGCTTTGGTTGAGCGCGTTGCGGAAGAAATCTGCGATCTGTTGATGAATCGTTTCAAAACGCCCGGTGTGCGTATCCGGGTAGGTAAGCCGGGTGCAGTAGCCCAGGCGGCGAGCGTTGGCGTGCGTATTGAGCGCGGGACAATTCCTAAATAAACCCCCTGTGATTGCCATCACAATGAAACCAAATCAAATTATGGTGTGTCTTAGCTGAGGCCGTTGCGTTAAGCGAAACGAAGTAGCAGAAAACCCTAAGGTTTTCTTCAGAACGACGCCGGCATAATTTCAGGCGGTAGCAGTTTGCGACCGCCTTTTTACTGTTTAAAACGGATAGGGGAAAATTTTGATGGCAGATATGCATCAGCTATGGGTCGCTGCGATCCTCGGGGTCGTCGAGGGGCTGACCGAGTTTCTGCCGGTCTCATCCACGGGCCATATGATTATTGTCGGGCACCTGCTGGGATTTGAGGGCGATAAAGCAGAGACGTTTGAAGTAGTGATTCAGCTCGGATCGATTCTGGCAGTGGTCGTGATGTTCTGGCGACGTCTGTTTGGCCTTATCGGTATCCATTTTGGTCAGGAGCGTCATGAAGGCACCGGCACCGGTAAGCTGACGCTGATCCACATCCTGCTCGGGATGATCCCGGCGGTGGTGATCGGTTTACTGCTGCACGATCAGATTAAAACGCTGTTTAATCCGATCAACGTCATGTATGCCCTGGTGGTAG
This sequence comes from Pantoea sp. SYBGC1, assembly GCF_057197005.1. Taxonomy (NCBI): domain Bacteria; kingdom Pseudomonadati; phylum Pseudomonadota; class Gammaproteobacteria; order Enterobacterales; family Erwiniaceae; genus Pantoea; species Pantoea sp. SYBGC1. Next base: position 123,940 of record NZ_JBXUNM010000007.1, read on the forward strand.
GCGGTGTGCTGCTGCTGGCGGCGGAGTTCCTGAAGCCAAAACAGCCAAAAGCGGTCGGCGTGGATGATATCACCTATCGTCAGGCGTTTATGATTGGCTGCTTCCAGTGTCTGGCGCTGTGGCCGGGCTTTTCCCGCTCGGGTGCGACGATTTCGGGCGGTATGCTGATGGGCGTCAGCCGCTACGCAGCGTCGGAATTCTCTTTCATTCTCGCCGTGCCGATGATGATGGGCGCGACCGTGCTGGACCTCTACAAAAGCATGGGCTTCCTGACGATGCAGGATTTCCCGATGTTCGCAGTGGGCTTTATTACCGCGTTCATCGTGGCGCTGCTGGCCATCAAAGTCTTCCTTGAGCTGATCAAGCGTATTTCGTTTGTATCGTTCGCCATCTATCGCTTTATCGTTGCAGCAGCGGTTTATGCCGTGTTTATGTAACAGCGGCTGCGCGGCGGGTTATGCCGGCCGCGCACCAATCAGCGTCTCTTCAATAGCCGCAATCCGGCGCCTGCCCAGCTCTTCCCGCACCTCTGCTCCTTTAAAGCCTGCTGCAATCACCTGCTGCACCGGTACTGCCTGCGCGAGCGCAAACGCCTGACGCAGATAGTTACCCTGCGGATAGGGCATACTTTCGAGCGTAGCGCGTCCGCGCGCGTCCGCTTCACTGGTCAGCGCCATCTTTTCCACCCGCTCCGGCTTACGCCAGGCGTCGATGCGATCAAACAGCGCTACCAGCGCCGCCGCTGACTGCCGCTCAATGGTGTGCACGATGTCATGGAACTCTGTCACGATCAGCGCCAGATCGCGTACGTGATTAGGGACGCGCAGCCGCTGGCACAGGGCGGCGACAAGCGGGACACCCGCCGGGCCATGACCGTGATGCGACGGCCACTTTTCCGGGGGAGTCAGCGCCTTGCCGACATCGTGAAACAGCGTAGCGAAGCGCACGTCAAGCTCATCAGAGAGCGCGGCCGCCAGCGTCAGCGTCATCAGCGTATGCACACCGGTATCGATCTCAGGGTGCCACTTCGGCGGGGCAGGAATGCCGTACAGATTATCGATCTCCGGAAAGAGCACCTGCAGTGCGCCACAGTCGCGCAGTGCCTGGAAATAGACCTGCGGATTGCGCGTCAGCAGCGCGTTTTCCGTCTCTTTCCAGACGCGCTCTGCCGTCAGATGCGCCAGCTCGCCGCTGGCAGCCATCTCTGCCATCAGCGCCTGCGTTTCAGCGGCAATGCGAAAGCCAAGGTGGGCATAGCGGGCGGCAAACCGCGCCACGCGCAGCACGCGCAGCGGATCTTCACTGAACGCTGCCGAAACGTGACGCAGCGTGCGGCTGGCAAGATCGCGCTGGCCGTGGCAGGGATCGATCAGGCTGCCATCTTCCGCCTGCGCGATGGCGTTAATGGTCAGATCGCGTCGCTGCAGATCCTGCTCCAGCGTGACGTCGGGCGCAAAGTGCGTGATAAAGCCGGTGTAGCCGCTGCCCTGTTTGCGCTCGGTACGCGCCAGCGCATACTCTTCACGGCTGTGCGGATGTAAAAAGACCGGAAAATCGCGGCCTACCTGCTGATAGTTCTGCGCCAGCATCTCATCAGGCGTGGCGCCAACCACCACCCAGTCACGATCTTTTACCGGCAGCTGCAGCAAGGCATCACGCACTGCACCACCGACCAGAAAGGTTTTCACTCAACAACTCCAGAGGTATTCAGATAACTGCGCGTCAGGCGCCTGTTTCGTAATTGTTGCATACTTTGGCGGAAAAGCGGGCATGCGAAAGGGGGCATCTGGCGATCCCCCCGGACAAACGGCTGGCGTACGGCAGATTAATTCATCCAGCGATCTTTCTTTTTACGGCGCGGCACCATATGTGGCAGCAACAGCCCCAGCAGCAGGCCAACGCCCAGCACGCCGCCCCCGTACATAAACCACTGCATGATAATGGTGCGCTGTTTGTCATCCAGCTGTACGTTGGCTGCGCTCACTTTTTTCTGCGCCACGATCAGCTCATTTTTGAGCTTCTGGTTTTCCTGTTTCAGGCCATCAATCGTGCCGTCGCTGTTAGCGACTTTGTTCTGCATTTCTGACGTGCGCTGATTCCAGCTGTTGTCGATATTAGCCAGCTTATCAGTCAGATCTTTAACCTGCTGCTCCAGCTGCGGTACGCGGGTGCGCAGGCTCGGGGTCGCGCTGAGCTGCGACAGCGGGATCCAGTTGGTTTTGCCTTCTGCATCGCGGATTTGCGCATACTGCGCATCGCTGTTGGTCTGCAGTACGGTAACTTCTTCCCCGGCGTTCAGCTTACCGACCAGGCGATACTGATCGCCCGGACCGCTGCGTACCCAGGTTGATAACTCATCGGAGATATAACGCTTTTCATCGGCAGCGTGAGCGGGGGTGATGGCGCTGAAAGCCAGCAAAGAAAGGGCGGCAAGTGTAATTTTTTTCATTCGATGTCGTGTTTTCTTGATAGGCGTAAATTTACCGGCACAGTCTGGAGTTGCCTCGCATAAATCTGAATGAGAACTATCCTGGTCTCAATCCGGCGCGAAAAGGGGCGTAAAAGCACAAGAAAGCCGAGACAGCGTGCTTGTGGTGCATTACTCTCGCCAGATTAACCGTATAAGTGCCAGCAGCGTAGTAAATAAAAAATTATGACCACTGAAATCGAATTAAAGTTCATTGCCACCCCGCAGGCTGCCGCCACCCTGGCAGAGACACTGGCCGCCTGGCCGCATCAGCATGAAGCCGCTCGCGAGCTGACGAATATCTATTATGAAACCGACGACAACCAGCTGCGCCGCTGGGATATGGGGCTGCGCATCCGGGGGGTGGACAAGCGTTATGAGATGACGCTTAAGGCAGCGGGTCAGACGCTGGGCGGTCTGCATCAGCGCCCGGAATACAACGTGGACATAACGGCGCCACAGCTTGATATCGCCCGGCTGCCGGCAGAGATCTGGCCGCAGGGTACCGACATTGCCACCCTGCAGCAGCGGCTGCAGCCGCTATTCAGCACGCATTTCCGGCGCGAAACCTGGACGGTAGAGGCAGGTAACAGCACCATTGAAATTGCCTTCGATCAGGGCAGCGTGGCGGCCGGTGAACTTAGCGAACCGCTGTGTGAAGTTGAGCTGGAGCTTAAACAGGGCACGCCTGCCGATCTGCTCAGACTCGCGCAGACGCTGGCAGCGGGCGGCGGACTTCGTCCCGGCAGCCTGAGCAAAGCCGCGCGTGGCTATCAGCTGGCGCAGGGCGACGCGCTGCGTCCGGTTCGGGCGCTGCCGCTGCTGAAAGTGACGCCAAAAGCGACAGTAGAGCAGGGGATGATTGCCGCGCTCAGCGCCGCGCTGGATCACTGGCAGTATCATGAAGAGGTCTGGCTGCGCGGCAATCCGGCTGCGCGACACGCCGTGCTGGAGGCGCTGGAAACGCTGCGTCAGGCGTTTTCGCTGTTTGGTGCGCTGGTGCCGCGTAAGGCTAACAGCGAGCTGCGTCAGAAGCTGACCCGTCTTGAGGAGCTGCTGCAGGATGAGGCCATCAGTGCGGAAGCCCTCTGTTTCTCTGCCACTTCAGTCGAGGCGCAGATGGCGCTGACGTGCTGGCTGGCAGAAGCGCAGTGGCAGCCGTGGATCGACAGCAAAAACCAGATCAAGCTGCAGGGCTCTTATAAACGCTTTTGCGACATCATGCTAAGCCGCGTGGCAGCGGATCTGCGGGAAACCTTTACGGATGTAAAACTGGTCAGCGAGTTTCAGGACAAGGCCACGCGTCTGCAGCGGCAGCTGCTGGCTGTCTGTCTGCTGGCGGCGGCGTATCCGGCTGAAGAGGTATGTCAGTGGATGGCGGGATGGCAGGAGCTGCAGCTCGCCATCCGGGAAAAACAGCAGCACGGCCTGATTCAGCTCGCTAAGATGGCCATGCGCCAGCCGCCATTCTGGCTGAGCAGCGGCGTCAGGCGTTAACGACACTATGTAAAATTCAGGGAGAGAGGATGCAGTTACCGTTACCTTCGCTGATGCAGGCGCAGCTGGCCGGCATCGCAGAACGCCTGCAGCTGTCGCTGCCGGCGCTGACGTCTGAACAGGCTGGCGCGCTGGCCTTTAGTGACTTTATCGCAGATAACCTGCAGCAGCAGCCAGCATGGTGGCAGCAACTGCAGCAGCAGCCTCCTCAGCCTGATGAATGGCAGCACTATGCTCTGTGGCTGCAGCAGGCGCTGCAGCATGCGGATAGCGAGGCCGCGCTGATGCGTGAGCTGCGCCTGTTCCGCCGGCATATGCTGGTGCGTATCGCCTGGATGCAGGCGCTGCAGCACGCCACCACCGAACAGAGCCTGACGCAGCTTAGTGTACTGGCAGAAAGCCTGATCGCTGCCGCCCGCGATCGCGTGTGGCAGGATTGCTGTCGCGATTTCGGCACGCCCTGCAACGAGGCGGGCGAGCCGCAGCCGCTGCTGATCCTCGGCATGGGCAAGCTGGGTGGCGGAGAACTCAACTTCTCCTCTGATATCGATCTGATCTTTGCCTGGCCGGAGAGCGGCGTCACGCGCGGCGGACGACGCGAGCTGGATAACGCGCAGTTTTTTACCCGCATGGGGCAGCGCCTGATAAAAGTGCTGGATCAGCCTGGCGTCGATGGTTTTGTTTACCGCGTGGATATGCGACTGCGCCCGTTCGGCGATAGCGGTCCGCTGGTGATGAGCTTTGCGGCGCTGGAAGATTACTATCAGGAGCAGGGGCGTGACTGGGAGCGCTACGCCATGGTCAAAGCGCGTCTGATGGGCGACGATCGCGGCGAGTGGAGTCAGGCACTGCAGCAGATGCTGCGGCCGTTTGTCTATCGCCGCTATATCGATTTCAGCGTGATTCAGTCGCTGCGTAACATGAAAGGGATGATCGCGCGTGAAGTGCGCCGTCGCGGCCTGAAAGATAATATCAAGCTGGGCGCCGGCGGTATCCGCGAAATCGAATTTATTGTGCAGGTGTTTCAGCTGATTCGCGGTGGACGTGAGCGCTCACTTCAGTCGCGCTCACTGCTGCCGGTACTGCAGGCCATTGGTGAGCTGGAGCTGCTGCGTCCGCAGCAGGTCAGTCAGCTGCATGACGCCTACCTTTTTTTACGCCGGCTGGAGAATCTGCTGCAGAGCATCAATGATGAGCAGACGCAGACGCTGCCGCAGGATGCGCTCAACCGGGCGCGTCTGGCGTGGGCGATGAACTGCGCCGACTGGGAAGCGCTGACGGCACAGCTGACGGCGCACATGGCCGCCGTACGCGCGGTGTTTGATGAGCTGATTGGCGACGATGCGCCGGACGTTGATGACCAGCCGGAACTGGCGGAATTTGCGGCACTCTGGCAGGACACGCTGGAGGAGCATGAGCTGACGCCGGTGGTGCCGCAGCTGAATGAAACGCAGCGGCAGCGCTTTTTTTACGTGCTTAATGACTTCCGGCAGGATGCCAGCCGGCGCACAATCGGGCCGCGTGGCCGGCTGGCGCTCGACCAGCTGATGCCGCGCCTGCTGGGGGAGATCGCTTCGCGTGAGGATGCCGACAGCGTACTGGAGCGCCTGACGCCGCTGCTGCTGGGGGTGCTGACGCGCAGCACCTATCTCGAGCTGCTGACCGAGTATCACGGCGCGCTGCGTCACCTGATCCGCCTCTGTGCCGCCTCACCAATGATTGCCAGCCAGCTGGCGCGCTATCCGCTGCTGCTGGATGAGCTGCTCGACCCCGCCACGCTGTATCAGCCCACTGCCACTGACGCCTACCGTGACGAACTGCGGCAATATCTGCTGCGTATTCCGGCAGAGGATGAAGAGCAGCAGCTGGAGGCGGTGCGCCAGTTCAAACAGGCGCAGCTCTTGCGTATTGCCGCAGCAGATATCGCCGGAACGCTGCCGGTCATGAAAGTAAGCGATCACTTAACCTGGCTGGCAGAGGCGATGATCGAGTCGGTGGTGCAGCAGGCCTGGCAGATGATTGTACAGCGCTATGGGCGGCCATCACATCTGACGCGTGACGATGAGCGCGGCTTTGCCGTGGTCGGCTATGGCAAGCTGGGGGGCTGGGAGCTTGGCTACAGCTCCGATCTCGATCTGGTGTTTCTGCATGATTGTCCGGAGAGTGCAGAGACCGACGGTGAACGCGTCATCGACGGACGGCAGTTTTATCTGCGTCTGGCGCAGCGCATCATGCATCTTTTCAGCACCCGCACCGCCTCCGGTATTTTGTACGAGGTGGATGCGCGCCTGCGTCCTTCTGGCTCAGCAGGCATGCTGGTCAGCACCTTCGACGCCTTTGAAGCGTATCAGCGTAATGATGCCTGGACCTGGGAGCATCAGGCGCTGGTGCGTGCGCGTATTGTCTTTGGTGAGCCGGCGCTGATGGCGCGTTTTACGCAGATCCGCCACGCTATTCTCAGCCTGCCCCGTGCGACAGCACCGCTGCGGAATGAGGTACGTGAAATGCGCGAGAAGATGCGTGCGCACCTGAGCAACAAACATAAAGGGCGCTGGGAGATAAAAACAGATGCAGGCGGTATTACCGATATTGAATTCATTGCCCAGTATCTGGTCTTAGCGTCAGCGGCGGATCGGCCGGCCCTGACGCGCTGGTCAGATAACGTGCGCATTTTTGCTCTGATGGCGGAGCACGATATTATGCCTGGCCAGGAAGCGCAGGCGCTGACGCATGCTTACGTCACGCTGCGTGATGCGCTGCATCATCTGGCCCTGCAGGCGCTGCCGGGTCACGTGGCACCGGATCGTTTTGCCCGCGAGCGCGGCATTGTCAACGCCAGCTGGCAGCGCTGGCTGGGCACGGTTGAGCCAGACAGTTGAGGCGTGCGGCGGCATCTTACCCTGCGGCGGGTATATGGTATTATCCGCGCAATATTTTGAGCGTAGTCTGGAGTCTCTGAAATGAAAGTAACACTGCCCGCGTTTGGCAAGGCCACCGTACTGGTTGTTGGCGATGTGATGTTAGACCGCTACTGGTATGGCCCGACCAGCCGCATTTCACCCGAGGCGCCGGTGCCGGTCGTCAAAGTGGATACCATTGAGGAGCGTCCGGGCGGCGCGGCCAACGTGGCAATGAACATTGCCGCGCTGGGTGCCGCATCGCGTCTGATTGGGCTGACCGGTGAGGATGATGCCGCGCAGGTACTGAGCCGCACGCTGGAGCAGGTTAACGTCAGCTGTGACTTTGTGGCGCTGAAAACGCATCCCACCATCACCAAGCTGCGCGTGCTGTCGCGCAACCAGCAGCTGATCCGGCTGGACTTTGAAGAGGGCTTTGATCAGGTCGATCCGCAGCCCATCCACGATCGTATGCGTCAGTCGCTGTCACAGGCTGGCGCGCTGGTGCTGTCAGACTACGCTAAAGGCGCCCTGAGCAGCGTCCAGACCATGATCGGGCTGGCCCGCGAAGCGGGCGTACCGGTACTGATCGACCCGAAAGGCACCGACTTTGAGCGCTATCGCGGTGCAACCCTGCTGACGCCAAACCTGTCTGAATTTGAAGCCGTTGCCGGCAAATGTAAAACCGAAGCGGACATCGTCAGCCGGGGAATGCAGCTGATCGCTGACTATGCGCTCTCAGCGCTGCTGGTGACCCGTTCTGAAAACGGCATGACCCTGCTGCAGCCAGGTAAAGCGCCCCTGCATATGCCGACGCAGGCGCAGGAAGTCTATGACGTGACCGGTGCCGGTGATACGGTTATTGGCGTCCTGGCCGCGGTCCTCGCGGCGGGGGATACGCTGGAAAACGCCTGTTTCCTTGCCAACGCGGCGGCAGGCGTGGTGGTAGGCAAGCTGGGAACCTCCACCGTCAGTACGGTGGAGCTGGAGAACGCTATTCATGCACGTCCCGAAAGCGGCTTTGGCGTGATGACGGAGAGCGAGCTGAAAACCGCCGTGGCTCAGGCGCGTCAGCGCGGCGAGAAAGTGGTGATGACCAACGGCGTGTTTGACATCCTGCATGCAGGACACGTCTCTTATCTCGCCAATGCCCGCAAGCTGGGCGATCGGCTGATTGTGGCAGTGAACAGCGACGCGTCAACCCGACGACTCAAAGGCGAAACCCGACCGGTTAATCCGCAGGAGAACCGGATGATCGTGCTGAGCGCACTCGAAGCGGTAGACTGGGTCGTGCTGTTTGAAGAAGATACGCCGCAGCGTCTGATTGCCGATGTGCTGCCAGATTTGCTGGTGAAAGGCGGGGATTACAAGCCGGAAGAGATTGCAGGCAGTAAAGAAGTGTGGGCCAACGGCGGTGACGTACGCGTGCTTAACTTTGAAGATGGCATCTCCACCACCAACATCATTAAAACGATCCGCAGTCACTGAGCAGACAGCCGGGGGCAGCAGCCACCCGGCTGATAATATTTACTGTGGCGTATCGATTTTACCGGCCGGATCGGGCGTCACCACTGCTGGCGCCGGTGCCGCCGGGCTTTCACTCTCCAGTTTCGCCAGACGCTGCTCCAGGGCTGCCAGCTTTTCGCGGGTGCGCAGCAGGACCTGAGTCTGGACATCAAACTCTTCACGGTTAACCAGATCCATACGGGTCAGCTGCGCCTGCAGAACCTGCCGGATTTTCTTCTCCACGTCGTCGCCAAAGTCGCGGATGCCTTTCGGCATCGCTTCATGGACCTGGCGCGCCAGTTGTTCAATTTTTTTTGTGTCGATCATGGTTATTTCCTGATTGCGGTGGCTGTGAGCAGCACGTTTTCCGACGGTACAAGAAGTAAGTGTAATGCCAGAACCAAAAAGGTTAAACCCGAAATCCGCAACGCATGATGTGCAAAAGCAATTGCACTTTTGTCGATTGCCCGTCCCGGTGAATAACGCTATAGTGATTTTGCTTATTCTCAGGGCGGGGCGAAATTCCCCACCGGCGGTAAATCAGCTTCTGCTGAAAGCCCGCGAGCGCTTTTGCTACCGAGCAAAAGGACAGCAGATCCGGTGTGATTCCGGGGCCGACGGTTAAAGTCCGGATGGGAGAGGGTAACGACATCAGCCGGGTTTATGCCCGCGTCACGTTTTTGCCATGTGTATTTTTCACGCACTCCTAAGCTCGCCCTGGTTCTGGTAACTCATAATATTTTAAGGTTAATTACCATGAATCAGACGCTTCTTTCTGAATTTGGCACGCCGGAACAGCGTGTAGAACGTGCACTTGACGCACTGCGCAACGGTCGCGGTGTAATGGTTCTTGACGATGAAAATCGCGAGAACGAAGGCGACATGATTTTTGCCGCAGAGACCATGACCACAGAGCAGATGGCGCTGACTATCCGCCACGGCAGCGGTATTGTCTGCCTCTGCATCAATGAGGCCCGCCGCCAGCAGCTCGATCTGCCGATGATGGTAGAGAACAACACCAGCTCTTACGGCACCGGATTTACCGTTACGATCGAAGCCGCAGCGGGGGTGACCACCGGCGTCTCTGCAGCGGACCGCATCACCACTATCCGCGCCGCGATTGCTGATAACGCTAAACCAGCTGACCTGCACCGTCCGGGACACGTTTTCCCGCTGCGCGCGCGCGAAGGTGGCGTACTGACGCGCGGCGGTCATACCGAGGCCACGCTCGATCTGGTCACGCTTGCGGGTTTCAAACCGGCTGGCGTTCTGTGCGAGCTGACTAACGACGATGGCAGCATGGCGCGCGCCCCTGAAGCGATCGCGTTTGCGCAGCAGCATGATATGCCCGTGGTGACCATTGAAGATCTGGTGGCTTACCGCCGCCAGCGTGAAACCCGTCAGGCCAGCTAAGGCTGGCATACAAAAGCAGACCAGCCGGAGGGCGGGAAATCAGCCCGCGCCGGCGGTCTGCAGCAGCGTCAGACTCAGCCCCATCACCGTCATCCCACACAGCACGCCATAGCTCGGGTTATTGTGCGGATCGATTTCGCGCGCCAGCGGCATCAGTTCATCCACCGAAAGTGCGACCATAATCCCTGCGACCGCGGCCATAATGGCGGCAATCACTACCGGCGACAGCGCCGGACCGAGCAGCAGAAAGGCAATGACGCCGCCCAGGATCTCCGCCATACCGGAAATACAGGCCCAGAACAGCGCTTTAGCTTTGGAACCGGTCGCCGCGTACATCGGCCCGGCAACCGCCAGTCCTTCAGGAATATTGTGAATGGCCACGGCTAAAGCGATGCCCAGCCCCAGCTCCATATCGCTGCTGGCGGTAACAAAGGTGGCGACCCCTTCAGGAAAATTGTGCAGGCTGATGCCCAGCGTCAGCAGCACAGCGGTTCGCTTCAGGTTAACCGGACGACCCTGAGTCGCCATCAGATCCTGCGGATGCTGATGCGGCAGCAGGCGATCCATCGCGAAATAGCCGATCAGACCGAGCATAAACATACCGTATCCCAGCATCGGTGACATTCCCGCAGTATGCAGCGCCGCTGGCAGCATCTCCATCAGCGAAATCAGTAGCATAATGCCGGCGGCGAAGCCGAGCGCAAAGGCGAGCAGGCGGTTTGATGGTTTTTGACCGAGAATGCCAAACAGGGCGCCAATAAAGGTGGCACCACCGGCCAGAATAGTGAGCAGTAAAGGCACCGACATAACAAGCTCCACGATGATAATGATTACCAGTTACATTATAATTAACCTTATAAAATATCGAGTTATTAAGCGTAAAGTTATGTCGGCTGCACTTGTTCAAATTTGCTGACAGACATTATCACGCATCTCCGCGTTTAAGTGGCCAGGCAAGCGCGTATTGTGGCGCTCATGAAAGCAACAGCGATGAGGTGTGAAAATGCGTGATGGCCGTATGCCTGCTCTGTTTCTGGGTCATGGCAGCCCGATGAACGTGCTGGAAGAGAACCGTTATACCCGGGTATGGCAGCAGCTGGGCAGAGATCTGCCGCGCCCGCGCGCTATCCTCGCGATTTCCGCGCACTGGTACACGCGCGGAACGCGCGTCACAGCCATGGAACAGCCGCGCACTATTCACGATTTCGGCGGATTTCCGCAGGCGCTGTTTGACGTGCGTTACCCGGCACCCGGATCGCCTGCGCTGGCGCAGCGCGTAACGGAGCTGCTGCCGGCGGCAGAAAAAGATGAGAGCTGGGGGTTCGATCACGGCTCGTGGGGCCTGCTGGCTAAAATCTATCCTGAGGCGGATATTCCGCTGGTGCAGCTCAGCGTGGACAGTACCCGGCCCGCCGCATGGCATTTTGAGGCCGGACGTAAACTGGCTGCGCTGCGCGATGAGGGGATCCTGCTGGTGGCGAGCGGCAACGTGGTGCATAACCTGCGCAAGCTGCAGTGGCAGGGGAGTGCGCCGGCGTATCCGTGGGCCGAAGCGTTTAACCAGTATGTGCGCGATAACCTGCACAGCGACGCGCCGGCAGCCGATCATCCGCTGGTTAACTATCAGCAGCATCCGGGCGCGGCGCTTTCGCATCCGACGGCTGAACACTATCTGCCGCTGCTCTATATTCTGGGCGCACGCGCAGCGGGTGAGGCGGTCAGCGTGCCGGTTGAGGGCATGGAGATGGGCGCCATCAGTATGCTGTCAGCGCAGGTGGGATAACGGCCCGCGTTGTCGCAGGCCGGAAAGGGGCGCACCGGAACGCGCCACCAGGTTAGCCGATAAAAGTATGCGGATAGAAGCGCGACAGATCCTGGGTGATCAGCGCCCGATCTTCGCGTAAGCCAATCCCCGCCGGCTGATCGTCTATCAGCCAGCTGCCAATCAGCGTATAGCTGTCGCCAAATCGGGGCAGCGCGCAGAACTGCTGGATAATCATGCCCTCTTCGCCATAGGGACCGTCAGCGCGCGCAATTTCGTTGCCGTTTTCAATAATACGGATATTGGCACCCTCACGGGAAAACAGCGGCTTCACCACATATTTATCCATCTGCGGCGCCTGGCTGTCATCTGCAAACCAGGCGGGCAGCAGATTGGGATGATCCGGGAACATCTCCCACAGTAGCGGCAGCAGGGCTTTATTGGAGAGAATGCTTTTCCAGGCGGGTTCCAGCCAGCGTACGCCGGCATCGGCCAGCTTGGTCGAGAACACCTCGCGCAGCATGAACTCCCAGGGGTAGAGCTTGAACAGGTTGCTGATGACGCGATCGTGCTGGTCGGTAAACTGGCCTTTTTCGCCCAGTCCAATCTCGTCGATATAGAGAAACTCGCCGGGAAGCCCCGCTTCTGTGGCGCAATCCTGCAGATACTGTACCGTCGCGCGGTCCTCTTCCGTATCACGGCAGCAGGCAAAGTGCAGCCAGTTAAAGCCGTGCTGCTGCTGCAGGACCGCAAACCGCTCAATCAGCTTCTCCTGCAGGCTGTTGAACTGATCGCTGCCCGCCGGCAGATTGCCCGCTTTAAGCTGATCTTCGAGCCAGATCCACTGAAAAAAAGCGGCCTCATAGAGTGACGTCGGCGTGTCGGCATTGTTTTCCAGCAGCTTGATCTCACCGCTGCCATCCCACACCAGATCCAGACGGGAATAGAGCGAAGGCTGACGCTGAGCCCAGGATTCGCGGACAAATTCCCAGGTGTGTTTCGGAATACAGAAGCGGGTCAGCAGCGCATCGCTGTTAACCACTTTTTCCACCGCCTGCAGGCACATCTGATGCAGCTCTGCCGTAACGCTTTCCAGCGCCTCTACCTGTGCCAGCGTGAACTGATAATAGGCCTCTTCACACCAGTAAGGCTCACCATACATCGTGTGAAACTGAAAGCCATATTCAGTGGCTTTTGCGCGCCAGTCCGGGCGTTCGCTGATAGCAATACGTTGCATACGGCGCTTAGCCTCCCAGCGAGCGACTGCTGGTGCCGCTGGCGCTGCTGCGCTGCATACTGTTTTGCTTCGCGACCGTTTCGCCAAAGCCACCGCGGGTAATGGTCGAGGTCGTAGCCGGTTTAGGTGCCATGGCGGTTTTAGGCACGTTCATGGTGCGGCCAGAGGTCGCTGAGCCATAGTTTTTACCGGCGGCGTCTACGAACTGTCCGTTAGCCGGGCTGGCAGGGGTTTTAGGGGAAAACAGCGGCTGCTGAGCAAAACCGGCGCCGCCGCCCATCATACGTCCCATCATGTAGCCCGCCATCAGCGGCATCCAGAAGCCGCCGCTGTGCTGTGCTTCGGCATTGTTTGCGGTGGTGCCCGCACCCGCCTGAGCCGGTGCCTGCTGGCACTGATTTTCGCCAAATTCCGCCACGCAATCTTCGCGTGAGGCATATTTAGGCGCGGTGCGCTCCGCCTCTTTCAGCGCATTGTTATAAGCGGCTTTACACTGACCGCTCTGATCCGGATTGGCTTTCGCACAGTCGTCAGCATTCTGATAGAGCGAAACTGTTTCATCGCTCTGTTCACAGCCTGCCAGCATAAATACTGCGGTGACCGCCAGCGCGACGGGCGTAAGATGACGTGCCTGCCAGCCTTTACGAAAAGCGGCATGACGGATATTTTTTGTCCGTTTCATAATGATTATCCTGTACCCAGAGTTGCAGTCAGGATAGGTGATGCGAGGGGGGATTTAAAGCGCGAAGCCTGACAGGGCGCGGATCTTTACGTAGCTATACGTTCAAATGCGAAAGGGGCCGCAGGGGCCCCTTTCACTGTCAGCGGCTGAATGGATTGCCGCTGTTGCGCGCTGCCGGCTGAGCAGACGCCGCCGGAGCGGACGCTGCCGCCTGCGGTGCGCTGTCGGCCTGTGCAGTCTGCTGGCTGTTTTCCGGCGCGACGACTTCAGGTGAGGTCGTCACCTCTTTGCCCAGCGCGCTGTTCAGCTGCTGCAGGTCCTGTTCATTGAGGGTGCCCAGCGCATATTTGATATTCAGCTGGTTAATCAGATAGCTGTAACGCGCGTTAGAGAGCTGCTGCTTAGCGTTAAACAGCGTAGTGGTCGCGTCCAGTACATCAACAATCGTACGGGTACCCACCTGATAGCCCGCTTCAGAGGCGTCGAGTGAGCTTTGCGCAGAGATCACCGCCTGTTTGTACGCGTCGATGCTGCTGATTGACGCATTCACGTTGTTAAATGAGGAGCGCACGGTCTGCACCGCGCTGCGATGCGCGCCTTCCAGCTGTTCGCTGGCGGCGACAAAGTTGTACTGCGCCTGTTTCACCTGTGAGGTCACTGAACCGCCGCTGTAGAGCGGTAATGAGAAGCTCAGGCCCACCTGATTTGAACCCGAGATTGAGTCGTTGTTGGTGATGCTCTGATTCGCCCGGCTGCCGCTATATTTATTGTTAGACAGACCGGTCGACGCCGTCAGATCCAGCGTAGGCATATGGCCCGATTCAGCATAGCGGATCTGCTCACGTGCCAGATCCTGGCTCAGGCGCGCAGAGAGCAGGTTAAGGTTGCGGCTCTCAGCCTGCTTCAGCAGGCTGGCGACCGCATCAGGCCGGGCTGTTTTAAAGCGGTCAATGCTCAGCGATGCCAGGGAGAGGTAGTCCATCCCGGTGATCTGACGCAGCGATTCAACCGCATTATCCAGCGTGTTTCGTGCCGTTACTTCGTTCGCCAGCACGCTGTCATACTGTGCGCGGGCGTTCTGGACATCGGTAATCGCCACCAGGCCAACATTAAAGCGCTGCGTGGTTTGATCCAGCTCGCGATAGATGGATTGTTTCTGCGCTTCGGTATAGGAGAGCGTGTCAATCGCATTCAGCACGTTGAAATAGGCGGTAGCGGTATTGAGGATCAGATCCTGCTGCGCAACCTGGTAGGTGACATCCTGAATGCCGGCAGTTTTTTCCTGCAGCGTCAGGCTACGCCACTTTGACATATCAAAAATCGTCTGCGTTAATTGCAGCGAGGCGCTTTTAGTGGTGGTGTTCAGGCCGCTGCTATCACGATAGCCGTTGTTATAGGTGTAATCTGCACCCAAGCCCAGCTGCGGCAGTAACGGGCTGCGCGCTTCGTTGATCTTTTCAAACGCAGCGTCGCGATCGGCGGCAGAGGCACGCAGATCGGGATTGCTCAGGCGCGCCTGCTGATAAACCTGCAGCAGGTTTTCTGCCTGGCTGGCAAGGCTGAATCCGCCCAGGCTCAGTCCAATAAAAAATGGGAGCAGTTTTTTCATTTGCATTCCTTTTGTTGCAGCCTGTGACGTGAAAAGTGCTGCTGCTAAGCCAAAAAATAATCGCCGATTTTACAGAGGCGCTGTCAGAGATAGGTTGGCTGAACGTGCCTTCTTTCCCTAATTTACGTAAATAATTCATAAAGAACCACTCGGATGGAGCACAAGGGTTGGCTTTTCGATGCTCTATCCCAATCTGCATAAGGAACCAGACGATGGCGGGCGAAAAAAAATCCCCTGTGACTTTCACAAAAAACGATGTAGAAATTATTGCACGCGATACCCGTTATGACGGTTTTTTTTCCATCGTCAGCTATCGCTTTCGCCATCGCCTTTTTAATGGCGGAATGAGTGGTGAAGTGGTGCGTGAAGTTTTCGAGCGCGGACACGCCGCCGTGCTGCTACCCTATGATCCCCTGCGCGACGAAGTCGTCTTAATCGAACAGATCCGCATACCGGCTCTTGATTCCAGCGCCACACCCTGGCTGCTGGAGATGGTGGCAGGTATCATTGAGCCCGGAGAAACGCCGGAAGAGGTCGTACGACGCGAAGCACAGGAAGAAGCGGGCCTGAATGTCGGGCGCGTGAAACCGGTTATCAGTTATTTAGCCAGCCCCGGCGGCACCTCTGAACGGTTGTCGGTGCTGGTGGGTGAAGTGGATGCCAGCCTGGCAGAAGGGAACCATGGGCTGGAGGATGAGAATGAGGATATTCTCGTACATGTGGTGAGCCGCGAACAGGCTTATCGCTGGGTGGAAGAGGGGATTATTGATAACGCAGCTTCTGTCATTGCGCTGCAATGGCTGGCGTTGCACCATGAAACACTACGACGTGAGTGGAAGGTAAAATGAAACAGCGCTATACCCCTGATTTTCCCGAAATGATGCGCCTGTGCGAAACGAACTTCGCACAGCTGCGTCGCCTGCTGCCGCGCAGTGATGAAGCAGGCGCCTCGGTGCTCTATCAGGTCAACGGCGCCCGTTATCAGCTGACGATTGAAGAATCAACGCGTTATACCACGCTGGTTGAAATCCGGCAGGTGGCGCCGGCGGTAAGCTACTGGAGCCTGCCCGCGATGTCAGTGCGGCTCTATCATGATGCGATGGTCGCTGAAGTGTGTTCCACACAGCAGATCTATCGCTTTAAAGCACGCTATGATTATCCCAATAAAAAATTGCATCAGCGTGATGAAAAACATCAGATTAACCAGTTTCTGGCTGACTGGCTGCGCTACTGCCTGGCGCACGGTGCTCTGGCCGTGCCTGTTTGCTAAACGCGTCTGACGCATTGATGGCGTGGAGATTAAGGAAACGCTTTGGATAGCCTGCTCACATTTCCTGCGGCACCAGGATCCGCAATCCGGATCCTGCAGATCACTGATACCCATCTCTTCGCGGGGAAGCACCAATCTTTGCTGGGGGTTAACACCTGGGCGAGCTTTGATGCGGTGCTGGATGCCATCGCGGCACAGCAGCACGAATATGATCTGATTATCGCGACCGGCGATCTGGCGCAGGATCATACCGTGGAAGCGTACCAGCATTTTGTTGCCGGTATTGCCCGTCTGCAAAAGCCATGCGTCTGGCTGCCCGGTAATCACGATTTCCAGCCAGCCATGGTGAACACTCTTGCGGAAGCAGGAATAGCGGCAGATAAACACGTTCTGCTGGGGGAGCAGTGGCAGCTGCTGCTGCTCGATAGCCAGGTCTCTGGCGTGCCACACGGCATGCTGAGCGACTACCAGCTGGAGTGGCTGGCAGCGTCACTCACGCGGTTTCCTGAGCGGCACTCGCTCATCCTGCTGCACCATCATCCGGTGCCTTCCGGCTGTACCTGGCTCGATCAGCACAGCCTGCGCAATCCGCACCAGCTGGAAGCGGTGTTACAGGCTTTTCCGCAGGCGCAGCATCTGGTGTGTGGCCACATTCATCAGGAGCTCGATCTTCACTGGCAGGGGCGCCGGGTTCTGGCCTCGCCTTCTACCTGCGTCCAGTTCAAACCGCACTGCACCAGCTTCACCATTGACACGCTGGCCCCCGGCTGGCGCTGGCTGACATTAGCGGCAGATGGCTCACTGGAGACAGAAGTGAATCGTCTGCAGAGCGATATGTTTCGGCCGGACCTTGACTCAGATGGGTACTGATTGATGGCCACGCTGCTCTATCTGCACGGATTTAATAGCTCGCCGCAGTCAGCCAAAGCGACGCAGCTGCAGGCGTGGTGCGCCGCAGCGCAGCCGCATATAAATGTTCTGGTGCCTCAGCTGCCCGCTTTTCCGGAGGAGGCCGCCAGCCTGCTGGAAGAGTTAGTGATGCAGCATACCGGCGAACCGCTGGGGCTGGTTGGCTCATCGCTGGGCGGCTATTTCGCGACCTGGCTGTCGCAATGTTTTATGCTGCCAGCGGTGGTGGTGAATCCGGCGGTACGCCCGTTTGAGCTGCTGACGGATTATCTGGGCGAGAACCGTAATCCCTACACCGGCCAGCAATATGTGTTAGAGTCACGCCATATTTACGATCTGAAAGTGATGCAGATTGACCCGCTTGATGCGCCCGATCTGCTCTGGCTATTGCAGCAGACCGGCGATGAGATCCTCGACTATCGCCAGGCACTGAATTACTACAGCGCATGCCGGCAGACGGTTGAAGCGGGCGGCAATCACGCCTTTATCGGATTTGAACGCCATTTTACGCAGATAGTAGATTTTCTGGGTTTATCCCTCTCCTAAGCTGCGTCATGGGCTCCTTTTCCTCTTGTTCATCAGACAAATACAATGAGCCAATCAAACTATAATGCTGACGCAATTGAGGTCCTGACCGGCCTTGAGCCTGTGCGTCGCCGCCCGGGTATGTATACCGATACCACCCGGCCAAATCATCTGGGTCAGGAAGTTATCGATAACAGCGTCGATGAAGCGCTGGCGGGCCATGCCAGCCGGGTCGAGGTGATCCTGCACGCCGATCAGTCACTGGAAGTGATCGACGACGGACGCGGTATGCCGGTGGATATCCATCCGGAAGAGGGCGTACCGGCCGTTGAACTGATCCTGTGCCGGCTGCACGCAGGCGGTAAATTCTCCGGTAAAAACTATCAGTTTTCCGGTGGCCTGCACGGTGTGGGCATCTCGGTTGTCAACGCGCTCTCCACACGGGTGGAAGTGACCGTACGGCGTAATGGTGAAGTATATCGTATCGCTTTTGAGCATGGCGAAAAGGTTGAAGACCTGAAAGTGATAGGTACGGTCGCCAAACGTAACACGGGCACCAGCGTGCATTTCTGGCCTGACGTCAGTTTCTTCGACAGCCCGCGCTTTTCCGTATCGCGCCTGAAACATTTGCTCAAAGCGAAAGCGGTACTCTGTCCCGGCGTAGAAATTGTCTTTAAAGACAAAGTGAATAACAGCGAGCAGACCTGGCTCTATCAGGATGGTCTGACCGATTATCTGAGTGAGGCGGTCAACGGGCTGCACACGCTGCCGGAAACGCCGTTTACAGGCAGCTTTGCCGGCGACGTGGAAGCGGTAGACTGGGCGCTGCTGTGGTTACCGGAAGGGGGCGAGCTGCTGACGGAAAGCTACGTTAACCTGATCCCGACTATGCAGGGCGGAACGCACGTAAACGGTCTGCGCCAGGGACTGCTGGATGCCATGCGCGAATTCTGTGAATACCGCAATATTTTACCGCGCGGCGTTAAGCTGTCAGCGGAAGATATCTGGGATCGCTGCGCCTACGTATTATCAGTAAAAATGCAGGATCCGCAGTTTGCCGGTCAGACCAAAGAGCGTCTCTCCTCGCGCCAGTGCGCGGCCTTTGTGTCGGCGGTGGTGAAAGATGCGTTCAGCCTGTGGCTGAATCAGAACGTGCAGGCGGCAGAAATGCTGGCTGAGCTGGCGATCTCCAGCGCCCAGCGCCGTATGCGCGCGGCAAAAAAAGTAGTGCGTAAAAAACTCACCAGCGGGCCGGCGCTGCCGGGCAAGCTGGCAGACTGCACCGCCCAGGATCTGAATAAAACCGAGCTGTTCCTGGTAGAGGGTGACTCAGCGGGCGGTTCGGCTAAGCAGGCGCGCGATCGCGAATACCAGGCGATTATGCCGCTGAAGGGAAAGATCCTGAATACCTGGGAAGTCTCTTCTGATGAGGTGCTGGCGTCGCAGGAGGTGCATGACATTTCCGTGGCGATTGGTATCGACCCGGATAGCGAAGATCTGAGCCAGCTGCGCTACGGCAAAATCTGTATTCTGGCGGATGCGGACTCCGATGGTCTGCACATCGCCACGCTGCTGTGCGCGCTGTTTGTGAAGCACTTCCGTTCACTGGTGCAGCAGGGACACGTCTATGTTGCGATGCCGCCGCTCTATCGTATCGATCTCGGTAAAGAGGTCTATTATGCGCTGGATGAAGATGAAAAAGAGGGCGTGCTGGAGCAGCTGAAGCGGAAAAAAGGCAAGCCGAACGTACAGCGTTTTAAAGGGCTGGGTGAAATGAACCCGCTGCAGCTGCGCGAAACCACGCTCGATCCGAATACCCGGCGTCTGGTACAGCTGACCATTGCCGATGAGGATATTGAGCAGACTCTGCGCGTAATGGATATGCTGCTGGCGAAGAAGCGCTCCGAAGATCGCCGCAACTGGCTGCAGGAGAAAGGCGATCTCGCCGATCTTGACGTTTAATGACGGCAGCGCGCGCTGAGGATAACACGGTGAAAATTACTCTCGAAGAGCTGCGCGCCTGGGTGGCGGTGGTCGACAGCGGTTCAATCACCGCCGCTGCAGAACAGCTGGAGCAGACCACCTCCGGTATCAGCCGCGCGCTCAGCCGGCTGGAGAGTAAGTTGCAGACCACGCTGATGCACCGCACCACGCGCCGCCTGGCGCTGACCGATGAGGGCGCGGTTTTTCTTGAGCACGCCCGCCAGATCCTCACCTCCGTTGAGCGGGCCGAAGAGCAGATAGCCCGCCGCCGTGAGACGCCTGCCGGGCGACTGCGCATTAACGCCAATACCCCCTTTATGCTGCACGTCATCGTGCCGCTGCTGGCGGAGTTCCGGCAACGCTATCCGCAAATTGAACTTGAACTCAACACAGATGATATCGTTATCGATCTGCTGGAACAGCAAACGGATATCGCTATTCGCATTGGCGAACTGCGCGACTCGACGCTGCGCGCCAGAGTGTTAGGCAGCAGCGCGACGCGACTGGTAGCCAGTCCGGACTATCTGGCAAAACATGGCATACCCGATAGCGTAGCCGCGCTGAGCCAGCACCAGCTGATCGGGTTCAGCCAGCTGGATACCCATAACATCTGGCCCGTCTGGCAGCAGGAGGAGGAGTTTCTGCGTATTAAACCGACCCTGACCGCCTCCAGCGGCGAAACGCTGCGCCAGCTCGCCCTGCAGGGGCTGGGTATTGTCAGACTCTCTGATTTTGTCAGCCGGGAAGATCGCGAACAGGGGCGGCTGATTGATGTGCTGGCGAGCGAAACCCGGGAGCTACGTTTGCCGGTGCACGCCGTCTACTATCGCAACCAGACGCTGAGTTCGCGCGTCACCTGCTTTCTCGATTTCCTGCAGGAGAAAATCCAGCGTCAGCAGCTGATTTAAGCATTCGGGCGGCAGACGCTCCGGCATAGCCAGAGCGTTGCCTGAGGAGAGGATCAGCTGGCCGGTTCCAGCACCAGGATTTTCACATCCACCACATCGTCTTTAATGCGGGTGCGGTGTGCATCCATATGCGGCATCTGCTGATGCTGCTCCAGCGCCCGCAGCGAGGCCCACTGCTCCAGCATAAAGATGGAGTCAGGTGAGTTTTGCTTCCACGGCACCTGCGCCTGGTGGTCGAGCAGCGCATCATACTGATGGCAACCCTCCTCCTGTAGTACCGCCGGAATCAGCTCATTGATGGCATCCAGCACCGCCTGACGACGGCCCGGTTTAACACAAATTTCAGCGACGACTGTTAACATAGCGCTTCCTCTTTTCCCGTTGTGCTTACAGTTAAGCAAAGATTGCGCTGAGATGAGTCCGATAACGCGCAATATCGCGCGGCACATCGGGCTGTTTGATAACGTCGTTGCAGATAAAGGTAGGCAGCGCCTCCATTCCGAGGAACTGATTGGCCTTATGGAAGTGCAGATAAAGACCATCCACGCCCACGCCTTCAAAGAACTGATCGGCTTCAGTAAAGGCTTCCAGCGGCGCGTTCCACGTCAGCGACAGCATATATTTTTTACCCTGAATCAGGCCGCCGGAACCATACTTTTTGCTGGCGTCGCTGCGTGAGCGGCCATCGCTGGCGTAAAGTTTGCCGTGACCTTCAGTAAAGACCTCATCGATATATTTCTTCACCGTCCACGGCTCGCCCATCCACCAGCCCGGCATCTGATAGATCACCACATCGCTCTCCAGATACTTCTGAATCTCCTCTGCGACGTCGTAGTTACTGTCAGCCAGCGTAACAGAGACCTGATGACCAAGATCGCGCAGCTGGCTGGCCGCAACGTCAGTCAGCGTATGGTTGAGTTCACCTTTTGAGTGAGCAAAGGTTTTGCCACCGTCAATGATCAGAATATTGCTCATACTGTTTTGCACCTGAATGTTAGTTTGATACGGCACACTCTACGCGCGAAAGCTGCGGGGAAAAATGTGTCACGGGTCACAATACTGTTGCTTATAAAGCAATAATGCTCCGGCGTATGAAACACTCTGTGCGCAACCGGAAATTAAACTAAGAAGAGGCTATGAAAAAACAGGTCACTATCGCGCTGCTGCTGGTGGCGGGCACGGCTCAGGCGCAGTCACGTCTCGATCTCATTCAGCAGCAGCAGACGCTGCGCGTCTGTACCACTGGCGACTATAAGCCCTACAGCTTTCTGCGCAGTGATGGAAAATATGAAGGGCTGGATATCAGCATGGCGGAGTCGCTGGCCGCCAGCCTGGGCGCCAGAGTCGCCTGGGTGCCAACCACCTGGAAAACGCTGAGCGCTGATTTTGTTGCCCGCCAGTGCGATATCGCGCTGGGCGGCGTGTCGGTCACGCTGAAGCGCCAGAAAATCGCCTGGTTTGCCCGGCCGCTCGGCACTGATGGCAAAATCCCGCTGGTGCGCTGCGAGGACAAAGCGCGCTATCAGACCATTGCGCAGATCAACCGGCGTGAGGTGCGGGTCATCGAGCCTGCCGGAGGCACTAATGAAGCGTTCGTGCACAGTCATCTGCCGCAGGCTACGCTGCAGCTGGCAGAGAATACGACCATCTTTCAGCAGCTGGCGGATAAAAAAGCGGACGTGATGATCACCGACGCGTCTGAAGCGCAGTTTCAGCAACAGCACTATCCGTCGCTTTGCGCCATCAATCCGGATAAGCCGATGCAGTATGGTGAAAAAGCTTACATGCTGCCGCGCGATGATATGAGCTGGAAACTCTACGTGGATCAGTGGCTGCATCTGGCGACTGCCACAGGCGAATATGCGGCGATCCAGCAAGCGTGGCTGGGCAAAGCGCCCTGATGCGGTGCGCCGTCATAGCGGGTTTTCTGCAGCAAAATCAGCGGCTTTATTAGCGGGAAAAAGCGGCCGGATCCGCCTGCTGCGCTGCTGTTTTTTAACGCAAACCTTTCTGCCGCAGAGACACGGCTTCTCTGTGACTAACTCGCGTGAATAAGGTACTATCCTCGCCAAATGACCCGCCGGTGCGGGCCACGAAGTGAGGATGCAAACGTAATGAGCGAAATGACGCAGGATGGTGCAGAGCGTCTTGCCCTGCACAAGTTTACCGAAAAAGCGTACCTGGACTACTCCATGTATGTGATTATGGATCGCGCGCTGCCCTATATCGGTGACGGTCTGAAGCCGGTGCAGCGCCGTATCGTCTACGCCATGTCAGAGCTGGGCCTGAGCGCCAGCGCCAAATTTAAGAAGTCAGCGCGCACCGTCGGTGACGTGCTGGGCAAGTATCATCCGCATGGCGACAGCGCCTGTTACGAAGCGATGGTATTAATGGCGCAGCCGTTCTCCTACCGTTATCCGCTGGTCGATGGTCAGGGTAACTGGGGCGCACCGGACGATCCCAAATCCTTTGCCGCAATGCGCTATACCGAATCGCGCCTCTCTAAATATGCGGAAGTGCTGCTCAGCGAGCTGGGTCAGGGCACGGTTGATTACATCCCGAATTTTGACGGCACGCTGCAGGAACCCAAAATGCTGCCGGCGCGGCTGCCCAACATTTTGCTTAACGGCACCACCGGTATCGCCGTCGGCATGGCAACGGATATCCCGCCGCACAACCTGCGCGAAGTGGCTGAAGCTGCAGTGCGGTTGATCGACAAACCCAAAACCACGCTGGATGAGCTGCTGGATATTGTGCAGGGTCCTGACTATCCGACGGAAGCAGAGATCATCACGCCGCGTGAAGAGATCCGCAAGATCTACCAGAGCGGGCGTGGATCGGTACGTCAGCGCGCCGTCTGGAAAAAAGAAGAGGGTGAGGCAGTGATTACTGCGCTGCCGCATCAGGTCTCCGGCGCGCGCGTGCTGGAGCAGATCGCCGCCCAGATGCGTAACAAAAAGCTACCGATGATTGAGGATCTGCGCGACGAATCCGATCACGAAAACCCGACGCGGCTGGTAATTGTGCCGCGTTCTAACCGCGTCGATCTCGATCAGGTCATGCACCATCTCTTCGCCACCACCGATCTGGAGAAGAGCTACCGCGTTAACCTGAACATGATTGGTCTGGATAACCGTCCGGCAGTGAGAAACCTGCTGGAGATCCTCTCTGAATGGCTGGTCTACCGGCGCGATACGGTCACGCGCCGTCTGAATTACCGGCTGGAGCGCGTGCTGCGCCGCCTGCATATCCTTGAGGGGCTGCTGGTCGCGTTTCTGAACATTGATGATGTGATCCACATTATCCGCAGTGAAGATGAACCCAAAGCGGTCCTGATGTCGCGCTTTGCAATCAGTGAAACGCAGGCGGAAGCGATTCTGGAGCTGAAGCTGCGTCATCTTGCGAAACTCGAAGAGATGAAGATCCGCGGCGAACAGGCCGAACTGGAGAAAGAGCGCGATCAGCTGCAGGGCACGCTGGCGTCTGAGCGGAAAATGAACAGCCTGCTGAAGAAAGAGCTGCAGGCTGACAGCCAGGCGTACGGCGATGAGCGCCGCTCGCCGCTGCACGAGCGCGAAGAGGCGAAAGCGCTGAGTGAAAATGAGCTGGTGAGCGCTGAGCCGGTAACCATTGTGCTGTCGCAGATGGGCTGGGTGCGCAGCGCCAAAGGGCACGATATCGACCCTGCCGGTCTGAGCTATAAAGCGGGAGACAGCTATCGGGCGGCGGCGCGCGGCAAGAGCAATCAGCCGGTGGCGTTTATCGACTCCACCGGACGCAGCTATACGCTCGATCCCACCTCGCTGCCGTCGGCGCGCGGGCAGGGGGAACCGCTGACCGGCAAGCTGACGCTTCCGCCGGGCGCAGTGATGGAGCAGGTGCTGATGGAAGCGGACGATCAGAAGCTGCTGATGGCCTCTGATGCCGGCTATGGCTTTATCTGTACCTTTGCCGATCTGGTATCGCGCAACCGCGCCGGTAAAGCGCTGCTGACGCTGCCGGAGAATGCGCGTGTCATGACGCCGCTGGCGGTCAATTCCGGCGATGACATGCTGCTGGCAATCACCCAGGCGGGCAGAATGCTGATGTTCCCGGTGGCTGACCTGCCGCAAATGTCTAAAGGTAAAGGCAACAAAATTATCTCAATTCCTGCCGCAGATGCTGCCTCCGGTGCCGACCGGCTGCAGTGGCTACTGATTCTGACGCCGGGCAGCACCCTTACCCTTTATGTGGGTAAACGTAAGCTGATCCTGCGCGATGAAGATCTGCAGAAAGTGCGTGCCGATCGCGGCCGTCGCGGCAGCGTATCACGCGGCCTGCAGCGTATTGACAGCGTTGAAGTCAACGCGCCGGCACGCCCTAAGCGTGACGCAAGTGCAGAGTAATCGGGTTATCTGCGAAGGAGTACTTTTTTGAGGACGCTATGTTACTGATTTTACGCGCGATAATTATTATCATCTATTCCGTACTGGTCTGTGTCTTCGGCAGCATCTGGTGCCTGTTTTCGCCGCGCAACCCGCGCCATGTCGCGACGTTTGGCCATCTTTTTGGCAAGCTCTCCGGGGTGCTGGGCGTCAAAGTTGAACTGCGTAAGCCGCCGGAGGCGGCGAATTACGGTAATGCTATCTATATTGCAAACCATCAGAACAACTATGACATGATCACGGCGGCGAAAATCGTACAGCCGACCACCGTTACCGTGGGCAAAAAGAGCCTGCTGTGGATCCCGTTTTTCGGGCAGCTCTACTGGCTGACAGGCAACCTGCTGATCGATCGCGACAACCGTGCAAAAGCGCACGGCACTATCGGAGAGATCGTCGGGCAATTTAAAAAGAAGCGTATCTCGTTCTGGATGTTCCCGGAAGGCACGCGCAGCCGCGGACGCGGTCTGCTGCCGTTTAAGACCGGCGCGTTTCACGCTGCCGTCGCCGCTGGCGTACCCATTATCCCGATCGTCGTCTCCAATACGCATGGCAAAATTAATATGAATCGCTGGAAGAATGGCCTGGTGATTGTAGAGATGCTGCCACCGGTCGATACCGCACAGTTTGAGACCACTTCTGTGCGTAAGCTGGCGACCCACTGCCGTGAAATAATGTCTGCTAAGCTGGAAGAGTTAAACGCAGAAGTCGCTGAACGCGAAAAAAACGGTAAAATCTGAGCCTCATCCGGGGGGGGTGGATGCCGCCCCCGTGCACCACAGCAAAATTAACAACAACAACATGGACACGGCGTTTTACGCCCCGCTCAAAAGGTCTGAAGTTTTATGTCTTGCAGCAGACGTCACTTTATTCAGCTTTCTGCCGGCGTTGCGCTGGCCTCTTCGGCATTGCCTTTTTCAGCCCGCGCCGCTGCTCCGGCTGGCGATGTCCCACTGCCGGTCCCGCCGCTGATTGAATCCCGCCGCGGACAGCCGCTGTTTCTGACGCTGCAGCGCAGCCACTGGTCATTTACGGGCAGCGGCAGCAAAGTTCCGGTCTGGGGCATCAACGGTCTCTATCTGGGGCCGACGGTGCGGGTCTACAGCGGTGATGACGTCAAGCTTATCTACAGCAACCGGCTTAATGAGCCGGTGGCGATGACGGTCAGCGGCCTGCAGGTGCCGGGCGCGCTGATGGGCGGGGCGCCGCGCATGATGTCAGCGGGCGCTGACTGGTCGCCGGTGCTGCCTATCCGGCAGGGGGCGGCGACGCTGTGGTATCACGCCAGCACACCGAATCATATGGCACCACACGTCTATAACGGCCTGGCGGGAATGTGGCTGATTGAAGATGACGTGAGCAAATCTCTGCCGCTGCCTAAGCACTACGGCGTGGATGATTTTCCGCTGGTGATTCAGGATAAGCGCCTCGATAACTTCGCCACCCCGGTCTATAACCCGCCGTCAGAGGGCGGGTTTCTTGGTGATACGCTGCTGGTTAACGGCGTGCAGAATCCCTATGTGGATGTTTCCCGCGGCTGGGTGCGCCTGCGCCTGCTGAACGCCGCCAATGCGCGCCGCTTTGACCTGCGTTTTTCAGACGGTCGTCCTTTTACCGTCATTGCCAGCGATCAGGGCTTTCTGCCCTCGCCGGTTGCGGTACAGACGCTCTCTCTGGCGCCTGGCGAACGGCGCGAGGTGCTGGTGGATATGTCGCAGGGTGATGAAGTCTCAATCACGGCGGGCACGGCGGCAGGGATTATGGATCGCCTGCGCGGCCTGTTTGAACCCTCATCCATTCTGACCAACACGCTGGTGCTGACGCTGCGCCCCACCGGGCTGCTGCCGCTGGTCACCGATAACCTGCCGATGCGGCTGCTGGCCGATCAGATCCTTGACGGCGTCGCGGTGCGGACGCGCGAGTTTCGTATTGGCGATAGCGTACCGGGCATTAACGGCGCGCTGTGGGATATGAACCGCATCGATACCACCACGCAGCAGGGAACGTTTGAGCGCTGGATTATTCACGCCGATCGCCCGCAGTCGCTGCATATTCAGGGCGTCATGTTCCTTATCAAAAGCGTCAACGGCGCGCAGTCGATGGGCGAAGATCGCGGCTGGAAGGATACCGTCTGGGTTGATGGCAGTGTGGAACTGCTGGTGAGTTTTCCGCAAAGCGCCAGCGATCACTTCCCGTTTGTCTATTACAGCCAGACGCTGGAACTGGCCGATCGCGGTACGGCAGGGCAGATGGTCGTTAATCCGCTCTCCTGACGAAGAAAAAGGCCGCCGTGAGGGCGGCCGCAATTGTCGTGCTGCTCTAGCCGTTAAACGTCTCCGGATCGGGACCCAGACGCTGGCCCTTATCCAGTTTAGTGATTTCGCTGATCTCACTTTTCTCCAGCCGGAAATCGAAGACGTTAAAGTTCTCCTCAATGCGTGCCGGCGTCACTGATTTCGGGATCACCACCAGGCCGCTGTCCAGATGCCAGCGGATCACAATCTGCGCCGCGCTCTTGCCATACTTTTTCGCCAGCGTGCGGATAATCGCCTGATCGAACACCCCTTCGCCGCCCTGCGCCAGCGGGCTCCAGGATTCAGTCTGGATCTGATGCAGTGCGTTCCAGGCGTGCAGCGTACGCTGCTGCAGCATCGGATGCAGCTCAATCTGATTCACGACGGGCGTTACGCCGGTTTCATCAATCAGGCGTTTCAGGTGCGCCTCATGAAAGTTGCAGACGCCGATGCTTTTGGTCAGACCCTGCTGCTGCAGCTCAATCATCTTCTCCCATGCCGCAACGTAGTGATCTTTTTCCGGGCAGGGCCAGTGCATCAGGTAGAGATCAACGCTGTCGAGCTGCAACTTCTCCAGGCTGGTCTCCATCGCCTGCTGCACATTCTGCTGGTCATCATTCCACAGCTTGGTGGTGACGAAGATATCGTTGCGCGCGACCGGCGTATCCTTCAGCGCCCGGCCAATCGCCTCTTCATTTTTATAGGCGGCAGCGGTATCGATTGAGCGATAGCCCACTTCCAGCGCTTTCAGTACGGCGGTATGCGCCTCTTCCTGACTTGCCTGCCAGACACCGAGGCCAAGCTGCGGCATCATATTGCCGTCGCGCAGTTTGATAATAGGTTGATCTGCCATTGGGGCTCCTTTTTCATTGCGATCGCTGAATGGAAAACTGTGTGCTTAAGTCTAGACAACAAACGTGCAGTGCGGATCGCTCTGCCAGAGCGGACTCTGACCCTTTTCTGCAAAAATCTTGCCTGATTCTCCAGGGGAGTAGAGCTTTGTGCAGCGTTACGGCACACTGAATTTTTTATCCGGAAAGCCGCCATGTCCCATGACGCCCTGTGTCGCCAGCTTGCCCGCCGGGTGGTCGCGCTAATGTGCGACCCGCAAAAACCGCACTGTGCAGTGAAAAATGTCCGGCTCATTTACGCCAGCGAAACGCTGCCGCGTACACCGATGATGTATCAGCCCGGCATTGTGATCCTGTTTCAGGGACGCAAAACCGGCTATCTCGGCAGCACGGTCTTTCACTATGATGCCAGTAAATATCTGATGCTGACGGTGCCGCTGCCGGTTGAGTGCGAAACGGAAGCCACGCCCGATGCGCCGCTGGCGGGCATGTGTCTGAGCGTGGATACCGCTTCACTGCAGGATCTGCTGCTGGATATCGGTGATGATGAGCAGTTTCAGCCCGCGGCGCAGACCTCGGGTATTCATTCCGCCTGGCTGAGCGAAGAGATGCTGTGCGCCGCAGAGCGGCTGCTGGATGTGATGAGCCATCCGCGCGATGCACGGGTGCTCGGCCCGCAGCTGGTACGGGAAATCCTTTATTATGTACTGACCGGTCCAATTGGCGGTGCGCTGCTGTCGCTGGTTAACCGGCAGACGCAGTTCAGTCAGATTGCGCGCGCGCTGCGGCGGATTGAAACGCACTTCGCCGGCAGCCTGAGCGTTGAGACGCTGGCGGCCGAGGTCAACATGAGCGTATCCGCTTTTCACCACAATTTTAAGGCGGTAACGCAGACGTCGCCGCTGCAGTACCTTAAACGCTATCGCCTGCATCAGGCGCGGCTGATGATGCTGCAGGATGGCGTAAAGGCGAGCGCAGCCGCGCTGCGGGTAGGGTATGAGAGTCCGTCACAGTTTTCCCGGGAGTTCAAACGGCTGTTTGGCACAACGCCGGGTGAAGAGGTCAGCCGCGCGCGTCAAACGGTGCAGTCGCTGCCGTTTGACGCGGCGTGATAATTACGAGGTTTTCTGGCGGCGTTTTTTCCAGATTACTACAATGCTGCCGGCCAGCCCGGTAAACAGCAGCACTAGCGGCAGGATCATCAGAATAGCCATAACCTGATCTTCATGCCGCTTAATAAACGGCACCTGGCTGATGCCATAGCCCATCGTAACGACAATACCGACCCACAGCACGCCGCTCAGCCAGTTAAACAGCTGAAAACGGCTGTTACGCAGCCCGGAAATACCCGCCATGGTAGGCAGCAGCGTGCGCACAAATGCCAGGAAACGGCCCACCAGCAGCGCCATCAGTCCGTGGCGGTTAAACAGATGCCAGGCGCGCTGATGGTACTGTGCGGGCAGATGCATCAGCCAGCTTTTGACCAGCCGGGTATTGCCCAGCCAGCGCCCCTGCAGATAGCTCAGCCAGCAGCCGAGGCTGGCGGCGGTGGTCAGGATCACCATGGTCGGCACAAAGTCCATTACGCCTTTAGCAATCATGGCACCCGCCAGCAGCAGCAGACTGTCACCTGGCAGAAACGACGCCGGCAGCAAGCCATTTTCCAGAAACAGCGTCAGAAACATCACACCGTAGACAATCCATACTACATCCGGATTGGCCAGCGCAGCAAAATCCTGATGCCAGAGCGCCTGGACAATCTCATGTAAAACACCCATCTGCTATCCCGTCGAGTTACAAGGCTTCTATAGTAGCCCTCCGCGGCCGCCTGCGCGTTGATCTGATATGGCGAGCCACGGATGGTTGAAGGTTGGTTTAATTCGTTAAGCGGTCAAAACCCGCCTGCAGATCGGCCAGCAGGTCGCTGACGTGCTCCAGACCGATATGCAGACGTATCAGCGTGCCCGTAAAGTCGACGCCGCCTGCCGGGCGAATTGCCGCCAGCTCTTCTGGCTGGCTGGCCAGGATCAGCGACTCATAACCGCCCCACGAATAGGCCATGCTGAAATGATGGAAGCGATCGAGATAATTTGCCAGCCGCTGCGCATCCAGCCGCTCATGCAGCACAAATGAAAACAGGCCGCTGCTGCCGCTGAAGTCGCGCTGCCAGAAACGGTGCCCCGGGCTTTGCGCCAGCGCCGGATGATTGACCCGTGCCACTTCAGGCCGGCCAGTCAGCCACTCCGCCACCTGCAGCGCGCTCTCTTCGTGCTGGCGCAGGCGGGTGCCTAAGGTGCGCAGACCGCGGCTCGCCATATAGGCCGTATCCGCATCGACCATCTGCCCCATCAGGTAGGAGTTTTCGCGCAGCTGCGGCCAGCAGCGGGCGTTGGCCACCGCGGTGCCGATCATGGCGTCACTGTGACCAATGATATATTTGGTGCCGGCCTGGATAGAGATATCAATCCCGAACGCCAGCGCGTTAAACAGCACGCCCGCCGCCCAGGTGTTATCCAGCATGATAATCGCCTCGGGCGCTTTGGCACGTACGGCGGCAACAATGGCCGGAATATCCTGCACTTCCATCGTCACCGACGCCGGCGACTCAAGAAAAACCACGCGGGTATTGGGCTGCACCAGTTCACCGATCTCACTGCCAATGCAGTGATTAAACCAGGTGGTGGTGACCTGCATTTTGGTGAGGATTTTGCTGCAGAAATCCTGCGTCGGTTCGTAGACCGCTCCGCTCATCAGCACGTGATCGCCCGCTTCAACAAACGCCAAGATGGCGTTGGCAACGGCGGCTGCGCCGCAGGGATAGAGCGCACAGCCTGCGCCACCTTCCAGTTCAGTCATCGCATCCTGCAGCGAAAAGTGCGTAAGGGTGCCGCGGCGGCCATAAAAGAGTTCGCCTTCAGCCCGCCCGGCGGTGGCGCGTTGTTTATCCGCGACGGTATCAAAAACCAGGGATGAGGCGCGCTGTATTACGCTGTTCACCGCGCCCTGCGTATAACGTTTATTACGTCCTGCGCTCACCAGCGCGGTATCCAGTTTTTTCGTAGCCATCACTGCCTGTCCTGACCCATCTTACAAAGCATTCACGTTACCACGAATCAGGGGAGGGGTTGAGCCTGTTTACCGATTATCAGAGTGGCGCCAGCCCGGCGGCAAAGGCACTGCCGCCGCCGTCACTGCTTTGTAAATAGTAATGAGAACGACTATCACTTAGATCCTTTTTTTTGCTATGATCGTCTCTTCAGTCGTGAACTCTACAACAGAATCTGGAGATGCAGCGTGGTAGCCAGTGATTTAATGCAGACAGACCTCTCCGTCTGGGGGATGTACCAGCATGCCGACATCGTGGTTAAAATTGTCATGATTGGCCTGTTGCTGGCATCCGTCGTGACCTGGGCTATCTTTTTTGGCAAATATGCTGAACTGAGCGCCGCGAAACGTCGCCTGAAAAAAGAGCAGCAGGCGCTGGGCGCAGCACGCTCACTGGCTGACGCTTACCGTGCGGCAGAGAGCTTCAAAGCCGGCAGCCACAGTGCTGTACTGCTGGCCGATGCGCGCGAGGAGCTGACGCTGTCAGCGGGCACAGACGATCTGGCGGGCATCAAGGATCGCACCAGTTTTCGCCTTGAGCGTCGCGCAGGGGCGTTCAGCCGTCATGCCGGACGCGGCAATGGTTTTCTGGCAACCATCGGTTCCGTGGCGCCTTTTATCGGCCTGTTCGGTACCGTATGGGGCATTATGAATAGCTTTATCGGCATCGCTAAAACGCAGACCACCAATCTTGCTGTGGTCGCGCCCGGCATTGCCGAAGCGCTGCTGGCAACAGCGGTTGGTTTGGTTGCCGCTATTCCTGCCGTGGTTATATACAACGTCTTTGCACGCATGATTGCCAATTATAAAGCGTCGCTGGGTGACGTTGCGGCCCAGGTGCTGCTGCTGCAAAGCCGCGATCTGGATCTCGGCACGGCGCACGTCGCGGCGGAAACCAGCCGTCCGGCTGCTACGCATAAGCTGCGCGCAGGATAATCATTATGGCGATGCGTTTAAACGATGAGGCCGCTGGCGACAGCGAAATGCATGAGATTAACGTCACGCCGTTTATCGACGTTATGCTGGTGCTGCTGATTATCTTTATGGTGGCGGCACCGCTGGCAACAGTGGATGTGCGCGTTAATCTGCCAGCGTCCACCAGCGCACCGCAGCCGCGTCCGGAGAAGCCGGTCTATCTCTCAATCAAAGCGGATAAGCAGATCTATATCGGCAATGATGCGGTGACGAAAGAGACGCTGGTAAACGCGCTGACTGCGCAGACCGCGGGAGATAAGCAGACCACTATCTTCTTCCAGGCCGATCAATCAGTGGACTATGCCACGCTGATGGCGGTGATGGACCAGCTGCGCGCGGCGGGCTATCTGAAGATTGGCCTGATGGGAATGGAAACGGCCGGCAAATAGCCGGACTGTTTTGCCGGAGAGAAAGCCGCTGATAACAGCGGCTTTTTTTATCCCTGCTTTCTGCAGAGCAGTGGTCAGAACCGCGCCACATTGTTAATTTCCTGTTACCTTTTGTCAGTCTTTGTAAAGCACAATGGTGATTCAGATCACATTCATTCCTGGCTGAGCAGGCTACAACGGGTAAAAAACCAGGAAGGACAGTATGAGCAGCCAGCTATCTCTGCAAAAACCTGCGCGCAGCGGGGCGAAAACCATCTTTAGCGTTACCAGCGGTAACTTCCTTGAGATGTATGATTTTATGGTCTTTGGCTACTACGCCACCGCCATCGCGAAAACCTTTTTTCCCGGCGACGATCCCTTTGCCTCACTGATGCTGACGCTGATGACCTTTGGCGCCGGATTTCTTATGCGTCCGCTGGGCGCCATTGTGCTGGGTGCCTATATCGACCATCACGGCCGGCGCAAAGGCCTGCTGCTGACGCTGGGGCTGATGGCGATGGGTACGCTGACCATTGCGCTGGTGCCGGGGTACGCCACGCTTGGTGCCGCGGCACCGATTTTGATTCTGCTCGGACGCCTGCTGCAGGGCTTCTCTGCGGGGGTAGAACTCGGCGGCGTCTCGGTCTATCTCGCAGAAGCTGCGCCCGAAGGGCGTAAAGGATTCTGGGTCAGCTGGCAGTCGGGCAGTCAGCAGGTGGCGGTAATTTTCGCCGCGCTGCTGGGACTGGGGCTGAATCATTTGCTGGCGAAAGAGGCCGTTACCGAATGGGGCTGGCGTATTCCGTTTGTGGTGGGCTGTATGATTGTGCCGTTCCTGTTCTGGATCCGCCGCATGCTGGAAGAGACGGAGGCGTTCAGCCAGCGTAAAACGCATCCCTCCATGCGCCAGATTGTGCGGTCAGTTGGACAGAACTGGGCGCTGGTGCTGGCGGGCATGCTGATGGTGGTCACCACCACCGTTATGTTCTACATGATCACCGCTTTCACGCCGACCTTTGGCAAAACGGTGCTGATGATGAGCGATAAACAGAGCTTTCTGGTAACGCTGTTTGTCGGGATATCCAACCTGTTTTGGCTGCCGGTTATGGGGGCACTTTCCGATCGGGTCGGGCGGCGGCCGCTGCTGATTATCTTTACCGTGCTGATGATCCTGACGGCGTGGCCGGTGCTGCACTGGCTCACTGGCTCCGCGAGCTTTGCGCATCTGGTCGAAGCGGAGCTGTGGCTCTCTTTTCTCTATGCCAGCTACAACGGTGCCATGGTAGTTTACCTGGCGGAGATTATGCCGGCAGAGGTGCGCGCATCCGGCTTTTCCCTGGCCTACAGCCTGGCGACCGCACTGTTTGGCGGCTTTACGCCAGCCATCTCCAGCTACCTTATTCATGCCACTGGCGATAAAGCGATGCCCGGCGTCTGGCTCTCATTTGCTGCCGTCTGCGGACTGGCAGGCACGCTGCTGATTGGCCGGATGGTGAGACAGTATCAGCAGCGCCATGCGGTAACGCCCGCCAGCGCCTCACTCTGATGCTTTTCCGGCCGCGCTCTGCGGCCGGCTCTTATCCCTGCTAAAACGCCACGTCCACTACCACGTTATCCGTATAGTTTCCGGCTGCCGGCGTCGCCTGCGTCGTCAGTATCCGGGCTGTATAGGTAAAGTTGCGCGTTACCGTATCGGGATTCAGCGAGGTTGACGTTGTGCTGCTCCAGCGATCGCTGCCGGAGGGGCCCCAGCGCGAGGTGGTGGCCGCGTCTTTATAAATGTCATAGGCCAGCCGGCTGGCGCCGTTTGCCATCTGCCGCGCGGTGCCGCTGAAATTATTGCCGTTGCTCAGCCCGACGCTATAGGTGCTCCCTTTAGAACAGACCACGCTAATAGTCTGCTGGACGGCAGAGAAGCTGCCCGCCAGCGGCGCGCTGCCAAAGTTGAGGTTCGGGGCGGTAATGGTGGTGCAGTCGTTGGTGACCACCAGCGTCACGGTCAGCGGCAGGGCGGTGCCGCTGCTGGTTTGCACGGTTCCCAGACAGATACCGGCCACGCCAGCGCTGGTACAGACGCTGTAGCTGACCGTCAGCGTCAGGGTGGTGGTGTACGTGCCTGCCGCAATCACCTGGCCTGGCACGGTGCGGAAATAGAGCGGGATAGTAAAGTTGAGGCTGTTGCCCAGCGCCAGCAGCGCCGAGGCGTTCCAGCGGTAGCTGTTGCCCTGACGCAGCTCGGTGGCGCAGGCGCTATCGATACAGAGCTGAATCGGGACGTTGTCGTTGCCACCGGCGCTCGCTTTCAGCGTGGCGCGGGTCCCGTTCAGGTAGCTGGCAGCGGTAAACGCATAGGCAATATAGTCGTTGCCCAGCAGATTAAGCGTGGCGGAGCCGCAGTTGACATTTGTATTGGCGGAGGTGGGGATAACCTGGGATTGCACAGAAAAGGTGGTCTGGCTGCCAAAGCTGGCCGGCGAAGCGGAGAGCGGGCAGAGCGCATAGCTGGCGCCAGGCAGCAGCAGTGCCAGCATCAATAGTAACTTAATCATGTTGTACTCCTGCTGAGGGTGTCTGCGCCAGCGCACCGGCGCCGGGCTGCGGGAGAGGTAGCGCGCAGACCAGCGGGCCATAGGTTTTCAGCGCTTCTGGTTCGCCGCGCGCGACGCTGAACGTGGTTTCGCACTGGCGGCCATCGGGCGTGATAACCTGCAGCGTATTACGCGCTTGCAAATTCTCCAGCCAGACGATGCCGTCCCAGCCCACATAGCTGCTCTCTTTACCAGCGCGCAGCACCTGACTGGCAAGCGGCAGCGGCTGACCGCGCGTGTCCTGCAAAATAACGCTGGCGGCGCGCAGCGGCTCAATCGGGAAGTCGAGCAGAAAACCGCTTTTACGCTTCACGGCAATGCGCTGCTCCACCCGGGACGCGGCGACACTGGCAGGCAGATCCAGCGTATCGATATCATATTTTGCGCCGTAGTAGCTGCTGACCGCCGGCACCAGCAGATAGCCCTGGTCGTCAGTTTTCCCCATCGCCTGGTTCTCATAGCGCACGGTAACGCCGGGATAGCGGGTCTTCACCAGCACAAAGGCGTCGTTGATATCGTTAGCAGCAAAGAGGCGGTTATCCATCAGCACCAGCGCGCCGGAGAGATCTGCCCATTGGGTTGTATTGTCATCGTCGCCCCAGAATCCGGCTGATGTATCGATCCGGTTGTTGCGATAGCGCAGGCTGCCCTGACGATAATCGCCGCTGTCGCCCCCCTGACGTGCCCAGGAGGCGTCCCAGGCAATGCCACCCTCGGTGGGCATTGCCCGCGAGGCATACAGCCGCTGGTTACTGCGCCCCTGGCGATCGCGCTCCACGCTGACAGACGCACTGCTCTGTTCGCCAAACGGGATCACCAGGGAAATCGCCCCGTCCCAGCTGCCGAGAT
This sequence comes from Pantoea sp. SYBGC1, assembly GCF_057197005.1. NCBI lineage: Bacteria > Pseudomonadati > Pseudomonadota > Gammaproteobacteria > Enterobacterales > Erwiniaceae > Pantoea > Pantoea sp. SYBGC1. The sequence continues at coordinate 160,056 of NZ_JBXUNM010000007.1, forward strand.
CGCGATCGCGGCTGGCTGAAATATAGAGGCTGCTGTTGCCCCACAGGTTTTTGCTCCAGGTCAGGTTCCACAGACGCGTGCGCTCACCGTAGCCGCCGCTGATATCGAAATAAGCGAGCCCCAGGCTGCCGTAGTCACTGAGCGACAGGCTGGCCGTATACTGTGCGCTGCGACGCGCGAGTGAATAGCGGCTGTCGGCGCTTTCACTGCGGCTGCCGATCAGCGCCAGATTACTGAACGTGGTATCGCGCAGAATGTGCTGGGTGCCAAGGCTGAACCAGCTGTTGTTGTACTGATATCCCCAGCTGTACTGCGTGCCGCTCTGACCCTGCGCGTCGCTCTGCGCCACCGCCGCGTTGATGACGCCCAGACTTCCCGCTTTCAGCAGGCCGCCCGCACCGCCCATGACAACCTCATTACTGCCCTCGGCGTGCGACTCCAGCGTCAGCCAGTCGCTGATACCGTAGCGATAGGAGCCACTGGCAGCGGCGGCGCCGTAGTCGGCACTCTTCACACCATAATTTTGCCGGACAGCGCCGGCAGAGAAGGCGTAATCAGCCAGGCCGCTTTTTAACAGGCTGGCCGACACGTAAAAGGGCAGCGTGGTGGTGACCTGACGCCCCAGCGCATCGGTGGTGGTGATTACCGCATCCCCGGCACCATTGACAAAGGGGATGTTGGTCAGCGACCACGGACCGGGCTGCACCGCCGTTTGCGCACTGCGATAGCCGTTGATAAACAGATCGACCGAGGAGGGCACCGCCGCCTGGCCGCTAAAGGCGGGCAGCGGCCAGGTCACTAAATCGGGACGTACGCTGAAATCACGCGCTATCTGAACCCCGCCCAGCCGCACGCTGTTGCTCCAGCTCAGGGCGTCAGTGATAAGGTCGCCCACCCGCCAGCTGAGCACGGCGTCTTCATTCTCATTGCTGAACCAGGTGTCGTAACGCAGATATCCCTCCTGCTGACCGCTGAACGATCCATTCAGCTGCTGCGTATAGACGCCGTTAGAGGAGAACTGTCCTGCCGGGCCGAACAGCCGTAACTCATTCCACGAGGAGAGGCGTGAGCCGGCCCGATCGGTGTGGGTCAGATAAAAGTCGTAATTCAGCAGCGCGCCGTTGCTGGCGCGCGCCGGAAAGCGGGGACGTTGCTCAGCCTGCCCGAGCCGCTGCGCCGGCAGCCAGGCTGGCGGCACCGTCAGCAGCAGCCGCTGCCGGGTCTCATCATAGGTAACATCCGCGCCGGGTAGCTGCCGGAGATCAACCCGCTCATCCGGCAGCTTTTCCGCCGCTATCCCCGCCTGCAGCAGATCGCTGCGGCGCAGCCAGAAATGATCCTGCTGATGTTCAACGGCAACGATATCGCCGCGCGCGCGCTGATTAATAATTAACTCCAGCATCAGCTGCTGCCCCTGTGCGCTGCTCTCCAGCGCGGGCGGAGGCGGCAGACCAGACCAGCTCTCCGCACGCCCGGACGCAGGCAGGATCATCAGTACGCTGCCCAGCAGCAGATAACGCGAGGGCGCAGGCGTCATTAGCGTGCGGCAGTGCTGCGCCAGGCGCGGTTATTGACATCGGCTGCCAGCTCTCCGCGCAGAGGCTGGCTGACCGGCCAGCGCTGGCTGCTGTGTGCCAGCACATAGCCGAACAGGCCGTTGCCCAGGGCGGTTCCGCCGGCGCGGACATTGCTCAGGCGCGCATGGCCGCTGCCGCTGTTGGTCAGCTCCAGCCAGCGCCTGCCGCCGCTGCTGACTTCTCGCCAGCTCAGTACCGCTTTCGCGCTGTCGCGCGTCAGGCCGCTGCCGTAGACAAACAGCGGAACGGAATAGCGCATCTGAAAGTTAAGCCCGGCCTGATTGTCACCAGGCTTACGCGGTGACGGGATCTCATCGAGTACCACGCGATAGGCGCTCTCCTCACCGGCAGGTGGCGGCGTCTGTTTGATCAGGCGCACCAGCTGTTTTTGCCCCGGCTCCAGCCGCACCATAGGCGGACTGGCGGCGACCTGCTGCTGCGTCTGATACTGCTCCTGCCCCTCGCGCTGCTGCCAGGCAAAGATGCGTACCTGCATAATGGTGCTGCTACTGCCGCGGTTCTCCAGCCAGAGCTCGCTGGCTCTATCTTCAGAAGCTATGGCAGGGTCAATGGGCCAGATCATCAGCGAGTTAGCAGCCTGCACTGAGGGAACGATTAATAACAAAAGCAGCGCGCACAGGTTTCTCATGGTTCATCCTTTTTTTTTCAGCGTCACCAGCTCAGGGTGACGGTCAGCGTGTCGGTATAGGTTCCGGCTCGCGCTGCGCCGGGCAGCGTCAGCTGACCATAAACAGGCAGCGTAATCGTATTCGCATTGCTATAGTTCAGCGCTATAGCGCTGTTGATGGGTATAGGCACAGTCAGCGCAGCATTGCTGAAGAGCCGGTAGGCAATGGTATTGCTGCTGCTGGTATGTTTGAGATTGCGGAGAGAGGTGTAGTTAGCGCCGCCGTTAATACTCATGCTGACGGCGGTGCCTGGCGTGCAGGCCAGATTCAGCGTCGTGCTCTGCAGATAGCTTGCGCTGAGGTTTCCCGTGGCCACGCCGGACTGCGTGCCAAAATTAAGCGTACCAAACACGCCTGTGTTGCTGCCCGACACCACGCAACCCGCCACGATGGACGCAGCGACCTGAAAGTTTGCCGTGGGCAGCGCGTGTGCCGGCAGGCAGGCGAACGGCGCAATCAGCCCCGCCGCCCGCCAGAGATCCACGGATAGTCTCACTGCGTGTACACCCGTGCTCAGTAATTCACCGCCACGTTTATGGTGTCAGTATAAGTACCCGCCGGGATCAGCGGATTGAAGCCGCCGCCGACGACCCGACCATAAATGGCATAGTTGGTGCCCAGCGTCGGATCGGTGGTGCCGCTGGCGGCAATGTTGGTATTGTTTGCTATCGCGGTAGTAAAGGCGGCGTCGCTGTAAAGGGTATAGGCGATGCCCTGCGTATTATCCGAGCCCAGAATGAGATAGCGCGGCTGGCCGCTGACGGTGCCGTAAACCGTGCCCGGCGCGCCGTTGCTGCTGGTGACCTGTACATTAAAGGTCTGTCCGGTTGTGCAGCGCACATAGATACCGCTGCCGGCTGCGCCTACCAGCGTGGCATTCAGCGTATCAAAGGTGGCTGCGCTGCTGCCAAAATTCAGGGTACCGAAATTGACGCCGGTGGTGGCTGACTGACCGTTGACCAGACAACCGGTCGTCAGCGTAAGCGTGGCGTTAATCGCCCCGGTGGTGGTGGCTGCCAGGGCCGTTACGGATGTCAATCCTGTGTACAGGCCTGCGGCCATAAGAAAAAGCTTGATTTTCATAATCATTCCTTACTGATTATCCGGAGTCGATGCTTTTCCACCTGGCCTGTTAATAAAAACGAACCCGTAAAATGCCGTTGGCAAAGAGAATTAAGACGATATCTATCGCTGGCCTCATATGAGTATTGAGGTTGCTTTATGATTTACATTAGTTTTGTTTACTATAGTTCAGAGCGGTAGTACGTCTAATAGCTGATACACATTTTTTACTCATTATTTTTGCTGCCAGGCCGATAATGCAGTCATAACAGTGGCTGGCCCATGCTGCCAGCCTGCTGTCGTCTGGCGCGAAAAAAGAGCTGGATTTCTGCCTCGTTCAGGAAGGGCGATAGCGGTTTACAAGCTGCAGGGATGCTGTTTGCACGATTTTATAGCTGGAAACAGCGTTAATCCGGACTTCCCTATGCTGGTAACGTCATACGACTCATTTACGGTTATCGTTTCAATTGTTGTCGCCATGCTCGCCTCCTTTACTGCGCTGGATATGGCAGGCCGGGTCGCCTCCTCGTCAGGTCGCGTCGCGCTTATCTGGCTGCTGGGTGGCGGTTTTGCCATGGGCGTAGGAATCTGGGCGATGCATTTCATTGGCATGCTCTCCATGAATCTCGATATGGAGATGAGCTACGATCCCGTGCTCACTGCGGCATCCATGCTGGTCGCTATTCTCGCCTCGATTTTCGCCCTGCGGCTGGTCTGCATGGGGGAGCTGCCCTGGCAGCGACTGGCTGGCGGGGCGCTGGTTCTGGGATCGGGCGTGGTGGCCATGCACTATACCGGCATGGCGGCGCTGATGTTTCTGCCGGGTATTATCTGGAACCGGGGCTGGATCGCCGTTTCAGTGCTGATTGCACTGCTCGCATCAGGAGCGGCGCTCTGGCTGGCCTTTCACCTGCGTCATAGCTATGGCCGGGTGACGCTGTTGCGTTTTGGCGCCTCGGTTGTCATGGGGTGCGCCATTGCCGGCATGCACTATACCGGTATGGCGGCGGCCGGATTTCCGGCGAGCAGCCACGTCACACATCACGGGGTGAACAGCGACTGGCTGGCGATGATTGTCACCGTGGTGACGCTGGCGATACTCGGCATTACGCTACTGGTCTCTATGCTGGATGCGCGTATGCAGGCGCGCACGTCAATTCTGGCGCGCTCGCTGGCAGAGGCGAACCGTGAACTGGCGCAGCTGGCGCTGCATGACAACCTGACCCGGCTGCCCAATCGCATTTTGCTGGAAGATCGGCTCGATCAGGCGATCAACAAAGCTAATCGCGAGAAGTCGCAGTTTGCACTGATGTTTATGGATCTCGATGGCTTTAAAGCGGTTAACGACGCGTTCGGGCATCATATCGGGGATAAACTGCTGGTGAGCGTGACGGAGCGTATGATGGGCCAGATGCAGGGGCACTATACGCTGGCGCGGATGGGCGGAGATGAGTTTGTGCTGCTGCTGGAGATTGACGATCCCAACGACGCCGCCTCAGTGGCCGATACGCTGGTGAAGGCCGTTGACCGGCCGTTTGCCATATCGCGTTATGAGCTGATGGTCTCTTTAAGTCTCGGGATTGCCGTCTATCCCGGCGACGGCAGAGATGAGCGTGAGCTGATGTTTAACGCCGATGCCGCGATGTACCACACCAAACACAATGGCCGCAACGGCTACACCTTTTTTCAGCCCTCAATGAATATTCTGGCGCAGTCGCAGCTGCAGCTGAATAACGATTTGTGGCAGGCGCTGGATAACCATGAACTGCGGCTGTTTTACCAGCCGAAGTATTGTGCCCCCGGCGGGCCGATTCTGGGGTTTGAAGCGCTGCTGCGCTGGCAGCATCCACAGCGCGGGCTGCTTATGCCTGACGTCTTTCTGCCGGGTGCAGAAAAAACCGGTTTGATCATAAATATAGGGAACTGGGTGATCAACGAGGCGTGCCGCCAGCTGCACTGCTGGCATCAGGAGGGGCATACCGCCTGGTCAGTTGCAGTAAACCTCTCTGCGCTGCAGTTTGAGCAGTCCGGGCTGATTACCACCGTGACGCAGGCGCTGAAAACGCATCAGATCCCGGCAGAGCAGCTGACGCTGGAGGTAACCGAAACCACGGCGATGCGCGATCCGGAAGAGAGCGTACGTATCCTGACTGAACTCACCAGCATGGGGGTAAAGGCGTCGATTGATGACTTCGGAACCGGCTACTCCAGCCTGCTCTATCTGAAGCGGCTGCCCGCCAGTGAACTGAAGATCGACCGCGCGTTTGTGAATGAGCTGCAGGCAGATTCTGAGGATGCCACTATCGTTTCCGCTATTGTCGCGCTGGCGCAGTCGCTGGATCTGAAAGTGGTCGCGGAAGGGGTGGAGACGCCCGATCAGCAGGCTTTTCTGACCAGCCTCGGCTGCGACACGCTGCAGGGATATCTGCTCGGCAGGCCGCTGCCTCCGGAGCGCGTAAATGAGCTGCCCGATTTTGTCAGCAGCCAGTGCGATCTGGATAAAACCGCCTGATTGCGCGTCCGTAACCTCTTTGCCTGACCGCGATCGCCGTCACAAACCGGCAGCGCCGGAAAATAAAATTTGGCTTAAGTAACTAAGTAACTCATTAACAGGGATTTTTTAAGATATTGCCACATTGCATTGCCGCCTGAAATTGCCACAATTAATTAACATTATTTGTCGGAGCACGTTCATGGCGTCCTGTTCTTCCAGCCTGCTGTTATCGATGTCGTTTGCTGCCGGCACCTTTTCAGCAGGCGCCTCCTTTAACCCGCAGCACCTGCGGCTCTCTCACGCCAGCGGCGGCGTGCCAAACAGCCCGCTGCCGCTGATCATCTGGCCGCGTGTGGTGCCGGATGACACGGAAGATAGCGCCCGCTGGTTTGAAACGACCTTTACCGCCAGCGGCTGGCCTGCCGCATGGCGCGCGCCGGTATTCCCTTATACCCACTATCATCCGAATACGCATGAGGTGCTGGGCGTCGGGGCGGGCTGGGCTGAGATCCTGCTGGGCGGCGACAGCGGGCGCATGGTGGTGCTGCGTGAAGGTGATGCCGTGCTGATCCCGGCAGGTGTCGGGCATAAACAGGTTTACGCGTCAGACAATTTTTTCATGGTGGGCGCTTATCCGGAAGGAATGACGCCCGAGACGGTACGCGATGAACCCTCGCGGCTGCGTGCAGCCAGAGAACAGATTCAGCGCGTTCCTCTGCCCCCGCGCGACCCGCTTACCGGTGGCAAAGGGATGATGACCGACCTGTGGCTGCCGGTTATGCAGCAGCTGGCAGCCCGATAGGCCAGCAACAGCGCCTCGCCTCTCTGCCCATACCGGCGCTCTCCGGTATGCGGCTTCCCTGCATGCTCTTCCCCGACTGACCTGCCATAAATAGCAGGTAGCCCCGGGAAATGATGCATTTCTCTGAACGTTTTCTCGCCACTGCCGATAACACTCCTGCCAGATGTTGTCTGAAATCGATTAGCGCTTGTCAGCGCTGCACTTTTGCGTTTAAGTCTGAAATAATTAAGAATATTCTGAAAGGCCGATGCTGTATCAGGCCGGAACAGGCACAAAATATGAACAATAACTCTGATGTAATGTATCGGCTGCTGGTGCAGAGCGTCGTAGATTACGCCATTTACATGCTCAAACCTGACGGTACCGTTGCTAACTGGAATCCTGGTGCGCAGCGCGCCAAAGGGTATACGCCAGATGAGATCGTTGGTAAAAATTTTGCGCTGTTTTACAGCGAAGAGGATCGCAAAAACGGCGCGCCGCAGCGCGGTCTCTCCGTTGCCGCCGCAACCGGTAAGTTTGAAACCGAAGGCTGGCGCTATCGCAAAGATGGCAGCGCGTTCTGGGCTCACGTCGTAATTGACGCTATCCGGGATGAGCAGGGCGAACTGCTGGGTTTTGCCAAAATCACCCGCGACTGTACCCAGCAGCAGGCGCATCAGCGCAGGCAGCGTGAACAGGAGCAGCGCTTTCGTTTACTGGTAGAGGGCGTAACCGACTATGCGATTTACATGCTGGATCTGGAGGGCAACGTTGAGAACTGGAATGCCGGGGCTCAGCGAACAAAAGGTTACGTGGCAGAGGAAATTGTCGGACAGCACTTCTCCCGCTTTTACAGCGCGCAGGATCGTCTCAACCATATACCGGAAAAAAATCTTACAACCGCATTTAAAACCGGACGGTTTGAAGATGAGGGTTGGCGCTATCGTAAAGATGGGTCCGCTTTCTGGGCGCACGTTATCATCGACGCGATTCGCGACGACGCCGGCAAACTGATTGGCTACGCAAAAATTACCCGCGACTGCACTGAACAGCAGGCGCTGCTGCGCCAGCAGCGCGAACATGAAAAAACGTTTCGGCTGCTGGTGGAAGGCGTCACCGATTACGCTATCTACATGCTGGACCTGAAGGGGCGAGTCGTTAACTGGAACGCCGGGGCGCAGCGCGCTAAAGGATATCGCGCAGATGAGATTGTGGGGCAGCACTTCTCACTCTTTTACAGCGCGCAGGATCGCCAGCGCCATCTGCCGGATGCAAACCTCGGCATTGCGCTAAAAACCGGGCGGTTTGAAGATGAGGGGTGGCGCTACCGGAAGGATGGATCGGCTTTCTGGGCGCACGTGGTAATTGACGCGATTCATGATGAGAGTGGACACCTGATCGGGTTTGCCAAAATCACGCGCGATGTGACGGAGCGGCGTGAACATGAACAGCAGCTTCTGCGCGCGCGTGATCTGGCGCAGGCGCAGAGCAGCAGAATGTCGGAGCTGTCGACCTTTCTCGACACCATCATCAGCAACATCCCCTCCTGCGTGATCGTGGAGGATGCCATCAGCCGCGAAATTCTGATGGTGAACGCCAAGGCTGAGCAGCTGTTTGGGCTGAGCCGATCGCTGCTCATGCATAAGCGTCCGCATGAGTGCATGTCTGCCGAACTGAGCGACTACTTTAATAGCCTGGCGGATATTGCGCTGCGCAGTGAAGGCATTCACACCCGCGAGCAGCTGCTGCTGACCGCCAGCGGTGAGCGGGTACTGCATACGCGCGCCACCACCATCACCGGCAAAGATATGCGGCAAAATTATGTCATGCTGATCGTTGAAGATGTGACTGACCAGCGTGAAGCGGATGCGCGTATCCACCATATGGCGCATCACGACAACCTGACCAGCCTGCCTAACCGTATTCTGTTCCGGCAAAAACTCAGCGAAGCGCTGCGTAACGACACGGCCCAGAACCAGATCAGCGCCACGCTGTGTCTTGACCTCGATAATTTCAAAAACGTGAATGATGCGCTTGGCCACCAGATTGGTGATGATCTGCTGCGCGCGGTGGCTAAGCGGCTGCGCAGCGTACTGCGTGAGCGTGATACGCTGGCCCGCATCGGCGGCGACGAATTTGCTATTGTACTGCCCGATATCCATAACGCTGACGAAGCGGCCACGGTGGCGCGGCGCCTGATTGAGGCGATTCAGCCGCCCATGAATATCGAAGGGCATAATCTTACCGTAGGCCTGAGCGTGGGGATCGCCCTGACCACCCAGGCCGTCAACACGCCGGAACATATGCTGCGCTGCGCCGATATGGCGCTCTACGAGGCGAAGCGTAACGGCCGTAATCGCTATGAGCACTTTACGCCAGAAATGGATGACCAGGCGCGCAGCCGGCGCATCATTGAAAACGATCTGCGTGATGCGATTACCGGACGGCAGCTCAGACTTTACTATCAGCCCATTACCAGTCAGAGCGGTATTATTGGTTATGAAGCGCTGATGCGCTGGCACCATCCGGTCAAAGGCTTGATCATGCCGGTGGATTTCATCCCGATTGCTGAAGAGACCGGGCTGATTCATATGCTGGGTGCCTATGCGCTGTATGAGGCGTGCCGCGAAGCGCAGAGCTGGAACACCGAACAGTCCGTTTCGGTGAATCTCTCACCGCTGCAGTTTAAAAACAGCTCGCTGGTGTCGGTAGTAGAGGGGGCGCTGAAAGAGTCAGGTCTGGCACCGCATCGGCTGGAGATGGAGATCACGGAGTCGGTGCTGCTGGACGATACGCTGGGCAATATCCGGACGCTGCAGAACCTTAAAGCGCTCGGCGTACAGATTGCGCTGGATGATTTTGGCACCGGCTACTCTTCGCTGAGCTATCTGCGCTCATTCCCGTTCGATAAGATCAAAATCGATAAGTCTTTTATCAACGATATGGGCGACAGCCGCGAAGCGCTGGCGATCATCCGGGCAATAACCGGCATGAGCCGCAGCCTGGATATTCAGATCACGGCGGAAGGCGTGGAGAACAGCGAACAGTTTGCGAAGCTGCGTGAAGAGGGCTGCACGCTGTTTCAGGGTTACCTGTTTGGCCGCCCGCAACCTTCAGAGCTGCGACTGAAAGCGCTGGAGTAAGATGTCGGCCATGGGTGGCAACGTGACAACGCACAGGGCGCATGTATGCGCTTCTGGCCGTCTGAGCGCACGATTCCAGCATAAAAAAACGCCCGGCAAAACCGGGCGCTACTGCTTGCTGTATGTCATCTTTTTTTATTATTGACCGTGACCTTCCACGTTCATACGGCCCAGGTCCTTGTCCACCAGGAACAGACCTTCACCTTTGTTACCCACCAGCGCCAGTTTATCGAGCACGGTTTTAAACAATTTCTCTTCTTCATGCTGCTCTGCCACATACCACTGCAGGAAATTAAAGGTGGAGTAGTCCTGCGATGTCAGCGCGGTATGCACCAGCTCATTGATTTTCTGCGTGATCAGCTGCTCATGCTTCAGCGCTTCGCTCAGCACGTCGCTCAGAGAGTTCCAGCTGACAGCCGGTGCCGCGATGCTGCCCAGCACCGGCATGGAACCCGCGTCGCTGACGTAATCAAACAGGCGCTGCATATGCTCCATCTCTTCACGCGAATGCATTTTCAGGAAAGAGGCGGCCCCTTCAAATCCTTTATCGCTGCACCAGGCACTCATCTGCAGATAGAGGTTGGCAGAGAAGAACTCCAGATTAAGCTGGTCGTTCAGGCGAGAGGTCATTTCAGCAGTTAACATAGCTGCGTCCTTATTAAGCAGTCAGAAAAATTACGGCGAATTATGCAGCAATATCAGCGTTTATGTGAAGGGTTTTTTGTACAATATTTTAATTTATATCATTGAATATAAATGGAATTATTCAACATTCTGAATGCGACGAATTCTCATTGTTAACTGATTGCCATTCGCCTGCTATGACCGGATGCGGACGGAGCCGGAAGGGGTTACCTGCGCGCTACAGTCGTGATTTCCCCGCCTGCTGAAATATTGTATGCTATGCCGCCTCAACGCTGACCGGATAACCGGAGCACCGCCAGCGCAGCCGCGAACCGCTGCTGTGCAGTGACGCCACGGCGTTGCCACTGGCACTGTTACCCACCGGACAGGTTCCGGAACGATTTATCTGCCGCGCGTTACAGACGCGCCGCCCTGAAGAAGAACGCACTCATGTCTAATGCTCCCTTTTTAGAAGAAGTGGCGCGCCGCCGTACCTTTGCGATTATCTCGCATCCGGACGCCGGTAAAACCACAATCACCGAAAAAGTCCTGCTGTTCGGACAGGCTATCCAGACTGCCGGTACTGTTAAAGGTCGCGGCTCCAGCCAGCATGCTAAATCAGACTGGATGGAAATGGAGAAGCAGCGTGGTATTTCAATCACCACCTCGGTGATGCAGTTTCCCTATCGCGAAAGCCTGGTCAACCTGCTGGATACGCCGGGGCATGAAGACTTCTCGGAAGATACCTATCGCACACTGACCGCCGTTGACTGCTGTCTGATGGTTATTGATGCCGCGAAAGGGGTTGAGGATCGTACCCGCAAGCTGATGGAAGTAACCCGTCTGCGCGATACGCCCATCATCACCTTTATGAACAAACTGGACCGCGATATCCGCGATCCGATGGAGCTGCTGGATGAGGTTGAGAGCGAGCTGAAGATCGCCTGCGCCCCCATTACCTGGCCAATCGGCTGCGGCAAGCTGTTTAAAGGGGTCTACCACCTTTATAAAGATGAAACCTACCTCTATCAGAGCGGTAAGGGCCATACCATTCAGGACGTGCGCGTTGTAAAAGGATTGAATAATCCCGATCTCGACGCGGCGGTGGGCGAAGAGCTGGCGCAGCAGCTGCGCGATGAGCTGGAGCTGGTGCAGGGCGCCTCACACGAATTTGAGCAGTCGCTGTTCCTGAACGGCGAGCTGACGCCGGTGTTCTTCGGCACTGCGCTGGGCAACTTTGGTGTCGATCATATGCTGGATGGCCTGGTCTCCTGGGCACCTGCGCCGATGCCGCGCAAAAGCGATACCCGTACTGTGGAAGCGCGTGAAGAGAAGTTCAGCGGTTTTGTCTTCAAGATTCAGGCGAATATGGATCCCAAACACCGCGACCGTGTTGCGTTCATGCGTGTGGTATCGGGTCGTTATGAAAAGGGCATGAAACTGCGTCAGGTGCGTACCGGCAAAGATGTGGTGATCTCCGATGCGCTGACCTTTATGGCAGGCGATCGTTCGCACGTTGAAGAGGCGTTCCCGGGCGATATCATCGGCCTGCATAACCACGGCACGATTCAGATTGGCGACACCTTTACCCAGGGTGAAGCGATGAAGTTCACCGGCATTCCGAACTTTGCGCCAGAGCTGTTCCGCCGCATCCGCCTGCGCGATCCGCTTAAGCAGAAGCAGCTGCTGAAAGGTCTGGTTCAGCTCTCTGAAGAGGGCGCCGTGCAGGTATTCCGTCCGGTGCATAACAACGATCTGATTGTTGGCGCCGTCGGCGTGCTGCAGTTTGATGTAGTTGTCGCCCGCCTTAAGAGCGAATATAACGTTGAAGCGATCTATGAAGCGATCAACGTCTCCACCGCCCGTTGGGTAGAATGCAGCGACGCGAAAAAGTTTGACGACTTCCAGCGTAAAAATGAGGTCAATCTGGCGCTGGATGGGGGAGATAACCTCACCTATATCGCGCCGACAATGGTTAACCTGAACATTACGCAGGAGCGCTATCCTGACGTGGTTTTCCGCAAAACCCGCGAACACTGATCCCGCCTCGCTATCAGGACCAGTCATTACTGGTCCTGCTTTTTTTGTTACAGACTCCTCTTAATTACGCTGCCATTCTCACTTTCTGGCGAGATATCAACCACAAAAGCCAGCAAAAGCTGTAATCCCTACTATGATTATTCTGTCGGACGAAAAAACAGGCCTGCGAGTTTGGTTACGTCCATCAAGGCAACGGCGCCGTTGGCTGTTGTGCATTCGCGCTTGCGGGTGAATTAACTGATAGAAGGATCATATCGATGAATAAGACTAAGATTGCCAAGACCCTGATTGCTGCACTGGCCGGTACGGCGCTGTTAAGCGGTGCGGCATTTGCTGCTGATACCAGCTCGACGGGTTCCAAAATCGATAGTTCTATGAAAAAAGTCGATGGTTTTATGGATGACAGTGGCATTACAGCCAAAGCCAAAGCGGCGCTGGTTGATGATGACGCGATTAAAAGCACGGATATCTCCGTCAAAACGCAGCAGGGTGTGGTGACATTAAGCGGTTTTGTTGCCTCGCAGGATCAGGCTGAAAAGGCTGTTGCCCTGGTGCAGAAGGTTGAAGGAGTGAAATCCGTCAGTGACAAACTACACGTCAGAGACAATAAAGAAGGATCGCTGAAAGGTTATGCCGGTGATGCCGCCACAACCAGCGAAATTAAAGCTAAGCTGTTAGCAGACGACATTGTTCCATCGCGCAATGTGAAGGTGGAAACCACCGATGGCGTGGTTCAGCTGTCAGGAGAAGTTGCGAATCAGGCACAGTCTGAGCGTGCTGAGAAGATCGCAAAAGCCATTGAAGGCGTGAAAAGCGTGAAGAACGACCTCAAGGTGAAATCTTAACGCAGCCGGAACGGCATCGCTCTGATGCTGTTCCGCAATAAAACAGTGAAGTGAAGAATAAGCAGTTCGATTTCTACTATGGTAAAGGAGAGGCTTATGTTTCGTTGGGGTATTATCTTTCTGGTCATTGCACTGATCGCGGCAGCTTTAGGATTCGGCGGTCTGGCAGGTACGGCAGCATGGGCAGCTAAAATTGTCTTTATTGTCGGTATTATTCTGTTCCTGGTTAGCCTGTTTACCGGGCGCAAAAAACTCTGACCAGACACATCTATGCAGTAACCCGCTATTGATGTAAAGCGGAGGCCAGTCATTGACGGCGCTGTCTGCCGTCGCAGCTGCCCGTGCAGTGGGTCAGGGAGTGACAATGACTGGTTCTCCGGGATGCCGCTCTGGCCTCCCTCAGAGCAGCAACTACTGAGGGTACGCCATTGGGTATACGCATTCCGGTCTCGCTCGGTTCGTTCGAACCACTGGCGCTTCAGCCATTTAAATCCCGCAAAATTGCACTCGTCTGTGAAGGTGGCGGCCAGCGCGGAATATTCACCGCAGGCGTACTGGATGCGTTCCAGCGTGCCGGCTTTAACCCTTTTCATCTGATGCTGGGCACTTCCGCTGGCGCGCAAAATCTTTCCGCCTTTGTCTGCGCTCAGCCGGGCTATGCCCGACGTGTGATTACCCGCTATACCACCAGCAAGCAGTTTTTCAATCCGCTGCGCTTTGTGCGCGGTGGCCACCTTATCGATCTCGACTGGCTGATTGACATTACCCGCAGTAAATTTCCCCTGGCGTTCAGCAGCGCGCAGAAACTGTTTGCCAGTGGCAGCGAATTTTATATGTGCGCCTGCCGCAGTGATGATTATCAGGCACACTATTTCAGGCCTGATGAGCTGACCTGGCATGACATCATCAAAGCGTCCAGTGCCATTCCTGGCTTTTATCGCAGCGGCGTGCTGATGGATGGCGTCAGCTATCTGGATGGCGGCATCAGCGACGCGATTCCGGTGCGCGAAGCCGCGCGGCGTGGCGCGGATACCGTTGTGGTGATCCGAACCACGCCTTCGCAGATGTTCTATACGCCGCAATGGTTGCAGCGGATGGAGCGCTGGCTGGGTGACGGTGCGCTGCAGCCGATGATCAATATCCTGCATCATCACGAAGCGAGCTATCGCGAGATCCAGCAGTTTATTGAACAGCCGCCGGGTAATCTGCGCATTGTGGAGGTTTGCCCGCCTCGTCCTCTGGCCAGCATGGCGCTTGGCAGCCGCGTTGCCGCGCTGAACCACGATTATCATCTTGGCCGGCGCAGCGGACGCTACTTTCTGGCTACGCTGGGGCAGTGGTTAAGTGACGCAGAGCCGGCCCGCAGGCCGCTGCCGATTGCACCGCCCGCCGCCGCTGCCAATGCACTGCACACGCGACCGCTACACACGCCGCCGCTGGCGGGGAACGATGCTGCCTGGGATGAAGGATCGCTGGCATGAAATTTATCGACACGCACTGCCATTTTGATTTCCCGCCATTTGTTGATGATGCGGTCGCAAGCATTGCCCGCGCCGCCGCCGCCGGCGTTGAGCGCATTATTGTGCCCTCGACAGAAGCGAGCCGTTTTGCACGCGTCAGGCAGCTGGCAAAAGATTATACGGCGCTCTATGCGGCGCTGGGCCTGCATCCGATCAATATTGCCCGCCATCAGGACGATCATCTGGATCTGCTCGCGCAGCATCTGGCAGAGGCAGACAGCAACTGCGTAGCGATCGGTGAGATCGGACTGGATCTCTATATGAACAATCCCGATTTTGACAGGCAGACGCGGCTGCTGAACGCGCAGTTCACTCTGGCAAAACGTTTTGATCTGCCGGTGATCCTGCACTCCCGCCGCACCCACGATCAGCTGGCGATGCTGCTGCGACGACATAATCTGCCGCGGCGTGGCGTTGTGCACGGCTTTGCCGGCAGCCAGCAGCAGGCAGAGCGCTTTATCCAGCTTGGCTATGCTATCGGCGTGGGAGGCACCATTACCTATGAGCGCGCCAGCAAAACCCGCCATACCATTGCCAGCCTGCCGCTGGCGTCGCTGCTGCTGGAAACAGACGCTCCTGATATGCCGCTGCAGGGTTTTCAGGGAGAGCCCAACCGGCCTGAGCGGGCGCGTAATGTGTTTGAGGTGTTGTGCACGCTGCGTCCTGAACCGGCTGACGTGATTGCCGATGCGCTGTGGCAGAACAGCCTGCGTATATTTGCATTTCCTTCCCAGGCGTCGTCCGGCCATCTATCAGACTGATACCATTCAGCACGCGATTTTGTGATAATAATTACATCTGCATTGCGAGCCGCTTAGCCATCCATTCACGTTAAAAAGAGATCTGTAGCCGCTTTTCCATGTAATTTCGGGCAGCTATCTCTTTTTTATGTGATCTGATTCGCAATGGCAGTTCCCGACAATTGTTAAAATAATCACATTATCCGGCAGCTTGCTGCTGGCCTGACATCCGGAGCCTGTTATGACTGACCTTAATGCTGCCGCGCAGCGCGCGCTGCAACTGATGGATCTCACTACCCTGAATGATGATGACACTGATGAAAAAGTCATTGCGCTGTGTCATCAGGCCAAATCCCCCGCGGGCAACACTGCCGCTATCTGCATCTATCCGCGCTTTATCCCGATTGCACGTAAAACGCTGCGCGAACAGGGTACGCCTGAGGTGCGCATTGCGACCGTGACCAATTTTCCGCACGGTAATCCGGATATTGAGATCGCTCTGGCGGAAACGCGCGCCGCTATCGCTTACGGCGCTGACGAAGTGGATGTGGTATTTCCCTATCGCGCTCTGATGGCCGGCGACCGCGATACCGGCTTTGCGCTGGTCAAAGCGTGCAAAGAAGCGTGTGCGGCAGCGGGCGTGCTGCTGAAAGTAATTATTGAAACCGGCGAGCTGAAAGATGAGGCGCTGATCCGTACGGCATCAGAGATTGCGATTGATGCCGGCGCTGATTTTATTAAAACCTCAACCGGTAAAGTGCCGGTGAACGCCACGCCGGAAGTTGCCGCCATTATGCTGCAGGTTATTCGCGATAAAGGCGTGCAGCAGCAGGTTGGTTTTAAACCGGCCGGCGGCGTGCGCACCGCAGAAGATGCCGCTCTGTATCTGAAGCTGGCTGACGACACCCTCGGTGAAGGCTGGGCTGACGCCCGTCATTTCCGCTTTGGTGCCTCCAGCCTGCTGGCAAACCTGCTCAGCACGCTGGGCCACGCAACCAGCGGCAGCAAAACGGGTTACTGATAGCGGCCCGGGTTGAATCCCGTCGCGGCGTCCGGCCCGGGGCGCATTAATGCGCCCCCTACGGGTACAGAATCCAATATTGGCGTAGGGGCCGCATTGATGCGCCCCGGGTTAAATCCCGTCGCGGGGTACGGCCAGGGGCGCATGAATGCGCCCCCTACGAGGTACGGAATCCAACATTCTCGTAGGGGCCGCATTAATGCGGCCCGGATTAAATCCCGTCACGAGGTACGGAATCCAACATTCTCGTAGGGGCCGCATTAATGCGGCCCAGGTTAAATCCCGTCGCGGGGTACGGAATTGAATATCCCCGCAGGGGCCGCATTAATGCGGCCCGGGTTAAATCCCGTCACGGCATCCGGAATTGAATATCCCCGTAGGGGCCGCATTAATGCGGCCCGGGTTAAATCCCGGCACGGCGTCCGGCCCGGGGCGCATTCATGCGCCCCCTACGATAAAAATGCAGGGCGCATTTATGCGCCGCGTACATACCAGCAATCACGGGAGGCACCTTGTTTCTGCCACAGGAAATCATCCGGAAAAAACGTGACGGGCAGCCGCTGAGTGAGGCGGAGATCCGCTTTTTCATCGATGGCGTGCGCGATGAAACCGTTTCGGAAGGGCAAATCGCTGCGCTGGCGATGACCATCTATTTTAACGATATGAACCTGCAGGAACGCGTTGCCCTGACCATGGCGATGCGCGACTCAGGATCGGTACTGGAGTGGCAGTCGCTGCAGCTCAACGGCCCGGTAGTGGATAAACATTCAACCGGTGGCGTAGGCGATGTCACCTCTCTGATGCTGGGGCCGATGGTCGCCGCCTGCGGTGGATATGTGCCGATGATCTCCGGACGCGGTCTGGGTCATACCGGCGGCACGCTGGATAAGCTTGAGGCCATTCCGGGCTTTGATATCTATCCCAGCGACGACCGTTTCCGCGACATAATCAAGCAGGTGGGGGTGGCGATCATCGGGCAGACCCGCTCACTGGCACCCGCAGACAAGCGCTTTTACGCCACGCGCGATATCACCGCCACGGTTGACTCCATTCCGCTGATCACCGCCTCGATTCTCGCCAAAAAACTCGCAGAAGGGCTGGATGCGCTGGTAATGGATGTCAAAGTGGGTTCAGGCGCTTTTATGCCTACCTTTGCCGCCTCGGAACAGCTGGCGCAGGCGATTGTGCGGGTGGCGAACGGTGCAGGATGCAAAACCACCGCGCTGCTTACCGACATGAATCAGGTGCTGGCTTCAACTGCGGGTAACGCTCTGGAAGTGCGCGAGGCGGTGCAGTTCCTGACCGGCGAGGCGCGCAATCCGCGTCTGTATGAGGTCACTATGGCGCT
Organism: Pantoea sp. SYBGC1; assembly: GCF_057197005.1. Taxonomy (NCBI): domain Bacteria; kingdom Pseudomonadati; phylum Pseudomonadota; class Gammaproteobacteria; order Enterobacterales; family Erwiniaceae; genus Pantoea; species Pantoea sp. SYBGC1. The sequence continues at coordinate 177,940 of NZ_JBXUNM010000007.1, forward strand.
TTGCGCCGAGATGCTGGTTTCCGGTCAGCTGGCAGCGAATGACACAGAAGCGCGGCAGAAACTGCAGCAGGTGCTGGATAACGGTAAAGCTGCCGAGGTATTCGGACGAATGGTGGCGGCTCAGAACGGGCCGGCAGATTTTATCGAGCGGATGGATCGCTATCTGCCGGCACCAGCTTTCAGCAGGCCGCTCTATGCAGAAGAAGCGGGGATCGTCAGCGCGATGGATACGCGGGCGCTGGGCATGGCCGTTGTGGCGCTGGGCGGCGGGCGGCGGCGGGCCACTGATACAATCGACTATAGCGTAGGCCTGAGCGACATGATTGCGCTGGGCAGCCGTGTTGATACGCAGCGGCCGCTGGCGATGATCCATGCCGCCTCGGAAGCGCAGTGGCAGGAAGCCGCACAGGCGGTCAGAGCCGCCATCGTACTGAGCGACCAGGCACCTGAAACCACGCCCGTGGTGTATCGCCGCATCAGCGAATAGCGGCGTTACTGCGTGCCAGACAGTCGCCATTCAGGTATACTGATCTGATCGCTTTTTTTTGACTTGTCATCGCGCCCGGCGCGCAGGAGACTTGCATGAAACGTGCTTTTATTATGGTTCTCGACTCCTTCGGCATCGGTTCCAGTAAAGATGCTGATAAATTTGGTGATGCGGGTTCAGATACGCTTGGCCATATCGCTGAAGCCTGTTTTGAAGGTCGCGCAAACGAAGGGCGCGAAGGCCCGCTACATCTGCCAAACATGACCGCGCTCGGTCTTGGCAAAGCGGCAGAACTCTCGACCGGCCGCTTTCCGCCAGGGCTGGATCCAAATGCTGAAATCATCGGCGCTTACGCTTACGCCAGCGAACTCTCTTCCGGCAAAGATACCCCCTCCGGCCACTGGGAAATTGCGGGTGTCCCGGTTCTGTTCGACTGGGGCTACTTTAGCGATAAAGAGAACAGCTTTCCGCAGGCGCTGCTGGATAAGCTGGTGGAGCGCGCCGATCTGCCGGGCTATCTCGGCAACTGCCACTCTTCCGGTACGGTGATCCTCGATCAGCTGGGTGAAGAGCATATGAAAACCGGTAAGCCGATTTTCTACACTTCAGCAGACTCGGTGTTCCAGATCGCCTGTCACGAAGAGACCTTTGGTCTTGAGCGGCTGTATGAGCTGTGTGAAATCGCCCGTGAAGAGTTGACGGAAGGTGGCTACAACATCGGTCGCGTCATTGCCCGTCCGTTTGTGGGTGATAAAGCGGGCAGCTTTGAGCGTACCGGCAACCGTCACGATCTGGCCGTTGAGCCGCCATCACCGACCATGCTGAAAAAGCTGGTCGACGAGAAGGGCGGGGAAGTGATCTCAGTAGGTAAAATTGCTGATATCTATGCGCATCAGGGCATCACGCAGAAAGTGAAAGCGACCGGTCTCGACGCGCTGTTTGACGCCACGATTGAGCAGATGAAAAAGGCGCCTGACACCTCTATCGTCTTTACCAACTTTGTTGATTTCGACTCAACCTGGGGTCATCGCCGCGATATCGCAGGCTATGCCGGCGGACTGGAGCTGTTTGACCGCCGTCTGCCAGAGCTGATGGCGCTGGTGCAGGAGGGCGATATTCTGATCCTGACCGCTGACCACGGCTGCGATCCCAGCTGGGAAGGCACTGAGCATACGCGTGAGCATATCCCGATTCTCATCTACGGTCCGGGCGTTAAGCCGGGATCGCTGGGCTATCGCGATACCTTTGCCGATATCGGCCAGACCATTGCCGCGTACTTTGGCCTCTCCAGCATGGACTACGGCAAAAGCATGCTGTAAAACAGCGCACACTTTTTTGAAAAGGAATAAGAACCATGGCAACGCCACATATTAATGCAGAAATGGGTGATTTCGCGGACGTCGTACTGATGCCGGGCGACCCGCTGCGCGCAAAGCATATTGCTGAGACTTTCCTGGACGATGTTGTGGAAGTCAACAACGTACGCGGTATGCTTGGCTTCACCGGCACTTATAAAGGCCGTAAGATTTCGGTAATGGGCCACGGTATGGGGATCCCATCCTGCTCAATCTATACCAAAGAGCTGATCACCGATTTTGGCGTGAAGAAGATCATCCGCGTCGGCTCCTGCGGTGCGGTGCGTGCTGACGTGAAACTGCGTGATGTGGTGATTGGTCTGGGTGCCTGCACCGACTCCAAAGTAAACCGTATGCGCTTCAAAGATCACGATTTTGCGGCGATTGCTGACTTTGACATGGTACGCAACGCGGTTGACGCAGCAAAAGCGCTGGGCGTTGACGCGCGCGTCGGCAACATCTTCTCTGCCGATCTCTTCTACACGCCCGATCCGCAGATGTTTGATGTCATGGAGAAGTACGGCATCCTCGGCGTTGAGATGGAAGCCGCAGGGATCTACGGCGTGGCGGCAGAGTTTGGTGCGAAAGCGCTGACCATCTGTACCGTTTCTGACCATATCCGCACGCACGAACAGACCAGCGCGGCAGAGCGTCAGACTACCTTCAACGATATGATCAAAATTGCACTGGAATCGGTGCTGCTGGGCGACTAACTTCGCCTGTGTCCGGAGCGCATTGATGCGCTCCGGTCCTCCCTCCGTAAACATCTGACACACTTTTACCCAGGCTTGTGCATCTTCAGGCTGGCTCTGACGCTCACGCTGTTTATCATTAGCGCGATAATGAAGAGATCCTTTCCTGATGAATTTTCGCAATTTCGAAGCTGAAGAAAAACTGTTTGCCCGGCGGGCACTGGTGGCATTTGCGCTGGTGGTGACCTGCTTTACCATTCTGGGAATCAATCTCTATCGTCTGCAGGTCCGTCAGCACCGCTACTATCAGACGCGCTCCAACGAAAACGACATTAAAATGATCCCCATCGCGCCCACGCGCGGGCTGATATACGATCGCAACGGCATTCCGCTGGTACACAATGTCACCTGGTATGATGTACTGGTCACGCCCTATAAGGTCAGCGATATGGCGGCCACGCTCCGCGCCCTGACGCCGCTGCTTGATCTGACGCCGGATGACATTGACGCATTCAGGCATGCGCTGCAGCACAGCAGCCGCTATAAACCGGTCGAGCTGAAAGCGGAGCTTACCGATCGTCAGGTGGCGCGCTTTGCCGTGAACCAGTTTCGTTTCACCGGCGTCAGCGTGTCGACTTATCAGGATCGGGAATACCCCTACGGCGCTGACCTGGCGCACGTGGTGGGCTACGTCTCCAAAATCAACGACGCTGACTACAGGCGGCTGAACGAGGCGGGCAGAGGGGAGAACTACGCCGCGGACCATAACATCGGCAAGCAGGGCATTGAAGGCTACTATGAGGCGCTGCTGCATGGCAAAACCGGCTACCAGGAGGTGGAGGTCGACAACCATGGCCGCATCGTGCGCGTGCTGAAAGAGGTTCCGCCGGTGGCTGGCAAAAATATCTGGCTGACCCTCGATCTGCATCTGCAGCAGTATGTTGAGCAGCAGCTGGCCGGCCAGCGCGCGGCGGTACTGATTGAAGATCCGCACGACGGCAGCGTGCTGGCGATGGTTTCCAGCCCCAGCTACGATCCCAACCCGTTTGTGAAAGGCATCAGTTATAAAGCCTACAACGCGCTGCTGCAGAATAAAGATTTGCCGCTCATCAACCGCGTCACGCAGGGCCTCTATCCGCCCGCCTCGACGGTAAAGCCTTATATGGCGATCTCTGCACTGCTGACCCACACCATCACGCCCGCGACCACCTTCTTTGGCGGACCCACCTGGACCCTGCCCGGCACGCACCGCACCTGGCGCGACTGGAAAAAAACGGGCCACGGTATGCTGGACGTCACTAAAGCGATTGAGGAGTCAGCAGACACCTTTTTCTATCAGGTGGCATTTATGATGGGTATCGATCGCATTCACACCATGCTGAGCCAGTTTGGCTATGGCAAGTCAACCGGTATCGATCTCAATGAAGAGTACACCGGGCTGCTCCCTGACCGTGCCTGGAAAAAGCGGGTGCATAAACGGGCGTGGTATCAGGGCGATACGGTATCGGTCGGGATCGGGCAGGGCTACTGGATCGCCACCCCGATTCAGATGGTCCGGGCGATGGTCGCGCTGATCAATAACGGCAAAGTGATCACGCCGCATCTGCTGGCCAAAGCGCAGCGTGGCGGCTGGCAGCAGCCTTATCAGCCCGTCAGGCCGCAGCCGCAGATTGGCGAGGCGAGCTCGCCATACTGGGGGCTGGTGCGCCGGGCGATGTTTGGGATGGCTAACGCCCCTAACGGCACCGGGTATAAATATTTTCATACCGCGCCATACGGTATTGCGGCGAAGTCCGGGACGTCGCAGGTGTTCAGCCTGAAGCAGAATCAGACCTATAATGCGAAAGCGATCCCGATCCGGCTGCGCGATCATATTTTTTATACTGCGTTTGCACCGTTCAGCGATCCTAAAGTGGCGATTGCGCTGATCCTGGAGAACGGCGGAAACGAGAGCGTGAGCGCCGCGCCGGTGATGCGCAACATTCTCGATCATATCTTCCTGCCGCCGGCATCCGACGCGCCGCTGCAGACGGCAGGGCAGTAACGGCTACTCTTCCTTTAACGTCGCGGTGACGTGGCCGATAGCGCGAACCACGTCACCTGAGCTGCCGCGGATCTCCGCCATCATGTCGCCCGCCTCCTGAGCAAGCAGTACACCCTGATCGGCACGCTTCAGGTTAGACGCAATGCCCTGTAGCGCTTTCTCTGCCAGCAGATGGTTATCGCGCACCCGGTTTTCGATTTCGGTAGTGGCGCGATTGATATTTTCCGCCAGCGCACGCACCTCATTCGCGACGACGGCAAAGCTGCGTCCATGCTGTCCGGCTCGCGCCGCCTCTACCGCCGCGTTCAGCGCCAGCAGATTGGTCTGTTCGGCAATACGGCGAATGCTTTCGACAATCGCGCCAATGCGATCGGAGGAGTCGCTGAGATTGGTAATATCACCGGAGATACCGTGCAGTTCGCCTGCCAGCGCATTCATGGTCTGCACGCTGTTCTCCAGTACCGTAGCGCCAAGGCGAGTGCTTTCGCTGGTCTGCAGTGCCGTCTGGTACGCCTGCTGCGCAGCGTCACGCTCCTGCTGGCTCTTCTCCACCTGCGAGGTCACATCAGTGGCGAATTTAACAATTTTATAGAGAGTGCCCGCCTCATCGAAAATCGGATTATAGGTGGCGCGCAGCCAGACGGTACGGCCCTGTTTATCCACGCGCTGAAACTGTCCGGAGATATATTCACCCTGATTCAGCTTCTGCCAGAAACGCCGATAGGCGTTGCTCTGCTGCGTTTCTGGCGGGCAAAACTGACTGTGGTGCCGGCCAAGGATCTCCTGCTCCCGATAGCCCATGGTTTTAAGAAAATTGTCATTTGCCATCAGCACTTCGCCCTGCAGATTAAAGGCGATAACCGCCATTGAGCGATCAATAGCCGCCGTCATGGCGCGCTGCTCCTGCGTATCCAGAATGTGTGCCGTAATGTCACTCGCCAGCTTAACAATCTTTATTACCCGGCCGCTGCGGTCCTGTACCGGCACATAATTGGCCTCCAGCCAGACCGGACGGCTATGTTTCGCCACGCGCAGAAACTTATCGCTGAACCCCTCGCCGCGGTTGAGCCGCTGCCAGAAATCGCGATATGCGGTCGAGTGCACCATGTCGGGCGTACAAAACAGAGCGTGGTGCTGCCCGACGATCTCCGGCAGGGTATAGCCCATGCGCTCCAGAAACAGATCGTTGGCGGTGATAATTTTGCCGTCCGGCGTAAACTCAATCATGGCGATAGCATCCTGCAATGAACTGAGCGTCGCGCGGCTGCGCTTTTGCCACGCAAGGCGTGACATAATACCTGATGCAATAGTGCTGAACATGGCGGACCTTTTTATGTTTATTGGATGTCAGCACGGTTATCGGCAGGCGGATGCGAAAATCCACCGCCACAACGTAGCAGAGTGTGTCAGAATTTGACCAGTAAGCGCAGCGGATGCTCTAAAAGTCAGCAGTCAGCGCGTATTTGCTGAAAAGCGTTTGACGCTGCGGCCGGGGTAGGGTTTAATGCGCCCCGTTGCCCGAATAGCTCAGTCGGTAGAGCAGCGGATTGAAAATCCGCGTGTCCCTGGTTCGATTCCGGGTTCGGGCACCACAATTCAGAAAACCCGGCCTTATGGCCGGGTTTTTGCTTTTCTGCGTCCGCATACCCGCTCTGTGCTCCGGCGTATACTCTCCACCCCTGGTCTGACACAGTCAGCTCCTTCATCTGCATAATTGCACCCCGGATACAGACAGCTGCGAACACTGCTTTCATTTAGTTACTTTTACACTGCGTGACTTTTCCTGAATCTTTGCCATTACTTAACAGGCGGACCCGCACTAAAAAATCAGGAACATGAGCAATGCCGATACGATCGCTGCAGGCGCTTTGTCTGGTGAGTTTTTTTCTCGCCGACGTGCGCGACGGGCTGGGACCTTTTCTGGGGATATTTTTAACGCAGCGTGGCTGGCAGCCAAATGATGTCGGCCTGGTGATGACGGCGGGCGGTCTGGCGGGGCTTATCGCCACGCTGCCCGCCGGGATCGTTACGGATGCCACGCGCTACAAACGTCTGCTGCTGCTGTGTGGCTGCGCGCTGATTACCGTTGCCACACTGTGGCTCTGGTATTCACAGCAAAGCTGGGTGGTGGCAATTACGCAGATCATCAGCGGCGTTTCTGCCGCGTTTATTGCCCCGGTGCTGGCAGGGATCACGCTGGGTCTGGCCGGACAGCGCGGCTTTAACCGGCAGATGGGGCGCAACGAAGCGTTTAACCACGCCGGGAATATGAGCGCTGCGCTAATTGCCGGGGCCGCGACCTGGTACTGGGGGACCGGCTCGGTATTTATCCTGATGACAGCGATGGCGCTGCTGACCTCACTCGCTATCCTGGCCATCCGTGGAAAAGATATTGATCATCAGGCAGCGCGTGGTCTGGATGCGTCTGCGGGCAGCGCGGTTCCCCGCCTCTCTGACCTGACGCGCAACGCGCCGCTGATGACCACAGGTATTACGCTGCTGCTGTTCCACCTCGCGAATGCGGCACTGCTGCCGATGCTCAGTATGCGCGTAGCCGCCTCGCCCGGCGGCATGAATCCCGGTGTTTACGCTGCTGCAACCGTTATTATCTCGCAGGCGGTGATGATCCCGGTAGCGCTCTGGACGGCGGCGCGCGCGGAGACGCTGGGGTATCAGCGTCTGATTATGCTGGCGCTGCTGCTGCTGCCGGTACGCGCCGTACTCGCCGCCAGTTTCACCAATCCCTGGCTGATGATCCCGGTTCAGGTGCTGGATGGCATCGCGGCCGGTACGCTGGGCGTTGCCGTGCCTGGCTACATTGTGCAGTTACTGCGCGGCAGCGGCCACGTTAATGCCGGACAGAGTGCGGTGATGCTGATGCAGGGAGCGGGAGCCGCGTTTAGTCCGGCGCTGACCGGTATGATCGTCAGGCACTACTCCTATAGCGTGGCGTTCAGCACGCTGAGCGTGATTGCGCTGACAGCGCTGCTGATCTGGTGGCAGGCGAGGCGATTAACGCTGGCAGATGAGGCATAAAAAAGGCCAGCACAGAAGCAACCTCACTGTGCTGGCTGGCCAGCTGGCCGATAAATAATATGCAATGTTAAAGTCCGGGGAAGAAATTCAAAGCACAGCTAACGCTATTTCTTAGCTTCCACGCCTGGTGTACTGGAGCGGATGAGGAACTGTTTTGTAACGTCGCCTAAATGATTGGCTGTCCAGTCGGCCATCGCCTGCTCCTGCTCGCGAATGCGGGTAAAAATTGACACGCTTTCGCTGTCGTTAAGCTGTTCCGCCGCGGCAATGAGCGCAGTGTAATTAGCGATCTCAAAGTTCTCAAAAACGTTGCCGCTGATAGCGCCTTTAACCACCTCATCTTCGGTCATCATGCCGCCGACTGCCTGGCCAAACGCCGACAGTTTTCCTGCGGCATCTTTGATTACCGAACGGGACGTGTCGTAACGGTCAATGACGCTCTGCACCAGCTGCTGCTGCTCACGTGTTTCATCAATGTGCTGCTCAATACGCGCTTTGAGATCGGGATAGTGTTCGAGCCGGGCTGCCATTTTTTCCAGCATGCTCTCCGCCTGCTTCTCCATAGCGTGTGCATCTCTGACCCAGTCAATAAAATGTTCTTCGTAAGTCATTAGATTCTCCCGTTAATGTTAAGCCTGTGCACCCTGTGCAGCATCTTTATCTGTGCCACGACGACTCTTTTTGCCCCCTTTACGGCCCGCTTCAATTGCGCGCTCAGGGTTATTGCGAAAGTTACCGCCGCTGACCTGACCGCCTTTTTTCCCCGCTTCGCGGGCACGTTCAGGATTCATGGCAAAATTACCGGCACCACCGCGTGGATTGCTCATCATTTACTCCTCAGAGGTCAGGGCATATTAAAGTATTTAGTTTGCAACTTAAGGTTAGCGTTATTTTCCGGATTAACAAGCGCACCAGCCAGGAATAATCTTAATTGACTTTTTTGGGTATTTATTTGTCTTTTTACACTGTGGGTTTTTAAATTTCGTGATTTTTATCTGTACAGCAAAATATAATTTGTACAATTATAATCGTTTCGCTTTTTTCTGTTTTTTATCTTATTTTACATGGACATAAATTTATTTTTTCATTTTCTTTAAGTTGTACGATTTTGCACACCATTGTACAGATTTTATATTATTGAGCCGTAAGCTTTTCTGTTAATATCTTTAAGCGCAGCGGTTGCTGATATTGCAAAAATATAAACTGTTATCTTTTTTCAGCTAACGGGATGTGAATGCAATTACTTTGTGGCGCGCAATAATATGTTCTGGGGCAATCATTACCTGAATCTATACTTTCAGGTTATGCAGTGACTTAACGGGGCTCTGCACCTTATGATGGCGGCATCATTTATGCTCAGCCCGGTGAGCAAGCATGCAGGAATCACCCCGTAATGAATTTACTCAACGATCTCGATCTGCGTCAGCTGGAAGCGTTCGCAGCGGTTATTGCAGCGGGCAGCGTGACCGCCGCAGCGAAAGCACTCAACCGCTCACAGCCTGTGGTTTCACGCCAGCTGCAGGAGCTGGAACTCTCTCTGGGCTATCCGCTCTTTATCCGCAACGGACCGCGTATTCATCCCTCTGAAGAGGCGCTGCAGCTGCATCAGTATGTGCAGAAAGCGCTGCTCTCTTTGCAGCAGATCCGGCTGCGTGCGCAGGAGATCGCGCAGCAGCAGCAGCGGCCACTCAGCATTGCGGCCACGCCGGCGCTGGCGGCAGGGCTGCTGCCGCAGGCGCTGGCGGCGATTGGCCTGCAAAACAAAGTGCAGATTATCAGTGAGTCTGCTGCGCAAACGGCGCACGCGGTGATCACCGCCGAGGCGGATATCGGCCTCTGCAGCCTGCCGCTGGAGCATGATGCAGTGGTACTGCACTGGATTGGCCACGCGCGCTGCGTGGTGGCGCTGCCGGACAGCGATCCGCTCGCGGCGCAGCAGCAGATATCGCTCAGCCAGCTGGCGGGACGGCGGCTTATCGCCCCCTGGAACCCGCAGCGCCTGCGCGGGCGCTATGAAAAAGCGCTGAAGCGTGTCAATACGCTGCTGCCGGAAACCATTGAAACTAACTCTTCGGCAAATATTCTGGGCTGCGTCCGCGCCGGGCTGGGCGTGGCTATTCTGGAGCCGGTATCCGGCTGGGGAATGCCGCTGGCTGGCGTCACTATCTGTACGCTGGAAGAGGATATCCCTTACTACTTTGGCGTGGTTACGCCGCAGGGACGGCAGATCACCGCGGCAGCACAGGCGCTGATAGAGGCCCTCGCCGCCGCCGCTGCCGCGCTGTTACCCGATTTTCAGCGGCTGGCCTCAAGCGAACACACCCGGGTTATGCGGCTTATCAATCAGCTTTAACGCCTCTGAAGAGGGCGGTGACGGGCTTATAACCATTCCGGCATAAGATATAAGAAATCCATTGGTTAAATGCTGAGCGCTATTATTGACTCCATCCAGCCGCAGGAGGAGTATGCAAAGCCTCAGCTTTTACTATGCGTATTGACAATTATAAGCCGGTAACTATGTGTTATCAGGATAATAAGGCCGGCGATTGTGGGTATGCGTTTGACAGCGTTTTTGCGCTGACATCAGGGGATACTTATATGACTTCAGCTGCCGACGGTCTGGCCGCGCTGGAAGCTCAGCTACAGCAGGATCTGGAATACCTTGAACTGCCCGCAAAACCCTGGGTGCCTGCGCATACGGTTGATAACCAGCCGGTGCGCGATGTTGTCGTGATTGGTGCCGGAATGTGCGGCCTGGCGGCGACGGCCAGGCTGCAGCTGGCGGGTATCACCAATAGTATTACTTACGATACCGCGCCGGCGGGGCAGGAAGGACCGTGGGTCACGTTTGCCCGCATGGAGACGCTGCGTTCACCCAAATCACTGCAGGGACCGGCACTCGGTCTGGCCTCGCTGACCTTTCGCGCATGGTATACCGCGCAGTGGGGAAAAGCGGCCTGGCAGGCGCTGGACAAAATCCCGAAAGAGATGTGGATGAACTATCTGGTCTGGTACCGGCAGGTACTGAATCTGCCGGTACAGAATGGCGTCCGCGTTACCGCCATTGAACCTGCCGGGTCGCTGATTGCGCTGACGCTGGAAGGCGCAGCGCCGGCACGCGTCTATACCCGCCGGCTGGTGCTGGCAACCGGCCGTTCCGGCCTGGGCGGCGTTGCCGTTCCCCTCTTTTTGCAGGGCGTCGATCGCCGCTTCTGGGCACACTCCGCTGACAACATCGACTTCAGTGCGCTGCAGGGTAAACGGGTTGCGGTGATCGGTGCCGGTGCCTCGTCAATGGACAATGCCGCAACCGCGCTGGAGCAGGGCGCAGCCAGGGTGGATCTGCTGATCCGCCGTAAAGCGATGCCGCGCATCAATAAAATGACCGGTATCGGCAGTCAGGGCGTGGTACACGGCATGCACCAGCTGCCGGATAGGTGGAAATGGAAGTTTGTTGATTACACCGCTGCCACCCAGACGCCGCCGCCGCGCGCCTCCACCCTGCGCGTTTCGCGTCATGAGAATGCCCGTTTTCTGCTGAACTGCGCCATCAATGCCGTCAGGCCCGAAGCGGATGAGCTGGTCATTGAAACGACGCAGGGGCCGCTGCGCTATGACTACCTGATTGCGGCCACCGGTTTCAGCAACGATTTCAGCGGCAGATCCGAATTTGCCGCCATCGCTCCGCACATCCGCCGCTGGTCAGATGGTCGCTATCAGCCTGCCATGGGGCCGGCGCGCCAGAATATGCTGGAGGCGCCTGACCTGGGACCCGGATTTGAGTTTCGCGAGCGCGTCCCCGGCGCCTGCCCGATGCTTTCACATATTCACTGTTTCAATGATGCCGCGATGCTGACGCACGGCAAAGTCTCCGGTGATATCCCCGCGGTCAGCGCCGGTGCCGATCGGCTGGTGCGGGCGATTGCGGCCTCGCTGTTTGCCGAGGATGTGGAGCAGCACTATGCCAGCCTGCAGGCGTATGACACGCCTGAATTACAGGGCGATGAATGGGTGGACGCCACCCCCTTACTGAATCAGGAGAACGCGTTATGAGTGACGCTATCGATCGCGCCGCCGGGCTGACCCCTGACGCGGCGCTCTACCAGACGCGGCGGCTGCGGCCGGAGTTTGTTGATGGCGCAGAGGCGTGCCGTCGCTCCGTGCTGACACCGGAAGATGACCAGGGCCTCTCTGCAGCCCTGCGGCTGGCGCTGGCGCAGCGCATGGCGCGGCTGAATCAGGATAGCGCGCTGGAGCAGGCGTATCAGCATGAGCTGGCGCAGCTGCAGCCGGCGGATGAGCTGCTGGCGCTGGCGGAAGGTGCGCTGCCGGCAGGCGAACCGCTGGCGACAATTGTGCGTCATACCGATCTGGTCACGTCTCAGCCGGTGCAGGCCACCGAGCAGCACATCCGGCTGCTGGAGCAGGCGGGGCTGAATAACCCGCAGATTGTGGCGCTCTCTGAGCTGATCGCCTTTGTTAACTTCCAGACGCGCGTTGCGGCTGGTCTGCGCCTGCTGAGGTCAGCATGATCCCCTCTGTTTCCCTGAAGCCGCTGCACTGGCACCCCTATATTGCGCCGGTCAGCGTAGATGACGCCACGCCGGCCCAGCGCGATGCGATGAAAATCACACCCTCCAATAAGAAGGTGTCGGAGTATGTCCGCACGCTGGTACACGATCCGGAGAGCTACACCGCACGCACCGGGCTGTTCAACGCCATCATGTATGTTGAGGGCGGACTGAATCGCGCCGATCGCGAGCTGGGCGCGCTGGGCGCGTCAATCGTGAACGGCTGCCGCTACTGCGCGGTGGTACATGCGCGCCGGCACGTACAGCTGGCTGAAAACGACGCGGTGGTCAGTGCAATCTATTTTGACCGCGCCGATGCGCTGGGCGAGCGCGACGCCGCGATCTATCACTTTGCCCGCCGCCTGTCGGTCACGCCAGCCGAAGCGACGGCAGAAGATATTGCGCCGCTGCGTGCGGCCGGAATGGACGATCGGGAGATTATCGACCTGATCCACGCTATCGCCATCTTTGGCTGGGCTAACCGTCTGATGCATGTGCTGGGCCATGCTGACCTGAATAAATAGGGCAACGCCATGTTAGAACTTAATAATATTACGCTCGCCTATGGTAACAACCCGATTCTGAAAGGGGTCGATCTGACGGTAAAGCGGGGCGATGTGGTGTCGATTATCGGGCCAAGCGGCACCGGTAAAACCACGCTGCTGCGCTGCATTAATTATCTGGCGAAACCCACAGCGGGGACGATCGCGCTCGATCAGATCCGCATGGACTATCGCAAACCCGATAAAGCGGCGATCCAGGCGATCCGCCTGCGTACCGCGATGGTATTTCAGCAGTTCAACGTCTTTAAGAACATGACGGTGCTGGAGAATGTGATGGATCCGCTGATCGTGAGCCAGCGCAAAAGCCGCCAGGAGGCGCGGACCATCGCGCTTGAGGAGCTGGAGCGGGTCGGACTCGGCGCGAAAGCCGATCACTATCCTTCCCAGCTCTCCGGCGGACAGCTGCAGCGCACCGGCATTGCCCGCGCGCTGGCCGTGCGGCCGGAGGTGATTCTGTTTGATGAACCGACCTCTTCGCTGGATCCGGAGCTGGTGGGTGAGGTGCTGAAGGTGATCAAAGATGTCACCTCTTCAGGCATCACCTCGCTGCTGGTCACGCATGAGATGCAGTTTGCGAAAAGCGTCTCTAACCGCATTGTGTTTATGGATCAGGGGGTGGTTGCCGCGCAGGGTACGCCGGCAGAGATGTTTGAAAACCCGACCCTGCCGCGCCTTGCCCAGTTTCTCAGCTCAGAACGCGTATTCTAATAATCAGAGGAATCAAGATCATGCCTGCACTTAAAACAACATTACGCCGCCTGGCCGCGCCTGGCATCATCGCACTGGCGCTGGTCAGCGGCAGCAGCTTTGCCGATGCGGTTCGCACCATCAAAATCGCTACCGCTGCAGAGTCCAAGCCGCTCTCCTGGGGGGCGATTGGTCATGAGCCGCAGGGCTATGAGCCCGACGTGCTGAAAGCGATTAATGCCAGACTGCCGCAGTACAAATTTGTGATGGAAGGCGCCGCGGATATCGCTCAGGAGACCGGGCTGGCGACCGGCAAATATGATATGGCAACCGGCGGCTACTATAAGGCTCCGGCGCGCAGCAAGCAGTTCCTGATCCCGGATGCACCGATGGGCGCCAGCCTGATGAAGATCTACAGCCGCAGCGACAGCACCATTCAGGGCATGAAAGATCTGGTGGGCAAAAAGATTGTCCCGGTAACCGCTGGCGGTGGCGTCTACAAATTTGTGACGCAGTGGCAGCAGGATAATCCGGACGACAAGATCGCCATTAAAGCTTCCAGTGCTGGCGTGCCCTATCCGGATCGCCTGAAAGAGGTGCAGAACGGCAAGTATGACGCGCTGATCCTGCCATCAAATCTCGGCGAGCAGACGGTTATTGATAACCAGAAGCTGGCTATCAAAGCGAGCGAACCGGTGGCGATCAACAACACCTATGTGCTGCTGCACCGTTCGGCAGAGAATCAGGCGCTGAGTCAGGAGATTACAAAAGCGCTGCAGGATCTCAAGGCGGACGGCACGCTGGATAAGCTGGCGCAGAAGTGGTTTGGTGAAGACGTCACGAAATATATGCAGTAACGGATTCACAAGCAGATACCGCGCCGGCTCTCTGGCAGGCGCGGCTCTATAGTAAGCAGGAGTGTTTCACCGTGAATCTATCCGCCATGATCCCCGAGCTGCTGTCAGCGCTGCCGCTGACGCTCGGTATTATGTTTGTTGCGATGCTGGCTGGCTTTGTCCTGGCGCTGATCGCGACGCTGTTCCGCGTCCGTCGTATTCCGCTGATCAGCCAGCTGGCCGATCTGTACGTCTCCTATGCGCGCAGCGTGCCGGTAGTACTGCAGCTGTTTGTCGCTTTCTACGGTCTGCCGCTGATTACGCAGCAGCTCGGCTTTACGGATTTTGTTTCACCTAATCTGGCCGCCATGATTGGCCTGAGCTTCTATCACGGCGGCTATCTCTCCGAAGTGATGCGCCCGGCGTTTCTGGCGGTAGAGCGCGGTCAGCACGATGCGGCGGACAGCCTGGGTTACGGCTTTCGTCACAAGATGCTGCGCGTGGTAGGACCGCAGGCGGTGCACTTTGCGCTGCCGGGCTATGGTAACGCGATAATTTACCTGATCCATAACGTTGCGCTGGTGATGTATATCGGTGCCGCTGATGTCATGGCAACGGCGCATCTGATTATGGAGCGCGATTATAACCAGTATCAGTTTGGTACCTATCTGGTGCTCGCGGTGATCTATTCGCTGCTCTGTCTGGTCGCCTGGCTGATTATTCGTTTCTTTGAACAGCGTCATGCGAAGTACAGCGCCAAAGCGGCGCGCGTCAAGCTGACCGCCAGCGTCTGAGCAGGAGAGCGCGCATGTTTGATACTGAAGTACTACTGCCCGATTTCTGGAGCATTCTGGATGCGGTGCCGGTTACGCTGCTGATGGCGGTGACGGTGTTTATCTGTTCCACGCTGCTGGGCGGGCTGTTTGCGTATATTGAGCATCAGCGTATTCCGCTGCTGCGTCAGCTGGTGATGGTTTACAAAATTGCCTTTAAAGGCGTACCGATGGTGGTGGTGATTTTTCTCGCCTACTACGGTCTGCCATCCGCGCTGCATTTCTTCGCTACGCTGTTTAACGTTGAGGTGAATGCTCACTCGCTGCCTAACTGGGTGATTATCATCGTCGCGCTGAGCGCCTGCGTAGCGGCGTTTCAGGCGGAAGTGTGGAAAGGGGCGCTGAACTCGTTTGACAGCGGCCAGTCAGACGCTGCGCTGTCGCTGGGTTACAGCGGTGGCCAGCTGTTCCGGCGCGTGATGTTCCCGCAAATCATCGTGGCGGCGATCCCGGATCTGGCCAACGCCTTTATGGTGATTATGAAAGCGTTGTCGCTCGCCTTTGCTATCGAAGTGGTAGATATCTTTGCGCAGGCGCAGCTGACGGCGGCGCTGAACTTCTACTATCTCGAAGCGTTCCTGATTGCCGTGGTGTTTTATATGGTGATCGCGTGGGTGGTGACAAAGGTCGCCGATATGATTGAAGCGCGGCTGCGCGTCAGGACCTGAGAGAAGAGGGCGTTCGCCAGGGGGCCGGTTCCGTTCGCCACGGGGGCCGGTTCCGTTCGCCACGGGGGCCGGTTCCGTTCGCCACGGGGGCTGGTTCCGTTCGCCACGGGGGCCGGTTCCGTTCGCCACGGGGGCTGGTTCCGTTTGCCACAGGGGCCGGTTCCGTTCGCCACGAGAGCCGGTTCCGTTCGCCGTCAGCTGCGGCAGCAGCCTGTGTTCCGGCACGGCGACCGGGCAGAGGACGCCTGGCCGCGCCCTCTGCACTCCCCGGCCCTGCGCCAGCCCCGTCCGCCGC
>NZ_JBXUNM010000008.1:0-169390 GCF_057197005.1 Pantoea sp. SYBGC1
CTCAGAAGTGAAACGCCGTAGCGCCGATGGTAGTGTGGGGCCTCCCCATGCGAGAGTAGGGAACTGCCAGGCATCCATCCAGTAAGAGAGCCCTGAACGTCTGTTCAGGGCTTTTTTACGTCCGCAGAAAAGCTGGAAGTGCGTAAAAGTTAACCTTTCTTCAGCCAGCTGACGATAAAGTCTGCGATCCGGTCAGGCTGATTAATATCCAGAACCGGCAGCTGCTCTCCTCATTCTTTATTATCGCTTCTCATTCCGGAGCAGAGCCAATTCCCTTATCGGGCAAACTAATGTTTTACTACCCGCTTCGCGTTCTTTCTTCGCAAGGAAATGAGGTAAAGCATGACCCATCAGGAACATCAAAACAGCAGACCGCCTGTATCAGCAGCAGAGACGCGGCAACGGCTCCGGGCAATTATCGGTGCGTCGTCCGGTAACCTGGTCGAGTGGTTTGACTTTTACGTTTACTCTTTTTTCTCCCTCTATTTTGCTCATGTCTTTTTTCCGGCAGGTGATACCACCACCCAGCTTCTGCAAACTGCCGGGGTATTCGCTGCAGGATTTCTGATGCGCCCGATCGGCGGCTGGCTGTTTGGCTATATTGCCGATAAGCACGGACGTAAAACGTCTATGCTGATCTCGGTCTGCATGATGTGTCTGGGCTCTTTAGTCATTGCGTGTTTGCCAGGCTATGGCGAAATTGGCATAGCCGCGCCGGTTATTCTGCTGCTGGCGCGTATGTTTCAGGGGCTGTCAGTGGGTGGTGAGTATGGCACCAGCGCAACCTATATGAGTGAAGTCGCGCTGGAAGGCCGCAAAGGGTTTTATGCTTCTTTTCAGTATGTGACGCTGATTGGTGGCCAGCTGATGGCGGTGTTAACCGTCGTGGTACTGCAGCAGCTGCTGGATGATGAGGCGCTGCGCAGCTGGGGCTGGCGTATCCCGTTTTTCATCGGTGCCGGACTGGCTATCGTCGCACTCTGGCTGCGGCGCTCTCTGAATGAAACCTCTGAAAAGTCACATCGCGCGCATCGTGATGCGGGCAGCGTTATCGGGCTGTTGCGCAATCACTCACGCGCATTCTTTATGGTGCTGGGTTTTACCGCCGGCGGCTCGCTGAGCTTCTACACCTTTACCACCTATATGCAGAAGTACCTGGTTAACAGTGCCGGAATGGACGCGCGCAGTGCCAGCGGTCTGATGACGGGGGCGTTACTGGTCTTTATGGTGATCCAGCCTGTTGTCGGTGCGCTATCAGATAAAATCGGACGGCGTGCTTCCATGATGATATTTGGCGCGGGTGCCGCAACCTGTACTGTACCTGTTCTGCTGCTGCTGCAGCATACCGAGAGCCACTGGGTCGCATTCCTGCTGGTTATGCTGGCGCTCATTATCACCAGCTTCTACACCGCCATCAGCGGGATCCTTAAAGCTGAGATGTTTCCACCGGAGGTGCGTGCGCTGGGCGTAGGACTCTCTTATGCGGTAGCCAACGCGATTTTTGGCGGCTCGGCTGAATATGTCGCTCTGCTGATGAAAAGGGAGGGCATTGAAACCAGCTTCTTCTGGTATGTCTCAGCAATGGGCGCGCTCTCTTTCCTGGTCTCACTGATGCTGCATCGCAAGGGTAAAGGAATTGCGCTGTAGTCAGTGACGGATATTCCAGAGCATGATGCCGCTGGCAGCGCCGGCGGCATCCCACGCAAGGTCTTTCCAGCTCCAGCCGCTTCCTGCCGCACGGCTGTCATAGAGCTCTTTCGCCGCGCCAAAACTGAGAGAAAACATCAGGCCAAAACCCATATTTTGGGCGTTATCCTGCTGCTGATGACGGGAGATTTCGCTGCCGGCGGCGGCAAGCAGCGCTGAAGCGACATAGTGCTGCGCTTTATCTTTACCGGTCCAGCGATCCTGCGCCTGATGCGCACATCCGCTACACAGCAACGCTATACAGAGGATGCACGTCCGCATGACTTTACAGCAGCCGGCTAATCAGCCGATCGATGCGGATGCGCCGCAGTCGACGGATAAGCTTGCGCACTTTCGCAGGGTAGTCAGAGATACTTTCCAGCTCGCGAAAATGAGTGACTACCGTAGTATGCTCGCGGATTAGCGTCAGCTCTTTCTCGCGCTGCTCCGCCAGCTGATTAAGTGGGTCGTGAATCAATACCGCATTTTCCAGATCCAGACGCCACGCGCGCGGATTGAGATTGTTGCCGGTGATCATCATCCACTCATCATCCACCCAGATACCTTTCAGGTGATAGCTGTTTTCACCATCTTTCCACAGGCGTACCGTCAGCTGACCGTTATCAACATAATACTGCAGGCGGCTGAGAAAGCGACGCAGGTTGATCTCATAAAGGTAGGGCAGGGCGCCGATTACTTTGAAGGGTTCAGACGGCGGAATATAGAAATCGTTCGCCGTCTTATCACCGACAATAATCTCAACCTCCTTGCCCTGACGCAGCAGATGGATCAGGTTCCGCACCAGAATGGCGGGCAGATTAAAGTAGGGTGTGCAGAGCGTCAGCTTCTGCTCGGCGCAGGGCATCAGATGGAAAATAGTTTTGTTAAGTAAACTGCGCTTGCCCAGGCCCACCAGCGGCGTCACTGCCAGCGTATCGTTGCCGGCATCTCCGGTAAAATGATAATGAAAACTGCGCAGCTCGCTGCGAAACTGACGCGTTTCATTTTTGATTTCCGGGCTGGAAGGGCGCTCAGCCTGATCGAGGCGGTTGACCGCGTCAGACTGTTTCAGGTTTTCATCGATCCACTCATACATCGCATTCGCCAGCTGCGGATTACGAATCAGTTGATAGCGATCGTAGCGGTATCGCTCATGCTGATGCAGGTAGACATCATTCAGGCTGGCCCCGCTGTAAAGCAGCGTATCGTCGATGATAAAGCCTTTAAGATGCAGGACGCCCAGCGCTTCCCGCGTATTGACCGGAATGCCATAAACCGGGATAGCAATATCCGGATGCCGGGTAGCCATCTCGCAGTACCAGTCAGCATTAGTCAGGCCGCGCGCCGCACCGATACGCCCACGCTGCGCACGATGCCAGTCCACCAGAATGGCGATATCCAGTTCCGGACGAGCCTGACGCGCCGCATACAGCGCTTCCATAACACTGCGGCCGCCATCATCATTTTCCAGATAGAGCGCAGCAATACAGATGCGTTTTTCTGCCGCTGCAATTTTTGCCAGCAGCGTTTCGCGAAACTCAGCAGGCGAAAAAAGCGTGGTCACATCCGACACAGATTGTGACAGTTTAGGCAGCTGTGCGAGGTGTTGTTGGTGTTTATTGCGTTTAAATTTAGACAACATCACAGTGCACTTCTTCTCTGTTCATTTGTATGGCCTTTTGCCATCAAATCATGATCCTAACGTCAAATAATAACATTAACTCACCTGTTGAGGAGGATTTTTACCGTTCTCTACAGGCGGCGTTACGACGTCAATCAACGGTAAATTAAGCGTGACAATGCCATCATCAAGCTGAATATTCACGCGAAAGTTAAGTTTACGCGCCAGCGTAATCATGCCGCTATTGTGCGGCATGGTTATACCGTTCAATTGTTGCAGACCGTGATCGCGGGTATAGCGAATCATCTTCTCCAGCAGCCGTCGCCCCATACCCAGCCCTTTGAGATCGGAACGAACCAGCACTGAAAACTCGGCATCGACATTATCAGCGTCAGATATCGCCCGGGTAACGCCGATAATCTCTTCAGCGCCTTCCCGCTGGCGTACCGCCACAATCGCCATTTCGCGGTCGTAATCTATCTGCGTCATATTGGCTAAATCATCGTGGGTAAATTCGCTGATTTCACTGAAATAGCGGTAGTAGAGATCTTCTTTAGTCACCTGCGCAATAAAAGCGCGCAGCTGCGGCTCATCCTCAGGCAGGATTGGGCGAAACAGGCAGTGCTGGCCATCTTTCAGCTCAACCTGCTCCTCCAGATGCTGTGGGTAAGGGCGGATAACCAGCCGCGCCTCGCTGTCGCCGCTAAAGGGAGCCAGCTGCAGCGTGACATCAATAAGGGTAAAGGTGTCTGCCGATGCCAGCAGCGGATGAATATCAAGTCGCTGGATCTCCGGACAATCCACAACCAGGTTTGATACCTGTACCAGCAGCTGGCTCAGCCCGGCGATATCGAGCGGATGCAGCGCGCTGCGGCTGCGGATCTTGCCGCTTTTTATCGCCTGAATCACCAGATAGCGCGCCAGCGTCATATTCAGCGGCGGCAGCGCTACGGCGGCCTGCTTATCAGGCTGCCATTCAGCCCCCCCTTCACCGAGCAGGATAATCGGACCGAACAGCGGATCCTGGTCTACCACTACACGCAGCTCCTGAGCGCCAGCCCGGCTGGCCATACTCTGTACCAGCAGGCCATCAACGCGCGCCTGCGGGTGCGTGCTGCGCACGCGCTCAAAAATAGCCTGTGCGGCCTGTTTGACTTCCGCAGCGCTGCGCAGATAGAGCATCACACCCTGTACCTCAGATTTATGGGCGATATCCGGCGAGCGCAGTTTGAGGGCTACCGGATAGCCCGTCTGCTCAGCAATAGTGACCGCTTCCTGACTGTCGCTGGCAATCCAGCCAGGCAGCGTTGTCAGACCATAAGCCTGCATAACGGGCTGCACCTCATGGGTATCCAGCGTGGTCACACCGCGGTCAAGAGCCTGCTGCAGCAGCTGATGCGCTTTAGCGCTGTTTTGCTGCAGTCCCGGCGGCAGCGCCGGCGTTTCCCGCAGCTGCTTCTGGTTACGGCGATACTCGACCTGATGCATAAACGCGGTCACGGTGCCTTCCGGCGTGCGCCAGGTCGGAATGCCGGCCTGGGTAAAGGCGCGCCGCGCCGCCTGGGATGAGGATTCACCGCACCAGTTAGTCAGCAGCGTGATCTGCCGGCCGCGCGGATGACGCGCGAGTGCGGCAATAATCTGCTCCGCCGTCTCGGTCGCTGGCGCAACTGCGCTGGGGGAGTGAATAATCATCAGGGCGTCAAACTCATGACTGTCGAGCAGCAGTTCAATGCAGGCAACGTAGCGGGCAGGTGTGGCGTCATCTTTTAAATCCAGCGGGTTTCCCCGGCCAGCGCCCTCCGGCAGCAGTGAGGCCACTCTCTGTCGCATCGCTTCATCCAGCGAAGCCAGCTTACCGCTGCGCGCATAGAGCGCATCCAGCGCCAGAGCAGCCGGCGCAGCGCCGTTGCTGACGATCATCAGACGCTCGCCGCGCAGCGGGCGCATGTGGCTGAGTGATTCAACCGCAGAGAAAAGTTCATGCGTATCCTGCACGCGCAGCAGGCCGGCGCGTTGTATCGCGGCATCCCAGGCGGCATCCAGGCCGCTCAGGGTGCCAATCATCGCCTGCGCCTCCCGGCTGCGTCCGCTTTTAATGACCAGAATAGGCTTATTGCGTGAGGCGCTGCGCGAGGCGGAGACAAAACGCCGGGCATCGCTCAGGTGTTCCAGATAGAGCAGGATAGCGCTGGTCTTCGGGTCGCGGGCCAGAAAATCGAGCACGTCATCGACATCAATATCGAGACTGTCGCCCAGCGCGATAAACCAGGAGAAGCCGAGATTCCGCTGCTGCGCCCAGTCGAGGATAGTATTTGAGACCGCGGCAGATTGTGAAACAAAAGCAATACGCCCTTTAGCGATAGGCACCGGCGAGAAGCTGGCATTCAGCCCCTGCCACGGGGCCAGCAGTCCAAGGCTGTTAGGACCGAGCAGGCGAATCTGCCACTGACTGGCGCAGGTTTTCAGCGTCTCAAGCTGGCTGGCGGGTGAGGAGAGAATAATGCAGGCTCTGCAGCCTTTTTCGCCCAGCTGCTGCAGCAGCTCTGGGTTGCGCTTTGCATGGGTGCAGATAATAGCCAGATCGGGAGCAAAAGGCAGACTGGCGATATCGGGCCATGCCAGCACGCCCTGTACCGCCTTATATTTTGGCGTAACCGGCAGCACCGGACCGCTGAATCCGCCCGCCAGCAGATTGCGCATCAGGAAAT
Organism: Pantoea sp. SYBGC1; assembly: GCF_057197005.1. Taxonomy (NCBI): domain Bacteria; kingdom Pseudomonadati; phylum Pseudomonadota; class Gammaproteobacteria; order Enterobacterales; family Erwiniaceae; genus Pantoea; species Pantoea sp. SYBGC1. The sequence goes on from NZ_JBXUNM010000008.1 coordinate 6,019, forward strand.
AGCCGGCACGCCCCGGCGTTACCGAGGCGCCAATTACCGCAATCGATTTAGGTCTTAACAGCGCTTCCAGTCCACGTTGACTCATCATCCACTCCTGCTGTCGGGATTGGCATGATTGTAAACGCTTTTACGGCGAAAACCGATTTGCTGCTGTCAGGCTGCGAGCCAGCTTCAGTTTTCGCTGCTGTTTATCGCCTGCTGGGAATGAACCGGATGATGGGGTTTGCCCGCAAGGTAGGCGTGACGGAACTGTTCAAAGTGCTGCTGCAGGGCGCTGGCGGCCGCGCTGTCGCCCGCCTGAGCAAGCAGCGCCGCGGCGACCTCTGCCGTGCAGTGCTGTCCTTCGCCGTGCGCCTCCCGCAGGGTATAGCGCGACGGGGTGCTTACGCTAAGCGACATCACCGGAAAATGGTCCAGCCACGGACTTTTACGGAACATTTTGCGCGCCTCAGACCAGGTGCCATCCAGCATGATAAACAGTGGCGGTTTACCGCTAATCGGCGGCGCAGTCAGCACCTCACGTCCGGGATCGGCATAAGAGGCCGGGAACACCACCACCGGCTGATAGTCGCTGCTCTGCACTGCTGCCAGCAGCGCGGGGTCAGGCTCCGTTCGCGACCAGCCGAAGGCGAGGGTATCCGGCAGCACATCGGCAATCAGGCGTCCGGTATTGCTGGGCTTCATCGGTTCAGTATCGAACATCACCAGGCAGAAGCGGCTGCGCGACTGCTGCGGCTGCAGCGTGGCACACAGGCAGTGCCTGTCTGGCAACAGACAGCGCTGACAGCGCACAACGCGATTACCGCGCGCGAGAAAGGGCCGCGTGGCGCGGGCCAGACGTTGCGCCCGTAAGCGCAGAACAGCATTTTCAGACATAGACAGGCAGGGCAGGAAAAACGTCAGTGTAATAGAAGGGGGAAAGCAAGGCCAGCAATCTGCTGGCCTTCAGTAATTACAGGTTTTCGTCGAGCCACTCATTAAACGGCGTTTTCGGCATCGCGCCATTCAGCATATCGACCATTTCGCCCCGTTTAAAAATCATGATGGTCGGGATGGTGCGGATACGAAAACGCGTGCTGAGCGCCTGCTCAGCTTCCGTATTAACTTTAATAAAGCGCACGTTGCCGCTGCGTTCAGCCGCGACTTCTTTAAACACGGGCGCAAAGTTCACGCAGGGGCCGCACCACGGCGCCCAGAAGTCGATCACGACCGGCAGGTCATCCTGCAGATATTTATCCAGCGTAGCGGCTGTGGCATTAACCACCTCGCCGTTGAAAAGCGCTTCGCCGCAGCGACCGCATTTGGCACCGTCGGTCAGACGCGCTTCGGGAACGCGGTTAACTGCCTGACAGCCGGCGCATACAGTATTTATTGTCATCTCAAACCGGTCCTGTAAATCTGATGATAGAGTCATATTATGAAAAAGCTGAATGCTATGCTCAATCTGGATTACCCAATAGGTTCAATAGTTGATAGCTAAGCGCTGGCACATCAGGTAATCTTCGCGCTCTCAATGCTGGAGGAACAGATGAACGACGAATTTAAAGGCAAAAGCGGCAAGGTAAAAGTGATGTATGTACGTGAAGAGGAGGGCGGCAGTAAGCCAAATCCGCGTACCGGCAAAGGCGGCCGTCCTGCTGCGCGCCAGGAAGATAATCGTCGCTCTGCTCCCCGCAGCAATCGCAATAATGACGAAAGCGATCGATCGCGCGCGCCGCGCAGCGGTGACGATTCCGGTCGCTCACGCAATCGTGATGACGCTGGCCGCTCACGCGCACCGCGCAGCAGCGATGATGCCGGCCGCGGCCGCCGCACGAATCGTAATGATCGCAGCGAGCGCAGCAGTCGCCCAGAGCGTAACGATCGCGACGATCGCGGCTTCAGTGATTCGCCGTGGCGCACCGTATCCCGCCCGCCGGTTGCCGCTGCCGGCAGCCCGGCAGATGACGCCGCTGACGCGAAGCCGGTAATCGATTCCGAGCAGATCCGCCGTCAGCGCCAGGAAGAGACGCGCGTCTATGGCGAAAACGCCTGTCAGGCGCTGTTCCTGAGCCGTCCGGAGAGCATCGTGCGCGCCTGGTTTGTCCAGAGCGTTACGCCGCGCTTTCGCGAAACGCTGCGCTGGCTGGCCGCAAACCGCAAAGCGTATCACGTGGTTGAAGAGGCTGAGCTGGCGAAAGCGTCCGGTACCGAACATCACGGCGGCGTCTGCTTTATTATCAAAAAGCGCAGCGGCATGGCGGTATCAGAGTGGCTGAAAAAGGCAGAGCACAAAGATTGCGTGCTGGCGCTGGAAGATGTCAGCAACCCGCACAACCTGGGCGGCATTATGCGCAGCTGCGCGCATTTTGGTGTGAAGGGGCTGCTGGTGAATGATGCGTCGCAGCTGGAGTCGGGCGCCGCCGTGCGTACTGCTGAAGGCGGCGCTGAGCACGTACAGGCGATCAACGGCGAAGATTTCGCTGCAAGCCTTGATGCGTTCCGCAAGGCGGGCTACACCATCGTGACCACGTCGAGCCATGAGGGCACGCCGCTGGCGCGCGCCGAACTGCCGGCGAAAATGGTACTGGTGCTGGGTCAGGAGCGGGAAGGGCTGTCAGACAGCACCTTCCGGCAGGGCGAACTCAACCTGTCGATTGGCGGAACCGGCAACGTCGAGAGCCTGAACGTCTCGGTAGCAACCGGTATTCTGCTGGCCGAATGGTGGCGTCAGAACGCATAAAAAAACGGGCCATCGCGGCCCGTTTTGCATGGTGGCGGCTCAGTGCGCGCCACCCCCTCCGCCGCCTGCACCAAATGGCGGACGGGCAAACCATACCAGCACCAGCAGAATCACAAATACCCCCGCAGACGCCCAGAAAATCTCATTGGCTGAAATAATCAGGCCCTGATTAGTGATCTCCCGCGCAATCCACGCAGACGCCTGCTGGTGGCTCATGCCCATGCCTTCCAGCTGCGCATACATCTCCTGCGAATTCTGGTTGTAAGGATTGACGGATTCGCTCAGATAGCTGTGATGCATCGACTCACGGTTGGTCCACAGGGTCGTGGTAATAGAGGTTCCGATCGATCCTGCCAGGGTACGCACAAAGTTAGAGAGGCTGGAGGCAGCGGCGAGGCGCTCCGGCGGCAATCCCGACAGTGTAATGGTGGTCAGCGGCATAAAGAAACAGGCCACGGCAAAGCCCTGAATAAACTGCGGCCAGGCGGATGCGCCGAAGTCCATGCCGGGCTCAAAGGTGTAGGCGCGCCAGTAGAAACAGACGGCGTACATGATAAAGCTAAAGGTCACCAGCCGGCGCATATCGAGCTTGTGGGCGAACCGGCCAATAATGGGTGAGAGGATCACCGGAATAATTCCGACCGGCGCAGATGCGAGTCCGGCCCAGGTGGCGGTATAGCCGTAGACCTCCTGCAGCAGCTGCGGCAACAGAACAATGGAGCCGAAGTAGAGCATGTAGGCCAGGCTTATCGACAGACAGCCAATGGTGAAGTTGCGCATTTTAAACAGCGACAGGTCAACGATCGGATGATCGTCCGTCAGCTCCCACACCAGCAGCACCGCCAGCGCCACCACCGCCACCACCGCCAGCACGATAATCTCTGTTGAGCTGAACCAGTCGAGCTCCTTACCGCGATCCAGCATCACCTGCAGCGCGCCGATGCCGACCACCAGCAGCACCAGACCGACAATATCGATCGGGCGGATCTCGGTTTTGGTTTCACGGCCGCGCAGCGTCTGCAGCGTCAGCATCACCACCACGATGCCAATCGGCACGTTGATAAAGAAGATCCAGCCCCAGTGATAGTTATCGCTGATCCAGCCGCCCAGGATCGGGCCGCAGATTGGCGCAACGATCACCGTCATCGCCCACAGCGACAGGGCAATACTGCGTTTAGCCGGGGGATAGTTACTCAGCAGCAGGCTTTGCGACAGCGGGATCAGCGGACCAGCCACAACTCCCTGCAGAATACGGAAAAAGATCAGCATCTCCAGGCTTTCTGACATGCCACACGCCCAGGAGGCGAGTGCAAACAGGATGGTTGCCCAGGTAAAGAGCTTCACTTCACCGATGCGCTTTGCCAGCCAGCCGGTAATCGGGATCGAGATGGCGTTAGCCACCCCGAACGAGGTGATAACCCAGGTGCCCTGTGAATTCGACGCGCCCAGATTACCGGCAATGGTCGGGATCGCCACGTTGGCGATAGTTGAGTCGAGCACCTGCATAAATGTCGCCAGCGACAGGGCGATAGTCATCAGAACAAGTGGCGCGCCCTCAAGCGGTTTTTGTGCCATAACAGTCTCCGGCGGATCAGCCCGCGTTGGCACGAACGATAGCGGTAATCATCTGGTTCACCGGTGCAAGATCAATAGCCAGCGCGTTGCTCTCATAGGCGGCCTGCGGACGAACGGCACCAGCCAGCACTGCACCCTCTTTGTTCTGCGTATCAACTTTCACCAGAGTCGAGAGTCCGATGCGCAGCGGATGCGCCGCCACTTCATCCGGATTCAGTTCAATACGCACCGGCAGGCGCTGTACGACTTTGATCCAGTTGCCGGTAGCGTTTTGCGCGGGCAGCAGCGAGAAGGCGCTGCCGGTTCCCATATCGAGCCCCGCGACCTTGCCGTGATAGACCACATCATCGCCATAGATATCGCTGACCACGGTTGCAGACTGGCCGATGCGGACGCCGGCAAGCTGCGTTTCTTTAAAGTTGGCATCTACCCACAGGTTGGTGGCGGGCACTACGGCCAGCAGCGGGGTGGTGGTGGCGATTTGCGAGCCTACCTGCACGCTGCGGCGTGAAACATAGCCATCTATCGGGCTGCGAATATCGGTACGCTGCAGATTAAGCCAGGCGTCGCGCAGGGCAGCAGCGCTCTGCTGCACCGCAGGCTGATTTTCCAGACTGGTATTCAGGATCATCGCCTGGTTGGCATTATATTGCTGCACAGCGACGTCAAGCTGCGCTTTCGCGGTCGCCACGGCGTCACGCGCGTGCTGCAGCTCTTCACGGCCGATCAGATTTGAGGCGCCCAGCGGTTCGCGGCGCTTCAGATCGGCTTCAGCCTGTTCCAGAGCTGTCTGCTGCAGCTTGATGGTGGCCTGATACTGCCTGCCGTTGATCATCAGCTGATGCGTCTGCCGCACGCTGGTGGCCAGGGCGGTCTGCGCTTTTTCAAAGGCCTGCTGCGCATCGGTTTTATCCAGTGAGACCAGCACGTCGCCTTTTTTGACGCGATCGGTATCATCAAACCATACTTTGTTAACGCTGCCGGAAACCTGCGCCATCACCTGCACCTGATTGCCTGCTACATAGGCATCATCAGTCTCCTGGAAATGACGCAGTACCAGATACCAGTAAGTCAGATAGCCAATACCGGCCACAATAAACACGACAGCCAGCAGGATCAGCGCAATTTTACGCTTCTTCTTCTTATTTGCAGGCTGTTGCGGGCTTTGAGCTTCCGCTGTCGCACTCATGTCGTTCTCCACGTTATGCCATAAGCCGGGGTGTGCTGATCCATCAACACGGTGACCCGAATCGAAAAAGCCAGCGCAAAAGGCGCTGGCCAGATAAAGGAAAATTAAAATAGCGATTTCGGCAGGGGGTTGTGTCGCACTTCTTGCTATTAGCGAGAGAGTGAAGCGATAACCTGATCTTCGTCCATTTTATCCAGACGGTTAAGCAGCTTGCGCGTGATGGCTTCCAGCTGCTCCTGCTCGGTGGCGCTCAGTGACGACCAGAGATACTGCAGGCTCTGGTGCTGAGGTGGCAGCAGCTGACGCAGAAACTCGTTGCCTTTTTCCGTCAGATGCAGATGCAGGCAGCGGCGATCGTTGTCGCTTTCACGGCGTTCGATCCAGCCGCGCTTTTCCAGTTCATCCGCAATGCGCGTGGCGTTGGTGCGCGAAGAGCCCAGCGCCGCACTCAGTTCCGATGGCTGAATGCTCTGGTTTTCCTGCGCGTCCAGCGTGATCAGCGCCATAAATAAGGTTTCGTTAATTCCCTGTGCCTTGAGCATTTTGTTGCGGTTATCCAGCAGCTTGCCCTGCATATGCATACACAGGCGGGTCAGGATAATTTCCTGCAGCGGAAAATCTTTATGACGATTTGCCCGGACGTTCAGCATCTGCTCAATGGGAGTAAACGAACTTTCCATCTAAAAAAACCTCTTGATTGCAACGTAGAAATATCACATTCAGCGTGCTAACCGCTTCGCTATGGGATAATTTCGAGAGTAAAAATAACTACGGTGAATAAGTACACTGCTAACGATATCAAACTCACCTGTTAATGGACAGCGCAGCTTACCGATTTACGCTGTTTTTCTTGCTCATGCAGGCTCTGCGCTGGCGTTACGCCACCAGATTGCCAGATTAAGCAGCGTCGCCAGAGCACCCGCCGCACAGACGCCATACCAGCCAAACAGATGAAAGGCGTTAGCCGAGATCACCGAACCCAGCGCACCGCCGGTAAAATAGCTGGTCATATAGCCGGACGTCAGGCGATTACGCGCTTCGGGCAGGGTGCGATAGATAACGCTTTGGTTAGTGATATGTACGCCCTGAACCGCCAGATCCAGCAGCACAATACCGGCAATCAGCGCCAGCAGGCTGCTGCTGCCCAGTGCGGTCACGCCCCAGGAGATCAACATGATCACCAGTCCGGCGCTGGTGGTGAGTTTTGCTTTGCCCCGGTCTGCCAGTCCGCCCGCCTGACGTGCGGCCAGCGCGCCTGCAGCGCCTGCCAGACCCAGCAGGCCGATCTCGCCCTCGCTGAAATTCCACGGCGGTGCAGCGAGTAAAAAGGCCATTGAAGTCCAGAGCATGCTGAAGTTTGCAAAACTCAGGCAGCCGGTCAGCGCCCGGGTACGTAACACCCGATCGGCGCTGAACAGGGAAAACATTGAGCGCAGCAGCTGCAGATAGTTAAGCGGCACGCGCTGCTGGTAGCGCGGCAGATAGCGCCACAGCGCCAGCGCCATCAGGATCATCAGCACGCTGGCGCACCAGTAAACGCTGCGCCACCCGGCAACCTGAGCCAGCGCGCCAGCAACGGTACGCGCCAGTAAAATGCCCAGCAGCAGGCCACTCATGACCGTGCCTACCACTTTGCCACGCTTTTCCGGAGCAGCCAGCGTGGCAGCCAGCGGTACCAGAAGCTGTGCTACCACCGAGAAGAGACCGGTTACCACCGTACCCAGCAGCATCAGCGTCAGCGAAGAGGAGAGGGCGGTCAGCATCATGCCGCCCGCCGCCAGCAGGCTCATCGAAACAATCAGAGCGCGGCGTTCCAGCATATCGCCCAGCGGCACCAGCAGCAGCAATCCACAGGCGTAGCCAAGCTGCGCGGTGGTCACGATAAAGCCCGCTACGCTGACAGAGAGACCAAACTGATGCGCAATCGTATCGAGCAGCGGCTGCACATAGTAGTTACTGGCCACCGCCAGCCCTGTCGCGACTGACATCAGCGCCACTAATGGGGCACTGAGGCGTGCCGGAGATGAACTCATGAGCGGATACACAGTGAAATAATCATATGGGGATAATAGTAACCGAAAAAATTATTTCATAGTTGTGATAATTAACAGGACGTACCAGTACGCTATAGCGCACGCTGCGCTGGCTTTTACCGTGCGGGAAGAAGAGGAGGGTAGCACCACAGAGGCTCTCCCGTGGTGCGGAAAACAGGCTGCGCGCCGCTAGAAATCCCAGTCCTCATCTTCTGTTTCCACAGCTTTGCCCATGACATAGGAGGAGCCGGAGCCGGAGAAGAAGTCGTGGTTTTCATCTGCGTTGGGCGACAATGCCGCCAGTATCGCCGGGTTAACTGCTGCGATCTCTGCCGGAAACAGCGCTTCATAGCCCAGATTCATCAGCGCTTTATTAGCGTTGTAGTGCAGAAAAGCTTTCACCTCTTCCGCCCAGCCCGATTCCCCATACAGCGCATCGGTATAAGCCAGTTCGTTTTCATACAGCTCCAGCAGCAGATCGATAGCGAACTGCTGCAGCGCTTCACGCCGTGCGGCATCGGCGTGCTGCAGCGCCTGCTGATATTTATAGCCAATATAGTAACCATGAACCGCTTCATCGCGAATGATCAGGCGGATCAGATCGGCGGTGTTAGTCAGCTTGCCCCGGCTGGACCAGTACATCGGCAGCCAGAAGCCGGAGTAAAACAGAAACGACTCCAGGAAAACGCTGGCGATCTTTTTCTTCAGCGGATCGTCCGCCTGATAGTGCGCCAGAATGATCTGCGCTTTTTTCTGCAGCGCGGCGTTCTCTTCGCTCCAGCGGTAGGCAGCGTCAACGTCCGCCGTGTTGCATAGCGTGGAGAAAACCGAGCTGTAGGAGCGGGCGTGTACCGCCTCCATAAAGCTGATATTTGACAGCACCGCTTCTTCGTGCGGCGTGGCGGCGTCCGGCATCAGGCCCGGTGCGCCCACGACATTCTGAATCGTATCGAGCAGCGTCAGGCCGGTAAATACGCGGATGGTCAGCTGCTGCTGCGCCGGTTCCAGCGCCTGCCACGCAGGCAGATCGTTGGAGAGCGGCACTTTTTCCGGCAGCCAGAAATTACTGGTCAGACGGTTCCAGACCTCAAGATCTTTATCATCCTGCAGGCGATTCCAGTTAATCGCCTGAATAGCATTAAGTTTCATCATAATTTTACAGGGCGCAGGAGACGCAGCCCTCAACCTCCGTGCCTTGTAGCGCCATCTGACGCAGACGAATGTAATAGAGCGTTTTAATGCCCTTTTTCCAGGCGTAAATCTGCGCCTTGTTGATATCGCGCGTGGTGACGTCGTCGCGGAAAAACAGCGTCAGCGACAATCCCTGATCGACATGCCGGGTCGCTTCAGCATAGGTATCGATAATCGCTTCCGGACCAATCTGGTAGGCATCCTGATAAAACGCCTGGTTTTCATTGGTCATAAACGGCGCCGGATAATAGACGCGTCCGGTTTTACCCTCTTTACGGATCTCAATGCGCGACACAATCGGATGAATACTTGAGGTGGCGTGGTTGATGTAGGAGATAGAACCGGTTGGCGGGATCGCCTGCAGATTCTGGTTAAACAGCCCGTGCTGCATCACCGCCGACCGCAGCGCCTGCCAGTCAGCCTGCGTCGGCAGAACAAGACCGGCATCGTCAAATAGCTGCGCAATGCGCGCGGTGCGCGGCTGCCAGCTGCGCGTAATATATTTGTCGAAGTACGCTCCGCTGGCGTAGTGCGACTGCTCAAACCCGTCAAAGCTGCGCTGACGCTCCCGGGCCAGCTGGTTTGAGGTACGCAGTGCGTGAAACGTGACGCAGTAAAAGTAGAGGTTGGTGAAATCAAGCGCCTCTTCTGAACCGTAGGCGATACCTTCCCGCGCCAGATAGCCGTGCAGATTCATCTGCCCGAGGCCAATGGCGTGTGAACGGCGATTGCCTTCGGCGACGGACGGCACCGAAGCGATCTCACTCATCTCTGACACGGCAGTGAGCGCCCGCACCGCCACCGCCACGGTGCGGGGGAGGTCACGGGAATCCATCGCGTGTGCGATATTCAGCGAGCCGAGATTACAGGAGATATCTTTGCCCGTGCGCCGGTAGCTGAGATCCTCATTCAGTTCGCTGGCGCTGTTCACCTGCAAAATTTCTGAGCAGAGGTTGCTCATATTAATGCGCCCGGCAATCGGATTGCTGCGGTTAACGCTGTCCTCATACATGATATAGGGGTAGCCCGACTCAAACTGGATCTCTGCCAGCGTCTGGAAAAAGTCGCGCGGGTTGATATAGGTTTTGCGGATACGATCGTCCGCCAGCATCGCGTCATAGTGCTCGCTGATGCTGATATCGCCGAACGCTTTGCCATAGATGCGCTCAACGTCATACGGCGAAAACAGCGCCATATCCCGGTTCTCTTTTGCCAGCTGAAAGGTGATATCCGGGATCGTTACGCCCAGCGAGAGCGTTTTGATGCGGATTTTTTCATCCGCGTTTTCACGTTTGGTATCGAGGAAGCGCAAAATATCGGGATGATGGGCGTTCAGCCAGACCGCACCGGCACCCTGACGCGCGCCCAGCTGATTAGCGTAAGAGAACGCATCCTCCAGCATCTTCATGACCGGGATCACGCCGGATGACTTGTTTTCGATACGCTTGATCGGCGCCCCCGCTTCGCGCAGGTTAGAAAGCAGAAACGCCACGCCGCCGCCGCGTTTAGAGAGCTGCAGGGCAGAGTTCACCGCGCGGCCAATCGACTCCATATTATCTTCAATACGCAGCAGGAAGCAGGAGACCAGCTCACCACGCTGCTGCTTGCCGCAGTTCAGAAACGTGGGCGTGGCGGGCTGGAAACGGCCGCTCAGGATCTCTGCCAGCAGCGCCCGCGCCTGCTGCTCATCGCCGCGCGCCAGCGTCAGCGCCACCATACAGGCGCGCTGGGTGAAGGTCTCCAGGTAGCGTTTGCCATCAAAGGTTTTCAGCGTATAGCTGGTGTAAAACTTCCAGGCACCGAGGAAGGTGTGAAAGCGGTGATCCTGCGCATCCGCTTCATCATGCAGTGCGCAGAGAAAGCGAAAGTCATACTGATTCAGGACGCTGGCTTCGTAGTAGCCTTCCTCAACCAGATAGCGCAGCCGCTCAGCGGCGGAGCTGAAGGTCAGCGTATTGGGCTGAACGTGCTGCAGGAAAAACTGCCGCGCCGCTTCGCGATCTTTTTCAAACTGAATATGACCCGCTGTGTCATACAGATTCAGCATCGCGTTCAGCGCGTGGTAATCGAGCTGCGTGCTGTTCAGGGTGTCTGCTGTTGCCAAAATTGGGTTACTCCTGCTTTAACCTGCGCAATGTCTTCCGGCGTGCCCATCATTTCAAAGCGATAAAGGCAGGGCACCTGACATTTACGCGCAATGATGTCGCCTGCCAGGCAGAAACCGCTGCCGAAATTGCGGTTGCCGGCGGCAATGACGCCACGGATGCCGCGACGATTTGCGCTGTCGTTAAGAAACTGAATCACCTGGCGCGGGACGGCCCCCTGCACACCGCCGCCGCCATAGCTCGGCACCACCAGAATATAGGGGTGGTCAACCTGCAGCCGCTGGTTAGCTTCTGCAGGGATGCGGTGCGCCGGCAGCGCCAGGCGGGTAATAAACCTGTGTGTGTTTTCTGACCGGCTGGAAAAATAGACCAGCGGATACATGGCGCTATTCACTTACCGCAGCGGAGTGCCGCAGCGCAGCAATTTTATCTGGACGGAAACCGCTCCAGCTGTCATCCGGCGTCATGACAACCGGCACCTGGCGGTATCCCAGCGCTCTGAGTTCTCCGAGCGCTTCAGGCGCGGTATCAAGGTTGATGAGCTGATACGTCATGCCGCAGCGGTCCAGGGCATTTTTAGTGGTATCACACTGGACACAGTTACTCTTAGTGTAAATAATAATGCTCATGATTCGCATTTCCTTTTAGTGACAGGAAGATAGCGGCTGTTGCCAGTCGCAACCGGTCATAAATCAATATGTAGTGCCTTTTGTATAACTAAATACTAGATGTGGTGCTTGCTGCGGTCAACCCGATAACCGAAGGGGGTATTGCTCTGGCGGTACAACAACCCAGGCAGGCTGCGCTTTTTGCAATAGAAAAAATTTTTCTGGTCGCTGAAAAGCAAAAAAAAGCCCTGCATCAGCAGGGCTTTTTCAGAATCATGTGCCGGTTAGCGGCGGGACACCAGCAGTGCACCCAGAACCAGACCCACGGCGGCACCCACTCCTACGCCATGCCACGGCTTATCGCGTACGTAGGCGTCAACCTGATAGCCGGCATCGCGCGCCGCCTGGGAAACTGAACTATTGCCGTTCATTTTCGCACGGGTCTGCTTCAGCAATTTTTGCGCCTTGTCGCGCGCGCTGTCGACTTCATCTTTAGCATCGCTGCCATAAGACTTGAGCAACGCTTCCAGCGAATCAGCCAGATCGTTTACATCCTGATTGATATCAATGTCATCGTTTTTAGTGGTTCGATTAAACATTTTTCGCTCCCTTTGATTTAAAACGTAATACTAAGTGTAGACGATACGTGATTAAACGCAGCGCTATGCCAGGCTTTAGGGAAAATCCGAATGTCTGTACCATAGGTCTGTTGTAAGGTTGCGGGGCTGTGAGAAGAGAGGAGCAAGCATGTATTTACGTCCGGATGAGGTTGCGCGCGTACTGGAGAAAGCAGGATTCGAAATGGATGTTCTGACGCCAAAAACCTATGGTTACCGCCGTGGTGAAAACTACGTCTATGTTAACCGTGAGGCGCGTCTGGGACGCACGGCGCTGGTGATCCATCCTACGCTGAAAGAGAAAAGCCAGCACTTTGCTGAGCCCGCCTCAGAGATGAAAACCTGCGATCACTACACGCAATTCCCTCTCTACCTGATGGGTGATTCACAGGAACACTACGGTATTCCCCACGGTTTCAGTTCCCGCGTTGCGCTGGAGCGCTATCTGCAGGGCGTGTTTGGCGCCTGATTTCCCGCCCCGTTAACGCGGGGCTCTCCCGGCCTGTACCATCCCCGGTTTCTGCCACGTTGCAAAACGCAGCGCGGATGCGTATAACTCTGTATCCATATAGAAGTTTAGACGTCCATATGGATTATCAGTATGCAAAGCGCGAATACCCCTCCGCAGGAAAGTTTCAAACGCACGATGAAAGTGCGGCACCTGGTGATGCTGTCGCTGGGTGGCGTCATTGGCACCGGCCTGTTTTTCAATACCGGCTATATCATCTCAACCACCGGTGCAGCGGGCACGCTGCTGGCCTATCTGATTGGCGCGCTGGTGGTCTGGCTGGTCATGGCCTGCCTGGGCGAGCTGGCGGTAGCGATGCCGGAAACCGGCGCGTTTCACGTCTATGCCGCACGCTATCTGAGCCCGGCCACGGGCTATACCGTCGCCTGGCTCTACTGGCTCACCTGGACCGTGGCGCTGGGATCGAGCCTGACCGCGGCCGGTTTCTGTATGCAGTACTGGTTCCCGGCGGTGCCGGTCTGGCTCTGGTGCCTGGTGTTCTGTCTGGCTATCTATCTGCTGAATATCATCTCGACGCGCTTTTTTGCCGAAGGTGAGTTCTGGTTCTCAATCATTAAAGTGGTCACCATCATCGCCTTTATTGTGCTGGGTGGCGCCGCGATGTTTGGCTTTATCCCGCTGAAAGATGGCTCTGCCGCGCCTGGCCTGCATAACCTGACGGCGTCAGGCTGGCTGCCGCACGGCACGCTGCCGATTCTGATGACCATGGTGGCGGTAAACTTTGCGTTTTCCGGTACTGAACTGATTGGGATTGCAGCAGGGGAGACCGAGGATCCGCAGAAAGCGCTGCCGCTGGCTATCCGTACTACCGTCGCGCGCCTGATTATCTTTTTTGTCGGCACGGTATTTGTGCTGGCGGCACTTATTCCGATGGATCAGGCAGGCATCGTCAAGAGCCCGTTTGTTCTGGTGTTTGAAAAAATCGGTATTCCCTGGTCAGCTGACATCTTCAATTTTGTGATTCTCACGGCGATCCTCTCCGCCGCTAACTCCGGCCTCTATGCCTCCGGACGCATGCTCTGGTCGCTGGCGAATGAAAATACGCTGCCGCGCTGTTTTGCGCGCGTGAACCGGCGCGGTATTCCGGTGCTGGCGATCACCATCAGCATGCTGGGTGGCCTGCTGGCGCTCTTCTCCAGCGTGATCGCGCCGGATACAGTATTTGTGGCGCTGTCGGCGATCTCCGGTTTTGCCGTGGTGGCCGTCTGGCTCAGTATCTGCGCCTCGCACTACGTTTTCCGCCGGCGCTATGTGCGTGCCGGCAAGGATATCAGACAACTCGCCTGGCGCGCGCCATTCTATCCGGTGGTGCCGGTGCTGGGGTTTGTGCTCTGCCTGCTGGCGTGCGTGGGGCTGGCCTTCGATCCGTCGCAGCGCATTGCGCTCTGGTGCGGTATTCCGTTTGTACTGCTCTGTTATGCTGCTTACTATGTTACCCGGCGACGTAAACCCCTTAAGACGCAGGAGAGCAACCATGCCGCGTAACCCGATTGCTGAAGCACTCACCCAGACCCGTCCGCTGATCCTTGATGGCGCACTGGCCACCGAGCTGGAGGCGCGCGGCTGCGATCTGGCAGATTCCCTCTGGTCAGCAAAGGTGCTGATGGAGCAGCCGGAACTGATTTATGCCGTGCACCGCGACTACTTTGCTGCCGGCGCGCAGGTGGCGATCACCGCCAGCTATCAGGCAACGCCGCGCGGTTTTGCCGCGCGCGGCCTGGAGAGCGGCAAAGCGGGCGAGCTGATTCGCCTGAGCGTGACGCTGGCGCAGCGTGCACGCGATGACTATCGCGCCGCTTCCGGCACCACGGCGCCGCTGCTGGTCGCCGGTTCGGTGGGGCCGTGGGGCGCCTATCTGGCAAACGGGGCCGAATATCGCGGCGATTACGCGCTGCCGCCGGAAGAGATGAAAGATTTCCACCGGCCGCGCGTGGCGGCGCTGCTGGAGGCGGGTGTCGATCTGCTGGCGTGTGAAACGCTGCCGTCGTTTGGTGAAGCGCAGGCGCTGATCGCGCTGCTGGCTGAATTTCCGCAAAGCAGCGCGTGGTTTTCGTTTACGCTGCGTGATGCAGAGCATATCAGCGACGGCACGCCGCTTGAGAGCGTGATGAAGGTGATTAACGCGGCACCGCAGGTGGTGGCGGTGGGGATCAACTGTATCGCGCTGGAGAGCGTCACGCCGGCGCTGCGGACGCTACAGGCGCTGACGCAGAAGCCGCTGCTGGTCTACCCTAACTCCGGCGAGCAGTATGACGCAGAGAGTAAAAGCTGGCATTCAGCACCCTCAGGCTGCACGCTGCAGGAGAAGTTTAACGAATGGCAGCAGGCGGGTGCGCAGCTGATTGGCGGCTGCTGCCGGACGTCGCCTGAGGATATCCGGGCAATTGCTGCCTGTTGTCAACGCTGAATAAGCACAAAAAAAGCACACTGATAGCGCGATTGTCGTCAGTGAAAAGCCAGAGAGCACGGTTTACACTGTGCTCTCTGACTCTGATGCGGATCTGCTATGAACCTGCGACACACTCTTCCCGCCTGCGCGCTGCTGCTAAGCGGCTGTGCCACTATTGTCGGTACAGACACGCAGCCGGTAAAAATCGACTCCATTCCGCAAGGCGCCCGCTTTACGGTACAGGATGAGACCGGGCGCGCGGTGGCGCAGGGCTACACGCCTCAGACCGTGGACCTGGCAAAATCAAACGGCAGTTACTTCGGCAAAAAACATTATCAGGTCATGCTGGAAAGCCCGGGCTATGTCCCGCTGACGCTGCCCATTGAGGCGAGTGCCAATCTCTGGTACGTGTTGGGAAATATTCCGCTGCTCGGCTTCCCGGGCTGGCTGTTAGTCGATCCGTTCTATGGCGGGATGTATACCCTGAAGCCGGATCATCCGCAGCCGGTGCTGAACGTAACGGGCGCGCGCGGCCGCTAACTCCCGCGGGTTCGTAGGGGGCGCATTCATGCGCCCCTGGCAAATTTCCGGTAACGTCGGCCAGGGCGCCATTAATGGCGCCCCTACGAAAGGTTCAGGCGCCGTAGGGGGCGCATTCATGCGCCCCTGGCAAATTTCCGGCAACGTCGGCCAGGGCGCCATTAATGGCGCCCCTACGAGGGATTCAGGTGCCGTAGGGGGCGCATTCATGCGCCCCTGGCAAATCGATGCGCCCTTGGCAGATTCCCGGCAACGTTGGCCAGGGCGCCATTAATGGCGCCCCTACGAAGGTTTCAGGTGCCGTAGGGGGCGCATTCATGCGCCCCTGGCAGAATGTTCAGGTGCCTCAGGATTACCGTAGGGGGCGCATTCATGCGCCCCTGACAAATCAATGCGCCCCTGGCAGATTCCCGGCAGCGTCGGCCAGGGCGCCATTAATGGCGCCCCTACGAAAGGTTCAGGCGCCGTAGGGGGCGCATTCATGCGCCCCTGGCAAATCGATGCGCCCCTGGCAGATTCCCGGCAACGTCGGCCAGGGCGCCATTAATGGCGCCCCTGCGAAAGGTTCAGGCGCCGTAGGGGGCGCATTCATGCGCCCCTGGCAAATCGATGCGCCCCTGGCAAACCTGTAAAATTCGCTGCTTACTGGGCGGTGGGCTTGACCATGGCGTTGCCGGATTTGTGCTGCGCCAGGTACTGCTGCTGAAAAATACACATGCGGATGGTGTTGCGGTATTCACCGTTGATAAAAAATTCATGCTTCAGCACGCCTTCGACTTCAAAGCCCAGCTTACTGTAGATATGAATCGCTTTCTCATTCTCCTGATCAACAATCAGATAGAGCTTGTAGAGATTCAGCACGGAAAAACCGTAATCCATGGCCAGCCGGGCCGCCTTGCTGGCTAAACCTTTCCCCTGATGCCCCGGTGCGATGATGATCTGAAACTCCGCGCGGCGGTGCACATGGTTAATCTCCACCAGCTCGACCAGTCCCGCTTTTTCCTCTTCATACTCGACCACAAAGCGCCGTTCGGTCTGATCGTGAATATGCTTGTCATAGAGGTCGGAGAGCTCAACAAATGCCTCATAAGGCTCTTCAAACCAGTAGCGCATCACGCTGGCATTATTATCCAGCTGATGAACAAAATGCAGATCTTCCCGTTCCAGAGGGCGTAGTTTCACCGTCATAACAGTTCCTGAATTTTTAGTGGAGTGCGCCTGAATAGGAGGTGCGCATCAATGCGCACCCTGCAGATGTGGTGCAGGCATATGCGACCCGGAACCTGTGCGCCGTTATCCCACGATCCGTCCCTGCGCCATATGCGCCGCGCGGTCGCACATATGATCGATAACATCCGGATCGTGGCTGACCAGCACCATGGTCAGCCCGTCGTTCTGTTTGAGATCGTTCAGCAGGTTGAGGATCTCCGCCTGGACTGACATATCCAGCGCCGATGTCGGTTCATCCAGCAGCAGGATTTTAGGTTCCAGCAGCAGCGCGCGCACAATCGCCACGCGCTGGCGCTGTCCGCCTGAGAGCTGATGTGGATAGCGGTTCGCCAGCGCCGGATCGAGACCCACGTGACGAAAGCCTGCGTCGATGCGGTCATCGATATTATCGCGCTTTAACAACTTCAGCGGCTCCGCCAGCGTGCGGCGCAGGCGATGGCGCGGATGCAGCGAGGCATACGGATCCTGAAACACCATCTGCACATCGCGCCGCAGCTGGCCGGTAAAGGCTTTACCGGGCTGGACTGCCGTCTGCGCCAGCGTCATCTCGCCCTGCCAGTGGGGATTCAGACCCGCCAGCACCCATAGCAGCGACGATTTGCCGCAGCCTGAGGGACCAACCAGACCAAAACATTCACCGGCAGCGACCTGCAGGGAGACGTCGTGCACCACGGTACGCAGCTCATAGCCGTGCTTATGGGCGACGCTCAGGTTTGATAACTCAATCATTCTCTCTCTCCAGCGCGGCGCGATCCAGCACCGGCAGACGTTCGCCGTGCGTCGCCTTACCGGGACGACAAGCCCACAGCGTGCGGGTATAAGGGTGGGTAGCATGAGAGAGCTGTGCGGCCGGCAGCGTATCAAGCAGCCGGCCCTTATACATCACCATCACCCGTTCGCAGTGCTCTGAAACCTGCTGCAGATCGTGGCTGATCAGCAGCAGCCCCATATTACGCTGCTCCACCAGCTGGCGGATCAGCGCCAGCACCTGGTCGCGCATGGCGTGATCGAGCGCGGAGGTTGGCTCATCGGCAATCAGCAGCTCCGGATCGGTGATCAGCGCAATCGCCAGCATCACGCGCTGACCCATACCGCCGGAGAGCTGGTGCGGGTAGCGCTTCATCAGCTGACGCGGTTCAGGCAGGCCAACGGCGGCCAGCATCTCACACACTTTCTCGCGTCGCTCAGCGCGGCTCAGCTTGCGATGCAGAATCAGCGGCTCTTCCACCTGCCAGCCGATGGTGCGCGTCGGGTTAAGCGCATATTTCGGGTCCTGCATCACCATCGCCACTTTACCGCCGCGCAGCGTGATCCAGTCACGCTCCTGCAGACGCTGAGCATCAGCACCGGCAATCTGCAGACGTTCAGCCTGCAGCTGCAGGGAGGGGGAGAGCAGGCCCATCAGCGAGCGTGCGGTGAGCGATTTGCCGGAGCCGGACTCACCGACCAGCGCCACGCGTTCGCGGCCAATCTGAAAGCTGATGTTATCCACCAGCAGTGCGTCGCCGCTGCGGATGCTCAGCCCGCGGGCATCAATCAATAACTCATTTGGCATGGCGGGTATCCAGTCGATCGCGCAGGCCGTCGCCTGTCAGGTTAAACGCCAGGCTGGCGAACAGAATCGCAGCGCCGGGCGCAGCCGCCACCCACCACTGATCAAAAATCACTTTACTCCCTTCGGCAACCATCGAGCCCCATTCGGCAGTAGGGGGCTGTACGCCCATACCGAGGAAGCCGAGACCGGCAGCGGAGAGAATAATACCGCCGAGGCTGAGTGCAGCACGCACGACGGCAGTCGGCAGGCAGAGCGGCAGAATATGGCCGAACATCAGCCGCAGGCCGGTGATACCCTGCATGCGCGCGGCGGCAAGATAGTCGCTGCGGCGCAGCGCCAGCGTCTCTGCACGCGCCTGGCGGGCAAACGGCGGCCAGCTGGTCAGCGCCAGCGCCAGTGCGCCGTTCATCAGGCCCGGACCGAGCATGGCGACCAGCGCCAGCGCAATCACCAGGTTCGGTAGCGACAGGAAAATATCGGTAATGCGCATCAGCACGCGCTCGGTCCAGCCGCCGACGTAACCGGCGGTAATACCAATCAGTAATCCCACCGGGATCGTCAGCACCAGGATCAGCGACACCAGCAGCAGCGTCGGGCGCGCGCCGTAAATCACGCGCGACAGCAGATCGCGGCCAAAGCCGTCGGTGCCAAACCAGTGCAGCGCGGAGGGCGGCAGCAGGCGCTGGTTAATGGTCTGCACATTCGGATCGAACGGGGCCAGCCAGGGGGCCAGCAGCGCCATCGCAATCAGAATCACCACCAGCGTCAGGCCGATGGAGAGGGAGGTCACGCGCGCCCGACGACGACGCGGACGCACGCTTTCCAGTTCGTGAAGTTGTTGAGTCATCGGGTTCTCGGATCGGTTAACCAGGTCAGGGCGTCAGCCACGGCGTTAAGCAGAATAAAGCAGCCGCCAATCAGCAGCGTGGCGCCAAGGATAGCCGGCACATCCGCTGAGAACAGGGCGTTGGTCATATAGCGGCCCACGCCCGGCCACGCGAATACGGTCTCTGTCAGCACCGAACCTTCCAGCAGCGTGGCATAGGAGAGCGCAATTACGGTGATCAGCGTACCGGTGACGTTGGGCAGGATATGACGCAGCAGAATGCGCGTGTGGCCTGCGCCTTTTGCGCGTGCCAGAACCACATACTCTTTGCTGCTCTCTTCGAGCAGTGCGGCACGCAGCAGGCGGGTAATGCCCGCCATCGCCAGCAGACCGAGGATCACGACCGGCAGCCAGAGGTGCGCAATCGCATTACGGAACATCTCCGGATCGCCGGAGAGCCAGCTGTCGATCAGCACAAAGCCGGTTTTGGGTTCCAGCGTATAGACCCAGATATCATCCAGCTGGCCCGGTCCGGCTGACCAGTGCAGCACCGCGTAGAACAGCAGCAGGCCCAGCAGCCCGAGCCAGAACACCGGCACCGAATAGCCCAGCAGCGAAATAAAACGCGCCACGTTGTCGATAACACTGCCCGGCTTCCACGCCGCCAGCAGCGCCAGCGCCACGCCAAACACGGCGGCAAAGATCATCGCGCAGGTGGCCAGCTCAATCGTGGCCGGGAAGGTACGCAGCAGATCGGCGCTCACCGGCTGATTCGTCAGATGAGAGAGACCCAGATCGCCGCGCGCCAGATGGCTGATATAGCGCCAGAACTGCACCAGCACCGGCTGGTCAAGTCCGAGATCGTGCCGCACCTGCGCGTAGGTCGCTTCGCTGGCGTGATCGCCGGCAATCTGCTGCACCGGATCGACCGGTGAGAGGTGCGACAGCATAAAGGTAAACGCCAGCAGCCCGAGCAGCGTCACCAGCAGCGAGAGCAGGCTGGTGACAAGGCGGCTGCCGCGCTGCCAGAGTGACCGGGCGAACCCGGTCTGTGAAGCAGATACGGACATTATTTAGAGACCTGCGCGTAATAGACCATATCGGGGTTGATACCCTGCACATAGCCTTTCAGATTGTCGCGCAGCGCCACCAGGTTACGCGCCTGCAGGCCAATCACGTACGGGGAGTTTTTCAGCACTTCGCGCTGCATCGCCTGATAGAGTTCTGCGCGTTTGTTGCTGTCCGCTTCCGCTGTCGCGGCCAGCGTCTGTTTGCTCAGCTCCGGAATGTGCCAGTCAGAGCGGTAGGCGATGGTTTTGCTGCCATCTTCCGGGTTATAGGCAAATGAGGCGGCGTTGGTGTTAGGATCGAAATAATCGGCACCCCAGGCGTTCAGCGTCGCTTCAAACTGATGCGCTTTAACGCGCGTTGAGACTTCAGAGCTGAGGCCCGGCTGCACCTCAACTTTTACGCCGCCCTTCGCAAAGCTGCCCTGCAGCGCCTGAGCGATATCAAGATAAGGCGGCTGGTTGCTGGTGGAGAGCGTAAAGCTCACATTGGTCAGGCCCGCTTTCTTCAGAATCGCTTTGGCTTTTTCCGGATCGTAGCTGTATGGCGTTTCATTCAGCGCGCCCAGGAAGCCTTTTGGCAGGAAGGTCTGATGCACTTCAAACTGCCCTTTCAGCAGGTTATCGGCAATGCCTTTATAATCGAACAGATAGCGTGCCGCTTCCCACAGCGCCGGATTTTTCAGCACCGGATCTTTGCCGACGTTAAACTGAATGTAATAGAGCGACGCCATCGGGATCGCATCAGTTTTGACGCCCGCCTTGCCTTTCAGCGCGGCAATCTGGTCAGCGCCCAGGTTACGTGCGATATCCACATCACCCTGTTCCAGCAGCAGGCGGCGCGCCGCAGGCTCCGGTACGTTTTTGATCAGAATGTTCTTCAGCTTTGGCGCACCGGCGGGAGAAGAGGGGTTTGCCGTCAGCAGAACCGCTTCATGCAGCACGACTTTGCGGATCTGATACGGGCCACTGCCGGCAGAGTGAGTGCCCAGCCACGCATGACCGAAATCACCGTTTTTCGCATTAGCCTGCGCCGTTTTTTCATCAATGATAGAAGAGACCGGTGCCGAGAGCAGGCTCAGCACATAGGCCGGGCTGACGTTAGCGTTCCAGCTGATCTGTACGTGCTGGTCATCCACCTTTTTCAGGAAGCTATCAACGTTATCTTTATTCCAGCCGAGCTGCGTCAGGATAAAAGAGGGATCAAGATTGAGTTTAACCACGCGACCCAGCGAGAAGATCACATCTTCCGGGCGCAGCGGGTTGCCGCTGGCAAAGGTCGCATCTTTACGCAGCTCAAACGTCAGGCTGCGGTTATCGCTGCCCGGCTGCCATGAGGTCGCCAGCGTCGGTTTCAGGTCGGTCGGGTTTTGCGGATCGGACTGAACCAGGCGCTGATAGATATTCGTGAATGACTGTACCGTGGTGAGTTCAAAACCCTGCGCCGGATCGAAGCTGTCAGCATCATCGGTAGACTGTGCAATCACCAGTGTATCTTTGGGTGTGACAGCGTGCGCAGAGAAGGCGGCCACCAGCGACAGCGCCAGCAGTGAGGGAATAATTTTTTTCATGTTGTTTCCTTGCCTTAAAAAAGTAACGCGAGTTTACGAGAGCGTACCAGTGAAGAATAGTCTATTTATGGCTATGCATATGCTTTTAGGTTCTAAGCCCGGCGGTTCTGTTATAAGGGTTATGGCCGCTAATAACCAGCATAGTACGCATCAGATACGCTTTTTCAGAAATGTTTCAGCCCCGGCTTTTCTCCCGATGAATGGGACGGCTGTCGCAGATCGTTAATAGCTTGCTCAACCAAACGGCAACAAAATTTAGATAAAACGCTCATGCGCTATATTCATCTTTACTTCATTAACCGCGTAAATATAATAACGGCAATTAACTATCTGGAGGATCTCGTTGAACAGTCAACTTTATCGATGGCGATACAGGGCAAGCTGAAGCACGGATCCTTTTCCTGCTGCTTGCCACTCTGGCGGGCGGCACATTCTGTTTTCTGCAGAATGCTCCCGGACACTCAATGCGGATAACCAACACAGGTTCGCGGGAGTTATTATGTCTCTGATCTACAACGCGCTATTTCCACCGCCCCGATGCGCACGCTGATTCTCAGCGTGCACCTGTCTGCTGCGCGTTAAACCTGACTGCGCATTTTCAGTCAGGTATTACGCCACACAAATTCACTGGCTCACTTTTATCTGGTGCGGGATCGTCACGCTTTTTATTAATTAAAAGCGCGCCATCTTTTTGCCCGATAATTGCGGGTTCAGCGTGCTGATTAATTAGCAGGCTCTCTCTGCTTATTATGCGTCTGGCGCAGGATAGCGCCTGCCTGAATAACACCATCGGGGTGTCACATGAACAATATGAAATATAATCTGCAGCGGAATAACCGGAAAAAGGATCTGCAGTCGCCGCTTTACCGGATTGAACAGGAAGCGGGCTTTACCGCGGATGAAACGCTGGTACGGCTGTGCAGTCAGGCTTCCGGCCTGACCGAAGAAGAAGCCGCTGCGCGCCTGCACTACTATGGCCCTAACGAAGCGCTGCACGCTAAAGCACCGCCGGTGCTGCTGCAGCTGCTGCAGGCGTTCAGCAATCCGTTTATCTATGTGCTGATGGCGCTGGCCGTCGTCTGTTTTTTCACTGACTACTGGATACCGCGGCAGCGGGGCGAAGAGAGCGATCTGACGGGTATCGCAATCATCCTCACCATGGTCACGCTGAGCGGACTGCTGCGCTTCTGGCAGGAGTTTCGTACCAATAAAGCGGCGCAGGCGCTGAGATCGATGGTGCGCACCACCGCAACGGTGGTACGACGCTCCTCGCTGCAGGCGTCGCCGGTGCGCAGGGGAGTAGATACCGGCTCACTGGTGCCGGGCGATATCGTTTGTCTTTCCGCAGGCGATCTGGTGCCGGCCGATATTCGCCTGCTGGAATCGCGCGATCTGTTTATCAGTCAGGCGATCCTGACCGGTGAGTCGCTGCCGGTGGAGAAATATGACATCACCGATCATGTCACCGGTAAAGCGGCCGGCGCGCGTGAAGCGGGGAGATCGCTGCTGGAGATCGGCAGCATCTGCCTGATGGGGACCAGCGTAGCCAGCGGCAGCGCAAAAGGGGTGGTCGTCGCCACCGGATGCGATACCTATTTCGGCACGCTGGCAACATCGCTGACCGGTAACCGCAGCCAGACGGCGTTCGATCGCGGGGTAAACAGCGTCAGCTGGCTGCTGATCCGCTTTATGCTGGTGATGGTGCCGGTGGTATTGCTGCTTAACGGCTTCACCAAAGGCGACTGGCTGGAAGCCTCTCTGTTTGCGCTGGCGGTCGCGGTGGGTCTGACGCCAGAGATGCTGCCGATGATCGTCAGCTCTAATCTGGCAAAAGGGGCTATCGCCATGTCGCGGCGCAAGGTGATTGTGAAACGCCTGAACGCGATTCAGAACCTGGGCGCGATGGATGTGCTGTGTACCGACAAAACCGGCACCCTGACGCAGGACAACATTACGCTGGCACAGCACGTCGACTGCGCCGGGGTGGAGAACAGCCGCGTGCTGATGCTGAGCTGGCTCAACAGCCTTTACCAGAGCAGCACCGCGAATCCGATCGATCGCGCCATTCTGCACTACGGCGGCGCGCGTCTGGGCAGTGCGGTCAGCGACGCGTGGAGCAAAATCGATGAGCTGCCGTTTGATTTTGTCCGGCGGCGCGTGTCGGTTGTGGTACATAACCGCCGGCTTAACCAGCAGCTGCTGATCTGCAAAGGTGCCGTTGAAGAGATGCTCAGCATCGCGGTGGCAGAGCGTGAAGGCAGGCTGATTCAGCCGCTGGATGAGGCCCGGCGCGCGGAGCTGCTGGCGCTGGCGCACGGGTATAATCAGCAGGGTTTTCGCGTGCTGCTGGTGGCAAGCCGCGTACTTAACGAGCCGGGTCTGCAGCAGGCGCTGAACGTTGCGGATGAGCAGAACCTCATTATAGAAGGGCTGCTCACGTTTCTGGATCCGCCCAAAGCCAGCGCCGCACCGGCGGTCAGCGCGCTGCGCGATAACGGCGTCGCGGTAAAAGTCCTGACCGGAGATAACCCGGTGGTGACCGCGCGCATCTGTGCAGAGGTGGGTATCGACAGCGGCGCCATCGTAACCGGTGAGCAGCTGGCGCGGATGAGCGACGAGCAGCTGGCGCAGGCTGTGCAGCAGAGCGCGGTGTTTGCCAGACTCACGCCGCTGCAGAAAGCGCGCATTGTGACGACGCTGCAGCAGCAGGGGCATACCGTCGGTTTCCTGGGCGACGGCATCAATGACGCCCCGGCGCTGCGCGCGGCCGATGTCGGGATCTCCGTAGACAGCGCGGCGGATATCGCCAGAGAGTCCTCCGATATCATTCTGCTGGAGAAAGATCTGCTGGTGCTGGAGGAGGGGATCATCAAAGGGCGCGAGACCTTCGGCAATATCATCAAGTACCTCAACATGACCGCCAGCTCTAACTTTGGCAACGTGTTCTCGGTGCTGGTCGCCAGCGCGTTTATTCCGTTTCTGCCGATGCTGGCGATCCACCTGCTGATTCAGAACCTGATGTATGACATCTCGCAGCTGGCGATGCCGTGGGACAAGCTGGACAAAGAGTTTCTGCAGAAGCCGCGCCGGTGGGACGCGCGTAATATTAAACGGTTTATGCTGTGGATCGGCCCGACCTCCTCTCTGTTCGACATCACCACTTTTGCGCTGATGTGGTATGTGTTTGCCGCGAATACGCCAGAGATGCAGTCGCTGTTTCAGTCGGGCTGGTTTGTCGAGGGACTGCTGTCGCAGACGCTGGTGGTGCATATGCTGCGCACCCGCAAAATCCCGTTTATTCAGAGCCGCGCCGCGCTGCCGGTGCTGCTGACCACCGCCTGCGTCATGATCGCTGGCGTCCTGCTGCCGTTCTCACCGCTGGGGGCCAGCGTCGGGCTGACGCCGCTGCCGTGGTCCTACTTTCCGTGGCTGGTGGCGACGCTGTGCGGTTACTGCCTGGTGGCGCAGGGCATGAAGACCCTCTACATCAAACGTTTTGGTCAGTGGTTCTGATCTGCAGGAGGAGCGATGAAAAAGCCGGAACTGACAAAGGTGGTCTGCCACCTGGTGTTAATGATGACGGTGATTACCGTGCTAACGTTAGTGTTACGTTAGTTCATCGCGGGCAGCATACGCTGCCCGTTTCGCTATCTGTCCGGGAGAAAGGTATGAGCCAGTCACAACGCGCGTTGATTATCGGTGCTTCAAAAGGGATCGGGCTTGCGGTGGTACAGCAGTTTTTACAGGCGGGCTGGGACGTGACCGCCACCTTCCGCCGCACGGCGGTATCATACCAGCACGAGCGGCTGCGCTGGCTGGCGCTGGATATCACCGACGCCACGGCGCGGGCGACGCTGCTGCAGCAGTTACAGGGTGAGCAGTTTGATGCGGTGCTGATCAACGCCGGCATCTTTGGCCCGGATGCGCAGCAGCTGCAGCAGGCAGAGGATGCGGAGCTGAGCGAGCTGTTTCTCACTAACGCGGTAGCTCCGGTGCGGCTGGCGGAAGGCCTGCTGCCGCTGCTGCGTGATAAGCAGAGCGTGGTAGGGATCACCACGTCACAGCTGGCGAGCCTGAATGAAAACCGCGTCGCCGCGATGCCGCTCTACTCGGCCAGCAAGGCGGCACTCAATATGCTGAGCCGCGCGCTGGCAAAAGAGATGCGACCGCAGGGAGCGACGCTGCTGTCGCTGCATCCGGGCTGGGTGAAAACCGATATGGGTGGCGAGAACGCCGATATCACGGCAGAAGAGAGCGCGGCAGGGATGGTTACCCAGCTGCAGCGCTATCGTGGCGAGGGTGGTCATCACTACCTTGATTATAAAGGTGACGCGCTCGCCTGGTGATGATTCGGGCCGGTTTACGCGTCGTCAGGCGCGTAATACTGCACCCCGATCTCAATGCGTTCGCGGCCGCCGGCCACGCGGTGACGATTGGTATCGCGCAGTGAATAGATGCAGCCGCAGTACTCCTGCTGATAGAAGCGCTCGCGCTTGCTGATCTCAATCATGCGCGACGAGCCGCCGCCTTTACGCCAGTTAAACTCCCAGTAGAGCATATCCGGATAGTGCGCCGCCGCCCGCACGCCGCAGTCGTTGATCTGCTTCATATCTTTCCAGCGTGAAATCCCGAGCGAACTGGTGATCACCGGAAAGCCGTGCTCGTGCGCGTAAAGCGCGGTGCGTTCAAAGCGCATATCGAAACACATGGTGCAGCGTACGCCGCGTTCCGGCTCCCACTCCATGCCGCGCGCGCGCTCAAACCAGTTATCTTTGTCGTAGTCAGCATCCACAAACGGCACGCCAAACTGCTCAGCAAAGCGGATATTCTCCTCTTTACGCAGCTCATACTCTTTCAGCGGATGAATATTCGGGTTGTAGAAGAAAATGGTGTAGTCGATGCCGGAGGCGAGCATCGCTTCCATCACTTCGCCGGAGCAGGGCGCACAGCAGGAGTGCAGCAGCACTTTATTGTGTCCGCCGGGCAGCGGCAGCGGCTGACGTGTGAAGGTTTCAGACATAAGTAACCGTTAAGCTTGCAGAGAATAGGCGTAGTGTAGGGAGTTACAGCGCCGGATGCAAAATGCGGCAGCGGAAAAACAAAAAGGCCGCAGGGCGGCCTTTTTATCACAGCAGTGCAGCTTACTCGCTGACTTTCTGTTTCAGATCGCTGGCACCTTCTTTGGTTTTGTTCCAGCCTTTCTGTGCGCCTTCTTTGGTCGCATCCCAGCCTTTCTCAGTCCCTTCTTTGGTCTTGTTCCAGGTTTTCTGGGTGCCTTCGCTGACTTTGCTGGTCATGCTGTCGCGCTCGCCCTGTGCCGCGTGCTTCGCTTTAAGACGCTGCTCTTCGCCCTGATGCTGTGCCTGATGCAGTTTCTCTTTCGCGGTGTTAGCGCCAGCCTGAGCGTTAGCGACCGTATCGTCAGTTGCGTGTGTGGTAGCCGCAAACGCGGAAGAAGCCAGCAGGAAAGCAGATACAGCAATAATGGTCTTTTTCATCATAGTCCCTCATTTAACGTATTTGGTGATATGAGCGTAGTTAAGAGTGGCACACTGAGCAACGTTGCGCTCCAGGATAAAACTGTAAGTGAATGAAACGTGCTGAGGGGGTTAGGTTAGCTGGGAAAACAGCCGCAGGTATTGTTGAGCAGGTGTGGCTTTTGAAAGGACGAATGCAGGATTTTGGCTGAGTTATCGCTTGAATGGGTGGGGTTGTTGTATGGGCGGGGATAAGTCGGGGAAGAAAATGAAAGTGCTGTATGGTCAGCCTGAATTAGTAAGCAGCAGGTGCAAAAGTCTGAAGGATTTAGTCGTGCAGGCTTTGGGGTCTACTGCGCTGGCGGAATCTGAATAGGGTGCGCAATCCTATGAAATTGATTATTTTTTTGCAATTCAACTTTGGATCATGTACCTAAACGTGTACCAATTACCGGATCCCATACCCCGGACCGGCTGCGCTAGGATATCGAATATTCAGCGCTAAATCCAAAATAAAATGATTTATGAAAAAAGTGTTCACACTGTTAACTTTTGGTTTTTTATGCATTAAATTCATAAGGTTGTGCAGTGAATGGTTTGCGGTGGAATGTCCACTACTGTGCATTAAGGGTAATCACCTTGAATTAAATTTCGTAAAAGTCGTTCTCCGTCGCTACAGGGAGGGTGTCTTATTACATTCTATGCTGACAATGTCAGCTCTTTGTAGAGGCCAGACTTTGATATGCCAAAGTGTTAGTTAACGGAAAGTAGAACACGATCTTTATCAATGACTTAGATTTGTGGTTAAATAACCAGCCTAGGATAAATCCGACGCGAGCTTATCAATGATTGATAATGATAACCCCGGCAAATTAATTTGGCATGTTGCATGTGATGAATCAGGCATTGACGGCCAAAGATTTTACGGTTTCGGCAGTTTGTGGATGAAATATCAGCGACGTGGAGACTTTGCTCGCATTGTTAGAGCATTGCGCGAGAAACATGGATTCTATGAAGAGATTAAGTGGCAAAAAGCCCATTCGAAGCGATATGCCGAATTTTACATTGAACTTATCGATTTGTTTTTCAAATTGCAATGGTTGGCTTTTCACTGCATCATAATTGAAAAATATATAGTGAATAAGAAATATCATAATGGGGATTATGATATTGCTAGAAGAAAACACTTCACGAAGCTGCTAACCACGAAAATCAGCAGCGTAATATCAGCTCATCCTGAGAGAGAAAGTCACTTTAGGATTGAGGTTGATCCAATAGCGTCTCGTTACAAGAAAGCTGACGAAGAGTTTCATGTGATTGCTAACAATATACTTAAAAGGAAATTTGGTAGGCCTGGAATTATTTCTAGCGTGGTTACTAAGGATTCCAAGTCATCTGAGAACATTCAAATAGCGGATTTTTTTCTTGGTGCAGTCATGTGTGCTTATCAGGGGAAAGCTTCTTCTGAGGCAAAAATTACTATCTCAAATAAGGTTGCTTCATATCTTGGCTGGGAGAATTTGCAAAACGATACGTGGCATACTGAGAGGAAGTTCAATATCTGGTATTTTTATGACTCAACAAAAGGCTCTAGGGATATAGAGACAAAAACAGTGCGTTTGAAATATCCACTGCCAAAAAAGTAAAGGAGCCGACCTCACAGCCAGCGCGGTTGGAGTACCAGACCAATTATCGAGTCGAAGTTACCAACTTGGCGGTTTTCTTTCGGGAGCCGCCTCTTTATTCCCAAAGATTGATATGAAAGATGATACACCCTTTTTAAAAATCGTCAATCAACCTGTTAGTTTGAGTGCAAAATAAAGTTTTTTATGATGTAATTTCATTGACGAACATCAAATCGGGATAAGGTTGTTTAGCCGACAAACGAAAAATGCAGGAGAGATAAGGTCAGCTTAATCGTTTCCCTCACCCATTGCTTAACACAGAGTGCTATTAGTAATGTCCTTGCACCTGTCACATGTGCACATCCGCTAACTTATAACATCGGATGCAGTGAATTGTATATGATCTAGCTCTCTATTTTTAAAAGTAATGCTGGGTGAAAATTTAAAAAAATTTTATAATGGATTAAATATTTTGCGATTATTCAAAATGATTTTGATATTTTAATTAGATAGCTTGAATGTTTTCACACTAGGCTTTGATGATTGATATTTTAAGTTTTTATATAAATCTAGCGTGGGGGTGTGTGAATATTCAGGAGCGATTACCAACTAACTATGAATGGGCTGAAAATGAAATTCAAGGTGCTGCCTGCCGGAAGTACGTTACCAATTGAGCAATCTAATTGTGCCTACTTGATTACTGATAACTGGGATGACTGGTTTGAATTTTCCACTATGTATACATTGGTGTATATAAACTCAAAAAATGAAAAAAATGTTATTGGTTCTACTAAGATAGGCCAATTTAATATGGTCAAGGGCCAAAGTAGACCAAATATACCCGACGTTTTTGAAAAATTAGATGGTAAATTTTTCTCTGTCGGTCAAGATGATAGCTTTTACGAAGAGTTGAATGAAATCGGAGAAGATATCCGAAATGAAATATTGTCATCGCTTAATGATATTGCTCTTCGCGAAGACATCTATGATAAAGCAATTAATGAGCGAGTGACAAGTGTTTCACTTCTAAGGTCTGTTAGTCACACATCTATCAAAGGACAGTTCCGCAGGCTTGCTAATGGAGGTGCTCGGCTTTCAAAATATACATTTTCTTATGAGTCACCAATAATGAAAGGTACTGACTCTGAAAGAATCACTTTAAGCTTCAAAGTAGTGCCAGAAAGTAATCCCCCAACAAATATTCACGTATTAATTGGGCGGAATGGAGTTGGGAAAACACATTTAATGAATAATATGATTAATTCATTAATTGACGAAAATAAAACACCAGCAAAAGTTGGTGAGTTTTCATCTAAAGATCAGTTAGCTGGTGAGCTTTTCTCTAACGTAGTGTCAGTCACTTTTAGTGCTTTTGATGAAACAGAACCGTTGCCAGAGAAAAAAGATAAATCCAGAGGCATTCAGTTTTCATACGTAGGGCTTAAAAGAGTAAAAAAAGGCGATGAGAAAAACCTCGCACCCAAGAGCCCTGTAATACTAAAAAATGAATTTGTAAAAAGTATGCTTTCTTGCAGGGCTGGAGGAAAAGTTGAACGTTGGAAAAGGGCAGTGGATAAACTGGAGTCAGACCCTGTGTTTGCTGACATTAACGTAGTTTCAATATTAAATAAGCAAGAAGATGATGAATTCAAAGAAATAGCTGGCAGAATATTTAAAAATTTGAGCTCTGGGCATAAAATTGTATTGTTAACTATTACTAGGCTTGTTGAGACAGTGGAAGAAAGAAGCTTAGTTTTTTTGGATGAACCAGAAGCCCATCTTCACCCACCACTATTGTCAGCTTTCATAAGGTCGCTCTCTGATCTGTTAACTAATAGAAATGCAGTATCTATAATAGCTACCCATTCTCCTGTGGTTCTCCAAGAAGTCCCTCGAAGCTGTACTTGGAAGTTGTGGCGTAGTGGCTATCTTTCTAAAGTAGAGCGATTAGAAATTGAATCATTTGGTGAAAATGTGGGGATACTTACTAGGGAGGTTTTTGGATTGGAAAACACTGACTCAGGATTTCACAATCTCCTTAATGATGCTGTAAATAAATTCGAGGATTATGATTCAGCTGTTGAGAATTTTAATGATCAGCTTGGTGTTGAAGCTAGAGGTATTTTGCGTGCTTTATTCTCAATTAAGAGCAATCAGCCATGAAAAAAATTCTAAAGCCAACTGATAGTGCATTGGACGTATTTACAGTTTGTATTGATAGAATTCGTGATGGAGATTTAAAGTCTAGACTAACGTCATGTTCTCAAGAAATAAATGATTCATCTTTAGAGTTTGATTTGAAAGCAGCTAATGCACAATTACATACAATTTTACCTAAAGACAATGTGGCTTCATCTGTAACGGTTGACGAAATGAAAGCCGTATATACAGGCAGGATGGCGAAAAAATTAGCGCCTGGGCGTATCTTTTACGATAAGTTAATGTCATTGCCAGATCATGGTAGATGCCCACTATGTTCTCAAAGAGTGGTTTCAACATTAGATCATCATTTGCCGAAAGCACATTTTCCATCATTGGCTGTTTCTCCTTTTAATCTCATCCCTGCATGCCAAGACTGTAATAAAACAAAGAGCGAAGATATTCCCACTTGCTCTGAGGAAGAAACTTTGCATCCATATTATGATGATGTAGAAAATTTTGTTTGGATCAAAGCAAGAATAAGCGAATCTATTCCTATAGCTGTTATATTTTATGTAGAGCCGCCTAACGGATGCTCAGTAATTCTAGCTGAACGGATGAAGTATCACTTCAAAGCATTTAAGTTAGCTGCTCTTTATGCGTCACATGCTGCTGAAGAGCTAGCAAGCATTGAGTATATTGCGAAGGATGTTTATGACAAAGGTGGTAGTGAGGAATTAAAAAAATACTTGTCAGAAACTGCAGCAGGGAAAAAATTTGTAAACCTAAATTCTTGGCAATCTGCATTATATACTTGTCTCTCTGAAAATAACTGGTTCTGTGAGATAAGGTTCAGATTGTAGAAAATAAACACAGTTTGTATCTGTGAAATCCAAAGCAGTGTTTCTTTTTCAAAGCGACCAATGTGTTAAGTCTACTGCTCGTTCGTAACTGATATAAGAAAATGCATCAATTATAAAAACCGGCACAAAGCCGGTTTGTGTGGATGAGATGATCAGACGCTACACGCTGGCAACCAATCGGTCTCGCTATCCTCATGTAACGTCAGGTTGGTTTGTATACCGTTATTTGTTCGTCGCTTGAGCAGCACACGCTCATACTCTTTCAGCGTCTGTGGCACAGCCTGGCCGAAAGCCGTCAGGCTGAGCGGATACTGATGACCACGCGATTCCATAAACGACAGGTAGGCATGATAGAGATAGCGCTTCGGATTCAGCGGGCGAATGTTGGCATTGCCAATAAATAGCCCGTTCGGCGTGCTCAGCGGCATCAGGTAGCCACAAAAATCGACCAGCGGATCAGCCTGTCGCTTTATCTCCAGCGCTTCGCCGGATGATTGCTGCGCCTGTAACAGCACTCGTGCTTCGTCAGGTGACGCGAAGCGCTGCATCAGGTGACGCACAATGACGGCCAGCTCGGCGCTGATTTTATCCAGTAACTGCGGATCGCGCTCTTTTGCCGGTATCACCTCCGGGAAGGTCAGGATTACCCGGCGGCGCGACACGCCGCCACTGCGGTCGCTGAAGCGCATCGGATTGTTATTCACCGCCAGAATCACCGCCGGGATATGCGTTGAATAGGCGTCACGGTATTTCGGATCGATTGCTACCGCATCGCCGCCGGTGATCGCCTTGATGCCCGCACCGTCGCCGCTCCATTTCTCCTGGTCTGGCAGGATAATTAGAGAGAAGCCCACCACGCTGGCGCGCTCGCGGGAGGATTCCAGCGTGTCGATGGTGGCTGACGTGGTGTTGTCTTTTCCGGCCAGCAGAGTGGCAATCGAGGCCATAACGCTTTTACCGCTTCCGCCGGGGCCGGTCACCTCAAGAAACATCTGCCAGTCATAGCGGTTTGCCAGCACCATAAATAACGCCGCGAGAATGCGCTCCTGCTTGTCGTGATTATGCCCGGCGGCCCGCGTTAACCAGCGCCAGAAAGCCGGGGCGTGGTCTGCGAGATTTTCACCAGAACGTGGCGCGGTGTAGTCCACGCTGTTGACGGTGCGCAGCCAGTGCTCGCGGCGGTGCGGCCTGAAGGTGCCTGTTGTGGTGTCATACACGCCGTTACGGAAACCAATCAGGCGGCGGGACGGTTCATCCATCTGCGGCACCATCAGCTTGAGCGTGTCCAGCACGCTGCCTATACCGGCGGCCGAGAACGGTGCGCGTACTTTCTGAAACAGCGCGGCTATTTCCCGGCGCAGCGTCTTCGCCTCCATCACCTGCCATGCGCCGTTCTCATAGCGGCAGATTTCCTCTCCGACCGGCGGTACGGCCAGCGCCTCCCCGTAGTGGGCGACTAGCAGCTCGGCTTTCTGGCTGGCGCTCATAGCCTTCAGGTCGGCCTCGCTGACGGATTCAAACGGACTGAGTGGCTGCGGCTGCATGAAGGCGGTGAGCTGCGCCTGTGTGGCGATATCGCCCTGCGCCTGCCACACGTCATTCCAGTCACCCGTTACCGGTGGCAGAGCCGCTTTCCCGGCGCAGGCTTTCGCCGCTTCCTCTGCCTTTAACTGGCCGGTGCCGTTGTCGTCGCGATCGGCGGCAATCATCATCAGCGCGCCGGGGTGTGACTCACGCAGCCGCTTTGCCAGCGCGGGCAGGTTGTTAGCGCTCAGCGCCACGTAAACCGCCTGCCCGGTCAGCCGGTGCACGGTCAGGCCGGTGGCATATCCTTCAGTGAGCCACAGCGTTTTGCCGTCCGGCTCGCCTGCCAGCCAGTATGTGCCTTTCACCTGCCCGCCGGGCAGAGTGCGCTTGTCGCCAGCGGCGCTGATGAGCTGCACGTTAACGGCCGTGCCGTCTTCGCCGGTCAGCGGGATGAGCACGTCCCCGGCGGCAAAGCTTATGCCGCCACAGCGCAGCGCATCCCCAAGTGTGAGCGCCTGCGTACCGTGCAGCCCTTTGGCTGAAAGGTAGGCGTTGTCCGTGCGGCTGACGGCGGCGGCTATCAGTGCCTTTGCCCGTCCGGCGGCGTCTGCCTGCGCTCGGTTTTTGTCTACGGCTTCATCATGCATAACCGGGGCTGACTCCGGCAGCGTGCCGAGCATTCCGGCCACTTTCATGGCGGCCTCTTTAGTGCTGATACTGAGCGCCTTTTCCACCAGGCTAAGGCCGTCGCCGGCCCCGCACTGGTTACAGAGCCACGTTCCGCGCCCGTTCTGATTGTCAAAACGGAAGCGGTCTTTGCCGCCGCACGCCGGGCAGGCACCGTGTCGCCCCCCAGCGTGCACGCTGATGCCGAGGGCGGGCAGAAGCTGCGGCCAGAGTCCGGTTGCCGCCTTTACGGTGTCAGAGACGATATGTTTCATCTGCATGTTCTCCCTCAGTGCAGCGTGATGCGGCTGGCGGCTGCAAGCTGGCTGCGGAAAAGTTCATCCATCATGGTGACGCCGAGCTGCGTCAGGCGCGGCGGTGCGGTCAGCAGGTCCGGCTCAACCATATCGCCCAGCATGGTGCAGGCCATCTCCATGCCTGCATCCGGGCCGTGGCGGCGCACATAGAAGCCTTCCAGCTCAAGGGCAATGGTCATCTGAAGCTCATCGAGCGTCGCTGACACGGTGATGCCGAGGTTTTTGCAGGCATTCAGATAGCCCTGCGCCAGCGCGCGGCGGTAAACGGCGGTGCGTACCTCAACGGGCAGGCAGGAGTGATTAACGGTCATCATGGCGGGCCTCCGTGGCTAACATGCGGGATTCACAGGTTTCAACAACTTTACCGAGCTGGTCGGTGAGCAGGGCAACGACCGAGGCCAGCGCCGCGCCGTCCGGCACGCAGCCGCGCGCGCTCAGGCAGTTCAACGAGTCAAACATATCGAGCACGGTCACGCCGACCGTATGCGCGTGCAGCAGGCGCAGATAGTCAGCATGGGGAATGGGGTAGGTTTCATGGTTATTCAGCTGCCGGGAAAGGGTGTTCATGCCGCCACCGCCTTAACCGGCAGGCGACCGGCAAAGGACAGTACGTAATCGCGGGCCAGCAGGCGGCGGGCGGCAGTTTCGGTTTCGGCAGTGGTGCGCAGCATGCAGGGACGGGCGGCGGCATCAGCGCGGCGCACGGCGGCAAAAATAAAGGTGAATTCGGGGTGAGCGGCAGTAAGGGCCGTTGTCATGAGGACAATCTCCATTGAGTAGCGGTTAACGCCACCACCGGAGCTGCAAATCTCATGGGTGGTGGCCCGAACGGGGTTTGCAGTACCGGCCTCAATGGATACCGGCCAGCCCGAAAGCTGCCCCGCCCGGGCCACCATTATTTGACAGCGGCTGCGGTCTAAGAACCACAGCCTGAAAAATGGGTAAGCCAGAGCAATGACACAAAAAAACACGCCTGGCGCGTGTTGTGTCGCCATTGAGTTACACGGGCTGCAAATCCCGGCTGCCGATTTTGCGGCAGCACGAAAACTGTATAACGGCCGTTCGCCAGAGAAAAGCCTTTTTTCACTCATCGGGACGTTTTCCTCAACAACCGGTCAGGACGTGATCGGATTGCGGCGGATTTGATCGGAATTCACCGTCCTCTTTCTTTGCGCTTCGCTTTGCAGGCTTCGCTTTCTGACTCAGCACGGAAATATGACCTTGCATCCCGCTGGTAAAGGCCGTTGCCGTGGCGGGTTTTCCGCTCACCGCTGCCGTCAGGCTTTCCGCGACAAAGGCGGCTTCTTCGCGGGTGAGGGGGTGAGTTTTCGTGCCAAAATTCAGCGTAATCATGCTGCACCTCCGGCACGCTGCGCGATGCGGGCCTGCATCCAGCCGTCAATCTCTGACGCCAGCCAGGCGACGTTTTTACCTCCAAGTGAAATCTGCGATGGGAACTGCTCCCGGCTGATTAAGTCGTAAATGGTCGAGCGTGACAGACCGCAGGTGCTGATGACTTCCGGCAGACGCATAAAGCGATCACGTGGATAAACGGTATCGCGGGTTACTGGGATGGCGGGTGCCGGTACAGATGAAACTGCGTGCATGGTGTTACCTCATTATGAGTCCGGCCGGTGCTGTCCGGTTACGGTAGTGTCTTCAGGTAACCCCCTATTTTGAGAATATTTTTTGCTGTGTAAACAACCCTGTTTTGGCTTATGACCAGTCAGGTTAGCCTGAAAAATAATCAGTTTGTTCAATTTGGTGCAGTGTGATGCAGTGAAGTGCAGGCAGTAAAAATTAAAGAGGGGTGCAACTATCAAAATTCCATCATTAAAAGGAAATAACGTTGAATAACGCTTGCCAGAAAAAAAATTATTACTGAGCGAAGGTGAACACTGGTGAATACTAAGTGAAGACTAGATTTCAAAGTGTTCACTGCATTAGTTACTGTATTTATTGTATTTTTTATCTCAGTGAATACCAGTGAACAGTTATATAAGAAACATAATCTCTCAAGGGGCTATCTCACACCGGTTGTGCTCTTGTCTGCTCATCGACAGGCGAAAAGCAATGAAATGCGCTGTCCTGTGGTACACGACAGAATGGCCTCATCCTTTACAGACGATGAGAGACCACCATGACCACCCCGGAACAGAAACCCGCTTCACTGGAATGCTTCGAGAAAGCCCGCACTGAACATACCGAAAGAATGAAAGCCTACAACGGCATCTGCGCCGATATCGTCCGCTGTGAAAGAGAGCAGCAGACGGCCATCCAGGCAGGGAAAGAAGCCGAAAGCAACTGGCGCACGCGCTTCCGTAACCTGCGAGGCAATCTCACTAACGAGCTGCGCGCCGAACATTCTCAGCGCATCGCCAGCCGGGAACTGGCTGACGAGTTCGGCGGACTGCTCAAAGAACTGGCGCTGGATAAGCAGGAGGCGATGCTGAAGTGCTGCGGTAGTGGAAAAGAATACGTTGAATCACACCGGAAGGCGTTTACCGGATTCGCAGATGTACACTGGCAGTCGGCCCTGCGTAACGTGAGTCCGTCGCTGCTGTGGGCCATTAAGCTGCGTCTCCGTCGTGAAGAGCTTTCACCGACATTTGCCGGTGAAGACCGTGACCGGATTAATGACGTAGCTTATCTGGTTGGTGAAGCACTGACGCGGGCGGCTGCGGCTCTGCCGGACAGTGTGCTGATAGAGGCACCACTGCTGGAGAATATCGGTCTGCACCGCCCGGCCCTGACGGGGATTGATATGGAGCTTTATACTAGCCCTCTGCGCCGTCAGAAGCTGGCTGAATCAATCCGCGCGCAGCGTACAAAACTTCAGGAGGGCAGCCAGAAATGATGCACTGTCCTTACTGCAAAAGTGCGGCACATACCAAGTCGAGCCGCTATATGTCCGAACAGGTGAAAGAGCGTTATCACCAGTGCACTAACCTGGACTGCTCCTGTACTTTCAAAACGAATGAGAGCATAACAAAGGTGATCACCGCACCGCCACAGCCGGAAACCGTACCGGAAGCACCACCGGAACCAATAAGAGAACGTCAGACGCTGGGCCGTTACGGCTCAGCATTTCGCCAGGTTCATTAATCCCGCACGGCCGCTGCACTACCAGCGGCTTTTTTATGTCTGTACTACGTCTTTCTGAAACCCTTTTTCTGGCCAGCAGCTTTTTAAAAAGCCCTGCATGCATAACGTGCATGAATTTGCATGCAAAACAAAGCACCATTTTCCCATGTTCAGGCCATACCGGACGCGACCCTGCCCGCATCATGCACCTGCATGAAAAGCGATGCATAAAGCGGGCAGGCGAGGGGGGGATAGCATTGCGCGCTGGCCGAAGTTTCAAAAATTACTACCTACATGGTTGCCCTAAAGGGTGAGCTAACTTTTATAGGTAAAAGTGCCCCACCAACTCATCATGTCTTTACGTTGCTCAAGATAAGTTGAACGGTTGTAGGCTCTCCTCACTTCGTTTTTATCGCTATGTGCAAGTGCTGACTCGATAACATCAGGATTAAAACTGGCTTCATTAAGTGCTGTGCTCGCTATGGAACGCAGACCATGAGCAACCAACTTACCGCCATAACCTATTCGCTTTAATGCAGCATTCGCAGTTTGGCTATTCATTGGCTGTTTGGGATCGTTTCGGCTTGGAAAAACATATTGGCGGTTGGCGCTTAGAGGCCGCATAACCTCAAGAATATCGAGAGCTTGTTTCGATAAAGGAACGACATGTTCGCGCTTGGCCTTCATGCGCTCCGCTGGAATAACCCAAAGGTTTAAATCGAAGTCGATCTCTGCCCACTTCGTTCCAGAGGCTTCTGAAGGCCGCACAAGGGTAAGAAGCTGCCACTCAATTAAACAGCGAGTCGTGATTGAGAGATTGGACATAACTAATGAGCGCATTAGCTTTGGCAGTTCTTCCGGTCGTAATGTTGGCATGTTCTGTTTTTTTGGCCTTTCGAAAGCCATACCAACGCCCGAAGCAGGATTCGCGTCAATCAACCCTGTGTTGACTGCAAAAATCATGATCTCGTTAATGCGCTGCACTAACCGGCGAACAGTTTCCAGTGCGCCGCGAGCTTTAATCGGCTCCAATGCTTCAACGATCGTTCTAGCCTTGAGTGCCTGAACAGGAATCTCACCAATCATAGGGAAGATGTCCTTCTCCAGCGATCGCCAAATATCCTTTGCGTAATCCTCGGTGACGCTTTTGCTTTTGAGCTGGAACCATCTTCCGGCTACAACTGAAAAAATGCTATCCAGTTCGATTTGTCGTTGTTCTGATACTTCTTCTTGCTGCTTCTGCGGATCGATCCCCTGCGCAAGCAGCGACAGATATTGGTCACGCATTTGGCGTGCGACAGCCAGCGTCAGGGCGGGGTAAGAGCCTAGGCTCAGATTTGTGCGACTACTACTATTTGGTCGCTGGTAGCGGAAACGCCACAGCTTTTTACCCGAAGTTTTGACGAGCAGGAAAAGTCCGTCGCCATCGTGCAGCGTGAAGTCTTTCTCTTGAGGCTTAGCTTTGAGGATTTCATTATTGGTAAGTGGGCGTGTCATCCGCGCCATGACTGGTTTCCATCCATAATTGGTACACGATTTTGGTACATCTTATAACGTGTACCAATTCGTGTACCAATTTTCACTGGATTCAGGCGGATCGTGTCGGAAGTCTACAGACACAAAAAAGCCCGCAAGGCTTGTGCCGTGCGGGCTTTCAGGACTTCTACGGATGGCTCTGGAACCATCTTTGAAGAATTTTGGTGGAGCTGGCGGGAGTTGAACCCGCGTCCGAAATTACTACACCGTCGGTACTACATGCTTAGTCGGTCTTTACATTCGCCTGGCAGCTGCGGACAGACACGCCACTGACAGACTAGCCTGATTAGTTTTAACGCTTCAACCCCAGGCAGGGCATCCACGCGATCTCTTTTGGGTTTGACCTCTCTTGATCCCCGTCCTAAGAGCGGAGGCTAGGGAGAGAGGGCTCTAAGCAGGTTATTAAGCTGCTAGTGCGTAGTTTTCGTCGTTTGCGACTATTTTTTTGCGGCTTTTTACGAGGCAAACCGCCCCTCGGCATGCACCTTGGGTTTCGCGAATCCCGTCGAATCCAGAATCAGCCCCAAGTTCTAAAACTGTAGCGCAAATCTATAAAAGAATCCAGTGCTTAACGGCTGGCGCTCTTCATAATTCGTGCTTTATCCATCTTCCACTCGCGATCTTTGATATCAGAGCGCTTATCGTGCTCTTTCTTACCGCGTGCGACGCCGATTTTGAGCTTGGCCCAGGCGTTCTTCCAGTAGAGCGAAAGCGGTATGATGGTGTAACCGTCGCGGTTAACGCTGCCAAACAGCGAAGCGAGCTCGCGCTCTTTCAGCAGCAGTTTGCGGGTGCGCGTAGGGTCGCATACCACGTGCGTTGAGGCACCGATCAGCGGCTGGAACGTGGCGCCAAACAGAAACGCTTCGCCGTCGCGCAGCATGATATAGCTTTCGCTGATATTGGCTTTACCGGCGCGCAGTGCTTTAACTTCCCATCCCTGTAACGACAGACCCGCTTCGAACTCCTCTTCGACGAAGTATTCGTGGCGCGCGCGTTTGTTGAGGGCAATAGTGGCTGAACCGGGTTTGTGAGCTTTTTTCTTTGTCATAGTGCGGCGTAGTCTACATTACTCAGTTTGTGGGCGCATCCCCATGTCCTGCGGGGCGGTAAAAAACATCCTATTTTAGCACAGCTGGCAAAAGCATGAATTTTTGTTTAATAGCCTAAAATGGTATAATTCAACGGTTTTGTGACCAACAGGAACCCTTATGGCTCAGATTAGCCGCTCAGCGCTGGTTCCCTATAGCGCTGCACAGATGTACCAGCTTGTGAATGACGTGGATGCCTATCCTGAATTTCTTCCCGGCTGCACCGGCAGTCGCGTGCTGGATAACAGCGGTCATCAGATGACCGCTGCGGTCGATGTCTCAAAAGCGGGCATCAGTAAAACCTTCACCACGCGCAATACGCTGACTGACAACCAGAGCATTCACATGCAGCTGGTTGATGGCCCGTTCCGTAAGCTGACCGGCGGCTGGAAATTTATCTCGCTGGGTGATGACGCCTGCAAGGTTGAGCTGAGCCTCGACTTTGAGTTCACCAATATGCTGGTTGAGATGGCATTCGGGCGCGTGTTTAAAGAGCTGGCAAACAGCATGGTGCAGGCGTTTACCCAGCGTGCCAAAGAGGTCTATCGTGACTAAGATCCGCGTGGAGGTGGTTTATGCACTTCCGGATAAGCAGTATCTGCGCGAGGTTACGCTGGAGCAGGGCGCTACGGTAGAGCAGGCGATAGAGGCATCGGGCCTGCTGCAGCTGCGCCGGGATATCGATCTGGCGCAGAATAAAACCGGGATTTTCAGCCGGCCGGTTAAGCTCGGTGATACGGTTGAAGAGGGCGATCGGGTTGAGATCTACCGGCCGCTGATTGCCGATCCGAAAGAGCTGCGCCGCCAGCGTGCTGAGCGTGCCGCCACAAAGAAATAGCTGACGTTAAGCATTAAAAAAGGCGCCCGGGGCGCCTTTTTTGCTGTCGTCAGCTTAACTGTTTTTCTGACCCGCGAGCCGCGGCTTGTTATCAATATTCGTCAGGACTCCGCTGCGATCAAACGTCAGCGTCAGCGTCTGCTGCTTCACGCGCTCGTGACCGGGCTCCTGGCGGAAAATGTAATACCAGACGTTGCTGCCAAAGGGATCGTGCATCATCGGGGTGCCCAGCGTATAGGCTACCTGCTGCTGCGTCATGCCGGTGTGGATCTTGGCGACATCGTTAGCGGCCAGGTAATTCCCCTGATTAATATCCGGACGATAGACAACGCGCTCCAGCGTGGAGCATCCGGCGGTTGTCATCAACATTACCACTGCCGCAGCAGTCAGCGTCTTAAAGCGCATCTGTACATTCCTTTTTTCGGGCCAAACGCCTTTCAGCAGGCAGTTTTGTTGCCATTACATTCTGAACTCTGCACGCGGCAGGCTTTTATTATGGCGATATCACCGCCGATGATAATAGACCTTTTCCCGGTTGGGAACCTCTACAGAGCATGCATATGACCATCAGGCCGGAAAAAAGTGCGGTCTCAGGCTGCTAAAAGTTCTTTGGCGTTCGCCAGCGTATTACGCGTGACTTCGCTGCCGCCCAGCAGACGTGCCAGCTCCTGCAGACGTGACCGCTTATCCAGCGGCTGCATATGCGTTTCTGTCATCGCACCGTCGGTCTCTTTGCTGACAAAGAAGTGCTGATGGCCGCAGCCTGCAACCTGCGGCAGGTGCGTCACACACATGACCTGCGTTGACTCACCCAGCTGACGCAGCATCTTGCCTACGACAGCAGCAGTAGGCCCGCTGATACCGACATCCACTTCGTCGAAAATCATGGCCGGGGTTTCCATCTTCTGCGCGGTGATCACCTGAATAGCGAGCGCGATACGCGACAGCTCACCGCCTGAGGCGACTTTACCGAGCGGCTGCAGCGGCTGGCCAGGGTTAGTTGTCACCCGGAAATCGATGCGGCTGGCACCTTCGGCCGTCAGCTGATCGGGATTAAACTCCAGCACAATCGCAAACTGCCCGTGCGGCATCGCCAGGATACGCATGCTTTGCGTAATGAGATCGCACAGCTCCTGAGCGGATTTTTCGCGCTGATGATGCAGCGTTTCAGCGCAGGTAATAGCGGCTTTGTGATGTATCACCACGTCGTGCTGCAGGCTCTCCTGATCGCTCTCCTGCTGCGACAGCAGCTCCGCCTCTTCCAGCAGCTGCTGATGCAGAGCTGGCAGCGCTTCAGGGGCAACGTGATGCTTGCGCGCCAGCGCAATCTGCCGCGACAGCCGCTGCTCCAGCTCGTAAAGTCGATTAGGGTCAAGATCGAGACGTTCGCAGTAGTGACGCAGTTCGTCGCTGGCTTCGCTCAGCTGAATCGCCGCTTCTTCCAGCAGGTTAAATACGCCGCTGACTTTATCATCCAGAGAGACCAGTTCGCTGAGCATGTTGCGGGCGCTGTAGAGCAGGCTCTGCAGGTTGGTATCTTCACCGTCGGCAAGGATATGCAGCGCCTGCTGGCTGGTAGAGAGCAGCTGTCCGCTGTTAGCGAGACGCTTGTACTCTTCATCAATCTGCTCATATTCACCCGCCTGCGGAGCAAACTCGTTCAGCTCTTTCAGCTGATACTGCAGCAGCTCACGGCGCGCTTCACGCTCCTGCGACTGCTGCTGATGCTGCGCCAGCACACGGCAGCTGTGATGCCAGCGCTGGTAGTGCTGACGCATCTCCGTCAGCAGCCCGTCATGCGCCGCGTAAGCATCGAGCAGATGCTTCTGGTGATCGGTTTTCAGCAGCAGCTGATGCGCGTGCTGACCGTGGATCTGAATCAGCAGCTGGCCCAGCTCGCGCAGCTGAGAGAGCGGTACGGCCGTGCCGTTGATGAAGCCGCGCGAGCGGCCATCCGCGCTGATAACGCGACGCAGCAGGCACTCATTACCGTCATCCAGCTGATTATCGACCAGCCAGCGCTGCGCTGACGGCGATGATTTCAGCTGAAAGCGGGCACAGATATCAGCCCGGCTTGCGCCCTGACGCACCATATCCGCTTCCGCCCGTCCGCCGAGGCAGAGGCCCAGCGCATCAATGGCAATAGATTTACCTGCGCCGGTCTCACCGGTGATCGCTGTCATACCGCGATGAAAGTCGATCTCAAGCTCACGAACGATTGCGAAGTTACTGATGGTCAGTTGTGCCAGCATACAATCACCTGTATAGAAAAACAGATATGGTTTTTCGTACAGTATAAACTGGTTTTTTAACCAGTAAAGTAGCCAGCACTGATTTCTAGAACAATTTTTTCGACCAGCCGAGTTTTGAGCTTAATGTATTGAAGTAGTTATAGTTTTTAGGATGGATAAGATTAAGGTGGCTGCTGCTGCGCCGGATCAGCACATCTTCACCCTCCTGAATCGGCAGGGCAATCTGGCTGTCGCAGCTGATCTCCAGATCGCTGCGCAGCGAGGAGAAACGCAAGCGAATGGTACTGTTGCTGTTGATGACCAGCGGGCGCGACGACAGCGTGTGCGGGAACATCGGCACCAGCACAATGGCATCAAGCGAAGGGGTAAGGATAGGCCCGCCTGCGGAGAGCGAGTAGGCGGTGGAGCCGGTGGGGGTAGAGATAATCAGGCCATCGGAACGCTGAGAAAAGGCGAATACTTCGTCGATATAGACTTCAAACTCAATCATGTGCGCCACTTTTCCCGGATGGAGCACCACTTCATTGATGGCGCTGCCAATGCGCGGTGAGCAGGTATCGCGGCAGACCTGCGCCTCAAGCAGAAAGCGGCTCTCGACAAAATAGTCGCCCTGCAGGACATCATCCAGTTGCTGCTGCGCATTATCCGGGTCGAGATCGGTCAGAA
The DNA here is from genome assembly GCF_057197005.1 of Pantoea sp. SYBGC1. Classification (NCBI taxonomy): domain Bacteria; kingdom Pseudomonadati; phylum Pseudomonadota; class Gammaproteobacteria; order Enterobacterales; family Erwiniaceae; genus Pantoea; species Pantoea sp. SYBGC1. The sequence continues at coordinate 49,847 of NZ_JBXUNM010000008.1, forward strand.
AGCCAAGATTGCCACGGTTAATGCCAATGACTTTAATATCGTAGCGGGCCAGCACTCTGGCTGCGCCCAGCATATTGCCATCACCGCCGACCACTACGGCCAGATCGGCCTGCTGTCCTATTTCCGCCAGCGTGCCGGTTTTGACATCGGTTAAACTCAGCTCGCGCGCAATCTGCTGTTCGACAATCACCTCGTATCCTTTATCGGTCAGCCAGCGCCAGAGCATCTCATGGGTGGTTAACGCGGTTGGATGGCGCGGATGACCCACGATCCCGATGCAGCTAAAGTGTTTGTTCATGTGGCGGGTATTCCTCATAAGCCAAAACGGCCTGGCAATGTGATGGGTTCACTTGAAACCGTCAAACCGATCCCCATAATAAGCCAACCAGCGAAATGAATGTGCAAAACGCGGAGAAATTCATGAGTAGTAAAGAACAGAACACCCCAAACGAGCAAGTCTCAGACGAAATTCAACAGGATCAACAGCCGGCGGACGCGGAGACAGCAACTGAGGTGGATCCGCGTGATGAGCGCATTGCGCAACTGGAAGCGGAGCTGACCCAGGCGCAGGGTGGCGTACGCGAAGCGCAGCTGCGTGCGCAGGCGGAAATTGAAAACATCCGTCGCCGTGCAGAAATAGACGTCGAAAAAGCGCATAAATTTGCGCTGGAAAAATTTGCCAACGAGCTGCTGCCAGTGATTGATAGCCTGGAGCGCGCGCTGGAAGTGGCTGATAAAGAGAACACCGGGCTCGCCTCAATGATTGAAGGCATCGAGCTGACGCTGAAATCGCTGCTTGGCGCCGTGCGTAAGTTTGGCGTTGAAGTGGTGGGCGACACCCACGTGCCGTTCAACCCGGATCTGCACCAGGCGATGTCGATGATGGAATCGGATGAAGTTGAGCCGAACCATGTGCTGATGGTAATGCAGCGTGGCTATACCCTGAATGGTCGCCTGCTGCGTCCGGCCATGGTGGCGGTCTCTAAAGCCAAAGCCTGAGCAGAGTAGTAGATCACAACGGCCGCCCTGACGCGGCCGTTGTTGTTTCAGGGCAGTACCGGCGTCCAGTCGATCGGCGTTTCTCCCGCCTTGCTGAGCAGCGCGTTGGTCTGCGAAAAGTGCCGGCAGCCTAAAAAGCCGCGGTGTGCAGAGAGCGGAGAGGGGTGGGGCGCTTTCAGTACATGGTGACGCTGCGCATCAATGATGCTGCCTTTCTTCTGCGCATGCGATCCCCACAGCAGAAAAACCACGCCCTCACGGTGCGTATTGATGGCATCAATCACCCTGTCAGTAAACGTCTCCCAGCCAAGCCGCGCATGCGAGTGTGCTTTGCCCGCCTCAACGGTCAGTACCGTATTCAGCAACATTACCCCCTGCGTGGCCCAGCTCTCCAGAAAACCGTGCTGCGGGCGCTGAAAGCCGTCGATATCCTGTTCAAGCTCTTTGTACATATTAAGCAGAGAGGGCGGGATGGCCACGCCAGGCAGCACCGAAAAAGCCAGGCCATGCGCCTGATTGGGTCCGTGATAGGGATCCTGACCCAAAATCACCACCTTGATATCGCCCAGTTCTGTCAGTTTAAACGCGTTAAACACATCTTTCTGTGGCGGATAAACGGTCACGCCCGCTGCCCGCTGCTGCGCAACCGCCTGCAGCGTCTCTTTGAAATAGGGCTTCTCTTTTTCATCTGCCAGCACATCGTGCCAGGTCAGCTTGTCACTCATGGTTAACTCCTGACGATAGTTTTCCTTAGCTTAGCTGCTTCAGCGCGGGAGCAGAAGGATTAACCCCGCCGTTTCAGCTTGATGCAGGTCAAGGCGCTGGCAGCGCCCCGGTGATATACCAGCCTGTCTATCTGTCAACGGCGTTCAGAGACCGAACGCCCCTTTCTGGAGATCGCTATGATTACCGGCATTCAAATTACCCAAACCCATAACCCGCTGCTGCTGAACTCATTCTGGCTGCTGGATGAAGAGGCGGGACAGGCGCGCTGTCTGTGCGCCAGAGGCCTCTATGAGGAGGATCAGGTTGTTGCCCTGAGCGAGCTGGGCGAGATGGCGTACCGTGAAGTGCCCCTGGAGCAGAAGCCGCAGGTGCGCGTTGAGGGCGGACAGCACCTTAACGTCAACGTACTGCAGCGGGAGACGCTGGAGGATGCGGTTAAGCATCCCGAAAAGTATCCGCAGCTGACCATTCGCGTATCCGGTTATGCCGTGCGGTTTAACGCCCTGACGCCCGAGCAGCAGCGCGATGTCATCACCCGTACCTTTACAGGGAGCCTGTAACTGAAGCAGCGATGAAAAGTTGCTCATGCTGCAGGTCAGCGCGGAAGCGGCCTGGAACGCAGGCGCTGTTTGAAAGGCGTATTTTACCGGGGTTCGCACTGGCCTGCGTGGCAGTGGCACGTAAAGCCCGCTGAAAGTAAAAAAAAAGCGCCAGTTCAGGCGCTTTTTTTACTGCGGTGACGTTTTATTCCGCACCGGATTCCGGTGTGGTCGATCCGCTTGGCTTGCGACGTTTACCGATGTTTTTAGTGTCGCGATGGCGTTTTTTCACGCGCGGTTTTTCGTCTTCTTTCGCTTTTTTCTCTTTGCGTTTGGCAAGCGCCTTTTTCGACGGCTTTCCGGTGACTTTCGCACTCGGTGCACGCGATTCAGGACGCAGCTCATCAATCACGCGCGATTTCAGCGGCTCATTCACGTAGCGGCTGATTTTACCCAGCAGAACGTGATCGTGCGCTTCTACCAGCGAGATGGCGATCCCTTTGCGGCCGGCACGGCCGGTACGGCCAATGCGGTGCAGATAGGTATCTGCCGTACGCGGCAGGTCAAAGTTGATCACGTGCGTCACGTCATCAATATCGATACCGCGCGCCGCAACGTCAGTGGCAACCAGCACATTAACGCGACCGTCGTTGATGCGTTTAATCGCTTCATTACGGTTCGCCTGTACCATCTCACCCTCGAGGTAGCTGCTGCGCAGGCCCGCCTCATGCATCCAGGTTACCAGCTCGTGCAGACGTTCACGCTTGCGCACAAACACAATCGCACGCTTCACTTCCGGCTGCTTTAACAGGTGCACCAGCAGTTTGGTTTTGTGCTCAAGGTTATCAGCGCGGTAGTACCACTGCTGAATGCGCTTGCGTTCGCTTTTGCTCGGGTCGGCTTCAATCGCGACCGGATCGTTGAGCAGGCGTTCAGCAAAATCTTTGATGTGCTCGCCTTCCAGCGTGGCGGAGAAGAGCAGCGTCTGTTTGCGCCAGCGCGTCTCACCGGCGATGGTCTCGATATCCTGGGCAAAGCCCATATCGACCATGCGGTCCGCCTCATCGAGAATCAGTGTTTCTACCGCACGGCAGTCAAAGTTCTCTTCTTTGATGTACTGCAGCAGGCGGCCGGTGGTCGCTACCACAATATCCTGATTTTCGCTGAAGACTTCAGCGTGGTTCATGTAGGCAACGCCGCCGGTGATGGTGGCGATATCCAGATGGGTGTGCTTCGCCAGCTCACGCGCCTGATCGGCCACCTGCATCGCCAGTTCGCGGGTAGGGGTGAGGATCAGGATACGCGGCGGACCCGACTTCTTACGCGGGAAGTCCAGCAGGTGCTGTAATGCGGGCAGCAGATAGGCGGCGGTTTTCCCCGTTCCGGTGGGTGCCGAACCTAACACGTCACGGCCTTCCAGCGCGGCAGGAATGGCTTCAGCCTGAATGGCCGTCGGGCGCGTGAAACCTTTTTCCTGCAGGGCATCCAGCAGGCTTTCGTCGAGTTCGAGTTCGGAGAATGTGGTTACTGTCATGTTCTACCTCAGTTTGGGGCGCTGATTATAGACAGATCGGCCGCAATCTTCATCTGTTTGTGTTCATCAGGCGCAGATGAATTCCTTGTGCGACCACGTTACACTCTCGCCAGATAACAATTCAATGGCCGAAAGCATGTCTCAGTACCAGCCGCCAGCGCGGGCAACATTAAGAAAAGATGGGTTTACGTTTAAACAATTTTTTGTCGCACACGATCGCTGTGCAATGAAGGTTGGCACGGATGGCGTGCTGCTGGGGGCGTGGGCGCCCGTGGCCGGGGCGCGGCGTATCCTGGATATTGGCTGCGGTAGCGGGCTTATCGCCCTGATGCTGGCGCAGCGCACGTCGCAACAGGTCACGCTGGATGCGGTTGAGCTTGATAGCGAAGCCGCCGCGCAGGCGCAGGAAAATGTGCAGGCGTCGCCGTGGGCCGCCCGTATCAGCGTGCATCATGCTGATATCCTTAACTGGAGTAAACAGTGCGAAAAGCGCTACTCGCTGATCGTCAGCAATCCGCCTTTTTTTGTACCCGGCATGGCCTCATCCAGCGCAGCACGGGACGCGGCACGCAATACTGCTACGCTCGATCATGCCACACTGCTGCAGTGCGCGGCACAGCTTATCGAAGAAGAGGGGCTGTTTTGCGTGGTGCTGCCGGTGGATAGCGGCGAGGCGCTGGTGCAGCTCGCCCGCGCCGATGGCTGGCATCTGCGGCTGCGCTACGACGTCGCGCCTTACGCACAACGGCCGCCTAACCGGCTGGTACTGGGCTTTTCACCTTCTGCCGGTGAGCTGATACAGGAGCGGCTGGCGGTCCGTAATGAAGACAAAAGCTACTCCGCTGACTGGCTGAGCCTGGTAACAGACTTCTACCTTTTTCGCTGATTATTTTCCGGCACAGCGCGGCAATCGCCGACGCGATCTGCCATTACGATCGCAGGATCCCTGCTGCATCGTGTTGCAACTTAGCGAATTTTGCGCGCTGCCGTCAGCTATGCTGAAAAGAAGAGTAATAAAGATGAAAAAGAGATCGCCTTACGCTACTCTGCCAGCACCGATCGGCACTGCATAAGCCATTGAAAGCGGGTCAGCCGCTGCGTCATAACGGGTTGCAATGCCGCGATGAAAAAAACAGGTCGTAGTGAACTTCAGGCCAGAACAGAACTCAAAGCGCATGCTTGCTCACGGGTATGAGATGTGCTGGCAGTCCACTTACGCATAAAAGAGTTTTGGGGAGACATTACCTCGGATGAGCGAGCAGTTAACGGATCAGGTTCTCGTTGAGCGGGTTCAGAAAGGAGATCAAAAGTCCTTTAACTTACTGGTGGTCCGATACCAGCATAAAGTGGCGAGCCTGGTTTCACGCTATGTCCCTTCGGGTGACGTGCCCGATGTGGTACAGGAATCATTTATCAAAGCCTATCGCGCGCTGGAGTCGTTCCGCGGGGATAGCGCTTTTTACACGTGGCTTTACCGCATCGCGGTAAACACGGCAAAAAATTATCTGGTGGCTCAGGGCCGTCGTCCGCCTTCCAGCGACGTAGATGCAATTGATGCAGAAAACTTCGAAAGTGCGGGCGCGTTAAAAGAAATATCGAACCCTGAGAACTTAATGTTGTCTGACGAACTGAAACAAATTGTTTTTCGGACAATTGAGTCACTTCCTGAAGATCTCCGTATGGCTATCACGCTCAGAGAGCTGGATGGCCTGAGCTATGAAGAGATCGCTGCCATTATGGATTGCCCGGTTGGTACTGTCCGATCGCGCATATTTCGTGCCCGGGAAGCCATTGATAACAAGGTTCAACCGCTTATCCAACGTTAGTGATAACGGCTACTGAAAGGGTACCAAGGCATGCAGAAAGAAAAACTTTCCGCTTTAATGGATGGTGAAACGTTAGACAGCGAGCTGTTGTCCTCGTTGTCAAAGGATGTCGAACTTCAGAAAAGCTGGGAGAGCTACCATCTTATTCGCGATACGCTGCGCGGGGATGTAGGCGAAGTGCTGCATTTTGATATCTCCGCCCGCGTGGCCGCGGCCATTGAAAACGAACCGCTGCGCCCTGCGGCAACACCGCTGATCCCTGAAGCGCAGCCGGAACCGGCACGCTGGCAAAAAATGCCGTTCTGGCGTCGCGGCGGCAACTGGGTAGCATCAGTCATGCAAATTGGCGTCGCCGCCTGCGTGTCACTGGCGGTCATTGTTGGCGTGCAGCACTACAATGGCTCTTCTGCCGATGGGGCAGCAGAATCCTCAGATGCTCCGGCGTTTAATACGCTGCCAATGATGGGTAAAGCGTCACCGGTAAGCCTGGGCGTACCGTCTGATGCCTTTGAGAGCAACAGTTCAAATCAGCAGGTTCAGGATCAGCGGCGTCGCGTTAACGCCATGCTGCAGGATTATGAACTGCAGCGTCGTCTGCATGCCGATCAGGTACAGTTTGAAAACAGCGTACCGCAGCAGGCGCAGGCCACCGTTCCCGGAACGCAGTCGTTAGGAACTCAACAGCAGTAATGAAGCAGCTCTGGTGCGCCGTTAGCCTTATGGCCGGCAGCCTGCTCTGGACATCAACCGCCCCGGCACAGACGTCGTCTTCCGGGGCGTTGTTACAGCAGATGGAGCAGGCGACTCAAAATCTCAATTATGAATTTGCATATATTAATGTCTCACGACTGGGCATTGAGTCTCTGCGCTATCGTCACGCCGTAGTGGACAAGCGCGTCTTTGCGCAGCTGCTGCAGATGGATGGTCCGCGCCGTGAAGTGATCCAGCGCGGTAACGACATCAGCTATTTTGAACCCGGGCTGGATCCGTTTTCACTGCCGGGCAACCATATTATCGACGCGCTGCCCTCGCTGATGTTTGCTGATTTTTCCCGACTCGGTCAGGCGTATGACTTTGTACCGGTAGGGCGGTCGCGTATGGCTGACCAGATGTGCGAAGTTGTGCGTATCGTCTCCCGTGACGGTACCCGCTACAGCTATGTAGTCTGGCTGGACGTGGATACCAAACTGCCGCTGCGAATCGACTTGCTGGATCGCGATGGTGAAACGCTGGAGCAGTTCCGCGTTATCAGCTTTGCCGTCGATGAGGGCGTGCGCAATCTGATGCAGGGGCTTGAGAAAGCCAATCTGCCGCCGTCGCTCTCACTGCCGGCGGGCGACAAAGTGGAACTCAGCTGGCAGCCTGGCTGGATACCGGCGGGCATGAAGCTGATTTCGCAAAGCCGTCGCGCGATACCCGCTATGAACAAAACCGTTGAATCGCGTCTCTACAGCGACGGGCTGTTTAGTTTTGCCATCAACATAGCGCCTGCCGATAAAAATAGCGTGCCTCAGCAATTGCGCACGGGACGTCGTACGGTGCAGACCGTTGTGCGCGATAATCAGGAGATCACCGTGGTGGGCGAATTACCGCCTGCAACCGCGAAACGAATCGCCAGCGCTATTGATGCAGGGGCAAAAAAATGATGAGAGAGTGGGCCACCGTGGTGGCATGGCAGGATGGCATTGCCACGCTGCATTCTGAAGCGAAAACTTCCTGCAACAGCTGTTCAGCGCGTAAAGGCTGCGGCAGCCATGCGCTCAACAAGCTGGGGCCAAAGAACGCCCACGTTATGACCATTCCCAGCGCTGAGCCGCTACAGCCGGGTCAGCGCATTGAGTTAGGCATTCGCGAAAGCAGCCTGCTCGGCTCAGCGCTGCTGGTCTATATGACGCCGCTGTTTGGCTTGTTTGCTGTGGCTGGTATATTCCAGATGCTGTTTCACAGCGACCTTGCGGCCGCCTGCGGGGCGCTGCTTGGCGGCGTGGGAGGCTTTATCATTGCCAAAGGCGTCTCATCCCGCTACGCCGGACGCGAAGCCTTTCAGCCGGTGATCCTCAGCGTTGCGCTTCCGCCTGATGCGCTGCGGGTTGAAGATGTCAGCTGATGCCGCCTGGGCCGCCTGCTGTGCGGCCTTTTCATTTCCGCTTACCCGCTGAATTCTGTTGCAAATCCCACAGGTTCCATTCTTTAACGCGCGGCGTTAACAGTGTAATATGCGACGTCATTAATGAGGCCGACAGGGTTCCGGGTAAAGATCGCTTGCCTGAATGTGTCTGTGCTCACGTTTCCAACTGATTCTCTACGTGAAGATATTCATATAAATGAAGCACATACGAAATTTCTCTATTATTGCTCACATTGACCACGGCAAATCAACGCTCTCCGATCGTCTGATTCAGATTTGTGGTGGCCTGAGCGATCGTGAGATGGCGGCGCAGGTTCTTGATTCCATGGATCTGGAGCGCGAGCGCGGTATTACGATTAAAGCGCAGAGCGTCACGCTCGATTACACAGCGCCAGACGGTGAAACTTACCAGCTCAATTTTATCGACACCCCGGGCCACGTAGACTTCTCGTATGAAGTTTCCCGCTCGCTGGCGGCCTGTGAAGGGGCGCTGCTGGTGGTCGATGCAGGACAGGGCGTTGAAGCACAGACGCTGGCGAACTGCTATACCGCCATGGAAATGGATCTGGAAGTGGTACCGGTACTGAATAAGATCGACCTGCCCGCTGCCGATCCTGAGCGCGTAGCCGAAGAGATTGAAGATATCGTGGGTATCGATGCCGTAGATGCCGTGCGCTGCTCGGCTAAAACCGGCATCGGCGTACCGGATGTGCTGGAGCGCCTGGTGCGCGATATCCCGGCACCGGAAGGCGATCCGGATGGCCCGCTGCAGGCGCTGATTATCGATTCCTGGTTCGATAACTACCTTGGCGTTGTTTCCCTGATCCGTATTAAAAACGGTACGCTGCGCAAGGGCGAGAAGGTCAAAGTCATGAGTACCGGTCAGGTATATAACGCTGACCGCCTGGGTATCTTCACACCTAAACAGGTTGACCGCACCGAGCTGAAGTGCGGGGAAGTGGGCTGGCTGGTGTGCGCCATCAAAGACATTCTGGGTGCGCCGGTGGGCGATACGCTGACGCTGCAGCGCAACCCGGCAGACAAAGCGCTGCCTGGCTTTAAAAAGGTTAAACCGCAGGTTTATGCCGGTCTTTTCCCGGTGAGTTCAGATGACTATGAGTCATTCCGCGACGCGCTGGGCAAGCTGAGCCTGAACGACGCCTCTCTGTTCTATGAGCCAGAGAGTTCAACCGCGCTGGGTTTTGGTTTCCGCTGCGGCTTCCTGGGTCTGCTGCATATGGAGATCATTCAGGAGCGCCTGGAGCGCGAGTACGATCTCGATCTGATCACCACTGCGCCAACGGTTGTGTATGAAGTGCAAACCACCGATGGCGCAGTGGTATATGTCGACAGCCCGGCCAAGCTGCCGCCGCTCAACAATATTGAAGAGCTGCGTGAGCCGATTGCAGAGTGTCACATGCTGCTGCCACAGGAGTATCTGGGTAACGTGATTACCCTGTGCGTGGAGAAGCGTGGCGTGCAGACCAATATGGTTTACCACGGCAATCAGGTTGCGCTCACCTACGATATCCCGATGGCTGAAGTGGTACTCGACTTCTTCGACCGTCTGAAATCGACGTCGCGCGGCTATGCGTCGCTGGATTATAACTTCAAGCGTTTCCAGGCGTCAGACATGGTGCGCGTGGACGTATTAATTAACGCAGAGCGCGTTGATGCCCTGGCGCTGATCACCCACCGCGATAACTCGCAGTACCGCGGTCGCGAGCTGGTAGAGAAGATGAAAGATCTGATCCCGCGCCAGCAGTTTGATATCGCGATTCAGGCGGCGATTGGCAACCATATCATTGCGCGTTCGACCGTGAAGCAGCTGCGTAAAAACGTACTGGCAAAATGCTACGGCGGTGACGTCAGCCGTAAGAAAAAACTGTTGCAGAAACAGAAAGATGGTAAGAAGCGCATGAAGCAGGTCGGCAACGTTGAGCTGCCGCAGGAAGCTTTCCTCGCCATTCTGCATGTCGGTAAAGACAGCAAATAAGGAACCACAATGGCTAACATGTTCGCCCTGATTCTGGTTATCGCTACGCTGCTGACCGGCATCATCTGGTGTATCGATCGCGTGAAGTGGGCACCTGAGCGTCGGGCAAAACAGGCCGCTGCACAGGCGCAGGCGGGTAACTCGCTCGACAGCAAAACGCTGGCGAAAGTGGCTGCGCAGCCAGGCTGGATTGAAACGGCGGCATCGGTATTTCCGGTGCTGGCGGTGGTACTGATTGTACGTTCATTTATTTTTGAACCCTTTCAGATCCCCTCCGGCTCAATGATGCCAACGCTGCTGATTGGCGACTTTATTCTGGTGGAGAAGTTTGCCTACGGTATTAAAGATCCCATTACGCAGACCACGCTGATCCCGACCGGACATCCAAAGCGCGGCGATGTCGCCGTGTTTAAATATCCAAAAGATCCCAGCGTTGACTACATTAAGCGCGTGATTGGCCTGCCGGGTGACAAAGTGGTGTTTGATCCGTTCAGCAAAACGCTGACCATCAATCCTGGCTGCGGTAACGGTAAATGTGATACGGCGCTGCCGGTCACCTATACCAATATTGAGCCAAGCGACTTTATCCAGACGTTCAGCGGCTTTGACGGCAACGAGACCGGCAACGGCTTCTTCCGTAAACCGCAGGGTGAAACGCTGCGCGGTGGCCTGCGTCTCGGGACGCGCAAAGAGACGCTGGGCGATGTGACGCACAATATTCTGCTGGTGAATGAGGCGCAGAGCCAGGCGAACATGTACTATCAGCAGCCGGGCCAGCCGCAGGCGACCTGGGTGGTGCCGCAGGGTCAATATTTCATGATGGGCGATAACCGTGACAACAGCGCCGACAGCCGCTACTGGGGCTTTGTGCCTGAGAAGAATCTGGTCGGTAAAGCGGTCGCTATCTGGATGAGCTTTGAAAAACAGGAAGGTGAGTGGCCGACAGGCGTACGCCTGAGCCGTATCGGCGGCATTCACTAAATACGGGTGGCTTCCTGTCTGACAGGAAGCCACTGCACACGAAACAGAACGCGCTGCTATCAGCCCTGTTTCGTATGCAGAGTTACAGACGCACAGAACAACTGGAATCGCATGAACCCCATTCTCATTACTAAGCTGCAGCGCAAACTGGGCTACACTTTTACTCATCCGGAACTTTTGCAGCAGGCCCTGACACACCGCAGCGCCAGCAGCAAGCATAACGAGCGGCTTGAATTTCTTGGCGATTCAATTCTCAGCTATGTAATTGCCAACGCGCTTTACCACCGCTTCCCGCGCGTGGACGAAGGCGATATGAGCCGCATGCGCGCCACGCTGGTGCGCGGCAATACGCTGGCTGAGATGGCGCGTGAGTTTGAACTGGGCGAGTGCCTGCGTCTTGGACCAGGCGAACTGAAAAGCGGCGGTTTCCGTCGTGAGTCGATCCTTGCGGATACGGTAGAGGCGCTGATTGGCGGCATCTTCCTCGACAGTAATATCCAGACCGTTGAGAAGCTGATTCTCGACTGGTATCTGAACCGTCTGGAGCAGATAAGCCCGGGCGATAAACAGAAAGATCCCAAAACGCGCCTGCAGGAGTATCTGCAGGGTCGCCATCTGCCGCTGCCTTCCTATCTGGTGGTGCAGGTGCGGGGCGAAGCGCACGACCAGGAGTTCACCATTCACTGTCAGGTGAGTGGCATGGCCGATCCGGTTGTAGGCGTAGGCTCCAGCCGCCGCAAAGCGGAACAGGCTGCCGCCGAACAGGCTTTGATTAAGCTTGGACTCGAATAAATTGTTTTACGACAGCGCCATCCCGGCGCTGACTAAGTCAGGACCCGAATGAGCGAACACGAAACTTATTGCGGCTTTGTCGCGATTGTAGGCCGGCCCAACGTCGGTAAATCAACCTTACTGAACCAGCTGCTGGGGCAGAAGGTCTCGATCACCTCACGCAAACCGCAAACCACGCGCCACCGTATTATGGGCATCCACACCGAGGGCGCTTATCAGGCGATCTACGTGGATACGCCCGGGCTGCATATGGAAGAGAAGCGGGCGATTAACCGCCTGATGAACCGTGCTGCCAGCAGCTCAATTGGCGACGTGGAACTGGTAATTTTCGTCGTGGAAGGCACGCGCTGGACGCCAGATGATGAGATGGTGCTTAACAAACTGCGCGACGGCAAAGTCCCGGTGGTGCTGGCGGTGAACAAGGTGGATAACATTCAGGATAAAAGTATCCTGCTGCCGCACCTGCAGTTCCTGAGCCAGCAGATGAATTTCCTCGATATCGTGCCGATCTCTGCTGAGAATGGCAAAAATGTCGATACCATTGCTGAGATTGCCCGCAAGCGTCTGCCGCTGGCGGAGCACCACTTCCCGGAAGATTACATCACCGACCGCTCACAGCGCTTTATGGCTTCAGAGATCATCCGCGAAAAGCTGATGCGTTTTCTGGGCGCCGAGCTGCCTTACTCCGTGACCGTTGAGATTGAACAGTTTGTGGCCAACGAGCGCGGCGGCTACGACATCAATGGCCTGATTCTGGTGGAGCGTGAAGGCCAGAAGAAAATGGTGATTGGCAATAAAGGGTCGAAAATCAAAACCATCGGCATTGAAGCGCGGCGTGACATGGAAGAGATGTTTGAAGCCAAAGTGCACCTTGAACTCTGGGTGAAAGTTAAATCGGGCTGGGCTGACGACGAACGTGCGCTGCGCAGCCTGGGCTACACAGACGATCTGTAACTGATGGAAGGCTGGCAACGCGCGTTTGTGCTGCATAGTCGCCCCTACAGCGAAACCAGCCTGCTGCTCGATCTCTTTACGGAAAGTCAGGGACGCGTTCGCGTTCTGGCTAAAGGCGCGCGCTCGCGTCGCTCTCAGCTGAAAGGCACCCTGCAGCCTTTTACGCCGCTGCTGGTCCGTTGGGGCGGACGCGGTGAAGTCAAAACGCTGCGTAATGCTGAAGCGGTTTCGCTGGCGCTGCCGCTCAGCGGCATCACGCTCTACTGCGGTCTCTATGTCAATGAACTGCTGTCGCGCGTGCTGGAGCAGGAGATCCCCTTTTCTGAACTCTTTTTCGATTATCTGAACTGTATTCAGGAGCTGGCTGCCGGCACCGCCTCGCCGGAACCGGCGCTGCGCCGTTTTGAGCTGGCGCTGCTCGGGCATCTCGGCTACGGCGTCGATTTTCTGCACTGCGCCGGCAGCGGCGAGGCGATCGACGACGCCATGACCTACAGCTACCGCGAAGAGAAGGGCTTTATCGCCAGCCTGGTGCTGAATCAGCGCAGCTTTACCGGTCACCAGCTGCGCGCCATTGAAGCGCGCAGTTTCCCCGATGCCGATAGCCTGCGGGCCGCCAAGCGCTTTACGCGCATTGCGCTAAAGCCCTATCTCGGCGGCAAACCGCTGAAGAGTCAGGAGCTGTTTCGTCAGTTTATTCCAAAGAAGAAACCTGATGCGCCGCAGGCGTAGCGGCGGTCAGACCACCTGAACGTATCGTCGCGATACACTGCACTGACATTAAACCAAGAGAAGCGTAGTTATGGCTGAGTTGCTGTTAGGCGTCAATATTGATCATATCGCTACCGTACGTAACGCGCGTGGCACCCACTATCCCGATCCGGTACAGGCTGCCTTCGTGGCCGAGCAGGCGGGCGCTGATGGTATTACCGTGCATCTGCGGGAAGACCGCCGGCATATCACCGATCGCGATGTGCGTATCCTGCGCGATACCATTCAGACGCGAATGAACCTGGAGATGGCGGTCACAGATGAGATGATCGCTATCGCCTGTGACATCCGGCCGCACTTTGTCTGCCTGGTGCCGGAGAAGCGTCAGGAGGTCACCACGGAGGGCGGCCTGGACGTGGCGGGCCAGCAGGCGAGCGTCAGCGCAGCGGTACAGCAGCTGTCAGAGGCGGGCATACTGGTGTCACTGTTTATCGATGCCGATCGCCGGCAGATTGACGCAGCGGTTGCCAGCGGCGCGCCTTATATTGAAATTCATACCGGCGCGTACGCCGAAGCGCCGGAAGGGCAGGCGCGTGACGCCGAGCTGATGCGTATTCGTGAAGCAGCGCACTACGCTGCCTCTCTCGGGCTGAAGGTCAATGCCGGCCACGGGCTGACTTATCACAATGTGCAGCCAATTGCGGCGCTGCCGGAGATGCATGAGCTGAATATCGGCCATGCCATTATCGGCCGCGCGCTCTTCAGCGGGCTGGCAGATGCGGTAAGCGAAATGAAGCAGCTGATGCGGGAAGCGCGGCGCTGATGGCGATTCTCGGCCTCGGCAGCGATATCGTGGAAATTGAGCGCATCGCCGGCGTTATCGAACGATCCGGCGATCGCCTGGCGCGCCGCGTACTGAGTGACGCGGAGTGGCAGCAGTATCAGGCGCATCAGCAGCCGGTGCGTTTTCTTGCCAAGCGCTTCGCCGTAAAAGAGGCGGCGGCCAAAGCCTTTGGCACCGGGATCCGCGGCGGACTGGCGTTTAATCAGTTTGAGGTGTTCAACGATGCGCTGGGAAAACCGGGTCTGCGCTTTTTTGAGCAGGCGAGCATCATTGCTGAACGGCTTGGCGTGCAGCGCGTGCACGTGACGCTGGCTGATGAGCGCCACTACGCCTGTGCCACGGTGATCATCGAGGACTGAGCGTTACGCGCTCAGTGCGGCCAGAGCTGTACGAATTTCTCCCACAGCGCGTCGCGGCTTTCGGCGCGCTGCGGGTCGCTGATAATCGTATTGTCGATAGGACAGACGCTCTGGCAGGTTGGCGTTTCATAATGCCCCACGCACTCGGTGCAGCGCGCCGGATCGATTTCATATATCGCCTCACCCAGCGCGATAGCCTGATTGGGACACTCCGGCTCACACATGTCGCAGTTAATACATTTCGCCGTAATCAGTAACGCCATTCTTCACATCCATTAATCCTCAATAAAAACGCGGTCATTATAAGCTGGTTTGACGCTTATATCAGCTTTTTCACCAGCGCTTCGCTGTGGCGGATGTGGCTTGATGCCCGCTCCGGATCGTGCTGCACCAGCGCCATAAACAGCAAGTCTGTCAGGGCCAGCTGGGCGCTGGTTGAGGAGATTGCCGCGCTGCGCGTGCTCTGCTCCTCTGCAACGGTATAGAGGCAGATTGACGCGCACTGCTGCAGCGCGTTTGGCGTAAAACCGGTAAAGGCCACCACATCCGCGCCGATAGCGGCCGCTTCCTGCGCCGCCAGATTGATTTCGCGCCGTTCGCCGGTGTAGGAGATCGCCAGCAGGACATCGCCCGGCGCCATCGCCTGTACGCTGGCGAGCAGGGCGTGCATATCCTGCTCTGCCACTGCATTGATACCGATTTTCATCAGTTTCCAGGAGAAATCTTTCGCCACCAGGCCGGATGCCCCGATACCCACCAGCAGAATGCGATTGGCATTTTTCAGCAGATGCAGCGTCTCCATCAGCTTCTCTTCGCTGTTGATATCCAGCGTGGCGCGGATCGCGGAGATCTTCTCCGTCAGCAGCTTCTCTCCCACGATCTTCAGCGGATCGTCACTGAGGATATGGTTATGCACGGTGATCGCATCGCGATCCGCCAGCGATTCACTCAGCGCCAGCTTCAGCGCGGGAAATCCTTTATAACCCAGCTTCTGCGCAAATTTCACCACGCTCGACTGGCTGACGCCCGCCTCTTCAGCCAGCTTCTGCGAGCTGAGATGGCGCGCCCGATCGGGCTGTGACAGTAAAAAATCGGCCAGCCGGCGCTCATTCAGCGCCAGCCGGGGATAGAGCTGGCGGATTCGCAGCAGTGAACTCATGTTCGATCCTTACTCCCGGTTTTATAGCATGGCGCGGGTAACGTCTCCGCAGCATGCGCAGCAATAGTCAATACTCCGTGCTACCAAGAATAAACTATTCAGTGGGCTTTGTAGCTAGCGGAATTAAAAATCACAGCTTCGCTAAGCGCGGTTGCTGGCTACACTTTAGAGCAGCAACTGATTTAAAAAAGGAGAGGGGTTTGACACAGGACTCGCAACGTCGCGTCGTATTTTTCGACCTGGACGGCACGCTGCATCAGCAGGATATGTTTGGCACCTTTATGCGCTTTTTACTGCGCCGGCAGCCGCTGAATCTGCTGCTGGTGGTGCCGCTGCTGCCGGTTATTGGCCTCGGGCTGCTGATTAAAGGCCGGGCAGCGCGCTGGCCAATGAGTCTGCTACTCTGGGCGATCACGTTCGGACACAGTGAAACGCGCCTGCGCGCGCGTGAAGCGGAGTTTGCGCAGTGGTTCCGCGAGCGGGTAGTGGCGTTTCCGGTAGTGCAGCAGCGCCTGACCGATTACCTGCAGAGCAGCGATGCAGACGTGTGGCTGATTACCGGCTCACCGCAGTCGCTGGTGGAGCAGGTCTATTTTGATTCCGCTTTTCTGCCGCGTGTGAAGCTGATTGCCAGTCAGATGCGGCCAGGACGCGGCGGACGCGTGCTGGCGATGCGCTGCCTGGGCCACGAAAAGGTGGCGCAGCTGGAAGAACAGATTGGCACGCCGCTGCAGCTCTACAGCGGCTATAGCGACAGCAAGCAGGATAACCCGCTGCTGTTTTTCTGCCAGCATCGCTGGCGCGTTACGCCGCGCGGTGAACTGCAGCAGCTGGAGTGAATCGCGCGGCGTTTTTGTCTATAATGCGCCGCCTTTTGATTCTGCAGGAGTTACCCGGTGAAGCCACAAACTGATGAATACTGGATGCGTTATGCGCTGCAGCTGGCGCAGCGTGCCCGGGAGCAGGGTGAGGTGCCGGTCGGAGCCGTGCTGGTGCAGGGAGACAAGGTCATAGGCGAGGGCTGGAACCGGCCGATTGGCCAGTGCGATCCCACGGCACACGCGGAGATCATGGCGCTGCGCCAGGGCGGCAAAGTGCTGGATAACTATCGCCTGCTGGATACCACGCTCTATGTCACGCTGGAGCCGTGCGTCATGTGCGCCGGCGCCATGGTCCACAGCCGCATTACGCGCCTGGTCTACGGCGCAAAAGATGTAAAAACCGGCGCGGCCGGTTCGCTGCTGGATGTACTGGGGCACCCGGGGATGAACCATCAGATTGAGATTGCCTGCGGCGTGCTGGCGGAGGAGTGCGCCGGCATGCTGAGCGACTTTTTTCGTATGCGGCGCGAGCAGAAGCGCGCGCTGCGTCAGGCACAGCGCGCAAATTAGTTCATGGCAATTTTAGGCTCAACCGCCGGATAACCGGCGCCCAGCTCCGCTTCCAGCGCCGAACGCTGCGCCAGGCGGCGCTCCTGCTCCTGCAGATAGCCCACCAGGCTTAGCTGATATTTGCGGATATTCTCCACGTAGTTATACGCTTCATGCCCGCGCGCATAGCCATAAGTGGTTTGCGCGTAGTAGCGCTTCTGGCTGAGCATCGGCAGACGCAGCTTCACATCCGCCCAGCTGTCAGGGTTACCGCCCTGTTTTGCCGTCAGCCGGCGCACGTCGAGCATGTGCGCATATCCCATATTGTAGGCTGCCAGCGCAAACCAGATGCGCTCGTCATCAGGCACGCTCGCCGGCACTTTATCCATCATGCGCTGCAGATACTCACTGCCGCCGCGAATGCTCTGCTCCGGATCGAGCCGGTCATCAACGTTGAGACTATCCGCCGTGTTGCGCGTCAGCATCATCATGCCGCGCACGCCGGTGGGCGAGGTCGCCTGCGGATTCCAGTGCGACTCCTGATAGGAGATCGCCGCCAGCAGGCGCCAGTCCATGCTCGCCGCATATTTCTCAAACAGCGGTTTGATATCCGGCAGCGTATTGTCAATCGCGCGCAGGAAGGTGCGGGTATCAACATAATCAAACGTGCCAACGTGACCGAGATACTTCTCCTCCAGCCGCGCCATGGTGCCTTCTTCACCCATCTGGCTGTAGAAATCGAGCATGGCCGCGTTAAGGCTGCTGTCAGCATTGCGCGGCAGATACCAGGTCACCGGCTCTTCATCGGTAATATCAAAGGCTACCGCCAGCTGCGGATGAATACGCTGCAGCAGGCCCACGGTTACCGAGTCGCCTACCGTGTAGTCGAGCTTGCCGTCAGCCACCGCCTCCAGCAGCGCTTTCTGTCCCTGATCGGTGGCGATGGCCCAGTCGAGATCGGGATAGCTGTTGGCTTTTTCTGCCCGCAGCGTAGAGAGATAGGCTGAGCCGGACTGCACCACCAGACGGCCTTTCAGATCGCCCAGCGTGCGCGGACGCGGTTTATCGATACGGTAAACCAGCTGCTGCGACACCGAATAGTAGCTGGGGCCGGCCTGATAGTGCGCCAGACGCTCGCTGTTATAGATAAGCCCGGCGGCGAGCAGATCGGCTTTTCCGTCATCAAGGTCGTCAAACAGATCGCCCAGGCTGGGTCGCACAGTGACTTCCAGCCTGACGCCGAGGTAGTCTGCAAAGCGCTTTGCCAGCTCGTAATCCATGCCAGCCGGTGCCTGATTGACGGTGTAATAGGTCAGTGGCGAATTAACGGTGCTGATGCGCAACACACCGCGTGATTTGATCGCTGTCAGCGCGTCCCGATCGCCCCCGTACCAGGGGATTGCCGGCCACAGCGCCAGCGCCAGCAGCACGGTGATCAGACCGATAAACAGATAATTTAATTTTAGGCGTTTCAAATAGTTGTCTCTTAATGGCTCACAGGCCTCTGTCCTTTAAAGGCAGTATTGGTATTGTTTTTTACTCCCAGAGCGAGGGGCATTTTGCGCAACAAAGCGAAACAGGGCAACTCATATAGCAAGTTTTGCGCAAAATTCAGGCAAATCCCGTATGGCAGTTTTTCTGCGCAAACGGTTTCGTTACCCGCGCGCTTTCTCTATAATACCGCCCGTTTTCCCTGTTGCGCCCAATGAAGCGTCGCCCGGCGCTTCGAAGACGAGAGATCTTTAATGATGGAAATTCTGCGTGGTTCGCCCGCTCTGTCAGCATTTCGTGTAAACAAACTGCTGACCCGCTTTCAGAACGCTCATCTGCCGGTGAGTGATATTTACGCCGAGTATGTCCATTTTGCTGATGTTGCCGCACCGCTCAGCGCGGATGAACACGCCCGCCTGCAGCGTCTGCTGAAATATGGCCCTTCTCTCGCTGAACATGCGCCTCAAGGGCGTCTGCTGCTGGTTACGCCGCGTCCCGGCACTATCTCTCCCTGGTCATCGAAAGCCACGGACATTGCTCACAACTGCGATCTGCCGCAGGTTAAGCGCCTGGAGCGCGGCCTGGCGTTCTATGTTCAGGCGCCGCAGCTGACAGAAACGCAGTGGCAGCAGCTGGCTGGCCTGCTGCACGATCGCATGATGGAGTGCGTATTCAGCGATCTGCAGGCGGCAGAGCAGCTGTTTGCTCATCACGCGCCGCAGCCGCTGCAGAGCGTTGACGTGCTGGGAACCGGACGTCAGGCGCTGGAGCAGGCGAATAGCACGCTGGGCCTGGCGCTGGCGGATGACGAAATAGACTACCTGCTGGATGCCTTTACCCGTCTGGGTCGCAACCCCAACGACATTGAACTCTATATGTTTGCGCAGGCGAACTCAGAGCACTGTCGCCACAAAATTTTCAACGCTGACTGGATCATCGATGGCGAAAAACAGCCCAAATCGCTGTTTAAGATGATCAAAAATACGTTTGAGCAGCATCCCGATCACGTACTGTCAGCCTATAAAGATAACGCTGCCGTGATGGAAGGCTCGGAAGTTGGCCGCTTCTACGCTGATGCGCAGCAGGGCGAGTACGCTTTTCATCAGGAAGCCGCGCATATTCTGATGAAGGTAGAGACGCATAACCATCCAACCGCTATCTCTCCCTGGCCGGGTGCCGCCACCGGTTCAGGTGGTGAAATCCGCGATGAAGGCGCAACCGGGCGTGGCGCCAAACCGAAAGCGGGTCTGACCGGCTTTTCCGTTTCCAATCTGCGCATCCCGGGCTTTGAGCAGCCGTGGGAAGAGGATTTCGGCAAGCCGGAGCGTATTGTTACCGCACTGGATATCATGACCGAAGGCCCGCTGGGCGGCGCAGCGTTTAACAATGAATTTGGCCGTCCGGCGCTGAACGGTTATTTCCGCACCTATGAAGAGCAGGTTAACAGCCACAACGGCGTTGAACTGCGCGGCTACCATAAGCCGATCATGCTGGCAGGCGGTATTGGCAATATTCGTGCGGATCACGTGCAGAAAGGCGAGATCGTCGTGGGCGCCAAACTGATTGTGCTGGGCGGGCCGGCGATGAATATCGGCCTCGGCGGCGGTGCGGCCTCATCCATGGCCTCCGGTCAGTCCGATGCCGACCTCGATTTTGCCTCAGTGCAGCGCGACAACCCGGAAATGGAGCGCCGCTGTCAGGAAGTGATCGACCGCTGCTGGCAGCTGGGCGAAGCCAACCCGATTCTGTTTATTCACGACGTCGGCGCAGGCGGTCTCTCTAACGCCATGCCTGAGCTGGTCAGTGATGGCGGACGCGGTGGTAACTTCAATCTGCGCGACATTCTCAGCGATGAGCCGGGCATGAGCCCGCTGGAAGTGTGGTGTAACGAGTCGCAGGAGCGCTATGTGCTGGCCGTTGCGCCAGAGAAGCTGGCGCTGTTTGATGAGCTGTGCCAGCGCGAGCGCGCCCCTTACGCGGTAATTGGCGAGGCGACTGAAGAGCAGCACCTCTCGCTGAGCGACAGCCATTTTGACAACAAGCCTATCGACATGCCGCTGGATGTTCTGCTGGGCAAAACGCCAAAAATGACGCGCGACGTCACGCGGCAGCAGGCAAAAGGCGACGCGCTGCAGCGTAACGGCATCACGATTGCGGATGCGGTTAACCGCGTGCTGCATCTGCCCACGGTGGCTGAGAAAACGTTTCTTATCACCATCGGCGACCGTTCCGTGACCGGCATGGTGGCGCGCGATCAGATGGTGGGGCCGTGGCAGATCCCGGTGGCAAACTGCGCCGTGACCACGGCCAGCCTCGACAGCTATCACGGCGAAGCTTTCGCCCTGGGCGAACGCGCCCCGGTCGCGCTGCTCGATTTTGCCGCCTCCGGGCGTCTGGCGGTAGGCGAAGCGCTCACTAACCTGGCCGCTACCGCGATTGGTTCACTGAAGCGCGTGAAGCTTTCTGCGAACTGGATGGCAGCAGCCGGACATCCGGGTGAGGATGCCGGCCTTTACGAAGCGGTCAAAGCCGTTGGCGAAGAGCTCTGCCCGGCGCTGGGGATCACTATCCCGGTCGGCAAAGACTCCATGTCGATGAAAACCCGCTGGCAGCAGGGCAATGAAGAGCGCGAAATGACCTCGCCGCTCTCGCTGGTGATCACCGCGTTTGCGCGCGTGGAAGATGTCCGGCGTACCGTAACGCCGCAGCTGCAGGCGGAGCAGGATAACCTGCTGCTGCTGGTGGACCTCGGTAACGGTGCCAACACGCTGGGCGCAACCGCGCTGTCGCAGGTCTATCGTCAGCTGGGCGATAAGCCGGCTGACGTGCGCGATGCCGCACAGCTGGCGGGCTTCTTCAACGCTATCCAGACGCTGGTCAGCGAACAGAAGCTGCTGGCTTACCACGACCGTTCCGACGGCGGGCTGCTGGTGACGCTGGCGGAGATGGCCTTTACCGGCCACTGCGGTATTGAGGCGGATATCGCCGCGCTGGGCAGCGATGCGCTGGCGGCGCTGTTCACCGAAGAACTGGGTGCGGTGCTGCAGATTAAAGAGGCCGATCTGGCGGCGGTAGAGAAGGTGTTTGCTGACCACGGTCTGCGCAGCGTGCTGCACGTGATTGGCAAGGCGCTGCCGGGCGACCGTTTTGTGATCCGCGCCGGCGAGCATCCGGTCTACAGCGAAAGCCGCACGACGCTGCGTACCTGGTGGGCCGAAACCACCTGGCAGATGCAGCGCCTGCGTGATAATCCGGCCTGTGCCGATCAGGAGCATGAGGCGAAGCAAAACGACAGCGATCCGGGCCTGAACGCTCAGCTGACCTTCCGGCCGGAAGAGGATGTGGCTGCGCCGATGATCGCCACCGGCGTGCGCCCGCGCATCGCCGTGCTGCGCGAGCAGGGCGTCAACTCACACGTTGAGATGGCGGTAGCCTTCCATCGCGCCGGCTTTACCGCTGTGGATGTGCACATGAGCGATCTGCTGGCGGGACGTCGCGGCCTGGAGGAGTTCCATGCGCTGGTGGCGTGCGGTGGCTTCTCTTACGGCGACGTGCTGGGTGCCGGCGAAGGCTGGGCAAAATCGATTCTGTTTAACGGGCGCGTGCGCGACGAGTTTGAAAACTTCTTCCATCGTCCACAGACGCTGGCGCTGGGGGTCTGCAACGGCTGTCAGATGATGTCAAACCTGCGCGAAGTGATCCCCGGCAGCGAGCTGTGGCCGCGTTTTGTCCGCAATCAGTCTGAGCGCTTTGAAGCGCGTTTCAGCCTGGTGGAAGTGGCGGCCAGTCCGTCGCTGCTGCTGGAGGGGATGGCGGGTTCGCGCATGCCGATTGCGGTATCACACGGTGAAGGCTTTGTTGAAGTGCGCGACGGCGCCCATCTGGCGGCGCTGGAAGCAAAAGGCCTGGTGGCACTGCGCTTCACGGATAACTTCGGTAAAGTGACCGAAAGCTATCCGGCTAACCCGAACGGCTCGCCAAACGGTATCACGGCGGTCACCAACGAAAGCGGTCGCGTTACGATCATGATGCCGCATCCGGAGCGCGTCTTCCGTACCGTCAGCAACTCCTGGCATCCGGCAGAGTGGGGCGAAGACAGCCCGTGGATGCGCATTTTCCGTAATGCGCGTAAGCAGCTGGGCTAATCTGCGTTTCACAGCAGGTGCCTGTAAACAGTAAAAAAAGCCGCCGCAGTAAAGGGCGGCTTTTTTATCTGACGCAGACGACTGTCGCTCAATTCTGACAAATCGCCTGCCGCACTGTCTCTTTCTGGAGACACTTAACTCTTTGATTTATATTAATCGGAAAAATCCAGGCTAAATGCGTCGCTAAGCAGAGACACTTTCATGTGGTCAGCAGCTCACGGCTACCTGCCGGGCGCAGCGCGGCTATGGCGTCACTCTGATAAATAAAGAGTTTTAAAAAGTGGCACGATAGTTGCTATAATCAGGACGTGGCTCATTCGCCTGTCTGTGATTGCCCCGTAATTTACGGCAGAGCTCACAGAACCCTGAATGACGCACCAAACGGAGCCTGCCGTCCACCTGACCGATAATCGTCTGCATTGCAGCGTTATCAAGCACCGGACGTAACGTTGAGTTAGGCTCCACCTTTTCTGAGCGGCAGACCTTCGGGTCTGCCGTTTGCATTTCCGGCTTTCTAAGCGCGCCAGAGTTAGCTAGCATGCCTGCAGCACACTTTTTACGAGAGCGCGGCAGTATGAGATGGCGTCCGTTTCCCCGATCCCTGCGACAACTGGTTCTGATGGCCTTTTTACTGGTGCTGCTGCCGCTGCTGGTGCTGGCGTGGCAGGCGTGGGAAAGCCTCTCTGCGCTCAGTAATCAGGCGGCAGACACCAATCGCAACACCTTTACCGACGTGCGGCGCAGCGAGGCGATGGCCCGCACCGCCCTGGAGCTTGAGCGCAGCTATCGTCAATATTGCGTACTCGGTGATGCTGCGCTGGTCAGACTCTATACCACCCAGTGGACCCGCTACGGGCAGATGCTGAACAGCCATGCGGCCAGCCTGCCGGAACTGCCCACGTTTACCCTGCTGCGCAGTACGCTGCCGCAGCTCGCCACGGCCGCCTGCGAAAACGGCAATCCTTCAGCATCCGGTGCCGCCGCGCTGGAGCGCTTTTCTGACGCTAACGCGCGTATGGTGCAGGCGACGCGCGACGTGGTGTTTTCCCGCGGGCTGCAGCTGCAGCGCGATATCGCCGAGCGCGGTCAGTTCTTTGGCTGGCAGGCGCTGATCCTGTTCCTGGTTACGCTGATGCTGGTGCTGCTGTTTACCGGCATGATTATCGGGCCGGTAAAGCGCGTGGAGCGGATGATCAACCGGCTGGGGGAAGGGCAGTCGCTGGAAAATAACGTCAGCTTTCGCGGACCGCGTGAGCTGCGCTCGCTGGGACAGCGTATTGCCTGGCTTAGCGAACGGCTGAGCTGGCTGGAGGCGCAGCGACATGAATTTTTACGTCATCTTTCACACGAGCTGAAAACGCCGCTCGCCAGCCTGCGCGAAGGCACAGAGCTGCTGGCCGATGGCATTGCCGGGCCGCTCAACGCAGAGCAGCAGGAGATCGTCGCTATTCTCGACAGCAGCAGTCGCCATCTGCAGCGCCTGATTGAGCAGCTGCTGGATTACAACCGCAAGCTGAACGAGATGCCGCTTACTCCGGAGCCGGTCGCGCTGGATGCGATCGTGGCGGCTGTCACCCACGTGCATTCGCTGCCTGCCAGCGCCCGGCGAATAAAAACGCACGTTGATCTGCAGGCCACCCGCTGTCTGGCGGAAGCGACGCTGCTGGAGCGCGTTATCGATAACCTCTACTCGAACGCCGTGAACTATGGTCGTGAATCCGGTAACATCTGGCTGCACAGCCGGCAAAAAGGCGACCGGGTGTGGATTGACGTGGCGAATAGCGGTACCCCGATTCCGCCAGAGGAGCAGGCGATGATCTTCGAACCTTTCTATCAGGGCAGCCAGCAGCGGCAGGGGCCCGTAAAAGGCAGCGGCCTGGGCCTGAGCATTGCAAAAGATTGTCTGCGTCGCATGCAGGGAGACCTGCAGCTGGTCAGTCACAAAGAGGCAGATGTCTGTTTCCGCATTATTTTACCCGCCGGTGCCAGGAAACCTGAACTATGAAACGCCTTATCAGACAAGCTCTTCTGAGCGTACTTATTTTGAGCGGCGTGAGCGCCTGCCAGCCTCATGCGGTGCCCATGCCCCAGCGTGAGCATATCAGCGTCACAGAACCCGATACCCGGCTGCCGGACTACCTTACCACCGCTTGCCAGAACGTATGGCCTGCTGAAACCGCAGCGGCGGTAAACAATCCGCTTTACTGGCAGCGAGCGATTGACTGCAGCGAACGGTTTTCGGCGGCGGAAGCCCGCGCGGAGGCCCGCCGCTGGCCGGTGCAGAGCTGGGCGCGCGCCTTCAAGCAGGGCATTCTGCTGGCGAACGGTAACGTTACGCCGGTTGAGCGCCGTCAGTATATCGCCACGCTCGACAGCTACAGCGCAGACTTTCCCGCAACGGTGCGTCCGCTGATCCAGCTGTGGCGCAGTAACCAGGCTGCACAGCTGGAGCTGAGCGAGGCGCGCAGCCGCTACAGCGCGCTGCAGCAGAGTCACGATAGCGAACTGGATGCCCTGCGCCATCAGCAGGCCCGGCTGCACCAGGCGCTGAACGAAACCCAGCGCAAACTGGAGCGGCTGACTGACATAGAGCGCCAGCTTTCGTCGCGTAAAGCGCCGGACAGCAGCGACAGCCCGCACGCCGGGGATGAAAGCCGGGAGGAGCAGCCATGAGTGCACGTGCCCGTTTACTGCTGGTAGATGATGACCCTGGCCTGCTCAGGCTGCTCGGGATGCGTCTCAGCAGTGAAGGTTTTCAGGTCGTTACTGCCGCCAGCGGGGCTGAGGCGCTGCGTCAGCTGCAGAAAGAGCCAGCGGATGTGGTCATCAGCGATCTGCGTATGGATGAGATGGACGGGCTGGCGCTGTTTGGCGAAATTCAGCGGCGTCACGCCGGGCTGCCGGTTATTATCCTGACCGCGCACGGCTCCATACCCGATGCGGTTTCTGCCACGCAGCAGGGGGTATTCAGCTTTCTCACCAAGCCCGTGGATCGCGATGCGCTGTATAAAGCGATCGATGAGGCGCTGGCGCTGCGTGCACCGGTCAGTGACGACCGGTGGCGCGAAGCGATTGTCACCCGGAATCCCCTGATGCAGCGGCTGCTGGAGCAGGCGCATATGGTGGCGCAGTCGGACGTCTCCATACTGATTAACGGTCAGAGCGGCACCGGGAAAGAGGTGCTGGCACAGGCAATCCATGCTGCCAGTCCGCGCGCGGCAAAACCCTTTATCGCCATTAACTGCGGCGCACTGCCGGAGCAGCTGCTGGAGTCAGAGCTGTTTGGCCACGCGCGCGGCGCATTTACCGGCGCGGTCAGCGCGCGCGAAGGATTATTTCAGGCAGCAGAGGGCGGCACGCTGTTTCTGGATGAGATTGGCGATATGCCTCCGGCGCTGCAGATCAAACTGCTGCGCGTGCTGCAGGAGCGCAAAGTGCGTCCGCTGGGCAGTAACCGGGATGTGGAGATCAACGTACGTATCCTTTCTGCCACCCATCGCGACCTGCCAAAAGCGATGGAGAAAAAGAGTTTTCGGGAAGATCTCTACTACCGGCTCAATGTGGTGAATCTTAAACTTCCGGCGCTGCACGAGCGTGCTGAAGATATTCCGCTGCTGGCTAACCATTTACTGCGTCAGGCCGCCGGACGCCACAAGCCATTCGTCCGCAGCTTCTCTGCCGGTGCAATGAAGCGGCTGGTCAGCGCCAGCTGGCCGGGTAATGTCCGTCAGCTGGTTAACGTCATTGAGCAGTGCGTTGCGCTGAGCGTTGCACCCGTGATTGGTGAAGCGCTGGTAGAGCAGGCGCTGTCGGGCGAGAACACCGCGCTGCCTACCTTTGCGGAAGCGCGCAACCAGTTTGAGCTGAACTATCTGCGCAAGCTGCTGCAGATGACCAAAGGCAACGTTACTCACGCTGCGCGTCTTGCTGGACGTAACCGTACCGAGTTCTATAAGCTGCTGTCTCGTCATGAGCTGGACGCCAGCGACTTTAAAGAGTAGTTTGCCGCGCCACAGGCGCCGTTAGCGATATATACTTTCTGTTATCCGTCCGTCATGGAGGGAGCGAAAAAGGGATCTGCGATGAAAAAGATCGATGCAATTATTAAACCATTCAAACTTGATGATGTGCGTGAAGCGCTGGCGGAAGTCGGCATCACCGGGATGACGGTGAGCGAAGTTAAAGGGTTTGGACGCCAGAAAGGTCACACCGAGCTCTATCGTGGTGCCGAATATATGGTCGATTTTCTGCCCAAGGTAAAAATCGAGATGGTTGTCGGGGATGACATCGTCGATACCTGCGTGGAAACCATCATGAAAACGGCGCAGACCGGCAAAATCGGCGACGGTAAAATTTTCGTATTTGACGTGGCGCGCGTGGTGCGTATCCGCACCGGCGAAGAGGATGAGGAGGCGATTTAATCCTCTGTCCGGCGCCACAGTAAAAGCCTGCCTGCCGCAGGCTTTTTTATTGCCGCAGTTACAGCACTTTGTGCGGGCCAAAAACCTCATAGTGAATGCGTGCGGTATCGACGCCTGCATCCAGCAGCTGGCGAGCGACAAACTGCATAAACGGCAGCGGCCCGCAGAGCCAGAACGCGCGGTCCGGCTGGTTCAGCTCCGCTGACACGCAGGCCAGATCCATTACGCCCGCTGCATCATACCGGCCGGCATCGTCGCTGGCAGGCTGGCGATACCAGACGTGGCTGCGAAAGTGCGGCAGGGTGGCGCCCAGCGCGGCAACTTCCCGCGCAAAGGCGTGCTGCGCGCCATTTTCAGCCGCGTGCAGCCAGGTCACAGCTGCCGGATGCTGCTGCTGCGCCAGCACTGCGAGCATCGCTAACATCGGCGTCTGGCCGACGCCCGCTGAGATCAGCGTCACCGGCGTCGCTGGTGTGGTCTGCAGCACGACGTCACCCGCCGGCGCGCTGCACTGCACAATATTTCCCACCCGGGCGCAGTCGTGCAGCCAGCCCGACACGGTGCCGTGCGCTTCACGTTTGACAGCAATACGGTAGGCTTTGCCGTCAGGCGCGTGCGTCAGCGAGTACTGGCGATGCTGCATAAACCCGTTTTCTGTCAGACGCAGGCTGAGCGTCAGATATTGCCCCGGCAGAAAACCGGCCACCGGCTGCCCGTCATTGGGAACCAGCTCCAGACTGGTAATCACGCTGCTTTCCGGCGTGATGCGGCGGATACGAAAGTCACGCAGGCCGCGCCAGCCACCGCTCTTCTGCTCAGATGCCTGATAGATAGCTTCTTCACGCTCAATAAAGACCTGCGCCAGCAGCGCATACGCTTTACCCCAGGCCGTAAGTACCTCATCGCCCGGATTGAGCTGTTCTTTGATGGTGGCCAGCAGCGTGGCGCCTACCAGATCATACTGTTCAGGCCGGATATTCAGGCTGGCGTGCTTCTGCGCAATTTTCTCGACCGCCGGCAGCAGCGCTGGTAAATCCTCCAGATGGGTGGCGTAAGCGCAAATCGCATTAAACAGGGCTTCACGCTGATCGCCGCTGCGCTGATTGTTCATGTTAAACACATTTTTCAGTTCAGGATGATCGTTCAGCAGTTTGTGGTAAAAACAGCCGGTAAGAGCGGGTCCCATTTTTGCAATAGCGGGCACGGAAGATTTAATGGTCGCGATAGTCTGAGCGTCGAGCATGGTGTGTTCCTCAGCGGATAATTTAAAAGATGTATTTTAAATGCATCTTATGCCGCGCACGTCCGGCTGTAAACCGGCAGCAGCGGCTTTTAGCGCGAACCGGGTACGCATTCCGGGCGGTTTACGCTTACCGTCCGTCAATCCATGTCTTTTTTCTGCGTGCAGCTGAAGCGTAAAAAAGGCGTTCCAGCGGTATGCCAATCGTTTGCGTAAAAAGAGCGCCCTGGCGCTATCGTCCCCTGGCAAAACCGTTTACACTGTTGGCCTTCGCCCCTAAGCGGGGGCTTAAATTGCCGTTAAAGTTGCTGAGTCAGGAGATGCGGATGTTAAAGCGTGATATGAACATTGCCGATTATGATGCCGATTTGTGGCAGGCTATGGAGCAGGAGAAAGTGCGTCAGGAAGAGCACATTGAACTGATCGCTTCAGAAAACTATACCAGCCCGCGCGTTATGCAGGCGCAAGGTTCACAGCTCACCAATAAATACGCGGAAGGCTATCCGGGCAAGCGCTACTACGGCGGTTGTGAATATGTTGATATCGTTGAGCAGCTGGCAATCGACCGCGCAAAAGCGCTGTTTGGTGCAGATTTTGCCAACGTTCAGCCTCACTCTGGTTCGCAGGCAAACTTCGCTGTTTACACCGCGCTGCTGCAGCCGGGTGATACCATTCTGGGCATGAATCTGGCACACGGTGGTCACCTGACCCACGGTTCACCGGTCAATCTCTCCGGAAAACTCTACAACGTCATCCCTTACGGCATCGATGAAACCGGCAAAATTAACTATGACGAATTGGCCGAGCTGGCACAGACGCATAAGCCAAAAATGATCATCGGCGGCTTTTCTGCCTACTCTGGCGTCTGCGACTGGGCAAAAATGCGTGAAATCGCTGACAGCATCGGCGCCTGGCTGTTTGTGGATATGGCTCACGTGGCAGGTCTGGTGGCAGCTGATGTCTATCCTAACCCGGTTCCGCACGCGCATATCGTGACCACGACGACGCATAAAACGCTGGCGGGTCCGCGTGGCGGCCTGATTCTGGCGCAGGGCGGAGATGAGGAACTGTATAAGAAGCTCAACTCAGCTGTCTTCCCTGGCGGCCAGGGCGGCCCGCTGATGCACGTCATCGCCGGTAAAGCCGTGGCTTTCAAAGAGGCGATGGAGCCGGAGTTCAAAACCTATCAGCAGCAGGTGGCTAAAAACGCTAAAGCGATGGTTGAAGTCCTGCTGGAGCGCGGTTACAACATCGTTTCCGGCGGTACGTATAACCATCTGTTCCTGATCGATCTGGTGAGCAAAGGCCTGACCGGTAAAGAAGCGGATGCCGCGCTGGGACGTGCAAATATCACTGTGAACAAAAACAGCGTGCCAAACGATCCGAAAAGCCCGTTTGTGACTTCTGGCGTGCGTATCGGTACACCAGCGGTAACCCGTCGCGGCTTCAAAGAAGCAGACGTGCGTGAACTGGCTGGCTGGATCGCCGACGTGCTGGATAACGTGAATGACGAAGCCACCATCGAACGCACCAAACAGAAAGTGCTCGATATCTGTGCCCGTCTGCCCGTTTATGCCTGACAGGTTTTAGCTGATAAAAAAGGATGGCTCCGGCCATCCTTTTTTATTGGCGTATTTTCCGCTGCTTAGCGCACGATTGATCCGCTCTGCGGGTTTCTTTTTGGCCGGTGCTTTGCCAAAGTAGCGCCCAAACCGCAGGCAGTGGCGCGCGCCACAGGAGAGAGCATGACCATCGCATCAGCCAGATGGCTGGGACTGAGCTATTTCACCTACTTTTTTTGCTACGGCATCTATTTACCTTTCTGGAGCGTCTGGCTGCAGGGCAGCGGACTCGATGCGGAAAAAATTGGCTTGCTGCTCGGTTGTGGCATGGTCGCGCGCTTCGCCGGCAGCCTGCTTATCGCCTCGCAGGTTAAAAATCCGGCTCAGCTGATTGTCGCGCTGCGGCTGCTGGCGCTTCTGACCGCACTGTTCGCCCTCGGCTTCTGGTTCGGCGGTCAGTGGCTCTGGCTGCTGCTGGTCATGGTGGGGTTCAATCTCTTTTTCTCTCCGCTGGTGCCGCTGAGCGACGCGCTGGCGGCAACCTGGACGCGCCAGATTGGGCTGGCCTACGGTCCGGTGCGGCTCTGGGGATCGCTGGCGTTTGTCATCAGCTCGGCGCTCACCGGCATGCTGGTCAGCGCTTACTCTTATCAGGCGGTTTTGCTGCTGCTGAGTCTGGGCGTAGTGGCCATGCTGAGTGGAATGCTGCTGCCACCGCAGACGCGTGCGCAGGGGGAGGCGCGACAGGGCGCCAGCGGCGGCTGGGCGGCGTGGCGCGATCTACTGCGGGAAAAGAGCGTCTGGCGTTTTATGAGCTGCGTTACGCTGCTGCAGGGCGCGCATGCCGCCTACTATAGTTTCAGTGCCATCTGGTGGCAGCAGGCGGGCTACTCCGCCTCCGTAGTGGGGTATCTGTGGTCGCTCGGCGTGGTGGCGGAGATCGTAATCTTTGCCCTCAGCAACCGGCTGTTCAGACGCTGGAGCGCACGCGATCTGCTGCTGCTTTCCGGCGTCTGCGCGCTGCTGCGCTGGACGCTGCTCGGCGCCACGACCGCGCTGCCGCTGCTGGTTGTCGCACAGATTTTGCACTGCGGCAGTTTTACCATTTGTCACCTGGCGGCGATGCGCTTTATCGCTGCACGCAAAGGCACCGAGGTGATTCGCCTGCAGTCGCTCTACTCGGCGCTGGCGATGGGGGGCGGGATTGCCGTGATGACCATGATCTGCGGCGTCCTGTTTGCCCATCTGCAGGGGCATCTCTTCTGGGTCATGGCGCTGGTGGCGCTGCCGGCGCTGTTCCTGCGTCCTGCGGCTCAGGCGTCCAGCAGCTGAAGAATACGCTGCTGCTGATGATCGCTTAACGGCAGTTCTGCGTGGATCAGCGGCGGCGAAAAGAGCGGCAGCGAAATAGCATAGGGGGTAACCACCAGCGCCACATCGCGCGGTGCGCCCTCGCGCTGGAAGTGCAGCATATCCTGATAGGTTATATTGATCGGCAGCAGCGTCATGTCGCGCAGCTGCTGCTCCAGCAGCTGCTCCAGCGCGGCGTCGACGCCGGTGAGCAGCAGTACCTGCTTCTCCTGCAGTGCGCTCTCCTGCATCATCCAGGCACCAAACAGCACCGCCACCAGGCTGGTCTCTTCCGCGCTGAACTGCGTGCCAAAGTCGCTGCTGAAATGGTACAGCGCGCGCTCGGTAGTGCGCATCAGCCGCGGATAGAGCCGCGCCACATCCAGCGCCACGCTATTATCGATGCCAATGGAGAAATGGCTGCGGTCCAGCGCCTGCGCCAGATGGGTATAGAGCTGGAGCTTCAGCTCATGCTGGTTGCGGATGCGCGTTTTTGCCAGCTGTTCAAAACGCGCAATCAACGCTTCTGTGGCACTCATCAACCGGTGCGCCTGTGGCGCGCTCAGCTGAGTGGCGTCAGGCGCATGAATCAGACTAAAGAGCAGCGTCCAGAAATCAGTTTCGCTGGCATCGGGCATCAGATGACAGCGTTTCTGCCAGTGGTGAATGACATCGTCTGCTGCGGCACGCTCCGCTTTCTCTGCCAGCCAGCTGCGCTGCCGCTCGCTGAACAGCGCCGCCTGACGCTGGCAAAGGGCATACTTCATAAAAATAAGCAGAAAAAGCTGGTCGCGCGGAGAGAAATTGCGCATCAGCCGCAGGCTGCAGTGCTGGATCAGCGCCTGCAGGTTGATCTCATCCCACAGCGCTTTTTCGATCTGCAGAACTTTGAGTCGCTGACGCAGTGCGGGAACAAAATGGTCGCAGACAAACGCCTGCGACAGGCGCAGCGCGCGTCGCAGCCAGTGGATCAGGCAGAGTCTTCTGTCCAGTTCCGTGCCGTGAATGCGAAAGCTGCCATCCACCATCTGATGCAGTTCCAGCTGATGAAAGCGCTGTATCTCATCGCCCACATCCGCGATATCCTGACGGGCAACCGCAGGATCAACGCCGTTCAGCTGGCACAGTTTATCGAGCGTCAGGGCGGGAGCGGGCAGAAATAACAGCAGTAACAGATGGCAACGTCGCTGGGAACGGCTGAAGAGCGGTGCTGTAGCAGGCGCAAAACTCATCACGTATTTTATCCGCAGCTCATTTTTCAGCTAAGAATAGCCAATATCGCGCTGAAATTACGCTATCAGTGCAGACTTTTACTCAGAGCTTCAGGGCGGGTCACAGTTTTTTCGGACCACGTAAACCTTTACCTTATAAATTGTTACTTTATAACATATGAAAATTGCGCTTTTACTGGTTACGCTGTTTTTCTCCGCTGCGGCTGCATGCCATCCGCACAGTTTTATTACGATGAAAGCAGAGCTGAAAAGCCAGAACGATCGGCTGACCGGCATAAAAATGGTCTGGACGATGGACGAAATCACCTCCGCCGACCTGCTTTATGATGCCGGTCAGGCCAGACCAGGCGACGTGGTATGGAAAAAGCTGGCGGCCCAGGTGATGGCTAACGTGCTGGGTCAGCACTATTTTACCGAGCTGTGGCAGGAGAAAACGCGGATAAAATTTCTTAATCTGCCGCAGGAGTACAATTTGTCGCGTAGCGGACACAAGGCCGTGCTCGAATTTATTGTGCCGCTGAGCGAGCCGCAGCCGCTGGCCGGGAAGCGTTACCGTATGCTGACGTTTGATCCCAGCTATTTTGTTGATATGCAGTATGAGACCTCACAGGATATTGCCATGGATGAGAACCTAAAGGCGCACTGCCAGCTGAAGCTCACAACTCCACAGCCGGACGCGTCGCTGCAGCAGTATGCGCTGTCGCTGGATAAAGCTGACGCGCCGCCGGAAGATATGGATTTGGGCCGCCAGTTTGCCCAGACGGTGACGCTGATATGTCGCTGAATATTCCGCTCCCCATGCGGCGTCGCTGGCCGCTGCCCGCCGCCGGGCTGTTGCTGCTGCTGACCGCAATGCTGCTCTGGCACACCTGGCCGCACATCCTGTTACAGAGCGTGCTGTGGCAAAAAGCGCTTAACCATTCCCTGACACAGCTGCTGCAGCAGGTTGCGGCACAGCCGCGCCAGCCGGGGATAACGCTGCTGCTGCTGAGCCTGGCGTATGGCGTCCTGCACGCGCTGGGACCGGGGCATGGCAAAGTCGTGATCGCCACTTTTTTAGCGACGCACCCTGCGCAGTTGCGCACCAGCATTCGTCTGACTCTGCTGGCTGCGCTGCTGCAGGGCGGGGTAGCCGTTGCCCTGGTCACGCTGATGCTGGTGGTACTGCAGACCTCATCGCGCCAGCTCCATCTCAGCAGCTACTGGCTGGAAAAGGGGAGCTACCTGCTGGTTATCGCGCTGGGCTGCTGGCTGGGCTGGCGCGCCGTGAAATCGCTGCGGGCAGCCCTGCATCCGGCAGCGGGCTGGCAGATCCGGACAATATATGCGCAGCATCACCATGACGCATCCTGCGCATGTGGCCATACGCATGTACCGGATGCGCATCAGCTGGCGCACGCGGTGAGCTTCAGGACTCAGCTGCTGCTGGTCCTCTCCATGGGTCTGCGCCCCTGTTCCGGGGCGCTGATGATGCTGCTATTCGCTAAAGTGATTGATGTTTATCTGTGGGGCGTGGCTGCTGCGCTGGCAATGGCGCTGGGAACCGCACTGACGGTGTCGCTGCTGGGCGTTGTGGTTCAGCGTTCACGTGTGCTGGCAGCGAGATTGAGCCGTTCAGCAGCCGATCAAAAACGGACCGCGGTAGTGATGGCGCTGCTCATGCTGCTGGGGGCGATTGCGCTGATACTGGCCGGCGCGCTTCTGTGGCAGAGTGCACTCCCCGCTGCCAGCAATGGCCTGCGCCCCTTTTAACCGGGCTTATGATAAACATCCGGCCACGCGGAATCTGCCGGATGTTTAATTTTCTGCCATCAGAGAAAAATATCCTGCTGTGCGCCTCTGGTGTAAATAGCATTCTCTGTCTACGCTAAATGACATCAGCTGAGAATTAACTTTTTTAAAATAAACTTTTTATCAGTCGTCGTTTTTTGCGAGGAGAATACCATGCCTGAAATCCGGACTCATAATGGCATCACGGAGACCGTGACCGATACCCATGCGGGACTACCGTTAAAACGCATTTCATGGAGCGCAATATTTGCAGGTGTTATTGCTGCGCTGATTGTTCATATATTACTGGGAGTATTGGGTACGGCAATTGGTGCTACGACCATTGATCCACAGCAGGAGCAAAATCCTCTGGAACATCTTGGTACTGGCGCGCTGATCTGGACCGGTGCCAGCATGCTGGTTGCGATGGCGGTAGGGAGTTATATCGCCGGCCGTCTGGCTCAGCGTGAAGGCGCACTGCACGGTTTACTGATGTTTGGTGTCAGTACGCTTATTACTCTGTGGCTGGCTTTCTCACTGGCGAGCGGTATTATTGGCGGCGCCTTTAATATTCTGGGTTCGGGTGTAAACGCGCTGGGTAATGGTATTTCTTCTGTTGCGCCTTCGCTGACTAATATGGCGAAAGAGAAGCTGCAGGAAAATAATATTAACCTCGACGATCTGCAGAATGAGCTGGAGACCACGCTGCGCCAGACCGGCAAGCCGGAATTACAGCCAGAAAATCTGCAGCAGGATGCAAATAACGAAGCGAACAACGCTGAGAACCAGGCAAAAAATACGGCACAAAATCCGCAGAACGCGGATGCTGATTTGAGTAACTGGTTTAAAGGCGTGCTGAGCCGTCATTCTGATACGCTGCAGGCTGCTGACCGCGATGCGCTGAAAAATATTATCAAAGCGCGTACCGGTAAGAGTGACCAGGAAGCGGAACAGATTGTTAACCAGGCAGAGCAGAGCTATCAGCAGGCGATGCAGAAGTATCAGCAGCTGAAGCAGGAAGCGGAGCAGAAAGCACGTGAAGCAGCAGAACAGGCTGCCGCTGCTACGGCGAAAGCGAGCTGGTTCACCTTCATCATGCTGATTATCGAAGCTGTACTGGCAGCGATTCTGGGTGGTGTAGGTCGCCGCACTCAGCCGCGTCAGGTGTTAACGCACGAACGTCGCTAATCAGTACCATTAAAAAAGGCGGCCCGCGGGCCGCCTTTTTTTGCTTAGCGCTTCAGCGCTTCGCTCAGCTCATCGCGCATGCTAGCCAGCATGGCTTTCACGACGCGCGGGTTACCGGCTACGATGTTACCTGAGTGCAGATAACCGTGGTTGCCGGTGAAGTCAGTGACCAGACCGCCAGCCTCACGTACCAGCAGCTCACCCGCTGCAAAATCCCACGGCTTCAGGCCAATTTCGAAATAGCCATCCACGCGGCCGGCTGCGACATAAGCCAGATCCAGCGCGGCTGAACCGCTGCGGCGGAAGTCTGCGCACTGGGTAAACAGTTTGCCAACAATATTGATGTATGGTGTCGCGTGCTGCTTAACCTTGAACGGGAAGCCGGTCGCCAGGATGGTGCCATCCAGATCGCGGGCGCTGCTGCCGCGCAGACGATAGCCATTCAGCTGTGCGCCCTGACCGCGTACGGCGGTGAAGAGTTCATTACGCATTGGATCGTAAACCACAGCCACTTCAGTGCGGCCTTTAATGCGCACGGCAATAGAGACGGAGAAGTGTGGCAGACGTTTGATGAAGTTGGTGGTGCCATCCAGCGGATCGATTACCCATTGAATATCCTGATCCTCACCCGCCAGCTCACCGCTCTCTTCGGTGATGATGGTATGTTGTGGGTAAGATTTACGAATGACTTCGATAATCAGGCTTTCTGCGTCACGGTCAACATTGGTCACGAAGTCGTTGCTGCCTTTCTGGCTGGCTTCGACAGCGTCCGGGGTTTCGTAATTTTTGGCAATTAAATTTCCGGCCTTGCGCGCTGCGCGCACGGCGATGTTGAGCATCGGATGCATCGGTATCTCTCGCTGGATGTTAAAGAACGGGGAAAACGGCGCGGAGTATAGCAGCGTGTTCAGCAAATGTCCTGCATTTATGTTAGGATACGCGCCATCATTTTCTCACCCGCTCATAATTATGCTGCAAAATATCCGAATTGTACTGGTTGAAACGTCCCATACCGGCAACATGGGTTCTGTTGCCCGCGCCATGAAAACCATGGGGTTAAGCAACCTTTATCTGGTGAATCCGCTGGTTAAACCTGACTCGCAGGCGATCTCTCTTGCGGCGGGTGCCAGCGACGTTATCGGCAACGCCCGCATTGTTGATACGCTGGATGAGGCGATTGCCGGCTGCAGCCTGGTGGTCGGCACCAGCGCCCGTTCACGGTCGCTGCCATGGCCGATGCTGAATTCACGCGAGTGCGGCATCAAGAGTGTGGAAGAGGGGCAGCAGGCACCGGTCGCGCTGGTGTTTGGTCGTGAGCGCGTCGGACTGACCAACGATGAGCTGCAGAAGTGCCATTATCACGTAGCTATTCAGGCTAATCCGGAGTACAGCTCGCTGAATCTGGCGATGGCGGTGCAGATCATCGCTTATGAAGTGCGTATGGCGTGGCTGGATGCGCAGGAAAAAGCGGCTCCGCAGCCGGAATATGAAGCCTCACCTTATCCGCTGGTGGACGATCTGGAGCGCTTTTATCAGCATATCGAACAGATGATGCTGGAGAGCGGCTTTATCCGTACCGGCACGCCGAGCCAGGTGATGAGCAAACTGCGCCGCCTCTATACGCGCGCCCGTCCGGAACGCGATGAGCTGAATATTCTGCGCGGTATGCTCTCCTCCTTTGAAAAACCCAAAGGCGACAAGGGTAATAGTTGAGTAAAACGTCAGGTTAAATAGTTGAGTAAATTACTCAGTTAAATAGTTGACCAAAATACTCGGGAATGGCAGACTGCGCTGACTGACATTCCACCGATAACCCGCCTGATTAAGGGCGGATGCCGACGAGGTTTTACGCTATGAGACTGACATCCAAAGGACGCTATGCCGTTACCGCTATGCTGGACGTAGCCCTGCATTCGCATGAGGGGCCGGTACCGCTGGCGGATATTTCCGAGCGTCAGGGGATTTCACTCTCCTATCTGGAACAGCTGTTCTCGCGTCTGCGTAAGCACGGCCTGGTTGCCAGCGTGCGCGGGCCGGGTGGCGGTTATCTGCTGGGCAAAGATGCCAATGCTATCGCGGTAGGTGCGGTGATCACCGCGGTAGATGAGTCGGTGGATGCGACCAAATGTCAGGGTAAAGAGGGCTGTCAGGGTGGCGAACGCTGCCTGACTCACGTTCTGTGGCGCGATCTCAGCGAGCGCATCAGCGATTTCCTGAACAATATTACGCTGGCTGAGCTGGTGAATAATCAGGAAATCCTGGATGTTGCCGATCGTCAGAACAGCGTGGATAACCGTCGTTTTCAGCAGCACCGCGTGCAGGAAACCATCAACGTTAATCTGCGTGCCTGATCGCAAACGTATTGCCTGACTGAAGACTGACTTTTACAAAGCCCCGGGCGCTTAGCGATTAAGCCCCCGGGGCTTTGTGCTGTTAGCGCTCCCGTCACCGGCCGCATGACCGGTTTACTCTCTGCAGGCTGAATCATGCTATAAAGACCTGTGTTTTATTTTACGGAGTTACAGCGCCATGAAATTACCGATCTATCTGGATTACGCAGCGACCACGCCTGTGGATCCACGGGTCGCCAGCAGAATGATGCAGTGTCTGACGCTGGATGGCACCTTCGGTAATCCCGCATCCCGTTCCCACCGCTTTGGCTGGCAGGCTGAAGAGGCCGTGGATGTTGCCCGCAACCAGATTGCGGCGCTGGTTAACGCCGATCCGCGCGAAATAGTTTTCACTTCCGGCGCGACCGAAGCGGATAACCTTGCCATTAAAGGGGCAGCACACGCCCGTCAGGCGCGCGGACGGCATATCATTACCAGCCAGACGGAACACAAAGCGGTACTCGATAGCTGCCTGCAGCTGGCGCGCGAAGGGTTTGATGTGACCTGGCTGACGCCCGGCAGCGACGGTATTGTCACGCCGGATATGCTGGCTGCCGCGCTGCGCGACGATACCGTGCTGGTGTCGCTGATGCACGTGAACAACGAAACGGGTGTCATCCAGGATATTGCGGCGCTGGGCGCCCTCTGTCACGCGCGTGACATTTTGTTCCACGTGGATGCCACGCAGAGCGTGGGCAAGCTGCCGCTTGACGTCAGCACGCTGCCGGTGGATCTGATGTCATTCTCGGCGCATAAGCTCTACGGACCGAAAGGCATTGGTGCGCTCTGGGTACGCCGCAAGCCGCAGGTAAAGATTGACGCGCAGATGCACGGCGGCGGACACGAGCGCGGTATGCGTTCCGGAACGCTGCCGGTGCATCAGATTGTCGGTATGGGTGAAGCCTATGCGCTGGCAGGCGAGGTGATGGCAGAAGAGATGACGCGACTCGCCACGCTGCGTCAGCGGCTCTGGCAGGGTATCAGCCAGCTGAGCGGCGTACAGCTCAACGGCTCGCTGATGCACAGCGCGCCAAATATCCTCAACGTCAGCTTTGCGCAGGTTGAGGGTGAATCACTGATTATGGCGCTGAAAGATCTGGCGCTTTCATCCGGCTCAGCCTGTACCTCGGCAAGTCTGGAACCTTCCTATGTGCTGCGCGCCATGGGCGTTGAGCCGGAGCTGGCCTACAGTTCGCTGCGCTTTTCGCTGGGGCGTTTCACCACGCAGGAGGAGATTGACTACGCGATTGCGCTGGTCAATAAAGCTGTCAGCCGGATGCGGGCCGTTGCCCCGGCAGCCGCCCGCTGATCCATGCCACTCCGCGCCGGTCTGGCGTGGAATGAGACCAAACGTAAACGGAGCGACGCGATGACAACACAACCGATGAATATTACGCTCAGCACGCAGCCTGCTGATGCGCGCTGGGGCGAAAAAGCCCTGCTGAGCAGCAGCGAGAGTGGTATGACGCTGCACCTTACGGGCAGTGATGCGCTGCTGACGATTCAGCGCGCGGCGCGTAAGCTCGACAGCCAGGGGATCCGTCACGTTGCGCTGTGCGGTGACGACTGGGATCTGGAAAAGTGCTGGGCATTCTGGCAGGGCTATCGCAGCCCGAAAGGCGCGCACCAGGTGGAATGGCCGGCGCTCAGCGACAGCGATCGCGCTGAATTCGATCGTCGTCTGCAGATTATTGACTGGGTGCGCGATACCATTAACCTGCCCGCGGAAGACCTGAGTCCGGAACAGCTGGCGCACAGCGCTATCGATCTGATCAGAGACGCGGGTGGCGATGCCGTCAGCTATCGCATCACCAAAGGCGAGGATCTGCGCGAGCAGGGGTACAGCGGTATCCATACCGTTGGGCGTGGCTCATCGCGCGTGCCGGTGCTGCTGGCGCTCGACTTCAACCCGACCGGTGACGCAGATGCACCGGTTTACGCCTGTCTGGTCGGTAAAGGGATCACCTTTGATACCGGTGGCTACAGCCTGAAGCAGAGCGCATTTATGGACTCGATGAAGTCCGATATGGGCGGGGCGGCGACCGTCACCGGCGCGCTGGCGCTGGCGATTGCCCGCGGGCTGACGAAGCGCGTAAAACTCTATCTCTGCTGCGCCGATAACATGGTCAGCGGCAACGCATTCCGTCTTGGCGATATCATCCGCTACCGCAACGGTAAAACCGTTGAGGTGATGAATACCGATGCGGAAGGGCGTCTGGTGCTGGCGGATGGCCTGATTGACGCCAGCGCGCAGCAGCCGGAGCTGCTGATTGATGCGGCCACGCTGACCGGCGCAGCCAAAACGGCGCTTGGCAATGATTATCACGCGCTGTTTACCTTCGACGATGTGCTGGCTGAGTCGCTGCTGGGCAGCGCCACCGGCGAAAATGAAGCGTTCTGGCGTCTGCCGCTGGCGGAGTTTCACCGCAGCCATCTGCCGTCAAATTTTGCCGATCTCAACAACATCGCCAGCCCGGCTCACGCCGCCGGCGCCAGCAGCGCGGCCGCCTTTCTCTCGTGGTTTGTTGAAAAATATCAGCAGGGCTGGCTGCATATCGACTGCTCCGCCACCTACCGCAAAAGCGCGGTGGATCAGTGGTCAGCGGGCGCAACCGGCCTCGGCGTGCGTACCCTTGCCAACCTGTTACTGAAATAATCCCGCTTCGGGCAGGCTATCTCCTGCCCGCTTTTTTGGAATGAAACACGCATGAGTAATCGTCTTGAAGAGGTGCTGAAGCTGGCGGCCACCGAACCGGCACATCGCCCGGAGTTTTTTCAGCTGTTGCTGGCCGCAGATGTCTGGGTGCCAGGCGAAAGCCCGGCTGAACAGTTTAACGCGACCTCGCCCGTCGAGTTACAGCACTGGGAGAAAGAGGGGGGCGGCAGCGTGATCCCGTTCTTCAGCTCTGAGAAGGCTATGCGCGAGGCGATAGCGGATGAACAACCGTGGCTGCGCCTGCCGGCACGTACGCTGTTTGAGATGACGCTGGGTGAAGCGCTGTTTCTGAATCCGAAGTTACCGGCTGGTAAAGAGTTTACGCCGGGTGAAATCGCGCATCTGCTGGGTGAAGAGGGAAGTGCGCTGAGCCAGCAGACGGTGCTGGAGGGCGGCCACGCGCTGCTGCTGTCAGAGGTGGCTGAGCCGCCGGCACAGATGATCGACTCCCTGACCCAGCTGTTTGCTAAATATAAACAGGTGCGCCGCGCCTACATTGCCAGCCTGCGTGAAAGCGTGAACGACGCGCCTAATCTGCTGATTGGTATCGAAGCTGACAGTGATATCGATGAGATTATTCAGGCCGCAGGCAGCGTGGCGACCGATACGCTGACCGATGATGCGCCTGTTGATATCTGCGAGGTGGATGCCGGACAGCAGGGCGTCAGCCATTTTTTTACCGCGCATATCACGCCATTTTATGAGCGGCGCTGGGGCAGTTTCCTGCGCGATTTTAAAGGCAGCCAGCGCATCATTTAATCCCCGCAGGTTGATGTGTATGGCCCCTGGCCCGCGCGTAACGCGGGGCGCATTAATGCGCCCCCTACGGGGGATGGGTGCAAAATTTTCTGTAGGGGCGCCATTAATGGCGCCCTGGTTCCGGGCGGGTACGGATCCGGCGGAGCGCGTCAAGTGCAAAATTTGCCGTAGGGGCGCCATTAATGGCGCCCTGGTTCCGGGCGGGTACGGATCCCGTAGGGGCGCCATTAATGGCGCCCTGGTTTCAGGCGGTTACGGATCCGGCGGGGCGCGTCAAGTGCAAAATTTGCCGTAGGGGTGCCATTAATGGCGCCCTGGTTTCAGGCGGGTGACTATTTTTCGATCGGTAAATCGTCGCGGCTGCCCCATTCGCCCCAGGAGCCGTCATAGAGCGTTGCGTCGCGAACGCCCAGCGCCGTCAGCGCCAGAATCAGCACCACCGCCGTTACGCCCGAGCCGCAGCTGGCAACGATGGGCTTATCCAGCG
This sequence comes from Pantoea sp. SYBGC1, assembly GCF_057197005.1. Lineage (NCBI taxonomy): Bacteria > Pseudomonadati > Pseudomonadota > Gammaproteobacteria > Enterobacterales > Erwiniaceae > Pantoea > Pantoea sp. SYBGC1. The sequence goes on from NZ_JBXUNM010000008.1 coordinate 91,516, forward strand.
CCACCCCTGCCTGCGCAAACTGCTGACGCAGTTCGGCGGCGGGTTTCAGCGCGCCGTTTTCTACCAGACTGTTCCACGGCAGATTCAGACTGTGCGGAATATGTCCGCGCAGCAGGCCGGGACGCGGCTCATCCACCTCAGCGTTAAAGCGGTTTGCTGCGCGCGCGTCCACAATTTGCGCGCCCCCTTCATGACTGAGCAGCAGTACATCGTTCAGTCGCTTCACCTGACTGCTGTCGAAGTGTGCCGCGAAGTCACCTTCCGGCAGCGTCACCGGGCCGTCTGCGGTGGTAAAACCTGCGGCTTTCCAGCCCTGCAGACCGCCGGCCAGAATGGAGATGCGCTGACAGCCAAAGGTGCGCAGCATCCACCAGGCGCGCGGGGCAGAAAAGAGATTGCCCTCGTCATACACAATCAGATGCTTATCCTGCATCACCCCCAGCTCGCGCATTGCGACAGCAAAACTCTCCGGGCGGGGCATCATATGCGGGTAAGGGCTGGTGTGATCGGAAAGCGCTTCAATATTAAAGAAAGCTGCCTGCGGCAGGTGACTGGCCAGATACTCTGCGGTGACATCGCGCACTGCATCCTGACCCGGCGGAACCATGCGCGCATCCAGCACCTGTACTTCTTCATCACCGTAGTGCTCATGCAGCCACTCAGCAGATACAAACAGGGGAGCCGTCATTGCCATCTTCTCTCTTATCAGGGAAAAGGCCAGTCTCCGGGAATGTGCAGGCTATCTCAAGCCCGCAATGGCTAAAGTGAGCGCCACGGGATGAAAATGCAGCATCTGTTCTGCTGAAGATATCCGGCCTGTGGCACCGGGAGTAAACCCGCGGCAGGTGCGTCACGGTGCAGCCTGCACCGCAAAAAGCAATTATTTTCAATAATTCCACCAATCACTCATAGGCAACACGCGTCGATCTCCCTATAATCGGCGCGTTTTTCTTACCGGGAGAGGGTTCCCGGTTTATTCAGGATGCTAATTCAGAGGTAATCATGGCAATCGAACGTACTTTCTCCATCATTAAACCAAACGCCGTTGCTAAGAACGTTATCGGTGCTATCTACAACCGTTTTGAGAGCGCGGGCTTCAAAATCGTTGGCGCAAAAATGCTGCACCTGACCAAAGAGCAGGCTGAAGGCTTCTACGCTGAGCACAAAGGCCGTCCATTCTTTGATGGTCTGGTTGAGTTCATGACCTCTGGCCCGGTAGTGGTTTCTGTTCTGGAAGGCGAAAATGCCGTTCAGCGTCACCGTGACCTGATGGGTGCGACTAACCCGGACAACGCACTGGCAGGCACCCTGCGTGCAGATTACGCAGACAGCTTCACCGAAAACGCGACCCACGGTTCTGACTCTGCAGAGTCTGCTGCCCGTGAAATCGCTTACTTCTTCGCTGAAAACGAAGTCTGCGCGCGCACCCGCTAAGTGCATTGCGGCTGAAGCGGACAGGGGAGTTTACACCTTTTACGCTGGCGTAAAACGGTTACCCTGGCATCGTGCCGCAGTTATAGTACAATAATGCGCCCCTGTTGAGCCTGGCTCAGCCGGGGCGCTGTTTTTTCTTCTTCCTAACCAGAGCCGTAACGTGTAACAACGAGGCCAGAGATTATTATGTCCGAACAGATTGTGACGCCAGCTGACGCGTCCCCCGCCGTGGTTTCTCCTAAAAACGAAAAAATTAACCTGCTCGATCTCAATCGTCAGCAGATGCGTGAATTTTTTATCGAAATGGGCGAGAAGCCGTTCCGTGCCGATCAGGTCATGAAGTGGATTTACCACTACTGCTGCGACGATTTCGAGCAGATGACGGATATCAACAAAGTGCTGCGCGGCAAGCTGATGCAGCGCGCAGAGATCCGCGCGCCGGAAGTAGCGGAGGAGATGCGCTCCAGCGACGGCACCATCAAATGGGCGATTCGCGTAGGCGATCAGCTGGTGGAGACGGTCTATATTCCGGAGGCGGAGCGCGCCACGCTGTGCGTCTCTTCTCAGGTAGGCTGTGCGCTGGAGTGCAAATTCTGCTCCACGGCGCAGCAGGGTTTTAACCGCAACCTGCGCGTTTCCGAAATTATTGGTCAGGTATGGCGCGCGGCCAAAATTATTGGTGCTGCGAAAGTCACCGGCCAGCGTCCTATCACCAACGTGGTGATGATGGGCATGGGCGAGCCGCTGCTCAATCTGAACAACGTCGTGCCGGCAATGGATATTATGCTGGATGATTTTGGCTTTGGCCTCTCCAAGCGCCGCGTCACGCTCTCTACCTCAGGCGTTGTGCCGGCGCTGGATAAGCTTGGCGATATGATTGACGTAGCGCTGGCGATCTCGCTGCACGCGCCGAACGATACCATTCGCGATGAAATTGTCCCGATCAACAAAAAATATAATATCGAAACCTTCCTGGCAGCGGTGAAGCGTTATATCGGCAAATCCAATGCCAATCAGGGCCGCGTGACCATTGAGTATGTGATGCTGGATCATATCAACGACAGCACTGACAATGCGCATGAGCTGGCGGCGCTGCTGAAGGATACGCCCTGCAAGATCAACCTGATCCCATGGAACCCCTTCCCGGGGGCACCTTATGGCCGCAGCTCCAACAGCCGTATCGATCGCTTCTCTAAAGTGCTGATGGACTATGGCTTTACCACTATCGTGCGTAAAACCCGCGGCGATGATATCGATGCGGCCTGCGGTCAGCTGGCGGGCGATGTGATCGACCGTACCAAACGTACGCTGCGTAAAAAGATGGCAGGTGACGCTATCTCTGTGAAGGCGATCTGAAACCGCACGCCCGCCGATTCGCTGCGGGCGTAAAGCGTGGCACTCTCCCGGTTTATTCGCAGGGAGAGCGCTATGCTAAAAGGATTAGGTATTGCCGTTGCGGCCGGCTTTGTTGTAACCGGGTGTGTCACCGGCTCATCATCACATCGTGCGGCGGATATTCGTCTGCAGCTGGGACTGCACTATTTAGCCGCAAACAATTTAGCGGCTGCTGAACGCAATCTGCTGCAGGCGCAGCGTGTGGCTCCTGCAGATTACCGCGTGCCCCTGGCGCTGGCGCGGGTTGCTCAGGCGCAGCAGAATAGTATACAGACGCGCCGGTACTACCAGCGGGCACAACAGTTAGCGCCCGCTAATGGTTATGTCGCTAACAATTACGGTGCGTTTCTCTGCAGATTAGGGCAGTATGGCGAAGCGCATCAACAGTTTAAGCTGGCAAGCGCGGCGCCGGAGAGCGATGCCCGTCAGGATCTCCTTCTGATTTCAGGCTATTGTTATCTGCAGGCGGGCGACGAGGCCGCCGGGCGCAAACGGCTGCTGCAGGCGCTGGAAGCCGCACCTGAGCAGGGAAACTGGCTGCTGGAGGAGGGTGAACGGCAGCTGATGCAGCCGGCAGGAAAAATGCTTCCCGTGCTTTTAGAACTCTACCATCAGCGTCTGCCCGCAACGGCAGAGAGTCTGTGGTTACAGATACGTTTCGCCGCGCAACAGGGAAACGCTGCTGACGTTACACGTTATGGCGACCGGTTGGCGCGAAGTTTTCCACAATCGATACAGTACCAGCGTTATTTAGCTAATGAATACTGAAGCCACTCAAGAAAAATCTGCAGTACATTCCACAGGTGAACGCCTGCGTCTGGCCCGTGAGCAGATGGGGCTGACGCAGCAAAACGTCGCTGAGCGCCTGTGCCTGAAACTTTCCACCGTGCGTGACATTGAAGAGGATAAGTCGCCGGCCGATCTCGCCTCGACCTTTCTGCGCGGTTATATTCGCTCCTACGCCCGCCTGGTACATGTACCGGAAGACGATCTGCTGCCGATGATGGCAAAGCAGGCGCCGGTGCGCGCGGCTAAAATTGCGCCGATGCAGAGCTTCTCGCTGGGCAAGCGCCGTAAAAAGCGCGATGGCTGGCTGATGATCTTCACCTGGCTGGTGGCGTTTGTTGTTATCGGCCTGACCGGCGCCTGGTGGTGGCAGAATCACAAAGCCTCGCAGGACGATCTGGTCTCGATGGCCGATCAGAACGGCAGCAGCGACAGCGGCCAGTCGATTCCGCTGGGCGATACCAGCACCGACAGCACCAGTGACAGCGACACCAATGCCGCCGGCACGCCGGTGGATAACGGTGCCGGCGCGGTGACCTCACAGAGCAGCACCGCAGGCAGCGCAGATAACAGCACCCGCGCGCCGGTAGCCTCTTCTGCCCCCTCTGGTGATAACGCGGTCGTTTCTCCTTCCCAAGCGCCGGTTGATAATGCGCCGCCAGCGGCCACTTCACCGGCACCGGCCAACAGCGTCGCGGCCGGCAGCATGCCAACCGCGAACGCGGCTGTCAGCCAGCCTGCAGGCGACCCCAACGCTGTTGTCATGAATTTCAAGGCCGACTGCTGGCTGGAAGTCAGCGATGCAACCGGCAAAAAACTGTTCAGCGGGATACAGCGCAGCGGTGGCAAGCTCAGCCTCTCGGGCACGCCTCCGTATCGTCTGAAAATTGGCGCACCGCGTGCGGTTGACGTGCAATATCAGAATCAGCCCGTTGATTTAAGCCGTTTTATCCGTAATAACCAGGTTGCCCGTCTGACGCTGGGTGCGCAATAACGCGCAGCGCGCTTTCCGGGGAATTGTGGAGAGAAAATATGCATAACGAAGCACCCATTATCCGTCGCAAATCAACGCGTATTTACGTCGGCAAGGTGCCAGTCGGCGATGGTGCTCCCATCGCCGTTCAGTCCATGACCAATACCCGCACCACCGACGTAGAGGCTACGGTTAACCAGATCCGCGCGCTGGAGCGCGTGGGCGTGGATATCGTGCGCGTCTCGGTGCCGACCATGGACGCGGCGGAAGCCTTTAAACTGATTAAGCAACAGGTCAACGTGCCGCTGGTAGCGGATATTCACTTTGACTACCGTATCGCTCTTAAAGTGGCGGAGTATGGCGTCGACTGCCTGCGTATCAATCCGGGCAACATCGGCAACAACGAACGTATTCGTCAGGTTGTGGACTGCGCCCGCCACTACAATATTCCGATTCGTATCGGGGTGAACGCCGGTTCGCTGGAGAAGGATCTGCAGGAGAAGTATGGCGAACCCACGCCGCAGGCGCTGCTGGAATCCGCTATGCGCCACGTCGATCATCTCGATCGTCTGAACTTCGATCAGTTCAAAGTCAGCGTTAAAGCTTCTGATGTGTTCCTGGCCGTAGAGTCTTACCGCCTGCTGGCAAAAGCGATCGATCAGCCGCTGCATCTCGGGATCACCGAAGCAGGCGGCGCGCGTGCGGGCGCGGTGAAGTCGGCAATCGGCCTTGGTCTGCTGCTGGCAGAGGGCATCGGCGATACGCTGCGTATTTCGCTTGCGGCCGATCCGGTAGAAGAGGTAAAGGTTGGCTATGACATCCTGAAATCGCTGCGCATTCGTTCACGCGGGATTAACTTTATCGCCTGTCCGACCTGCTCACGTCAGGAGTTTGATGTGATCGGTACCGTGAATGCGCTGGAAGAACGGCTGGAAGACATCATTACGCCAATGGATGTCTCCATTATCGGCTGCGTAGTCAACGGTCCGGGCGAGGCTACCGTTTCGACGCTCGGCGTCACCGGCGGCAGCAAGAAAAGCGGTTTCTACGAGGATGGCGTTCGTCAGCGCGATCGTCTCGACAACGATGACATGATCGATCAGCTGGAAGCGCGCATTCGTGCCAAAGCATCCATGCTGGATGAGAGTCGTCGAATCAGCGTGCAGCAGCTGGAAAAATAACCAGGCGGTGCGCGCCCGGCGCGCACCAGTTTATGAATGAACCTGTGCGGTTTCATCCTCATAAGGTATGATGCCGGACAGGTTTTTTTGTATTAAGAGATTTTAACGTGGCGAAGAATATTCAAGCGATTCGCGGGATGAACGACTTCCTGCCAGCTGATACCGCAATCTGGCAGCGTATTGAGGGCACCCTGAAGCAGGTGCTGGCCAGCTATGGCTACAGTGAAATCCGTCTGCCAATCGTCGAGCATACCCCGCTGTTCAGCCGTGCCATTGGTGAAGTGACCGATGTGGTTGAAAAAGAGATGTACACCTTTGAAGATCGTAACGGCGAGAGCCTGACGCTGCGTCCGGAAGGCACAGCGGGCTGCGTACGTGCCGGTATTGAACATGGTCTGCTCTATAACCAGGAGCAGCGCCTCTGGTATGTCGGTCCGATGTTTCGCTACGAGCGTCCGCAGAAAGGACGCTATCGTCAGTTTCATCAGATGGGCGTTGAAGTGTTTGGCCTGCAGGGGCCGGATGTTGATGCTGAGCTGATCATGATGACCGCACGCTGGTGGAAAGCGCTGGGCATCGCTGACCACGTTGAACTGGAGCTGAACTCTATCGGCTCTCTGGCGGCGCGCGCGGACTACCGCAGTGCGCTGGTGGCGTTTCTGGAGCAGCATCAGGATGTGCTGGATGAAGATTGCAAACGCCGCATGTACACCAATCCGCTGCGCGTGCTGGACAGCAAAAATCCGGAGATCCAGGCGCTGCTGAATGATGCGCCAACGCTGGGCGAATTCCTGGATGAAGAGTCGCGCGCCCACTTCACCGGACTCTGCGCGCTGCTGGATGATGCCGGTATTCACTATCGCGTCAACCAGCGTTTGGTGCGCGGCCTCGACTACTACAACCGCACCGTCTTTGAGTGGGTCACCAGCAGCCTCGGCTCGCAGGGCACCGTATGCGGCGGCGGGCGTTACGATGGCCTGGTTGAGCAGCTGGGCGGACGTGCCACGCCAGCGGTAGGATTTGCCATGGGTCTGGAACGGCTGGTGCTGCTGGTGCAGGCGGTGAATCCTGAATTTGAACCGACGCGGGTTGTCGATGTCTATGTTATCGCTTCAGGGCAGGGCGTTCAGTCTGCGGCTATGCAGCTGGCGGAAACGCTGCGTGATGCCAACCCGGCGCTGAAGCTGATGACCAACTTCGGCGGCGGCAACTTTAAGAAGCAGTTCGCCCGTGCAGATAAATGGGGCGCACGCATTGCGCTGGTGCTCGGCGAAGATGAAGTGAAAGCGGGCCAGGTGGTAATTAAAGATCTGCGCACCGGCGACCAGCAGACGCTGGCTCAGCAGGACGCCGCTGCGACGTTGCAGACGCTGCTGCAGTAAGCAGCACGCGGCAACAGCCATTTTAAGGAGAGGGATTGCGTGGAAGTTTACAGCAACGAGAATGAACAGGTTGATGCGCTGCGCCGCTTTTTCGCCGATAACGGCAAAGCGCTGGCGATTGGCGTGGTAGTAGGGATCGCGGCGCTGGGCGGCTGGCGCTACTGGAGTTCGCATCAGGAAAATTCAGGTAAAGCGGCCTCCGCACAGTATCAGCAGCTCACCAGCGCGATGCAGGCGGATAAACCGGAAAGCCTGGAGGCCGTTGCCAGCTTCGCCAGTGAAAACAGCAATACCTACGGTGCGCTGGCCGCGCTGGACCTCGCGAAGCAGTACGTTGAGACCAGCCAGCTTGATAAAGCCATTGCGCTGCTGCAGAAAGGACTAAACGACACCAAAGATGCCAACCTGCAGGCGGTCATCAACCTGCGTCTGGCACGTATTCAGCTGCAGCAGAAGCAGGCTGATGCCGCGCTGGCTACCCTGGATAACGTCAAGGGTGACGGCTGGAGCGCGATTGTGGCAGATATTCGCGGTGAAGCACTGCTGAGCAAAGGTGACAAGCAGGGCGCGCGCGATGCCTGGAGTAAAGGCGTGGGTTCGCAGGCTTCTCCGGCACTGAAGCAGATGCTGCAGATGAAAATAGATAACTTAAGTTAAGCCAGACAAGAGAGCGCACATGGAATTACGTAAATACCTGCTGCCAGGGCTGATTTCCGTCACTCTGCTCAGCGGTTGCTCGCTATTCAGCGGCGAAGAAGATGTAGTGAAGATGGCTCCGCTGCCGAAAGTGGAAAATCAGTTCACGCCGGAAACTGTCTGGAGCACGTCAGTAGGCGACGGCATTGGCGATTTCTACTCCAACCTGCATCCGGCATGGCTGGACGGCACCGTTTACGCTGCCGACCGTTTTGGCGTGGTAAAGGCGCTGGACGCCAGCAACGGTAAAGAGAAGTGGAAAGTCGATCTCTCTGAGAAGACCGGTTTCTTCTCGAAAAACATCTCTGCGCTGCTCTCCGGCGGCGTTACCGCCAGCGGCGATCGGATCTATATCGGCAGCGAGCGCGGGCAGGTATTTGCACTCAACAGCAGCGACGGCTCGCTGGCGTGGCAGACCAAAGTCGCCGGTGAAGCGCTCTCCCGTCCGGTGGTCAGCGATGGCCTGGTACTGGTCCACACCAGTAACGGTATGCTGCAGGGACTGGATCAGAGCAGCGGTGCGGTAAAATGGACCGTAAACCTCGATATGCCGGCGCTTTCGCTGCGCGGTGAGTCTGCGCCTGCGGTCGCCTTTGGCGGCGCTATCGTTGGCGGTGATAACGGTCGCGTCAGCGCGGTGATCCTGAACCAGGGGCAGCTGATCTGGCAGCAGCGCATTTCACAGCCGAGCGGCGCGACGGAGATCGATCGTCTGAGTGACGTCGATACCACGCCGGTTATCGTTAATGGCGTGGTCTATGCGCTGGCATACAACGGCAACCTGACCGCACTCGACCTGCGTTCCGGTCAGATTATGTGGAAGCGTGAAATCGGCGGCGTTAAAGATTTGATTGTCGACGCCGGACGCATTTATCTGGTGGATCAGGACGATCGCGTGATTGCGCTTAACGCCGATGGCGGCGTAGCGCTGTGGCGTCAGAGCGATCTGCTGCACCGTAATCTGACGGCACCGGTGCTGTTTAACGGTTATCTGGTTGTGGCAGACAGCGAAGGTTACGTGCACTGGATCAATACCCTGGATGGTCGCTTTGTGGCACAGCAGAAACTGGACAGCGACGGCTTCCAGACCGAGCCGGTTGTGGCCGGTGACAGACTGCTGATTCAGGCGAAAGGCGGCGAGGTTTACGCCATCAGCCGTTAAGTTCTGAGCGCGCGGGAACGGATTTCCGTCAGTAATTACGGCTCCTGATTCGTCAGGAGCCGTTCTGTTTTTTGTCAGGCGTGATATTCTAGGCGCCTTAAGCCTGAAGCGGGCGGCAAATGTCGTTATACTCACGCCATTCGGGCGATTCATTTTTAAACTGAGGCAAGTGTTATGGTACCTGTGGTCGCGCTGGTTGGGCGTCCCAATGTGGGGAAATCCACGCTGTTTAACCGCTTAACGCGCACCCGTGATGCGTTGGTGGCCGATTTCCCTGGACTGACTCGCGATCGCAAATATGGTCGCGCCGAAGTGGAAGGGCGCGAATTTATTGTTATCGATACCGGCGGTATTGATGGCACCGAAGAGGGCGTAGAGAACCGCATGGCGGAGCAGTCGCTGCTGGCGATTGAAGAAGCGGATGTGGTGCTGTTCATGGTTGATGCCCGCGCAGGCGTTATGCCGGCGGATCAGCAGATCGCTAATCATCTGCGCTCCCGTGAAAAAGCGACGTTCCTCGTAGCGAACAAAACGGATGGCCTGGACGCCGATGCCGCCGTGCTGGACTTTTACGCGCTCGGTCTGGGTGATATTCATCCGATTGCCGCGTCGCACGGTCGCGGCGTTACCTCGCTGCTGGAAACCGCGCTGCTGCCGTGGATGGATGTGGCAGACCCGCAGGAAGTGAGCGAAGAGGATGAAAACGAAGCCTACTGGGCCGCGTTAGCCGCAGAAGAGAGTGGCGAAGAGGCCGAAGAGGAAGAGGAGTTTGATCCGACCGGCCTGCCGATTAAGCTGGCTATCGTGGGTCGTCCTAACGTAGGTAAGTCAACGCTCACTAACCGTATTCTTGGTGAAGATCGCGTGGTGGTTTATGACATGCCAGGCACGACGCGTGACAGCATCTATATCCCGATGGAGCGCGACGAGCGCGAATATATCCTGATCGACACCGCCGGGGTGCGCAAGCGTGGCAAGATCACCGATACCGTTGAGAAGTTTTCGGTGATCAAAACCCTGCAGGCGATCGAAGATGCTAACGTCGTGATGCTGGTGATTGACGCGCGTGCCGGTATCTCCGACCAGGATCTCTCCCTGCTGGGCTTTATCCTCAACAGCGGACGTTCGCTGGTGATTGTGGTCAACAAATGGGATGGCCTGTCGCAGGAAGTGAAAGATGAAGTGAAAGAGACGCTGGATTATCGTCTCGGCTTTATCGATTTTGCCCGCGTACACTTTATTTCGGCGCTGCACGGCAGCGGCGTAGGTAACCTGTTTGAATCCGTAACGGAAGCGTACGACTGCTCAACCAAACGCGTAAACACCTCTATGCTGACGCGGATTATGAATATGGCAGCAGAAGATCATCAGCCGCCGCTGGTGCGGGGTCGTCGCGTTAAGCTGAAATATGCGCACGCCGGTGGTTACAACCCGCCTATCGTGGTTATTCACGGTAATCAGGTAAAAGATCTGCCTGATTCCTACAAGCGTTATCTGATGAACTACTTCCGTCGCTCGCTGAACGTCATGGGTACGCCAATCCGTATTCAGTTCAAAGAGGGGGATAACCCGTATGCCGGCAAACGCAATCTGCTGACGCCGACGCAGCAGCGCAAGCGCAAGCGCCTGCTGGCGCACCTGAAAAAGAATAAGCGTTAAGTCAAAAAGAGCCCGCCGGGCTCTTTTTTTTGCCTGTGATTTAACAGCGGCTTAGCGCGGCAGATGTAGCAAAAATGCTATTGGCCGGTAAACCCTGCGTTATGATCGTTCACTTTCAATTGTACCATCTGGTACAATCCTGCCGCCTTATGGTGAGCTCGCCCTGATATGTCGCGTTCTCATGCATGAGTGCGCGGTTGCGGACTGCTTTGCGGTTCGTCATTAAACAGGGTGCTGCTGTGTCCCGCGAAGAAGCCGGACAGGCGGCATGCACTATTTTTCAGGAGAGTTTGTGTGAAGGCAGAACATTCCACTCGCCCCGGCAGGGGACTCAGCATCTGGTCCGTGCTGTTCGGGCTGGTGCTGCTGGCGATCGGCCTGTTTTTCGCTATTGGCGGCGGTAAACTGGTGGCGCTGGGTGGCAGTAAATACTTTCTGATTGCCGGTATCGTTATGACAGCGTCGGCGATCCAGTTTGTGCGGCGCAAAGCGTCAGCGGTGACGCTGCTGGCCCTGGCGTTTATCGGAACCCTGATCTGGGCGGTAATGGATGCCGGCTGGCACTTCTGGCCGCTGGTTTCCCGGCTGATGGTGCCGGCGGGCCTGATGCTGTTCGCATTCCTGACGTGGCCTGCGCTGCGCAAAAGCGAAGGCAAAGCGCCGCTGGCAACGTTCTCTTACGCGCTGTCAGCGCTGATTGCAGCTGGCATGATCGTCACCGTGGTGCAGATGTTTCAGCCGCATCCGACCGTGGCTTTTACCGGGTCGCAGCTGCCGCTGATCCCAACAGATAAAAGCAAACCGCAGCAGGACTGGAGCAGCTACGGCCGCACCCCGGAAGGGGATCGTTTTGCGGCGATTGATCAGATCACGCGTGACAACGTTAACGAACTGCAGGTTGCCTGGACCTTCCGTACCGGCGACACGCCGCTCAGCCCGACCGGCAATGGCGCTGAAGATCAGCAGACGCCGCTGCAGGTCGGCAACACGCTCTATCTCTGTACGCCGCACAACAATGTGATTGCGGTAGAAGCGGACAGCGGTAAGCAGATCTGGAAGCGTGAAATCAACGCGCAGGCGGAAGTGTGGAACCGCTGCCGCGGTCTGGCCTACTTTGACGCCACTAAACCGGTGACGCAGCCCACGCAGCCAGGCTCCACGCCGGTGCCGGCACCGGTTCTGGCCGCAGGCGACAGCTGCCAGCGCCGTATCCTGATGAACACGATCGATGCGCGTCTTATCGCGATTAACGCCGACAACGGCGAGTTCTGCGCCAGCTTTGGCAACAACGGCGTGGTTGACCTGAAGCAGGGGCTGGGCAAGGCGCCCGATCCGCTCTATCAGCTGACCTCTGCACCGCAGGTTGCCGGTACCACCGTGGTAGTCGGCGGTCGCGTGGCGGACAACGTGCAGACCGATATGCCAGGCGGCGTACTGCGCGGCTTTGATGTGATCAGCGGTAAAATGCGCTGGGCGTTCGATCCGGGCAACGACGATCCGAATGCGGTACTGATGCCGGGCCAGGATTATACCCGCAGCACGCCAAACTCCTGGGCGCCGCTCTCCTACGATCCGGCGATGAACACCGTGTTCCTGCCGATGGGCAGCTCGTCAGTGGATCTGTGGGGCGCGAATCGCACAAAGCTCGATCACACCTACGGTGCATCTATCCTTGCGCTGGATGCCACTACCGGCAAACAGAAGTGGGTCTATCAGACAGTCCATAACGACCTGTGGGATTTCGACCTGCCGATGCAGCCAAGTCTGGTCGACTTCCCGATGAAGGATGGCACCACCAAACCGGCGGTGGTCATCGGGGCAAAAACCGGCATGATCTGGGTGCTGGATCGCCTGACCGGCAAGCCGCTGACCAAAGTGGAAGAGCGGCCGATGCCGCAGGGGCACATCCCGAACGAGCAGTACACCAAAACCCAGCCGCACTCGGTTGAGATGCCCAATATCGGCAACCAGACGCTGACGGAATCCGATATGTGGGGCGCGACGCCGTTTGACCAGCTGGCGTGCCGTATCGCGTTTAAAGGCATGCGCTATGACGGTCTGTTCACCGTACCGGACACGGACAAATCGCTCAGCTTCCCGGGGTCACTGGGTGGTCTGAACTGGGGCAGCATTTCGTTTGATCCCAACAACCAGTATATGTTCGTCAATGATATGCGCCTCGGCCTGTGGGTACAGATGATCCCGCAGGACACCAGCAAAGTGGCCCGCGGCAGCAACGGCGGTGAATCGGTTAACACCGGCATGGGCGCCGTACCGCTTAAGGGCACGCCGTATGCGGTGAATAAAAACCGCTTTATGTCGCCGCTCGGCATTCCGTGTCAGGCCCCGCCGTTTGGTACGCTTTCAGCCATCGACATGAAAACGCGTCAGATCGTCTGGCAGGTGCCGGTGGGTACCGTGCAGGATACCGGCCCGTTTGGTATCAAAATGCACGCGCAGATGCCGGTAGGTATGCCAACGCTGGGCGGTACGCTGGCAACGCAGGGTGGACTGGTGTTTATTGCCGGTACGCAGGACTACTACCTGCGCGCCTTTGACAGCTCAACCGGTAAAGAGGTGTGGAAAGCGCGCCTGCCGGTCGGCAGCCAGGGTGGCCCAATCAGCTATGTCTCGCCCAAAAATGGCAAGCAGTACATCCTGATCTCTGCCGGTGGCGCACGCCAGTCGCCGGATCGCGGGGATTATGTGATTGCTTACGCGCTGCCAGACAGCAAGTAAGAGCAGCAGGGCCGGCAGAGGATGCCGGCCTTTTTTTTGCCTACTCTCCGTTCTGCCACAGCGCCTGCAGCGCTGGCGGCGCATCTTTTTCCGCTACGTAAATCACGATAGCACCCGCCTCATGATGGGTGGCGTAGGTGATCTGGATACGGAAATAGTGTTGATCGCCACTGCCTGCGGAGGCAGCCTGTCCCGCCTGCTCGCCGAGCGGCAGCGCCTGCTCCAGCACCTGGCAGACCCGCTGTTTCTGCGGCTCCGGCAGCTGGGCCAGCGCAAAACGCCGCTCTTTACGCAGTTTGGGAATAAAGGCGAAGCCGCCCTCCCGCGCCAGCTCTACGATGGCGTCATCCGTCAGTTCTATGTTCACTTCACACCCACCTCTTGCCAGGCGGCCTGGATCTGCTCCGCGACCTGCCGATCAAAGCGTTTTGCCGCATGTTCAACGGTAAAGCGGGCAAAGGTGCTGAAATCAGCGTCCTGCGGCAGGGTTTTGTCGCACAACGTGTCATACCACGCCTGACCGGCGCGTTCCCACGCAAAGCCGCCCAGCGCGGTGGCCGCAAGATAAAACGCGCGGTTAGGAATACCGGAGTTGAGATGCACGCCGCCGTTGTCATCACGCGTTTCGATATAGTGCGCCATATCCGCCGGCTGCGGATCTTTACCCAGCAGCGGGTCATCATAGGCGGTGCCGGGTGCTGACATTGAGCGCAGACCGCTGCCGTTAATGCCTTTAGCCAGTAACCCTTCGCCGATGATCCAGTCCGCTTCCTCCGCGCGCTGCTGCCGCTGATACTGTTTTACCAGCGAGCCAAAAACATCAGACATCGACTCATTCAGCGCGCCCGCCTGCTGAAAGTAGATCAGTCCCGCTTCGCTTTCCGTGACGCCGTGCGTCAGTTCATGGGCGACCACGTCAATCGCGATGGTGAAGCGATTAAAAATCTCGCCGTCACCGTCGCCAAAGACCATCTGCTGGCCGTTCCAGAAAGCGTTCTGATAATTCTGGCCGTAGTGCACGGTGCCGTCCAGCTTCAGCCCTTTGTTGTCGAGCGAGTTGCGCTGATAAACGTTCCAGAAAAAATCATAAGTGACGCCCAGATAGTCCCAGGCTTCATCTGCGGCCACGTCGCCGTTGCCAGGCTCGCCTTCCTGACGTATCAGCGTGCCGGGCAGCGTCTGACTCTCTCCGGCATCAAAAATGGCGCGCAGCACCTGGCCTGGTCGGGCGATATCCGCCGGTGCGATGACGCGGTGCGGCTCCGCCATTAGCTGCTGAACGTGAGTAAGCGTGCGGCGCGCCGACGCCTGTTGCGGCCCTGCACAGTTGTCGATGATGTTACGCAGGATATAGGGGGGAATTACGCTGTATGACATGCCGGACTCCCTGAGTGATGGGTATGCAAAGAGTATAGACCGGGGTCAGGCAGAGCAGGGAACGTGCAGGCAGGGAGGGGATCTCCCTGCCGGGCTGGTCAGGACTGGCGGGGTTTACGGCGGCGTTTCAGCGGCGTGAGGGCGGTGACTTCGCTCTCCACCCAGCCATCTTCCAGCCGGGTGCGCAGCCTGTCGCCCGGCTGCAGCGGCGCGATCTGTTTTACAACCTCGCCCTGCGCATCGGTGGTAACGCTGAAGCCGCGCGCCAGCGTCGCCAGCGGACTGACCCCTTCGAGCTGCGCCATCAGCGTGCCAAAGCGCTGGCGATCCTGCCCCAGCTGCTGCTGCATGCTCTGCTGCAGCCGGTAGTGCCAGTGCGCAAGCTGCTGCTGCGCGCGCAGGATGCGCCCCTGTGGCTGCTGCGCACTGAGTCGCTGCAGCAGCCGATCCTGCTGGCGCTGGGCGCTGCGCAGCTGCCGATCGGCGGCCGCGCCTAAGCGACGCTGCAGCTGAAACAGGGCGGTCTGTTGCCGCGCCAGGCGCAGCTGCGGATGCTGCTGCTGCAGGCGATGCTGAAGCTGCGTGAGGTAACGCTGCTGCCCGGCGAGATAGTAGTCCATCGCCATCTCCATGCGCTGCTGCTGTGACTGCAGCTGCCGCAGCAGCTCAACCTGATTGCGGCTGACAATCTCAGCGGCGGCAGAGGGCGTGGGCGCGCGCAGATCGGCGACAAAATCGGCGATGGTGACATCCGTTTCATGCCCCACGGCGCTGACCACCGGCAGGCGGCTGGCAAAAATCGCACGCGCCACGCGCTCATCGTTGAAGCACCAGAGATCCTCCAGCGAGCCGCCGCCGCGCCCGACAATCAGCACGTCACATTCGTTGCGCTGGTTGGCCAGCTCGATGGCACGCACAACGGCAGCGGGCGCATCGGCACCCTGCACCACGGTGGGGTAGATAACCACCGGGAGTGAGGGATCGCGGCGGTGCAGCACGCGCAGCACATCATGCAGCGCGGCGCCGGTTGCGGAGGTGATCACCCCGACCTGGCGGGCCGGATCGGGCAGCGGCTGTTTGAACTGCTGATCGAACAACCCTTCTGCGCTGAGCTGCGCTTTCAGCTGCTCAAACTGCTGCTGCAGCAGGCCTTCACCCGCCGGATGCATGCTTTCAATGATTAACTGATAGTCGCCGCGCGGCTCATACAGCGTGACGCTGGCCCGCACCAGCACCTGCTGCCCGTGCTGCGGCCGGAACGTCACGCGCCGGTTGCTGTTGCGGAACATCGCGCAGCGCACCTGGGCGCCATCATCTTTCAGCGTGAAGTACCAGTGGCCGGACGCGGGCTGCGTGAAATTGGAGATCTCAGCGCTGAGCCACACCAGGCCCATCTCATTTTCCAGCAGCGTGCGCACCGTGGTGTTGAGGCGGCTGACGGTAAAAATATTGGCGGTTGCAGGTAGCGACATGTGATGAAGATCAAATTTTAAATCAGAGGGTTAATTCATCGATACTACAGGGCTGCTGCGCAGGATCAAGACTTTTTCTGAAAAAGCAGTAGAGGCAATCGGTTTCGTCCTGTATAATGCCGCGGCAATATTTTATCTGTTTTCAACGCCCCCAGGTGGAGATATTGCAATGCTAAGAATCGCGAAAGAAGCCCTCACATTTGACGACGTCCTGCTCGTTCCCGCTCACTCCACTGTATTGCCCAACACCGCTGACCTCAGCACCCAACTGACCAAAAACATCCGTCTGAACATTCCTATGCTCTCTGCGGCGATGGATACCGTGACCGAAGCGGGTCTGGCGATCGCGCTGGCACAGGAAGGCGGCCTCGGCTTTATTCATAAAAATATGTCGATTGAGCGTCAGGCTGATGAAGTGCGTAAGGTGAAAAAGCATGAGAGTGGCGTGGTAACAGAGCCGCAGACCGTGCTGCCAACCACGACGCTGGCGGAAGTGAAAGAGCTTACCGATCGCAACGGCTTCGCCGGCTATCCGGTCGTCAACGCCGGTAACGAGCTGGTGGGGATCATCACCGGTCGCGATGTGCGCTTTGTAACCGATCTGACGCTGCCGGTTACCGCGGTCATGACGCCGAAAGAGCGTCTGGTTACGGTAAAAGAGGGGGAGGCGCGCGAAGTGGTGCTGCAGAGGATGCATGAAAAGCGCGTTGAAAAAGCGCTGGTGGTGGATGAGAGCTTCCACCTGCTGGGCATGATTACCGTAAAAGATTTCCAGAAAGCTGAACGTAAACCCAACGCCTGTAAAGATGCGCAGGGTCGTCTGCGTGTAGGTGCGGCGGTGGGTGCCGGCGCCGGTAACGAAGAGCGCGTGGATGCGCTGGTTGCCGCGGGCGTTGATGTGCTGCTGATTGACTCTTCACACGGCCACTCTGAAGGCGTACTGCAGCGCATTCGTGAAACCCGCGCTAAATACCCCGACCTTGAAATCATTGGCGGCAACGTTGCCACCGGCGCCGGTGCCCTGGCGCTGGCTGAAGCGGGCGTTAGCGCGGTGAAAGTAGGTATCGGTCCCGGCTCTATCTGCACCACCCGTATCGTCACCGGCGTGGGCGTTCCGCAGATCACCGCTGTTTCTGACGCCGTTGCGGCGCTGGAAGGCACCGGTATTCCGGTCGTGGCAGATGGCGGTATCCGCTTCTCCGGCGATATCGCTAAAGCGATCGCTGCAGGCGCAGCCGCAGTGATGGTTGGCTCTATGCTGGCCGGCACCGAAGAGTCTCCGGGCGAGATCGAACTCTATCAGGGGCGCGCATTCAAATCGTACCGCGGCATGGGCTCGCTCGGCGCAATGTCCAAAGGCTCTTCTGACCGTTACTTCCAGACCGACAACGCCGCAGATAAGCTGGTGCCGGAAGGTATCGAAGGCCGCGTTGCCTATAAAGGCCGTCTGAAAGAGATCGTCCATCAGCAGATGGGTGGCCTGCGCTCCTGCATGGGTCTGACCGGCTGCCCGACCATTGATGACCTGCGCACCAAAGCGGAGTTTGTCCGCATCAGCGGCGCCGGCATCAATGAGAGTCACGTGCACGATGTGACCATCACCAAAGAGTCACCGAACTACCGCATGGGTTCCTGATCCCTGAAGATTTCCCGCCCGGCTCTGGCCGGGCGCTTTTATTGTTAAGTCCATCCCACTGGAAATGCCTCAATGACGACTGAAAATATTCATAAACATCGTATCCTGATCCTCGATTTTGGTTCGCAGTATACGCAGCTGGTTGCGCGCCGCGTGCGTGAGCTGGGCGTCTACTGCGAACTCTGGGCGTGGGATGTCACCGAAGAGCAAATCCGTGCGTTTAACCCGAACGGAATTATCCTGTCAGGTGGCCCTGAGAGCACCACCGAGCTGGACAGCCCGCGTGCGCCTGAGTACGTCTTTAACGCTGGTGTGCCGGTACTGGGCGTCTGCTACGGCATGCAGACCATGGCGATGCAGCTGGGCGGCAAGGTTGAAGGCTCAAATGAGCGCGAGTTTGGCTATGCGCAGGTGGAAGTCACCACGCAGAGCGCGCTGGTGCGTGATATCGAAGATGCGATCAGCGCCGCCGGCAAGCCGCTGCTGGATGTCTGGATGAGCCACGGCGATAAAGTCACCGCAATCCCGGCTGACTTCGTCACCGTCGCCAGCACTGAAACCTGTCCGTTTGCCATCATGGCGAATGAAGAGAAGAAATTTTACGGCGTGCAGTTCCATCCGGAAGTGACGCACACCCGTCAGGGACTGCGCATGCTGGAGCGCTTTATCCGCGATATCTGCGGCTGTGAAGCGCTCTGGACGCCGGCGAAAATCATTGAAGACGCCGTTGAGCGTATCCGCCAGCAGGTAGGCAGCGACCGCGTGATCCTCGGCCTCTCCGGCGGCGTTGACTCCTCGGTGACCGCGATGCTGCTGCACCGCGCCATTGGCGATCGCCTGACCTGCGTATTTGTTGATAACGGTCTGCTGCGCCTGAATGAAGCGGAGCAGGTGATGGATATGTTTGGCGACCATTTCGGTCTGAACATTGTCCACGTACCGGCGGAAGCGCGCTTCCTCGATGCGCTGGCGGGTGAAAACGATCCGGAAGCCAAGCGTAAAATCATCGGCCGCGTGTTTGTTGAAGTGTTCGATGAAGAAGCGCTGAAGCTGACCGAAGTGAAGTGGCTGGCGCAGGGCACCATCTATCCGGACGTAATTGAGTCCGCCGCTTCTGCCACCGGTAAAGCGCACGTCATCAAATCGCACCATAACGTGGGTGGCCTGCCGAAAGAGATGAAGATGGGCCTGGTTGAGCCGCTGAAAGAGCTGTTCAAAGATGAAGTGCGCAAGATCGGTCTTGAGCTGGGCCTGCCATATGACATGCTCTATCGTCATCCGTTTCCGGGACCCGGTCTCGGCGTGCGCGTGCTGGGCGAAGTGAAGAAAGAGTATTGCGATCTGCTGCGCCGCGCCGACGCCATCTTTATTGAGGAGCTGCGTAAAGCGGATCTCTACAATAAAGTGAGCCAGGCGTTTACCGTGTTCCTGCCGGTGCGTTCCGTTGGCGTAATGGGCGACGGCCGTAAGTATGACTGGGTCGTCTCACTGCGCGCGGTGGAAACCATCGACTTTATGACCGCACACTGGGCGCATCTGCCATACGATTTCCTTGGCCGCGTCTCCAACCGCATCATCAATGAAGTCAACGGCATCTCCCGCGTGGTGTATGACATCTCCGGTAAGCCACCGGCGACGATTGAGTGGGAATGAGACTATTATTTAATTTATTTTTTTAATTGATTTAGTGAATGCCATTGATGATATTGACTGCATTATCAATGGCATTTTTCATGATATAAGGCCGACGCTGAATCGAAGATATAGCAAATATCAAGTGACCGTATCAGCAAATACCATGGTATCGACAATCGGGTGCATTGTAGATGCCATCAATGCCCGCTTTTGGTCAGAACCGTTCTCTCGACCCAAACATCCAGATCGTTAAATATGCGGCAGAGGAGCACCTCGTAATCGAAATTGTGAATAAAACAGCCGCCGCTCGGAATCGAAGTCTCCATACGGGTGAATAAAGTTTGCGGAAAACATGCTAAGAAATTAGAAAAGATTTAATAACAGGACAGCAATGGCGATTAACGGAGAATACGGTGTTAGTGCAGTCACCGTGGATGAACTACTCAAGCAAGGCCTTCGAATACCAAACTATCAACGCCCATACAGTTGGGAAGTATCGACCGCTCTACAACTGGTGGATGATCTCAGCGAGGCTCTTCGAGATACCGAACGAAATGATATTCCCTATGTTTTGGGTGCGATCATTCTTCACGATGATGGTGAGTATCTTAATGTAGTCGACGGACAGCAACGTCTGCTAACTTTGCGAATGATTCTTGCGGCCTTAGATCCGATAAATCATCAGATT
Organism: Pantoea sp. SYBGC1; assembly: GCF_057197005.1. Lineage (NCBI taxonomy): Bacteria > Pseudomonadati > Pseudomonadota > Gammaproteobacteria > Enterobacterales > Erwiniaceae > Pantoea > Pantoea sp. SYBGC1. Next base: position 111,731 of record NZ_JBXUNM010000008.1, read on the forward strand.
TCGGTGTCTGGTAACAGCGAAACCCCTGTCTCCCTGGTTTGGATGGAGCTTCAAAAACGCCTGTCGCAGTTGGAAGATAAAAAAGAATTTTTGGATTTTATCCGCCACAAATGTCAATTGGTGCGTATTGTGACGGACGATATTGATGAGGCATTTCGTGTCTTTGATTCCCAGAACTATCGCGGCAAACCGCTTGCCCCTCACGACTTGCTAAAAGCACATCACCTGCGCGAAATGCATGATGAGTCCGCTGCTATGAAAGTGGCTGTCGTTGAGGCTTGGGAAGCCGTAAAAGACGAGGATCTGGACAGGCTTTTTTCTACTTTTTTATACCGGATATCCAAGTGGTCACGAGGCGAAAGCTCGCTCGAATTTGCTATTCGGGACATCGGCATGTTCAAGGGGATTTCATCACGATCCCACAGATCATTTTCGCCAAATCAGCGATATCACCTTGCAGCACAAGCCGCTATGCCACTTCTAAGTGCATGGGCGGAGCCCTCTACACATGATGCACGAAATGCCGGTCGTAGCCGCTTTCAGCTTGATGCACCAATAATCGCTGGGCGCTCATTTTTCGAGATGGTGACATTCATGCTTGACGAATTGAAGATACTGGAAAAAGAGGTTATCGACAAAGGTTTCAAAAACTTTGGCCCATCTCAAAGTCGCTACCGCTACGTGTACGAATTGTTCATTGCCGCGCTGCTTTGCTATACAAACAAGTTTGGCGATGAAGATGTGGATGAAGTGCGAAATAGGTTATTCGCATGGGCATATGCCTTGCGAGTCGAGTTACTTCGTGTGCAATTTGTATCTGCTGACAACCGAGCGCGAGGTAAAAACGATGCAAATAAATCGCCTTTTGTTTTGCTACGCAACGCGATGAATGGAAGTGTTGTCCGCAAACTTCCAATAGCAAGTCAGCCATACAACACCAACCACGAAAAGGAACTCGTTATTTTTATCAAGGGGCTGCAATGAGTAAAAAGGAGTTGAAACCTGAACTGCTAACAGTAGGCAAGCTATTCACGGACAATTATCTGATTCCTGTTTATCAACGGAACTATGCTTGGCGTGCCGAACAAATTGAGCAACTTATCAGCGATATTCACGACTCGGTAATTGGAGGTCAGGACGGCTATTTTCTTGGGAACCTTGTTGTAATCAAGCGGGGTAGAGAAGATGAGTTCGAGGTCATAGATGGACAACAAAGACTTACAACCCTCTATTTGCTTCTGACCTTCTTGGAGCAGGACGGTGAGGGTGAGAAGCCGTCGGTTGGCCATGCAGGCCATTTGCAATATGAGTCGCGCGCACGGGCAACGGAAGCCCTGCGGCGAGTAGCACAGGAGGCGGCTAAGGAACATGTCCGACCGCAGTACTCCATAAATAATGCAGATGCTGGCATTCATGAAGGCTACAGCATCATCAATCAGTTCTTCAAACAAAATGAAGCCCTTAATCGCTCACGCAAAAAATTCTCCGATTTCTTGCTAACGAAGGTGACTGTTGTCCGTGCCTCGCTGCCACTCAATACCGACCTCAATCGCTACTTCGAGATCATGAACACTCGTGGGCAGCAACTCAGGCAGGTTGATATTGTTAAGGCTCGCCTGATGAGCAAACTGCCCAATCAATCTGAACGCGAATGCTTCGCGTGGATTTGGGATGCCTGTGCTGACATGGATTCTTATGTCCAGATGTCTCTGACCCGTGGTGACACCAGTTTGCGAAACAAAGTATTTGGCGATGAATGGTCCTGGCTGGAGGTGACCAGCTTCGCGTCGCTAATGGAAAGTTGTCCGCAATCCAGCAACAATTCATCAAGGCAATCCTCCGAAGGAGTATCGTTGTCCCTGGATGAGGCGTTGTCAAAATACGCTAAAGAGATCGAGTCAAATTCAACTGAAGACGAGGGCAACGAGCGGTTTCGTTCGACTATTGAGTTTCCAGCCTTTCTGCTACACGTTCTAAGAATCATGAAAAGCGATGAGGTCGAAGACGAAGGCCAGCTTGACGACAAGCGCCTCATCAAGTCATTTGACGACGCTGTAAAGAATGTACCCGATGCTAAAGCCGATTGGGTGCGTAGCTTTGCATTCATGCTTCTCAAGTGCCGCAATCTCTTCGATGGCTTCATCCTGAAGCGTCAATTCACAGCGAACATTGGTGACGATGGCGATTGGTCTCTCCAGCGATTGAAGAAAGGCGGCGCGGACAAGAAGTTAACTCCGACGTACATCCATGTTTTCTCGACCAGCAATGGAAACGTAGAGGAGGACGGCGGTGCTGACCCATATACCCGAGATGTGTTGCTACTTCAGTCCATGCTTCGGATTACCTACACCTCTCCGCGAACGATGCACTGGATTACCAAAGTTCTTCGCTGGCTATCCGTTAAAGCCCCTCAAAACGCGAAACATGCGGATCTTGCCGATTTGTTGAGGGGGTATGCCCGCAGCAAGGTCAAAGAGGCATTCCCCTTTGAGGAAGATAAGCAACCACAAGGGTTTGGTATTAGCCGTATCGTCTTTTCGTATCTCGACTATCTTCTGTTGAGCGATTCCTCAAAACGAGATTTCAAATTTCAGTTCAGAACTTCCATTGAGCACTTTTATCCACAGCATCCGGACAAAGAACAGTCAGGCGCGGTTGTTTCAGGTTCTAGCCTTAACCTGCTTGGCAATCTCGCGCTCGTAAGCGTCAGCGCGAACTCAAAATTCAGCAATAGCCTTCCCGGAGCGAAGGCCGAAAACTTCAAGGATACGATTGAACGTCAAAGTCCCAAGCTCAAGAGAATGGCGGAAATCACTCGAGATACAAGCTGGGACGATCAGCAGATAACAGCGCATCATGAAGAGATGGTGACATTGCTTCGTGATGATGTAAGTCTGGTGGAGGCAAGCGGAGAATCCTACCTGGGGCTTTGACTTCTTTGAATAACCGCTTTTGGACGAATCTCCCTCGCGGAGTGCAAGTTGTCAGTCTAAAAGCGTTTTGCATCGGGCGACGCGATTAGTACAGCACTCAGGTTTTCTTGCCATAATATTTTGTGGGGTATTGATATGGAAATTAAATACTATGTCATTGATTTTATATTTTTTTAAGATGGCGTTTACCATAGAGTGGGAATAACCCCCTCCTGACATAAAGCCCGCCGCGTGCGGGCTTTTTTATGGCTGAAACACAGCGACAGCACACGATGATGTGTTTGCCGGCGCGTCGCGTGCCAGCGCATAGTTGGTGAATAAACAGACGCCGTTTTGCTGCATAATGACGCACTCTTTCTCTGCCCGGACACCCTGAATGCTGCCTGTGAAACTTATCCTGCTGACTTTTCTTTGCGCCGTGATCCTGTCGCTGGCGGCGAGCCTGGCGCAGGCGACGCGCAGCGGCGACCTGCAGACCGGGCAGGGCGGCTGGGCCACCGCGCGGCGCGACTCCGCCGGACTCGCACCCGATCCGCAGCGCTACGCCAGCGAGGCGGTGGTGCAGGTCTATGCGGCACCTACTTACGGCTGGAAAGGCGCGGTGGCGGTGCATCCGTGGATCATCTTTAAGCGCGCCGGCGAAACGCAATATAACCGCTATGAGGTGATCAGCTGGGGCAGCGGTGACAAGGTGCGGCGTAACCGCAACCTGCCGGATGGCTACTGGTATGGCGCCCGTCCGCGTCTGCTGGTGGATCACCGCGGGGCGGCAGCGCAGGCGATGATCCCGCAGATTGAGGCGGCAATCCGCTCTTACCCGTGGCCCGCCACCTATCGCGCCTGGCCGGGGCCAAACAGCAATACCTTTCTGGCGCATATTGGTCGCCAAGTGCCGGCGCTGAAGCTCGACCTGCCGGCAAATGCGGTTGGTAAGGATTACCGCTCGCTGCTGCACCCGATAGGGCTGCCGCCATCGGGGCGCGGCCTGCAGCTGTCGCTGCTGGGCGTACTGGGCGTGACGGTCGGTGCGGAAGAGGGGGTTGAGATGAACCTGCTGGGGCTTAATCTGGGCGTGGATTTCACGCCGCTGCGCCTGCGGCTGCCGTTTATTGGCGGTATCGGGCGGGATAACGTGCAGAAGGATAATCCCTGACGGGGCGCCGCGAATTGCGGCGCGCCGGGCACTCAGCAGACGCCGAAGTCGCCCTCTTCATGATAGAGATTGACGCTGTCTGCTCTAATCTCAATCTCTTTTTTCAGCGGGTCGTCGATACGGGCGCACCAGAGCATATCGCCCTCTGCACGCAGCACCTGCATTTTAGGACCACCGGTTTTCGACTGCACAAAATCGCCTGCGTTAAACATGCTGTATCTCCATCGGATAAGAGTATGAGTGAGTGTAGCTGCGCCAGTATAAAGGCGCAGCTGTCATGCCTCAGTGCGGCAGTAAAAACAGCGTGGCCAGACCGAGAAAGATAAAGAAGCCGCCGGTGTCGGTAAGCGCGGTAATCAGCACGCTGGACCCCACCGCCGGATCGCGCTTCATTTTGGTCATGATCAGCGGAATAAGCACGCCCATCAGCGCCGCCAGCAGCAGGTTCAGCACCATCGCCAGCATCATCACGCCGCCAAGCTGAATATTGTCATACATCAGCCAGGTGATGCCGCCCATAATGCCGCCCCAGAACAGGCCGTTGATCAGCGCCACGCCCAGCTCGCGACCAATCAGAAAGGAGAAGTTGCCAGGCTCCACCTGATGCAGCGCCAGCGCGCGTACAATCATGGTAATGGTCTGGTTGCCGGTATTGCCGCCAATGCCCGCCACGATCGGCATCAGGGTCGCGAGCGCCACCAGCTGTGAAATCGTGGCTTCAAACAGGCCGATGACGCGCGAGGCGATAAACGCGGTGCAGAGGTTAATCGCCAGCCACGTCCAGCGCTTGCTCACCGCTTTACGCACCGGCGCAAACACATCCTCCTCCTGGCTGATCCCGCCCATTTTACGGATGTTGCTCTCATTCTCCTGGTTAACCAGATCGATCACATCCTCAACGGTAATACGGCCAATCAGTTTGCCTTTGGCGTCGGTAACGGCGGCAGAGATCAGGTTATAGCGCTCAAAGGCGCTGGCGGCATCCTCGGCGTTGTCATTGAGCTGAAACGTAGTGGGGCGGGGATTCATCACATCTGCGACCAGCGTTTTGGGCTTATTGAGCAGAATATCGGTCAGCGGCAGCTCGCCGAGCAGCTGGTTTTGCGCATTGGTGATAAAGATTTTATCGGTGCCGTTGGGCATACTGCTGCGCTTGCGCAGAAAGCGCTGCACCGTGGCAAGGGTGACGTCGGCGCGCACGGTGAGAATATTGAAATCCATAATGCGGCCTACGCGGTCGCGGTCGAGCTCAATCACATCGAGCAGGCGCGCGCGCAGCTGCGGCTCCAGCGTGGTCAGCAGGCGGCCGGTGAGATCGCGCGACAGATAGCGCGCCAGATAAACCTGATCGTCGATATCCAGCGGTTCAATCGCGCGCAGGATCTCGCGGTCGCTCATGCCCTCGGTGAGGCTCTCCCAGACGGTCTCTGAGGCTTCAACCAGCACGCGACCACGCTGTTCAGAGGGCACCAGCTGCCAGAGCGCCCGGCGCTCCTCTTCCGGCAGCGCTTCCAGAATATCAGCGAGGTCGGCGGCGTGCAGCGGGGCCAGCTCCTGCTCCAGCTGCTGGCGCCAGGCGGCTACTTCGCGCAGTTCTGCCGCGTTGAGATCGACGGATTTATCCAGCAGGACATCCACTAAGTCCTGTTTGCTCAGCAGCAGTGAAAGAATGCGCTGGCGGGATTCGGTTAGTTGTTGTGCGTGCGAGGCAGACATAACGCGTCCTTTGTGTCTGTAAAGTCAGCACAAAGTGTAGCGTGTTACCGCCAGAACGGGCAGAACAAAGGCGCCAGTTACAGCGTTAGCGTGTCTCGCTGCTGCTCAGCGTTGCCGGTTCCGGCAGGGTCTTTTTCTGCTGATGATGCTCAATGGCACCGGGAATGATAAAGATCAGGCGACCAGCCAGAATAAAAAAGCTGATCAGCAAAACGATGCGGGTCATGGTGCCGGTTTTGGGACGTCTTCGTGGTGATAGGGCGCTGTTCACGCGGGTGTTCCTGTTGATACCCTTCAGGGCGATAGCAATATTTAGTCACAGTTGCCGGGCGGGGTCAATCGCTGTATGAAAAATAAGCACGGAAGCGATGCATCAGGCGCCGCGAACCGTGCTCTGCTTCAGTAGCTCGCCTTTTGCGCCAGCAAAGTAGCAAACTGACATTTGATACGGTTACCGTCAGCGTCACGACGGTGCAGTTCGCCGACATCCTCATTATATTTTACGATGTGCCAGTTGCGGTAGTAGTGGCTCAGCTCGCCCGATTTAAAGGTAAACGGAAACGCCTGCGTATTGGGGTAGTCAGCGGTGCTCATCGCCGCCACAATCAGGTTGTAGCCATACTTCTGCGTACTGGCCTGCATATCGGCAATCAGCTGCGGGATCGTCTCCGGCTGCAGAAACATCATCACCACCGTCGAGAGCACAAACTGATAGCTGCCGTTGAAGCGCAGCTGGTTGAGATCGCACAGCGCCGTCTGAATATTCGGCAGCTGTTCGGCAGCAATAATCGTATTCAGATAGTCAAGGCTTGCCGGATTAGCGTCCCAGGCGGTGACGTTAAAGCCGTGCTGGCTGAGATAAAGGCTGTTGCGGCCTTTACCACAGCCGAGATCCAGCGCGTTGCCCGGCGTCAGCTTCGGCAGCGCCGCGCGCACTTCAGAGTGCACCGGCGATAAATCATATTTTTCTGTAAACCAGTTATCAGGGCGTATTGTCATTGTCAGACAGCGGGCGGACGGCCCGCGTTACTCCTCTTCCAGCAGCAGTTTCCAGCCGGTCACATCGCTCCAGTACGCCTGCTCGCGCTCCAGATCGAGCTGCACCAGCGTATTCTGGCTGAGAAAACCGGCCGGGAAGGTGAGCGTCCAGTGACCATCGTCCGTTGAGAGCTTCAGTGCATCGGGGCGCGTGGTCGCCTGACGCTGGTTATTCAGCAGCGTGCCGAGGCGCAGCAGAAAAATCATCGGCAGCACCTGCTTTTTCTTGAACAGGGTAAAGCGCGGGATCTCATCCTGCTTCACCGCTTTACGATGAAAGCGTACCAGCGTGGCGATCAGCATCTGTTGATCCTGATTAAAGCCAGGCATATTGGAGTGCTGCAGGATATAGGCGGAGTGCCGCTGCATACCGCTGTGATTAATGGTCAGCCCGACCTCATGCAGCAGCGCCGCCCATTTCAGCAGAGCGGTCAGCTGCGGGTTCGCCTGTTTCGGATTCTGCTCCTGCCACTGCAGATAGAGCTGCTCTGTCGTTTCCAGCACGCGGCGCGCCTGATCGCTGTCGATCGCATAGTGGTTCGCCAGACTCTGTGCGGTGCGGCTGCGGATATCCTGATGGCGGAAACGGCCCTCCATCTCATAGAGTACGCCTTCGCGCAGCGCGCCGTCAGAGAGGCGCAGTTCGCGGATCGCCAGTGCGTCAAAGACGCCGCACAGAATCGCAAGGCCAGGCACAAACACCGCTTTGCGCTCTTCAGATAAGCCCGGCAGGCTCAGCGCGTCAAAGGATTTATGCTTCAGCACTTCACCGACCAGCATATCGAGATTGTCAGGCGTCACGCGCTTCTCTTTCTCGCCCATTGCCAGCAGCACTTCACAGGCGGCTTTGATGCTGCCGGAGGCGCCCAGCGCATATTGCCAGCCGTGCAGGCGATACTGCCACGCCAGCGTCTCCAGCTTGTGCGTAGCGGCGAGGCGGGCGCGGCGGAAATTATCCTGGCTGATTTCGCCTTTCGGAAAATAGAGGTTAGCGAAGCTGACGCAGCCCATGCGGCGGCTCTCAACCAGCTGCGGCTCAAAATCCTCGCCGATCACCAGCTCGGTTGACCCGCCGCCGATATCGATAACCAGCTTGCGCCCTTTTTCTGGCTGAGTGTGCTCAACGCCCATAAAGATCAGGCGCGCCTCTTCGTTACCGGAGATCACCTCAATCGGATAGGGAATCACCTCTGCGGCGCGCTGCAAAAACTCTTCGGCATTGGTCGCGATGCGCAGCGTGTGCGTGCCGACAATGGTCACGTTGGCGGCGCTAAAGCCCTGCAGTCGCTCAGCGAACAGGGCCAGGCAGCTCAGGCCGCGCACTATCGCCTCTTCGCTCAGCCGGTTCTGCGCGTCCAGCCCGTCAGCCAGGTGCACCCGCTGCTTGAGGCGTCCCAGAACCTGCATGGCGCCATCCACCACGCGGGCGATCACCATATGAAAACTGTTTGAGCCGAGATCGATGGCCGCAAATTCCTGCGGCTTCGGCGTACTCTTCGGAGTAATTGGCATAGGCGTTATTCGGGTTGTTCCAGTCTCTTGATGTAATCGTAAATCGCCAGCTGCGAGCGCACTTTCCTGCGATTGCCGCGCGGAACATAACGGTTACTCAGCTCTTTGTCTACGATACGTGCTTTCACCGTATCACTTAACAGAATGGCGATAATATCCAGAATCCGCTGTTTAAGACGCGGATCGAGCACCGCCACGGCGACCTCAATGCGGTAATCGATGTTGCGCGTCATCCAATCAGCCGAAGAGAGAAACACCTTTTTCTCACCGCCATTTTCAAAAATATACACCCGGTCGTGCTCAAGATAACGATCAACAATGCTGGTGATGCGAATATTTTCGCTGATGCCTGGCAGGTCCGGGATCAGCGAGCACATACCGCGCACCAGCAGGTTTATTTTCACCCCGGCTGACGAGGCTGCATAGAGCCTGTCGACCAGGCCATTGTCTACCAGGTTATTGATTTTAAGGGTTATCCCGCACGGCTTGCTCTGCTGCGCATTGGCGATCTCGTTATCGATCAGCTGATAGAGTACGGCCCGCGAATTCTGCGGCGATACCATCAGATGTTCAAAGGTAACCGGGCGATAGGGGTTCTCAATGAAGTTAAATACGCGGCGGACTTCGTTCGTGATGCGTGCGTCAGCGGTCAGCAGAGAGTAGTCGGTATACAGGCGCGCGGTCTTCTCGTTAAAGTTGCCGGTGCCGATATGCGCATAGCGCACCACCTCTTCACCTTCGCGGCGGGAAATCAGAAACAGCTTGGCGTGAATTTTCAGACCAGGCGCAGAGAAAATAACGTGCACGCCCGCCTCAGTCAGCCGCTTGGCCCAGTGAATATTCGCCTCTTCATCAAAGCGCGCCTGCAGCTCAACCACCACCGTCACTTTTTTGCCGTTATGCGCCGCGTGGATCATCGCATCCATAATGCGGGAGTGTTTGGCTACGCGATAGATATTGATTTTAATCGCCAGCACGCTGGGATCGAACGACGCCTGACGCAGCAGCTCCAGCACATGCTCAAAGGTGTGATAGGGGTAGTAGAGCAGCACGTCGCGATCGCGGATGGCGTCAAAGCCATTGCGGAAGCCATCAAAGCCGATGTGGCGGATCTGCGGCAGCGGCCGGTTGACCAGGTTACTTTTGCCGACGTTGGGAAAGCCGATAAAATCTTTGAAGTTATGGTAGCGGCCGCCTGGCACAATGGAGTCATAGTTAGAGATAGAGAGCTTGTGGCGCAGCATCTCCACCATGGCATCGGGCATATCGCGCTGGTAGACAAAGCGCACCGGTTCGGCAGTAAGACGCTGCTTCAGGCTGGAGGACATCAGCTCCAGCAGGCTCGACTCCATCTCCGTGACCAGGTCATATTCGGCATCGCGCGTCATTTTCATGGAGTAGGCGTTCAGCGCATCGTAGTCAAAGAAGCCTTTAAAAATCTCATCCAGGCAGTAGCGCAGAATGTTATCCAGCAGGATCATCGGCTTGCGACGGCGCGGTGACTCGGCCGGCAGGTTGATAAAACGCGGCACTTTGTCTGACGGGATCTCCAGCAGCGCATAGCGGATATCCTCGCCGCGAATGATCTCCACCGCCAGATAGGTGTAGTCATCCTTAAGAAACTCAATCAGATCGGTGTCATGGTTGATCAGGATCGGCGTAACGTGCTGACGCAGCTGATGTTTGAAATAGTGGCGCAGCCACTCCTGCTGATTGGGTGAGAGCTGGCGTTCGTTGATCAGGAAAATCTGGTTGCGCGCCATCTCCAGCAGCAGTTCATTATAGAGCGCGTCAAACTCCTGATCGGACTTCAGTACCCGCTGCTGGATCTTTTTCAGCAGATGCCGCAGGGGAGTGGGTTTACCCTGCTCTTCGCTGATCAGAATGCGCCGCTTCAGATCGGCAAAGCGCACCTTGTAGAACTCTTCAAGGTTATTGGAATAGATCCCTAAAAACCGCATGCGCTCAATCAGCGGGTTACTTTTATCCGCCGCTTCCTGCAGCACACGTTCATTAAAGGATAACCAGCTTATTTCTTTTTCTATATACAGCTTTTCCTGACCCATTCTGACTCCGTGATGCTGTGGCGGGACGATATGTCCGGCGCAAGGCGCGCAGTGGTGCGGCTCCGCTCAGTCTCCTTCACCATTATTGCTAGAGTATGGCAGGCTTGTCCAACCGCAACAGTTGTCTTATCAATCCGCTACGGGCAACATAGCGACTCTCTAATCTGAATCCCTGACCGGCATGAGCATAAACCATATTCCTGTTGAATTTAACGACCGTCGCCGGCGCGCCATCGATCGCTTCGTGCGGCGCATGGTGACGGCGTGCGGCGCAGGAATATTGCTGCTGATGCTGCTGCTGTTCTTCTGGCTTATCTGGGTAGTCCTGCCTCTGTTCAGCGCGCCACAGCTTCAGCCTGCGCTCAGCCAGCAGCTGTGGGATAAAACGCCGGCGCTGGCGCTGGGCAGCAGCGGCACGCTGGGCTGGCGCATCAGCCGTCATGAAGCGCGCTTTATTCCGCTTAACGGCGACCCCGCCGGACCGGCGCTGGCGCTTTCGGACGCGCCGCAGGCCGCCGTGACCAGCAGCGCGGCTGATGCCGTGTTGCTTAACGTGCAGGGCGCACTGCTGTTGATGCAGCCGCGGATAGAGCACGATCGCGGCGAGTGGTATTTTCCGCTGGGCGATCGGCCGCTGCGCCTGCCGCAGGGTGCCGTCAGCCAGATGGCGCTGGCGCACATCGGCGACGGGCAGTGGCGTATTGCTGCACAGACGCCGTCGGGGATCAGCGTGCTGACGCTGGCCAGTCAGCAGCCTGTCAGTCAGATTATGCTGCCGCAGCAGCATGCCGACCAGCTGCTGCTGTCGCCTGACGGCACGCAGCTCTTTACCAGCCGTGAACGCCAGCTGCAGGTGTGGCAGATTAGCGCTGAGGGCGCGCAGCTGCGCGAAACGCAGGCGCTGACGCAGCCGGTTGCGAGCCTGCATATGCTGGCGGGTGGCCGGACGCTGCTGATCAGAGACGATCGCGGTGTCAGCCAGTGGTTTGCCATTACCGGCGAGCGCGGTCCGCGCCTGCAAAAAATCAAAACCTGGCACGGCTCGCAGGGGGCGCAGGGCGTGGCGACAGAGTCACAGCGCCGGGTATTTGCCAGCTGGGATGCGCAGGGCGTACTCAGCCTGTTTGCCAGCAAACAGTCAGGCCCGATCCTCACGCGTCAGCTGACGCCGGGCATACAGGCGGTCGCTTTTTCGCCGCGCGGCGACGGCGTGATCGTGGAGCGCGCCGGGCGCTGGCAGCAGTTCCGGATTGATAACCCGTGGCCTGATGTCACCTGGCGTAGCCTGTGGCAGAAAATCTGGTATGAAAATTATCCGCACGCCGACTGGGTGTGGCAATCCACCGCTGCCGGTGACAGCTATCAGGCGAAGTTCAGCCTGGTTCCGCTGGTTATCGGTACCCTCAAGGCCGCCGCGCTGGCGCTGCTGTTTGCCACGCCGCTGGCGCTGGCTGCCGCTATCTACACCGCCTGGTTTATGTCGCCGGGACTGCGGCGCTGGGTTAAGCCCGGCATTGAGATGATGGGCGCGTTGCCGAGCGTGGTGATCGGCCTGATTGCCGGTATCTGGATGGCGCCGCATATCAGCCATGCGCTGGCGGGCGTGCTGCTGCTGCCGGGGATCCTGGCCGCTACGCTACTGCTGTGCGGCGTGCTGAGCCCGCGTCTGCCGGCGCGCTGGCGGCGTCCGGGCGTCGAGGTGCTGTTGCTTCTGCCGCTGCTGCTGCTGGTCACGCTGCTGACGCTATGGCTGGCAGCCCGGCTCTGGCCGGACGGCGGTGAACAGCTTATCCACTACGAACAGCGCAATCTGCTGGTTGCCGCAGTGGCAATGGGGTTTGCGCTGGTGCCGCTGATATTTACCCTGGCAGAAGATGCGCTGTTCAGCGTGCCGGGGGCGCTCGGACAGGGATCGCTGGCGCTGGGCGCCACGCCGTGGCAGACCCTGACGCGGGTCGTGCTGCCCGGCGCTTCTGCCGGAATTTTTGCCGCACTGATGATCGGTTTTGGCCGGGCGGTGGGCGAGACGATGATCGTGCTGATGGCCACCGGCAACACGCCGGTGAGCGAAGGCGGGCTGTTTGCCGGGCTGCGCGCGCTGTCAGCGAATATTGCGATAGAGATGCCGGAGGCGGCAGCGGGCAGTGCGCACTACCGCATCCTGTTTCTCAGCGCGCTGCTGCTGCTGCTGTTTACGCTGGTTATCAACACGGTAGCAGAAGTGATCCGCCAGCGGCTGCGCCGGCGTTATGGCCAGCATGAGGGACAGGGATGAAAAACGCACATCGTCAGAACGATCGCTGGCGCTGGCTGACGGCGGGTGCGGTGGCGGCCTGTTTACTGGCATTTACGCTGCTGATTGGCCTGCTTGGCTGGCAGGGCGTGCGCGCATTCTGGCCGCAGCCGGTGGATCGCTATCAGTTTCAGGCTCCCGGCGCGTCGCCGGTTACGCTGCTGGGCGAGACGCTGCAGGCAGAGCGGCAGAGTAGCGGATGGCGTTACCTGGTAAAAACCGGCAACCGCGATATTGCCGCCCCCGATTTCCGCGTCATTTACAGCGCCGGACCCGCGCTCGCGGAACAGCCGCGTGACGTGCTGGTGCTGCAACGGCGCAACGGCGGTAACGCGTACGGCTGGCTGGTGGCGCTGCGGGAAGACAACGAGACGCTCACCGCACACAACCGTGATGCGCTGCTGCAGCAGCGCCTGCAGCAGGTACAGGAGCTGCTGCGCCAGGCAGAGGATATTCGCCGTATCGATATGGCGCGGCTCAATGCGCAGCTGGAAAATCTGCAGCAGCAGGCGGATGAGCAGCAGCGCGAGCAGCGTTTTGGCCTGCAGCAGCAGTCAGAGTTTGATGCTAACAGCGCGGCGCTGCATCGTCGCTTCAGCGCGCTGGCTCAGCAGCTGGCGCATCTGCAGCAGGCGAGCCAGCGCGATACGCTGATCCTGCGCGACGCACAGGGTGCAGAACATACTATCCCGCTGGCGCAGATTGTTGCGGCCTGGTATCCCAATCACATGAGCCTGCCGCAAAAAACGCAGCACTTTTTGCGGCAGGTATGGCAGTTTGTCAGCGACTCACCGGCGGCTGGCGGCAGCGAGAGCGGCGCGTTTCCGGCTATCTTTGGCACGGTGCTGATGGTGGTACTGATGTCGGTCATCGTTATGCCGCTCGGCGTGGTGGCTGCCGTCTGGCTGCATGAGTATGCCGGACGTCACGCCCTGACGCGGCTGGTGCGTATCGCCGTGGTAAATCTCGCGGGCGTCCCCTCTATTGTTTATGGCGTATTTGGTCTCGGTTTTTTTGTCTGGCTGATCGGCGGCACGCTCGATCAGCTCTTCTTTTCCCGGGCGCTGCCGAACCCGACCTTTGGTACGCCGGGCCTGCTGTGGGCGTCGCTGACGCTGGCACTGCTGACGCTGCCGGTAGTGATTGTGGCGACAGAAGAGGGGTTGTCACGGATACCCGATACGCTGCGTCAGGGATCGCTGGCGCTGGGAGCAACGCAGGCGGAAACGCTGTGGCGGGTGGTACTGCCGCTGGCGGTGCCGGCGATGCTCACCGGACTGATTCTGGCGGTGGCGCGCGCAGCGGGAGAGACGGCGCCGCTGATGCTGGTCGGCGTGGTCAAAATGGTGCCGGAGCTGCCGGTAGACGCCGTATTCCCTTATCTGCATCTTGACCGCAAATTTATGCACCTCGGCTTTCAGATTTACGATCTGGCCTTTCAGAGCCCGAACATCGACGCCGACAGGCCGCTGGTTTATGCCACTGCGCTGCTGCTGGTCATGATTATTCTGTCGCTGAATCTGCTGGCGATGGTGCTGCGCCACCGGCTGCGCGAACGCTACCGGCTGATGACGCACTAACAAGGTTGAAATATGACGTCCACTGAAAACATTGCGCTAAGCGTAAACAAGCTATCGCTCTGGTACGGCGAGCGCCAGGCGCTGAACGCTATCGATCTGCAGATCCCGAAAAACCGCATTACGGCGCTGATTGGACCATCCGGCTGCGGAAAATCCACGCTGCTGCGCTGTTTTAACCGTATGAACGATATGATTAGCGGCTGCCGAACCGAAGGCGAAATCCTGCTTGATCGGCTGCCGGTAATGCAGGCAGGGCAGGATCTGCCTGCCCTGCGGCGGCGCATCGGCATGGTGTTCCAGCGCCCTAATCCGTTTCCCAAATCGATCTATGAGAATGTGGTGTATGGCCTGCGTCTGCAGGGGGTGCGCGACCGCCGGGTTTTAAATGAAGCGTGCGAACGCGCACTGCGCGCGGCGGCGCTCTGGGGAGAGGTGAAAGATCATCTGTCGCAGAACGCGCTGACGCTCTCCAGCGGTCAGCAGCAGCGGCTGGTGATCGCCCGGGCAATTGCCATTGAGCCGGAGGTGCTGCTGCTGGATGAGCCCACCTCCGCGCTCGACCCTATCTCAACGCTGGTCATTGAGGAGCTGATGACCACGCTGAAAGCGCATTTCACGCTGGTGCTGGTGACGCATAATATGCAGCAGGCGGCCCGCGTGTCGGATTACACCGCGTTTATGCATCAGGGACAGCTGATTGAGTTCGGCGAAACCGATCGGATTTTCACCGCACCCGGTGTACGCCGCACCGAAGAGTACATTACCGGCCGGTTTGGTTAACGCCGGTTACCGGGGCGTCATCGCGTTCTAACCCAGGGGCGCATGAATGCGCCCCCTACGGGGGGATGGGGATAAATGTAGGGGGCGCATTCATGCGCCCCGGGCCGCGGGATATCGTACGGGCGTCATCACATTTCGTACGTAAATTCACCCAGGGGCGCATCAATGCGCCCCCTACGGGGGGAGGGGGATAAATGTAGGGGGCGCATTCATGCGCCCCGGCTTGCGGGATATCGAACGGGCGTCATCACGTTTTGTACGCGAATTAACCCCGGGGCGCATTCATGCGCCCCGGGTTGCGGGCTATCGAACGGGCGCATTTATGCGCCTCAGGCACCCCTTACGGGGCGTACCCTTGTGCGGGCAGAGGCTGACCATCCAGCCATGCTTTTCCGTCGCGCATCACCAGCCGGCCATCGGTGAACCAGCTAATGGCCAGCGGATAGATGGCATGCTCCTGATGCTGCACGCGTGCCGTTATCTCTGCTTCATCATCACCGGAAAAAATCGGTACCCGCGCCTGAAGAACGACCGGACCGCCATCCAGCTCATCGGTGACAAAATGCACCGACGTGCCGTGCTCTTTATCGCCGTTCTCCAGCGCCTGGCGATGGGTATGCAGGCCAGGATATTTTGGCAGCAGGGAAGGGTGGATGTTCAGCAGGCGATCGTGATAGTGCGCAACAAAGGCGCTGCTGAGAATGCGCATATACCCTGCCAGCACTACCAGATCGGGCTCAAAGGCATCTATCTCCTGCATCAGCTGGCGATCAAAAGCTTCGCGATCGGGAAAGTCGCGGGGCGACAACGCCAGGCCCGGCACGCTCGCCTGCTGCGCGCGCGTCAGGCCATAAGCGCTCTCTTTATTACTGAAAACGGCAGCAACGCTGCCGTTGATCCGCCCGCTGGCGCAGGCGTCAAGGATGGACTGAAGATTGCTGCCGTTGCCGGAGATCAGTACAACCAGTTTTTTCATGAATTGATAACCACACGCTCTGCGGAATCAGACGCTTTAATAACACCGATTTTCCACGCCTGCTCACCGGCATCCTGCATCAGCTGGACCGCTTTGTCTGCTTCAGCCGGGCTGAGGGCAATCACCATGCCGACGCCGCAGTTAAAGGTGCGATACATCTCATGGCGGCTGACGTTACCCGCCTGCTGCAGCCAGCTGAACACCGCCGGCCACTGCCAGCTCTGCTCATCCAGTACCGCCTGCGTATTGTCAGGCAGCACGCGCGGAATGTTTTCCCAGAAGCCGCCGCCGGTAAGATGGGCAATGGCGTGCACATCAACCTGCTCAATCAGGCTCAGAATATTTTTTACATAGATGCGGGTCGGGGCCAGCAGGTGATCGGCCAGCGACTTACCTTCCAGCTGCTCGCGTTCCGGATCGGTGGCGCTGACTTCCAGAATCTTGCGCACCAGCGAATAGCCGTTGGAGTGCGGGCCGCTTGCCCCCAGGGCAATCAGAACGTCACCATCCTGAACTTTACTGCCGTCGATGATCTCCGATTTCTCCACCACGCCGACGCAGAAGCCGGCGACATCGTAATCTTCGCCGTGATACATGCCCGGCATTTCCGCCGTCTCTCCCCCTACCAGCGCACAGCCTGACTGCAGGCAGCCTTCGGCAATGCCGGTGATCACCGCAGAGGCGGTATCAACGTCCAGTTTGCCGGTAGCGTAGTAGTCGAGGAAGAACAGCGGCTCGGCGCCCTGTACCACCAGGTCGTTCACACACATCGCAACCAGATCGATGCCGATGCTGTCGTGACGCTTAAGATCCATCGCCAGGCGCAGTTTGGTACCGACGCCATCCGTTCCCGAAACCAGCACCGGCTCGCGATATTTCTGCGGCAGCGCACACAGCGCGCCAAAGCCGCCCAGCCCACCCATTACTTCCGGGCGGCGGGTTTTCTTTACTACGCCTTTAATACGGTCAACCAGATCGTTACCAGCATCAATATCAACACCGGCGTCTTTGTAGCTGAGAGAGGTTTTGTCGGTCACTGCGGAATCCCCACGCGATTGCGATTGGTGGCAAAAATTAAGCGCGGCAATTCTAACAGCGCAGGCAAACGTTTGCGAGTCTGATCTCACGCCCGATATTCGTTGTGTCAGATTTTCTTGATTCCGCTATTCTCAGGACAGGCAGCCATCCCCTTGCGCGATCCGCTGTGGCGCAAAAGCAAAAAGGCGGTATAATCCGGCGATTTTTTTTTAGCTCAACTCAATTCCGGGAGAACAATCATGAAAATCGTGGAAGTCAGACACCCGCTGGTTAAACACAAACTGGGCCTGATGCGTGAGCATGATATCAGCACCAAACGCTTTCGCGAGCTGGCCTCGGAAGTGGGCAGCCTGCTGACCTATGAAGCCACCGCCGATCTTGAAACCGAACGCGTAACGATTGAAGGCTGGAACGGCCCGGTTGATGTTGATCAAATCAAAGGTAAAAAAATTACCGTCGTCCCTATTCTGCGTGCCGGTCTTGGCATGATGGAAGGGGTACTGGAGCACGTGCCGAGCGCGCGTATCAGCGTGGTGGGTGTCTACCGCGATGAAGAGACGCTGGAGCCGGTGCCCTATTTCCAGAAGCTGGTCTCTAACATCGAAGAGCGCATGGCGCTGGTTGTCGATCCGATGCTGGCGACCGGTGGCTCAATGATTGCCACCATCGACCTGCTGAAAAAAGCGGGCTGCAGCAGCATCAAGGTGCTGGTACTGGTGGCGGCACCGGAAGGCATTGCCGCGCTGGAGAAAGCGCATCCGGACGTTGAGCTGTACACCGCGTCAGTCGATCAGGGGCTGAATGAGAAAGGCTATATCATTCCGGGTCTCGGCGATGCCGGCGATAAGATCTTCGGCACGAAGTAATGTTTACTCCGGGCTGTTTTGCTGGTCGCGTTGCCTTCGGGCAGTGCCCGAAACCGTTGCCTGCGCCGGCAGGCTTCGCGCTGGCCGTGAACCCATTGCCGCCAGCAACGCCCGGCCTGCAGCTGCAGGCAGAATATGCATTACCATTTTCAAAAAATAGTATTTGAGCAGCCGACCAGAGAGTCGGCTTTTTTTTAACAAAAAAACAGTAATTAACCGCCTGTCATACAGGAAGGGAAGGGGATACGATGACGAGACGTGCCATTGGGGTGAGCGAACGCCCGCCGCTGCTGCAAACCATTCCACTCAGCCTGCAGCATCTGTTTGCGATGTTTGGTGCCACGGTGCTGGTGCCGATCCTGTTTCACATTAACCCGGCGACCGTGCTGCTGTTTAACGGCGCAGGTACGCTGCTCTATCTGTTTATCTGCAAAGGTAAAATACCTGCTTATCTCGGCTCCAGCTTCGCCTTTATTTCACCGGTACTGCTGCTGCTGCCGCTGGGTTACGAAGTGGCGCTGGGCGGCTTTATCCTGTGTGGTCTGCTGTTCTGCATTGTGGCGCTGATTGTGAAAAAAGCGGGCACCGGCTGGCTGGATGTGATGTTTCCACCCGCCGCGATGGGCGCTATTGTCGCCGTGATCGGGCTGGAGCTGGCAGGCGTGGCGGCCAATATGGCGGGCCTGCTACCGGCAGAAGGTACGGCACCGGACAGCACCACCGTACTGATCTCCATGGTGACGCTGGCGGTCACGGTGTTCGGCTCCGTACTGTTTCGCGGTTTTCTTGCCATCATCCCGATTCTGATTGGTGTGCTGGTGGGTTATGCGCTCTCATCAATGCTGGGCATTGTTGACTGGCGCAGCGTGGAGAACGCGCCCTGGTTTGCGCTGCCAACCTTCTACACGCCGCGCTTTGAGTGGGCGGCCATGCTGACCATTCTGCCTGCCGCGCTGGTGGTGATTGCCGAACACGTCGGGCATCTGGTCGTGACGGCAAATATTGTGAAGAAAGATCTGATCCGCGATCCGGGGCTGCACCGCTCCATGTTCGCGAACGGCCTCTCAACCATGTTCTCCGGCTTTTTTGGATCAACGCCCAATACTACCTATGGTGAAAACATCGGTGTGATGGCGATCACCCGCGTTTACAGCACCTGGGTTATTGGCGGGGCGGCGATTTTTGCCATTCTGCTCTCCTGCGTGGGCAAGCTGGCGGCAGCGATTCAGGCGATTCCGGTGCCGGTGATGGGTGGCGTATCGCTGCTGCTGTATGGCGTGATCGGCGCTTCCGGTATTCGCGTGCTGATTGAATCAAAAGTGGACTACAACAAAGCGCAGAACCTGATCCTGACCTCGGTGATCCTGATCATCGGCGTGAGCGGTGCCAAAGTTCATATCGGTGCGGCAGAGCTGAAAGGCATGGCGCTGGCCACGCTGGTCGGCGTTGCGCTGGCGCTGATTTTCCGGGTTATCAATATCTTACGTCCGGAAGAGGTGGTGCTGGAGGCGCAGGAGCAGCAGGACCGCTAAGCGCGGCAGCCGGGCAGGGACGCCCGGTTCATCTCTGCAGAGGATCGTGATAAACTTGCGCCGTTTTCTGCCCGCTCACTTGCTGAGGTACTTCTGAACACGCCGGCACAGCTCTCACTGCCACTCTACTTACCCGATGATGAAACCTTTGCCAGCTTCTGGCCAGGGGAGAATCCGTCGCTGCTTGCCGCACTGCGCGGCGCACTGGCGCAGCAACACGGCAGCTATCTCTACTTCTGGTCGCGCGAAGGTGGTGGACGCAGTCACCTGCTGCACGCGGCGTGCGCTGAAATGTCTGCCCGCGATGAAGCGGTAGGCTATGTGCCGCTGGATAAACGGACCTGGTTTGTGCCGGAGGTGCTGGAAGGCATGGAGAATCTGGCGCTGGTCTGCATCGACAATATTGAGTGTATCGCCGGGGAAGCGGAGTGGGAGATGGCGATATTTGACCTCTATAACCGCATTCTTGAAACCGGTAAAACCCGCCTGCTGATCACCGGCGATCGGCCGCCGCGCCAGCTCAGTCTCGGCCTGCCCGATCTGGCCTCTCGTCTCGACTGGGGACAAATCTATCGTCTGCAGCCGCTCTCAGATGAGGATAAATTACAGGCGCTGCAACTGCGTGCCGGGCTGCGCGGTTTTGAGCTGCCGGAAGATGTCGGGCGTTTTCTGCTGAAGCGTCTCGATCGTGAAATGCGCACGCTGTTTGAAACGCTGGATCGTCTCGATCGCGCCTCTATCAGTGCCCAGCGCAAACTGACGATCCCGTTTGTTAAAGAGACGCTCGGACTCTGACGTTACCCTTTCTGATACTGCCGGAAACGCCGCTGCAGCTCACGCAGCTGATCGATACGCGCGTCATAACGCGCCTGCTTCAGGCTGCCAAGCGGCACCTGTGCGCTGGCGCTGCCCAGCGCGGTAATAGCCTGATCGAGCTGGCCGCTGAGCGCCAGGCTCTCCGCCCGCGCTGACAGCTCTTCATCGCGTAATCCCTGTGCCGCCGACGCCTGCGCCAGCAGATCCCAGGCGTTAAGATCGTCCGGATGGGCAAAGGTATAGCGGTTGAGGATGCGGCTGGCGCTGGCGGGCTGTTTCGCTTCGACATAAGCGTTAGCCAGGTTGAGCTGCAGCACCGGATTAGTGCCGCCGCCGCGGGCGCTGCTCAGCATGGCGATCGCCTGTTGCGGCTGGTTGAGCCCCAGCTCGATATCGGTCATCAGATCAAGGAACCAGACGTTGTCAGGCTGCTTCGCCAGCAGCGGCGCCAGCGTACGTTTAGCATTCGCAAAATCTTTGGCCTGCAGAAACTGCACCGCTTTGCCATACTGCGCGGCCTGCTGTTCACGCAGATTGCCTTTCGCATACTCATTCAGCAGATCGTCGGTGAGCTGATTGCGGCCGGTAGGATACATGCCAAGCACGCGCACCTTCGCCATATAGAAATCCTGCGACGACTGTACCACCACCGGACGCATCTGGTTTGCGCGGTTGCGCGCGTCAGAGAGACGGCTGTCGGGCAGCGGGTGCGTCAGCAAAATTTCCGGCGGGCGGGAGGAGAAGCGCGTCTGGTCGGCAAGCTTCTCCAGGAAAGCGGGCATCGCCTGCGGATCAAAACCGGCCCGCTGCAGCACCTGAATACCGATGCGATCCGCCTCCTGCTCATTACCCTGCGTAAAGCTGATAATGCCCTGCTGGGTGCCTGCCAGCGTACCGGTCAGCGCCGCCATCCCCGCCTGCGGATTTGCCATCGCCAGCAGAATAGAACCCAGCGCGCCAACCCAGGTCAGCGGCGCGCTGCGTTTCTGCTCCTCCATGGCGCGCGCCAGATGGCGCTGCGTCACGTGTGAAATCTCATGCGCCATCACCGAGGCGAGCTGGCTCTCATTATCGGTATAGCGGAACAGTGAAGCGTGCAGCACCACGTTGCCGCCAAAAAAGGCAAAGGCGTTGAGCTCGTCATTCTGGATCAGGAAAAAGTGAAACGGCGTGCGCACTGAACCGGCGTGCGCGACCAGACGCTGCCCCAGCGCATTAATGTACTGGTTCAGCAGCGGATCCTGAATCAGTGGCGCACTGGCCCGCAGCTGGCGCACGTAAAAATCGCCCATCTGCAGTTCCTGATTAATAGAGAGCGTGGAACCCGCCGTCGTGCCGATGTCAGGCAGATTATCACTGAGGTCGGCGCGTGCGCTGAGGGCTGGCGTCAGCAGCAGCGCAGGAATGAGGGTGGCCAGTACGGAGATACGCAGTCGTTTTAACATGCCTCGATCCTGATGATGCTCATCTGTCGCCGGACAGAAGAGAGGGTAAATGTTCGATGTGAATCGGGTTTTCTGCTCTGTCGCTATCTTAACCGCAGGCCGACGGGTTGCAAAGAGAGCGGTCGCAGAAGCGCAAAACAGAGCGTGCAGAGCGATGAGTCGCTGATTTGCCGCAAAAAATTGAACAGTAATGCAGCGACAGATATAAGGTTATGCTGCAATGAATTCAAAGTTACGTAAAGTTGCTCAAAAATATTGAATCTGGCATGGATTTTTCCAGGTATTCTCTGAAAAACAGGGCTGACCCGGCCTTAACTATCACTCTGTTCCATCAGCTTTTTTTATCATCAGCGCAGGATAAAAATGGACCTTAACAGAAATTAATGGTCAGGATTAATCTGTTCGTCAACCCGGCCGGTAAGCATAAGTAAACCGATTTCCCGGCCATCCTATTCTGCAGCGCTGCCATAGTGACCATCGAATTCCCTGTTTAATCAGCACCGCTAATTATGTTGCGCGCAACTAAAGCGCGATTACACCGCGCCGGTCAGTCACGCCGTTCCGCATACGCTGTGGTATAGATAAGGCACTTTTTTTCCCCTATGGACTGTTAATACACGTGCCGTGTATGCCGGAGAGTATGTATGCGTTCAGCAGTAAGCTACGCCCTGATTGCTGTTCTGGGAGGCGTGGTCGGAGCAGGAATAATTAAAGGAGACGACCTCTATCAGCGTGTAGCGAAACATTTTACCGCTGAGCCTGCCGATCCCGAAGGATTCTGGAGCACGCCCGCCGTTGAAGGCTATGGCAAAATTCATTACGAAGCGGATGCCGCATTTAAGCCGGTGGCCGGCCTGAGCAATAAGGTGGTTTTCCAGCTCACCAAAAATGAGGGTGACATCAAACGTCCTAACCTCGGGCTGGAGCGGGTTGCGCGCGTGGTTAACCTCTACGTTGCCTCCGGCGTTCCTGTTGATCAGCTGGAATTTGTTGTCTCTATGACCGGCGATGCGACGCCTGCCACGCTGGATAACAGCCACTTCAGACAGTTTTATGGTGTCGATAACCCTAATCTGCCGCTAATCAATGCGCTGAATAAGCTGGGCGTAAAAGTGTCCGTTTGCGATCAGTCTGTTGCCTTTCACCACTATCCTAACGCCTGGATCGATCGTTCCGTGATCCATGCGCTCTCCAGCCCGACTACGGTCTCCACGCTGGAAAATCAGGGCTATGCCCTTTTGCAGATGTAATCGTTTCGGTTAAGGAGAAACAGAATGCGTGTAGCGTCTTATATTGTTATCGCCGCGCTGGCAGGATTTGTCGGCGGCAATGTGTTACAGCTTCCTGAGCTGGTGGATAAGGTCAGCGGTAAATTCGCCGATAAAAAAGCGGAGCCTGCTGACTTCTGGAGCACGCCGGCAATCGCCGGCTATGGCAAAATTCACTTCGTGAACACGCCTGACTACAACCCGGCAACGACACCCGGGCTGAGCAATAAAATTGTGTTTCAGATCAACCGCAGCGAAGGCGATATTCACCAGGCTAACCTGGGCCTGGAGCGCGTGGCGCGCGTGACCAACCTCTATTATGCGGCGGGCGTGCCGCTTAATCAGCTAAACTTTGTGGTCTCCATCAACAGCGATGCCGTACCGGCTGCGCTGAACAACGAGCAGTTTCATAAGGCGTACGGTTTCGATAACCCGAACCTGAAACTGATTGATGAGCTGAAAAAAGCGGGCGTCAAAGTTACTATCTGCGACCAGTCCGTGGCGTTTCACCAGCTGCAGCGTGACTGGATCGATACCCGTGTGACCCATACGCTCTCCAGCGGCACGACGGTCGCCACGCTGCAGAATGAAGGGTACGCCTTTTTAATGCTGTAACATGCGCTGACAGCGGTGCAGGCCGCTGTCACTTCCCTGCCTCCCTCCGCAAACCGATCCAGCGTAAAACAGAGTTCTGTTGCCAGAGCAGCAGGATGATCCGTGCTGAAACGACCTGAGCGGTGTACACTTGTCTCTCTTTTATAACAACAAGTGACCCCCCTCAATCACCACAGCGTCAGGCACGTAAATCTATGAAGCAACCTATCCGCGCGGCGGCGTTATGCTGATGCGAATCCGGCCCAAAACTGACCTGCGAACGCTGATCGCGCTGCTGGCAATAGTCAGTATTGTCATCACGCTGGCGAACACGCTTTATGCAACCTGGCGCGTGCAGCGCATGGTGCTGATTGAAACCACGCTGGAAGCCAATCGCGCCTATGCGACCAAGCTGGCGACCACCACGGAACTTTTCTTTCAGCAGGCACAGTCGCAGCTGCATTTCAGCGCTAATCTGCTGGGTCAGGCGTTTGATGATGAAGCACTTGCGCAGCAGGAAGTGAATCGCCTGCGTGAGCAGACCAGCAGTTTTAACTCTGTTGCGGTGGTAGACAGTAATGGCATCGTTAAAGCGATCTCACCGGAATCCCTGACGCTGAAAGGCATGCAGCTCACCAGTCAGGCCTCACGGGAAGCGCTGTCGCAGCGGCAGCCGCTGGTCAGCCGGGCAGTGATTTCGGCCGCAAATAACCTGATCGTGTTTGTTTCATGGCCGATCTGGAATAGCGAAGGCCGCTATCTGGGTTACGTGGGCGGCACGCTCTATCTGAAGAAAAAAAGCATCCTGAATGCGCTGCTGGGCGAGCAATATTATCGTGACGGAACGCAGGTCTTTGTTCTGGACCGCAACAATCAGGTGCTTTATCACCAGAACAGCCAGCTGGTGGGTAAAAGCGTGCCGGCGATTATCAGCGAACGCGAGCGGGCGGAGCGCAGCAGCGGCACCGCGCAGATCACAGAGAACAGCAGCAATAAGCTGATTGGCTACGCTGTGGTGCCCGGTACCGGCTGGATGGTCGTGGCGCTTAAGCCTGCGGCGCTCACGCTGGCGCCGCTTGCCGGTCTGCTGCTGAACGTGCTGAAAAACTCGGTGCCGTTTGCGCTGCTGACGCTGCTGGTAGCGATCGTGCTGGCGCGACTGATCGCGCTGCCGCTCTGGCAGCTGTCGCGGAAAGCGAGCCAGATGGATACGCAGGGGGTGTCAGCAGAGATCGGCGGCATTCGTGCGTGGTACTTTGAGGCGGCGCAGGTAAAGCGGGCGCTGCTGACTGGTATCGGACTGGTACAGGATAAAATCGGGCGGCTTAACTCAGAAGTACAAAGCGATCCCCTGACGCAGCTGCTTAACCGGCGGGGATTGCACGCCGTGCTCGACTATTTTGAGGCGATGCAGCAGCCATTTGCCGTGCTGGCGCTGGATATCGACCACTTTAAACGGGTAAATGATAATTTTGGCCACGGCGCGGGTGATAACGTCATTAAGCAGGTCGCGCAGACGCTGCGCAGCAACGCCCGTCAGACCGATGTGGTCTGCCGTAACGGCGGCGAAGAGTTTCTGATGCTGCTGCCGGCCACCACGGTCGAAGAGGCGCGGGTTATCGCCGAGCGGGTGCGCGTCAGCATTGCAGAGAGCTGGATCGATCCGCCCGGCCATATCACGCTCTCGGTGGGCATCGCCTGCTGGCAGCCGCAGCAGGGCACGCAGGAGGAGAGTCTCCGGCAGGCGGATGCGGCGCTCTATCAGGCCAAGCACGCCGGACGAAACTGTGTGATGATTGCCGGCCATAACGCACTGGTCAGCAGCATTATGCGCTGATGTGCGGATCGATAAGCGGGCGGCAGCGTGCCGTGCCGGGGCAGTAAAAGGATAAGGTTGATGTTGTCTCTGTTGTTTCAATGGTACAAGCGTCGCTTCAGCGATCCGCAGGCGATTGGCCTGCTGGCGATCCTGCTGGCGGCGTTCTGCATTCTGTTTTTCTTTAGCGGGCTGCTGGCGCCGCTGCTGGTGGCGCTGGTGCTGGCTTATCTGCTGGAGTGGCCCGTGGTGCGGCTGCAGCGTATCGGCTGTAGCCGCAGCTGGGCAACCAGCATCGTGTTAATACTCTTCGCCGGCATTCTGCTGGTTATGGTACTAATAGTGGCGCCG
Source organism: Pantoea sp. SYBGC1 (assembly GCF_057197005.1). Lineage (NCBI taxonomy): Bacteria > Pseudomonadati > Pseudomonadota > Gammaproteobacteria > Enterobacterales > Erwiniaceae > Pantoea > Pantoea sp. SYBGC1. Next base: position 137,504 of record NZ_JBXUNM010000008.1, read on the forward strand.
GTTGCCTGGCAGCAGGGCATCAATCTGACGCGCGATCTGCCCAATATGCTCAATAAGCTGTATGTCTCAGCGGCTGCGCTGCCACAGCGTTTTCCGGCGCTGGTGGATGCAGGCATTATCGATATCATCGTAGAGAATCTGCGCAGCCGCCTGACCGGCCTGGGCGAATCCCTGGTGCGCTATTCACTGGCCTCGCTGGTCGGTCTGATGACGCTGATGATCTATCTGGTGCTGGTCCCGCTGATGGTGTTTTTCCTGCTAAAAGATAAAGAGCAGATGCTGAACGCGGTGCGGCGCGTGCTGCCGCGCAATCGCGGGCTGGCGGGTACGGTATGGAAAGAGATGAATCAGCAAATCACCAACTATATTCGCGGCAAAGTGCTGGAGATGGTGGTGACAGGCGTTGTCACCTGGATCGCCTTTTTAGTGCTGGGGCTCAATTACGCGCTGCTGCTGGCGGTGCTGGTGGGCGTTTCGGTGCTGATCCCTTACGTGGGCGCGCTGGCCGTTACGCTGCCGGTCACTGGCGTCGGGCTGTTTCAGTGGGGGCTTAGCAGCGATTTCTGGACGCTTATGGTAGTGTATCTGGTGATTCAGGCGCTGGATGGCAACGTACTGGTACCGGTGCTGTTTTCAGAAGCGGTGAATCTGCATCCGCTGGTGATTATTCTCTCCGTGGTCATTTTTGGCGGACTGTGGGGCTTCTGGGGCGTATTTTTTGCTATTCCGCTGGCTACGCTGGTAAAAGCGGTTGTACGCGCCTGGCCGGAAACCACGCCGGAACGGCAGATCGCAGAGTAAGACATCGCGGGAAGCGGTGCGCAGCAAAGGCGCACCGCTTTTGATCAGGCAGACTTCACGTAATCAAGCACGATATCGTGATGGTCTGCGGTTTTAAAGCTGTCGAACACCTTTTCCACTTTACCATCCTGACCAATCAGGAAGCTGATGCGGTGGATGCCGTCGTAGCTTTTACCCATAAATGACTTCTCACCCCAGACGCCAAACTGCTCGCACACCTGGTGATCTTCATCAGAAAGCAGCGTGAAATTCAGCAGCTCTTTCTCAACAAAACGGGACAGCTTTTCCGGCTTGTCGGTGCTGATACCCAGTACCTCAACGCCCGCTTTTTTCAGCTCGTCCATGTTGTCACGCAGGCCGCAGGCCTGAGTGGTACAGCCTGGCGTCATCGCTTTCGGGTAGAAATAGACCAGAACACGCTGTCCCTGGAAGTCGGCCAAATTTACTTGTTCGCCATCCTGATCGGGCAAGCTAAATTTCGGTGCGGTATCACCGGCTTTCAGTGGATTCATCACAACTCTCCGTTTTTTGTTCATGCTGCGGGTATGACACCCGGCAGAGCCTGCTGGCTGGCCGGACGTTTACCTCAGGGTTATTTCACAACACGTTATGCTGCTGCAACAGAGTGTGTGGCGAAATAACCCGGAGCCTGATTACAGGACATTGCTGCTGTCGTCGGTGACACTATAGAGGCGAATTGAGCCTTGTGCATGCAGTTCTTCACACAGCTGATTAAACGCCTGCTCTATCGGTGCGCTTACCCGGTTAGCCGGGCTGTGTGCTGTCATCTGAATATAGAGTACCGGCTGTTCATTGTCCTGAGCCGGGTTAATACGCGACACCAGCTCAGCGATGTTCAGCTGATGTTTATCAAGCAGATCGGTAAAGCGCTCAATGATGCGTGGCGAATCGGGCACTTCTACCTGAATGCGAACCGTCACCGGCATCGGTGGCGTCGCGCGCGCGTTCGTCCGCTTCATGACAATCAGCAGCTCCAGCTCAGCACCTTTCATCGGCAGCGTGGATTCAATCAGCGTAATGGCGTTCCAGCTGCCGGAAAGCAGCATAATAAAGGTGAACTCATCGCCGAGCATCGCCAGACGGCTATCTTCTATATTGCAGCCGCAACTGCTGACGTGGCGGGTAATGGCGTTAACGATACCCGGACGATCAACGCCAAGAGCAGTGATGACCAGATGATGCGGCTGTGGCTGCGACAAAATGAGTTTTCCTGTACGTTCGCTAATAACTATAAGGTAAACATAAAAAAAACTGCTGACAAGCGCGGGAATGGGCTGGCTCGCTTGCTTTTCTTTGAAGGTAAAACGTAACATGAGGCACTTGTTTGTCGAGGGGATAGCCCATGTTCACCGGAAGTATTGTTGCACTCATTACGCCTATGAATGACCAGGGCCAGGTTTGCCGCCCGAGTCTGAAAAAACTGATTGATTATCATGTCGCCAGCGGAACCGCAGCGATCGTTTCTGTTGGCACCACCGGCGAATCTGCAACGCTCAGCCATGAAGAGCATGGTGACGTGGTGATGCAAACCCTGGAGCTGGCCGATGGCCGTATTCCGGTTATCGCCGGAACGGGCGCTAACGCCACCGCTGAAGGGATCTCTCTGACAAAACGCTTTACCGGCACCGGCGTGGTCGGCTGCCTGACCGTGACGCCTTATTACAATCGTCCGACTCAGGAAGGGCTTTACCAGCACTTCAAAGCGATTGCGGAAAGCACCGATCTGCCGCAGATGCTCTATAACGTTCCGTCGCGTACCGGCTGCGATATGCTGCCGGAGACCGTGGCGCGCCTGGCTGAAATTAAAAATATTATCGGTATTAAAGAAGCGACCGGGAACTTATCGCGGGTTTCACAGATCCAACAGCTGGTTGGTGACGCGTTCATTATTGTCAGCGGCGATGATGCCACTGCGCTGGATTCCATGCAGCTGGGCGGCAAAGGCGTCATTTCTGTCACCGCTAACATTGCGGCGCGTGAAATGGCTGAACTCTGTGCGCTGGCGCAGGAAGGCAAATTTGCCGAAGCGCGTCACCTGAATCAGCGTCTGATGCATCTGCACCAGACGCTTTTCTGTGAGCCCAATCCTATTCCGGTAAAATGGGCCGCAAAACAGCTGGGATTGATCGCGGATGACACGCTGCGCCTGCCAATGACGCCGCTGACCAGCGCGGGCCAGGAAAAAACGGCGCAGGCACTTATTAAAGCGGGTCTGCGTTAATTTAGGGAGAATCAATGAGTTTTTCAGTTAAGCGCTCGACGCTGGTAACGGTAGCAGGTCTCTCCACTCTGATGCTGCTGACAGCCTGTTCCAGCGATCAGCGTTACAAGCGCCAGGTGAGCGGCGATGAGTCCTATCTTCAGACGCCTGAACTGCGCGATCTGAACGCGCCGGCAGGGGCAATACTGCCGATACAGAACGGCGACTATGAGGTTCCGCATCGCGTAGCTAATGGCGCGCTGGGTAAAGCACTCGATATTCGTCCGCCGGCGCAGCCGCTGGCGCTGATGAACGGTACGCGCGCGCAGTTCACCGGTAATACCGGCGTACTGGCGCTGGAGAGCAACCGCGGTTCTATCTGGTCACAGGTGGTCAACGTGGTGCAATCCTACAAGTTCCCGATTGCCCAGCGTAACGATGCCGGGCAGCAGCTCACCACCGACTGGGTGCAGTGGAACCGCGCAGATGAAGATAATCAGTATCGCGGCCGCTATCAGATCAGTGTGCAGAACCAGGGGTATCAGCAGGTCCTGACGGTGCGTCTGCTTGAGCTGCAGCAGCAGGGGGAGACGGTGACGTCACCGGCACAGGTTCAGCGCTATACTGGCCAGATGCTTAACGATCTCAGTACCGGTCTGGATAAGATCGATACCGCCAGTCAGGATGCAGCCGCCGGACGTGCGACCGGGCAGATCGACGTACAGAGCGGTGCGGATGAGACTGGCCTGCCGCTGCTGATCCTGCGCTCGCCGTTTAACGTCACCTGGCAGCGACTGCCGGCGGCGCTGCAGCGTGCTGGCATGGAAGTGACGGATGACAACCGTTCGCAGGGCAGTCTGAAAGTGACCTATAAGCAGCCGGGCAGCAGCGCGTTTGACGCGATTGGTGCCAAAGATCCGGAGCTGCCGAACGGTGACTATAAGCTGCAGGTAGGCGACCTTGATAACCGCAGTAGTCTGCAGTTTATCGATCCTAAGGGGCACGTGCTGACCCAGGCGCAGAACGATGCGCTGGTGGCCGTCATGCAGGGCGCATTGAATAAATAATTGTGTAAAGGCCGGAGATTCTCCGGCCTTTTTGTTTTGATTTTGGCATAATGGCGCCCGGCGAGGTAAACGATTGCGTCACGCAGTCGTCGCGCGGTGGAACACCGCTGAACACGGGTTATTTCATGTCTGGAGTTAACAAGATGCAAAAGCGAGCTGAGTTGTATCGCGGTAAAGCGAAAACCGTATACAGTACCGACAATCCGGATTTGCTGGTACTTGAGTTCCGCAACGATACATCAGCAGGAGACGGGGCACGAATCGAACAGTTTGATCGTAAAGGCATGGTGAACAACAAGTTTAACCACTTTATTATGACCAGACTGCAGGAAGCGGGCATTCCTACTCAGATGGAAGCGCTGCTGTCTGATAACGAAGCGCTGGTGAAAAAGCTGGAGATGGTGCCGGTAGAGTGCGTGATCCGCAACCGCGCGGCCGGATCGCTGGTCAAACGCCTTGGGGTGGAAGAGGGTATGCTGCTCAGTCCGCCGCTGTTTGATCTCTTCCTGAAAGATGACGCCAAACATGATCCGATGGTCAACGAGTCTTACTGCGAAACCTTTGGCTGGGTCAGTAAAGCGAACCTGGCGCGTATGCAGGAGCTGACGTATAAAGCCAACGAGGTTCTGAGCAAACTGTTTGATGATGCCGGTCTTATCCTGGTCGATTTCAAGCTGGAGTTTGGTCTGTTTAACGGTGAAGTCACGCTGGGCGACGAGTTCTCACCCGATGGCGCGCGTTTGTGGGACAAAGAGACCATGGACAAAATGGACAAAGACCGTTTCCGTCAGAGCCTCGGCGGCGTCGTGGAAGCGTATGAAGCCGTAGCGCACCGCCTCGGGGTCAAACTCGACTAATCCGCATTACGCAGCAGGTGATATCGGGTCGTCTTTACAGACGGCCCTTTTTTATATCCGTTATCTGCCTGCCTGCAACGCTGGTGCTTATGCCTGGCGCCATCTAAAATCATGCCTATCTGAAGATAAATAAACAGGAGCAGGCCATGCGCTGGCAAGGGCGTCGTGAAAGCGACAATGTGGAAGATCGTCGCGGCGAATCATCAGGTTTTGGCGGTGGCGGGCGACAGATCCGGCTGCCGCGCGGGAAAGGCGGCATTATCCTGCTGGTCGTTGTGGCGGTAGCCGGATATTACGGCTATGACCTTACCGGCCTGCTGGGTGGCGGTGGCAGCGCACCGGTGCAGCAGCGTCAGGTGGACTCCGCGCAGGATAACGAGGCGGCGAAATTCACCTCGGTGATCCTCGCGACAACCGAAGACACCTGGGACAAGCTGTTTAAGCAGATGAATAAACAGTATGTGCCACCCAAACTGGTGATGTATCGCGGCGTGACGCGCACCCACTGCGGAACCGGTCAGGCGGCGATGGGGCCGTTTTACTGTCCGGCTGATCAGAGCGTCTATATCGACCTCTCTTTCTACGATGAGATGAAAACCAAACTGGGCGCAGGCGGTGACTTTGCGCAGGGCTACGTCATTGCGCATGAGGTGGGTCACCATGTGCAGAAGCTGCTGGGTATTGAGCCAAAAGTACGTGAAATGCAGCAGGGCGCCAGTGAGAAACAGGTGAATCAGCTGTCGGTGAAAATGGAGCTGCAGGCGGACTGCTTTGCCGGCGTCTGGGGCCACTATATGCAGCAGCAGAACATTCTGGAAGTGGGCGATCTGCAGGAAGCGCTTAACGCGGCGGAAGCGATTGGTGACGACCGCCTGCAGCAGCAGAGCCAGGGGCGTGTGGTGCCGGACAGCTTTACGCACGGCACATCTGAACAGCGCTATACCTGGTTTAAACGCGGTTATGACGGCGGCGATCCGGGCCAGTGCAACACCTTCGCCACTAACTGATGTCCTGTGCGGTTATCACGGCGGCGATGCAGCAGGCAGGCATCCGCCGCTTAGCGGTTATTGCCGGTGACGCAGAGTGGGCGCGCGAGCAGGCCGGTTTATGGCAGCAGGCGCTGCCGGGTGACTGGATCACGCTCAGCAACGCCAGCGACCTGACGCCGCACGTTGCCCCGGCAGCGCTGCGTACGCTGCTGGGTCGCGAGTTTACCCACGCGCTGTTCGACGCGCGGCACGGCTTTCACGCTGAGGCCTTTGCCGCGCTGGCCGGTACGCTGCGCGCCGGCAGCTGGCTGCTGCTGCTGACGCCGCCGTGGGAGAGCTGGGCGACAGCTGCTGATGCGGACAGCCTGCGCTGGGCCGATGTCGCAGAGCCCATCGCCACGCCCCGCTTTATACGTCGCCTGCAGCAGCTGATGCTGGCAGATGAAGAGGTGCTGCTGCAGCGCCAGCATCTGCCGGTGCGTCAGCCGGCCGCAGGTGTCTGGCCGCGCTGGCAATGCCAGGCGCCACAGCAGCAGGCGGCTATTCTTGCTCAGCTACAGGCGATCGCTTTCGGGGTGGCGGTGGTTACCGCACCGCGCGGGCGCGGCAAGTCGGCGCTGGCTGGCATGCTGGCACGTAATACAACGCACGCGCTGGTCACCGCTCCGGCGAAGGTGTCAACAGCGGTGCTGGCGCAGTTTGCCGGTGAGCAGTTTTCCTTCATGGCTCCTGATGCGATCCTGCAGCAGCCGGTCGATCCGCTGCCTGCATGGCTGATCGTCGACGAGGCAGCCGCGATCCCGGCGCCGCTGCTGCAGCAGCTGGTCGCACGCTTTCCGCGCGTGCTGCTGACCACAACCGTGCAGGGGTACGAGGGCACCGGACGCGGTTTTCTGCTGCGCTTCTGCGCCACCCTGTCTGACGTCCGCTATTTCACGCTGGATGAGCCCCTGCGCTGGAGCGCTCAGGATCCGCTGGAGCAGTGGCTTAATCGCGCGCTACTGTTTGAAGAGGCGGATCGCGCCGCACCGGCATCTGAAATCACGTTATACAGAGCGATGCCGGATGCGGACCCCGCCGTGCTGGAGGCGGGCTATCGTCTGCTGGCAAGCGCGCACTACCGCACCTCGCCGCTCGATCTGCGCCGCCTGCTGGACGCGCCGGGAATGCAGCTCTGGCTGGCTGGCGCAGCAGAGAGCGTGGCCGGTGCCCTGTGGCTGGTTGAAGAGGGCGGGCTGGATGCAGAGCTGGCGCAGGCTGTCTGGGCCGGCACGCGTCGCCCGCGCGGTAATCTGGTCGCACAGTCACTGGCGGCACACGCCGGTTTCAGCGCGGCGGCTACGCTGCGCTCTCTGCGTATCAGCCGCATTGCGGTGACGGCCGCCCGCCGTCAGCAGGGCACTGGCCGGGCGCTGGTTGCGCAGGCGCGTCAGCAGGCCGCCGGCTGTGATTTTCTCTCGGTGAGCTTTGGTTATACGGCGGCGCTGTGGCGCTTCTGGCACGCCTGCGGCTTTACGCTGGTGCGGGTCGGATCGCAGCGTGAAGCAAGCAGCGGCTGCTACGCCGCAATGGCCATCTGCGCACTGACGCCGGCCGGGAAACAGCTGCAGGCGCAGGCGGCGCAGCGTCTGGCGCGCGATGCCGTCTGGCTGAACGATCTCATCGATTTGCCGCTGCCGGACGGAGCGGGGCTGTCGCAGAATATTAATGAAGAGGATGTGGCGCTGCTGGCAGGTTTTGCCTGGGCACAGCGCCCGTTCGAGGCGAGCTATGCGGTGCTGCAGCGGCTGGTGCGCATACAGCCGCAGCCGTTAATGCAGGCCATACTGCTTCAGAAACAGACGCTGAGCGAGGCGGGCAGCAGCGCCGGTCTCAGCGGCCGCAAGGCGGTGGTACAGCGGCTGCGTCAGGAGACGGCTGAGGCGCTTGAACGGCTCGATCCGCAGGCAGCGCAGGCCTGGCAACAGCGGCTGACGTTGTTGCAATAAATCAGCGCTCTTGTTCAAATTTTCCCGATATCACTCTGCTGGCCGCGGCGTATAGTGAATACAGGAGGTCAGTATGGCTTTACGATATGTTGTTGTTCAGCAGCCGGTGCAGGCTGCTCAGCTTTTTTTGCTTTACCACGGCGCTGATGATAACCCTGATGCGATGGCACAGATTGGCAGCTGGTTTGCTGAGGCGTTTCCGGAAGCGCAGGTGGTATCAGTAGGTGCGCCTTATACCGGTAATGTGCCGCAGGGCCGCCAGTGGTTTATGGACTATCCTGCTCAGGATCGCTCGCCGCAGCAGTGTGTTGATGCGGTTATGCCGCTATTTATCGAGTCTGTCCGGCACTGGCAGCGTGCTGCTGGCGTCAGGCCCGAAGCGACGGCGCTGGTCGGATTCTCGCAGGGCAGCACCATGGTTCTGGAGGGCGTAAAAGCGCAGCCAGAGCTGGCGGGAAGGGTGGTGGCGTTTAGCGGACGCTATACCACGCTGCCGGAACGCGCCAGCAGGCGTAATACCATTCATCTTATTCACGGCGATGATGACGAACAGGTACCGCTACAGCATGCTGAAGCGGCGAACCAGCGTCTGACCGAGCTGGGCGGCGATGTGACGCTGGATGTGGTGGACGATCTGCCGCATGCGATAGATGAACGCAGCATGGCGCGGGCGCTGCATCATCTGCGCTATACCATACCGCGCCGCTATTTTGATGAGGCATTGAGCGGTGCCAAACCCAACGACGACGATGTTGTGATGTTGCTGTAGAGGGCGGGCGGCATGAATGCCGCCCCTGTAACCAATCCGCCGGTATGGGCGGCATTCATGCGCCCTTGGTTATTTACGCGTCCGTTGCCCATTTGCGGCAAGGGCGGCATGAATGCCGCCCCTGTAACCAATCCGCCGGGACGGGCGGCATGAATGCCGCCCCTACAATTTCGTAGGGGGCGCATTTATGCGCCCCTGGCGTATTCATGCGCCCTTGGTTATTTACGCGTCCGTTGCCCATTTGCGGCAAGGGCGGCATGAATGCCGCCCCTACAATTGCCCGTAGGGGGCGCATTCATGCGCCCCTGGCGTATTTATGCGCCCTGGCCTATTTTTTCTTTGGCCAGTCATCTTCATCATCCCACTTATCGTTGAAATCGCGATGCGGAGGTAAATCCGGACGGTTATCCATATATTTCTTATGATCGATGCGCTTGAGATCTTTATAGACGTTCATCAGTACGCCCACCATCAGCACAATCACCAGGATCCACCAGTACTCTTTTAACCACTCCATGCCCCGTCTCCTTGTTTATGCGGTCAGGCGATCAGCTGCTCCATAATGCGCTGATACATGCGGCTCAGCAGCTGCAGATCTGATGCTTTGACGCACTCGTTGATTTTATGAATTGTGGCGTTAACCGGGCCAAGCTCTACCACCTGCGCGCCCATACGGGCAATGAAACGCCCGTCGGAAGTGCCACCCGTGGTTAACAGCTGCGGCTTAACTTCATTATAGTGCGTTACGGCGTTTACCACGGCATCGACCAGCCTGCCGCGTGACGTCAGGAAGGGCTGTCCGGAAACGGTCCACTCCAGCGTATAGCGCAGCTGATGGCGGTCCAGCAGTTCCGTCACGCGATCTTTAATCATCTGATCGGTCAGCTCGGTGCTGAAGCGAAAGTTAAACTGAACAAAAAATTCGCCGGGAATAACGTTATTGCTGCCGGTACCCGCCTGCACATTCGCAATCTGCATGCTGGTTGGCGGAAAGAATGCGTTGCCCTGATCCCACTCGGTAGCCACCAGCTCATTCAGCGCCGGCATGGCACGGTGTACCGGATTATCCGCCAGGTGCGGGTAGGCGACATGGCCCTGCACGCCGTGCAGCGTCAGGTTTGCGGTCATTGAACCGCGCCGGCCGTTTTTCACCACGTCCCCGACGATCTCTGTACTGGAGGGCTCACCCACCAGGCAGTAATCCAGCCGTTCATGACGCGCCATCAGGCGCTCCACCACTTTGACCGTGCCGTTGACCGCGCTGGCCTCTTCATCGGAGGTGATCAGAAACGCCAGGCGGCCCTTGTGTTGTGGATGCGCTGCGACAAAACGTTCAGCGGCGACCACCATCGCTGCCAGTGAGCCCTTCATATCGGCGGCACCGCGCCCGAACAGCATGCCATCGCGGATAGTCGGCTCAAACGGCGGGTTGATCCAGCGGTTTGCATCACCGGGCGGCACGACGTCAGTGTGTCCGGCAAACGCTAAGGTTTCACCGTGACCGCGCGTGGCCCAGACGTTTAGCGTGTCATTAATATGCATCTGCTCAATCTGAAAACCAATCGCTTCCAGGCGGGCGATCAGCAGGGCCTGACAGCCCGCATCATCCGGACTTAGCGAAGGACGACGGATGAGCTGCTGAGCCAGCTCAATAACCGGACAGAACATGTTATGACTTCTCCTGAATAAAAGCGTGGTAAAGATCGGCGCTGTAGCCCGGCAGCAGACTGCCATCGGGGGCGGCAAGCAGCGGACGTTTGATGATGGCGGGCTGTGCCAGCATCACGGCGCTGGCGCTGGCGGCATCCTTAATCGCGGCGCGTTCTGCCTCTGGCAGCCTGCGCCAGGTGGTACCGCGCGTATTCAGCAGGGCTTCATAGCCAAGCCGATCGATAAAGTGCTGCAGCAGCGCGGCATCCAGTCCATCCGCGCGATAATCGTGAAACCGGTAGTCGATGCCGGACGCGGTTAGCGCATTGCGCGCTTTTTTTACGGTGTCGCAATTTTTGATTCCGTACATCACCCACTGCGCTGTCATAGCTCTTTCCCGTTCTGCAAAAAAATCTGCGCGCGAGTTTACCACAGCGGGTTGCGCGCGGTGAGCGTCGGTGGATATTGCCTGCATTTTTCATCATCTGCGGGCTTTAATCGAAAACGCTAATCAGGGCCAGTAAGCGCTTTCATTCAGGTCGTAAAACGCGCGCTGTCTGATTATCTGACCGGTAAGGATTATCTTAATGGCAGAATTGTGCTACTGCGCAAATAAAAAAATATTTTCCAGACCAGACAGTGGCTTGCAGAAATGTGCGTCACGGCACAAAAAAGAAAAATTGCAGCTTTTCCCCGCTTTTGCCGATAGTGATAAGAGGTGGAAACGTATTCACCTGCAGAAAAAATCGGCGTACAATTGCCATTACAATAAGAGAGGTTGTTATGGTTGAATATGAACTGGGGAACTGGAAAGAATTTATCGAAGCGATGTTACGTAAGTAACGCGTGACGAGGAAAGCAGGGCGTTTCCCCCCTTGCTGCGATTCTGACCACACACATCAATAAGGCCGCCGGGAGCCTCTTCCGGCGGCTTTTTTCATGCCGGCTAATCGTGCGGTTTCTCACGCAGCGGAAAGCGACGCCGGACCAGCACAAAGAACAGGGGTACAAAGAAAATAGCCAGCAGCGTGGCGGTCAGCATACCGCCCAGAACGCCGGTTCCTACCGCGTGCTGGCTGCCTGAACCCGCGCCGCTGCTGATCGCCATCGGCAGGACGCCAAACATAAAGGCAAGCGAAGTCATTAATATCGGACGCAGGCGCTGCCGCGCGGCTTCGAGAGTGGCCTCCTTTAGCTCACGACCTTTGCTGTTGATCTCATTGGCAAACTCCACAATCAGAATCGCGTTTTTCGCCGAAAGCCCAATCACCGTCAGCAGCCCGACCTGAAAATAGACATCGTTTTCGAGTCCGCGCAGCCATGTTGCCAGCAGAGCACCGACAACACCCAGCGGCACAACCAGCATTACCGAAAAGGGAATAGACCAGCTTTCATAAAGCGCAGCGAGACACAAAAACACCACCAACAGCGAAATAGCATAGAGCGCCGGGGCCTGTGCACCGGATAATCGTTCCTGATAAGATGCGCCGGTCCACTGAAAACCTACCCCGAGCGGCAGCTGCGCCACCAGCTTCTCCATCTCATCCATAGCGGTTCCGCTGCTGACGCCGCTGGCCGCTTCGCCAACAATTTCCAGCGAGGCGTAGCCGTTATAGCGTTCCAGCCGCGGTGAGCCGGTTTCCCAGCGGCTGGTGGCAAACGCAGAGAAGGGCACCATGCCGCCGCTGCTGTTGCGCACGTACCATTTATTGATATCGCCGGGCAGCATGCGAAACTCCGGTGCCGACTGCACATAGACCTTTTTAACCCGGCCGCGATCGAGAAAATCATTCACATAGGTCGATCCCCAGGCGGTAGAGAGGGTCTGATTGATGGTATCCAGCGAGACGCCGAGCGCCTGCGCTTTGCGCTGATCGATATCGATCTGCAGCTGTGGCGTGTCATCCAGGCCATTATGCCGCACGCGCGACAGCGCCGGGTCGGCTGACGCCAGCGCCAGCAGCTTATCGCGCATCGCCATCATCTGCGTGTGCCCGATACCGCTGTGATCCTGCAGCTGCAGATCAAAGCCCGATGAGCTGCCCATGCCGCTGATGGCCGGGGGGCTGCTGGCGACCACGCGCGCTTCAGCAATCGCGGTAAATGCGCGGGTGGCGCGTTCAATAATGGCAAAAGAGGTGCGGTCGTCACCGGGGCGCTGATCCCAGGGCGTGAGGCGGACAAACAGCCGCGCCACATTCTGGCCGTTGCCGCCAGGCCCGGAGCCAATGGTGGCAAACACGGACGTGACGTTCTCTTTTTCCGCCGTAAGGTAGTAACGTTCAACTTTCTCAACCACGCGGGAGGTCTGCTGCAGCGTTGAACCCGGCGGCAGCTGAATCTGCGTCATAAATACGCCGCGATCTTCCAGCGGCAGAAAAGAGGTCGGCAGCCGCAAGAACAGAAAAGCCATCAGACCGATCAGTGCGGCATAGAGCAGCATCCAGCGGCCACTCTGGCGCAGCAGTCGCGCAACGCCCCGTTCGTAGCGCTGAGTGCTGGCGTTAAACGCGCGGTTAAACCAGCCGAAAAATCCGCGCTGACCGTGCTGTTCACCCTGTTTCAGCGGCTTAAGCAGCGTGGCGCAGAGCGCGGGCGTCAGGATCATCGCCACCAGTACCGACAGCACCATAGCGGAGACAATCGTAATGGAGAACTGGCGATAAATGGCGCCCACCGTGCCACCAAAAAAGGCCATCGGGACAAAGACCGCGGAGAGAACCAGCGCAATGCCTACCAGCGCACCCTGTATCTGCCCCATTGACTTGCGCGTGGCAGCGCGTGGCGATAATCCCTCCTCGCTCATGATGCGCTCAACGTTTTCCACGACCACGATCGCATCATCAACCAGCAGGCCAATGGCCAGCACGACGGCAAACATGGTCAGGGTATTAATACTGAAGCCGCAGACATAGAGCACGGTAAACGTGCCCAGCAGCACCACCGGCACCGCAATAGTGGGGATCAGCGTGGCGCGAAAATTCTGCAGAAAGAGATACATCACCAGAAATACCAGCAGGATCGCTTCCAGCAGCGTTTTGACGACATCTTTTATTGAGGCTTTAACAAAAGGCGTGGTTTCAAACGCAATTTTCGCTTCCAGGCCGGGGGGGAAATAGTGCGCCAGCTCCGCGACGCGGGCGCGGACCAGCCGGTCAGTATTCATCTCATTCGCGCCGGAAGCCAGCTTAACCCCCAGGCCTGATGCGGGCTGACCGTTATAGCGACTCAGGTAGTCATATTTCTCTGCGCCCATGGCGATGCTGGCAACATCACCCAGCGTGACAACTGCACCGCTGCCGCTGCTTTTTAAGGTAATGGCGCGAAACTGCTCCGGCGTCTGCAGCATAGACTGCGCGTTAACCGTGGCATTCAGCGCCTGCTTCTCTACCGACGGCAATCCGCCGACCTGGCCGACGGCGACCTGGGTATTTTGCGACTCAATCGCCTGTATGATATCGGCGGTCGTGAGCGCATAGCGCGTCAGTTTGACGGGATCGAGCCAGATACGCATAGCGTACTGTGACCCATAGGCATCCACCTGACCGACGCCATCGATACGGCTGAGCGGATCCTGGATGTTACTGGCAACGTAATCAGCAATATCCTGCTTATCCATGCTGCCATCGGTGGAGACAAACGCAATCATCAGCATGTTGCTGTCGCCGGTTTTATTAACGTTAACTCCCTGCGCCTGAACGGCGGCCGGAAGTTTGCGCAGCGCGCTCTGCAGCTGGTTCTGCACCTGCTGACGCGCCTCATCGGGATCGGTACCGGCGAGAAAGGTTAGCGTAATTTGCACCTGGCCGGTATTGCTGCTGTTTGAGGACATATACATCAGGTTATCGATGCCGGTCATATTCTGTTCGATAACCTGCGTAACGGTATTCTCCAGCGTCTGGGCAGAGGCGCCGGGATAATTGGCCGTGATCCGGACGTTAGGCGGGGCGAGATCCGGGTACTGTTCAACCGGAAGCGAGGTGATAGCCAGCGTGCCGCACAGACAGAGTAAAATCGCCAGAACCCAGGCAAATACCGGGCGGTCGATAAAAAAGTCCGACATAACTCTGTTACTCCTTAGCGGCAGCTTGTCATTATTATGTGAACAGCGCACGGCTGGCGCGCTGGCAGGCGGGGCGGGCACACTCTGCAGACGCCTGCCCGCTCTACTTTACGCGGTGTAAATCAGAGAAACGTGGAGTAATTATGGAAGAAATGTAAATATTGCGCGGCCGGACGGCGGAACCGGTGCCGTGCTGCTTTACCTTTCCCGGCAATACAGACATTAATCTGGCTAAACATTAAACAGATTTACCGACCGCCAGGCCTGGTTTGCACAGGCTTGCCAATACTTCTCCTGTCACCCGCTATTTTCTGCCACTCAGGAGATCCTTATGAAACGAGCTATTACCCTCTTTGGTGCGGCCCTGCTTGCCACCGTAAGTTTTTCCACGCTGGCTGCTACGCCGCTGAGCGCGGCGGATGCCCAAAACATGCAGCCTGCAGGCACCGTATCGGTCAGCGGCGTGCGCGGCACGCTGGATGACGCCACCCGCCAGCTGTCGCAAAAAGCTGAAGAGATGGGCGCCACACACTTTCGCGTTATTGGCGCACAGAATCCTGGCGACTCCAGCCTCTGGAACGGCAGCGCGGAAATCTATCGCTGATGCGTTACCCGGGAGCTGCGCAGTCGCGCATCTTCCGGCCCGAATTCCTGCTTTTCTGACGCCATCCTGACCGGTCACGCTGCTGACCGGTTTTTTTTGTGCGTCACGACCGATTCTTACAAATCAGATCGTGCGTCCAGCCAGTATATTTTGCTTCGTTCATGCAGAACGGGTAGGATTCATCGCCGTAATTTCCCGGGTCGCCACGCGCATCGTTCCACTGCCCGTGCACCGGTTTTTTACTCCATTTCGCACCGCGGGCGCAAACGATTGGTCAGCCGGTGATTGATGGTCAGGACAAACAGGAAAGCTATGAAACATACTAAAAAAACGCCCGACGAACAGCGTGCTGCGAGAAGACGCTGGCTGAACTCTCACGATACCGGTTACCACAAAGCGATGGGTAACCGACAGGTACAAATGATCGCCATCGGCGGGGCTATCGGCACCGGTCTGTTCCTCGGCGCAGGCGCACGCCTGCAGCTGGCAGGTCCGGCGCTGGCACTGGTCTATCTGGTGTGCGGCATCTTCTCTTTCTTTATTCTCCGTGCGCTGGGCGAACTGGTACTGCATCGCCCCTCAAGCGGCAGCTTTGTCTCCTATGCGCGTGAATTCCTCGGGGAAAAAGCGTCTTATGTAGCGGGCTGGATGTATTTCGTTAACTGGGCGATGACCGGGATTGTCGATATCACCGCGGTGGCGCTTTATATGCATTACTGGGGCGCGTTTGGCGACGTACCGCAGTGGGTATTTGCGCTTGGCGCGCTGGCCATTGTCGGCACCATGAACATGATCGGCGTTAAATGGTTCGCCGAAATGGAGTTCTGGTTTGCGCTGGTCAAAGTACTGGCCATTGTGATCTTCCTGATTGTTGGCGTGGTGTTTCTCGGTACCGGCAAACCGCTCGATGGCAACGCGACCGGCTTCCATCTGATCACCGACAACGGCGGTCTCTTCCCGCATGGCCTGATGGCCGCGCTGGTGCTGGTGCAGGGGGTGGTGTTTGCCTTTGCCTCGATTGAGCTGGTGGGAACTGCGGCCGGCGAGTGCAAAGATCCTAAAACCATGCTGCCGAAAGCGATCAACAGCGTGATCTGGCGTATTGGCCTGTTTTATGTGGGTTCCGTGGTGCTGCTGGTGCTGCTGCTGCCGTGGAATGCCTACCAGGCGGGACAGAGTCCGTTTGTGACCTTCTTCTCAAAGCTGGGCGTTCCCTATGTCGGCAGTATTATGAACATTGTGGTACTGAGCGCAGCGCTCTCCAGCCTGAACTCCGGCCTCTATTCAACCGGTCGTATTCTGCGCTCCATGTCGATGGGCGGCTCAGCGCCGCAGTTTATGTCGAAGATGAGCAAGCAGCAGGTGCCGTATGCCGGTATCCTGGTCACGGTTGCGGTTTACATCGTTGGCGTGGTGCTGAACTACTACGTGCCGTCGCAGGTGTTCGAGATTGTCCTGAACGTTGCCTCGCTGGGGATCATCTCTTCCTGGGGCTTTATCGTGGTCTGCCAGATGCGTCTGCGCAAAGCGATCAAAGAGGGCAAGGCTGAAGATGTCAGCTTTAAGCTGCCGTGGGCGCCGTTCACCTCCTGGCTGACGCTGCTGTTCCTGCTCAGCGTGCTGGTGCTGATGGCGTTCGACTACCCTAACGGCACCTATACCATCGCTTCTATTCCTCTGATCGCCGTACTGCTGGTGCTTGGCTGGTTTGGCGTGCGCAAGCGCGTCCAGGCAGAGGCGATGAAAGAGCATGAGGTGCACGCGGATGAGAGCAGCGATGCGTCACCGCAGCTGGCGGACGAAAGCGGACGCTAAACCTTTTTCTGTAGCGTAACGGGAGCCTGGCTCCCGTTTTTTTTTACCCGCCGCTGCGCAGGTAATTCAGATAGTTTTTCCCGCCGCTGCCGCCTATTATTTCAGCCTCTCTCAGCAAAGCAGCGGAGCGCTCATGGCATTCACTATCAACGTCATTAAAAATAAAATCCTGTCTGAAAACTGGTTTGTACTGCGCAATTACACCTACGAACTGACCCGCAGCAATGGCGAGGTAGTACAGCACAAGCGTGAAGTATACGATCGCGGTAACGGCGCAACCATACTGCTCTACAATCGTGAAAAAAACAGCGTGGTGCTGACCCGTCAGTTTCGCATTGCCACTTACGTTAACGGTAACGAAAGCGGTGAGCTGATTGAAGCCTGCGCCGGACTGCTGGACGATGACACGCCCGAAGATTGCATCCGTAAAGAGGCGATTGAGGAGACGGGCTATCAGGTGGGGAAGGTTGAGAAACTCTTTGCCGCCTACATGTCACCCGGCGGCGTTACGGAACTGATCCACTTCTTTGCTGCAGAATATAGTGAAGCGATGCGTGCTAACAGCGGCGGTGGCGTTGAAGATGAAGCGATAACCGTGCTGGAGCTGTCGTTTCCGCAGGCGCTGGCGATGGTAAAAGATGGGCGCATCTGTGACGGTAAAACCATGATGCTGCTGCAGCATGCGCAGCTTGCCGGCTGGCTGAAGGCGTAATCAGGGCGCTGTGATGCGCCCTCTGCGGCCTGCATGGCTGAATAGCTCTGCCAGCCTTTCAGTTACGCCACCGCGTTCTCTATCTCCCCGACCACGCACTCCGGATGCGCCTGCAGTCGCGCCAGCGCCTCGGCGTAGGAGGGCATTGAGTCGGCTGCGCCAGCGCGCTCGACGCAGAGCGAGGCAAACGCTGCAGCAAACCGCGCCGCCTGCGGCAGATCGTCGCCTGAGGCGAGACGCGCGGCAAGCGCACCGTTAAATGCGTCACCCGCGCCGGTGGTGTCGCGCGGCTGCGCCGGAAAAAGCGGAATACGCTGCTGCCGGTCGGGCGTTGAGAGCAGGGCTCCCGCCATGCCGAGCGTAATAATGACCTGGCGCGCGCCTTTACGGTGCAGCACATCGGCGGCACGGCGCGCGCTGGCGAAATCGGTTACCGTTACGCCGCTGAGCTGGGTCGCTTCGGTGCTGTTCGGCGTCAGCAAATCGACCTTTGCCAGCAGCGCATCGCCGATCTTCTGCCACGGTGCCGGGTTAAGAATGACAAAGGTGCCGCTGGCGCGGGCGTTATCGATCATACGCTGGATAGCGCTGAGATTATTCTCCAGCTGCACCAGCAGAATATCGGCAGCGGCGACCGTAGGCTGGCAGCGCGTCACTTCGGCTGCGGTCACGGTGGTATTGGCGCCGGGATAGACTGAAATCATATTCTCCGCGTCGTCGCCCGCGACGTAAATCAGCGCATTGCCGGTCGGCTTCTCTTTACAGGTAAACAGCGTAATGGCATCGAATCCGGTCTTTTCCAGATGACGGCGGGCAAACAGGCCAAAATCGTCATTGCCTACTTTGCCGATGTAGTGCACCCGCGCACCTGCGCGCAGCGCCGCCGTGGCCTGATTAGCCCCTTTGCCGCCTGCGCCCATCATACTGTGATGCGCCGTCAGCGACTCACCCGGCAGCGGAAAGCGGCGCATCACCGCCACGATGTCGAGATTAAAGGAACCGAAAACACACACTTTTCCTTTCATCATACGCTCCTGAACAGGCGTGCGGCGGCGAGACAGGCACCGCGGCAGCCCGTGTAGTCGGTTGAGTGGCTGAAGATAATCTTCAGATTTTCACGGGTAACCGGTGGCCGCAGATGCTGCTGGATCTGGCTGCGCAGCTGCGCCAGCGGAAAATCAGCCATCGCCAGTACGCCGCCCCCGAGGATCAGGTACTCCGGATCGAGAATATTCATTTCGGTCGCGATAAGTTCAGCCAGCCGCCGGACAAACGCCTGCAGCTCCGGCTGTTCGCCGTGGCGGGTAAACAGCGCCGGCATCGGCGTATCGGCGGCGTTCTGTGCCGCCCAGCGGCTCAGCCAGTGGCCCGACGTCAGCGTTTCTGCACAGCCGTGGTTGCCGCACGGGCAGGGCAGGGCATTGCCCGCCACCGGAATATGCCCCAGCTCGCCGGCACCGCCATGCTCGCCGTGATAAAAGCCACCGTTGAGCCACAGGCTGTTGCCCATACCGGTGCCGGGATAGAGACCCACGGCGTTGTCCGGCAGCTGCTCCAGCTGCAGCAGATCCCACAGCATCAGATGGTTCACATCTTTGTCCATCGCCACCGGCACGCCAAGCAGCGCGGTGAGGCGCGCCGCGACCGGCTGGCCATCCAGCGCCTGAATAAAGGGCAGCGAAATCACCTGCTGCCGGTCGCGGCTGAGAATACCCGGCAGACCCAGCATAATGCCGCTTACCGGCTGCTGCTCCAGCGTGTCGCGGATGAGCTGAGCAAGCGCCAGCAGCGCGTCGGGCTGCTGCGCCCAGCTGGCGGTGGCGACTTTGCGAAAGCTGCTCCAGACGCCTCCTTCTTCCATCAGCTGCAGCCGCGTACCGGTGCCGCCGATGTCGATACCGAGCCAGCGTGGTTTCATGCGGACACCTGCGTCAGCCCCTGGGCTTCATCAATGCTGTCGCGCATCATCTCCCACGCGGTCGCCAGATCATCATGAATATTGAACAGGCCGGATGTGCCGACAATCAGCACTTCTGCACCGGCCCCAATCAGCTGGTTATAGGTGCGGGTGTTGCAGGAGCCGTCAATCTCAACCAGATAGTGATAACCGTGCTGCTGTTTAAGCGCTTTCAGCTCGCGCACTTTCTCCACCATCTCCGGAATAAAGGGCTGACCGGCGTAGCCAGGATCCACTGTCATCACGGTAATTTTATCCAGCAGGTGAATATAGTGCTGGATAAAGGAGACCGGCGTGGCGGGATTCAGCACCACCCCCACTTTTTTACCAAAACTGCGGATCAGATTGATCACGCGGAAGGCGTCGCGGTTAATGGTTTCTGCGTGCGGGCAGATATAGTCAGCGCCCGCTCTGGCGACCGCCTCAATAAAATCGGTCGGCTCTTCCACCATCAGGTGCACATCAATGGCCACGCGGGTATAAGGCCGGATCTGTTCAATAAAGAAAGGGGAGAGCGTGATGTTTTTAACGTAGTGACCATCCATGATATCCACGTGAAGAAAGTCAGCGCGCGAATCGAGAACCTGCAGCTGGTGCTTGATCTCCATCAGGTTCATACACATCAGTGACGGGGAGATTTGAATACGCATCATACTTCCTTCTTTTCAGTCAGAGGATTAAGCACCGCGGCCAGCTTGCTGAGCTTTACCGCACGGTGTTCGTTGAGTCGGGTTTTGAGTTGTTTAAAGGCGAGTACCACAATCAGCACCGCACCCCACATCGCCAGACTGACGTGCTGGCTGATATTCATCAGGTTGAAGCCGGTTGAGAGCACCTGCAGCGCAATCAGCGCCAGCACGACGCCGGTGACGCGACCAAAGCCGCCGTTGGGGTCGGTGCCGCCGAGGATAATCGCCAGCACCGTCAGCAGCAGGTAGGCGTCGCCGTAGCCCATGCGCGCGGAGTTAAAGCGCGCCATCATAATCAGGCCCGCCAGCACGCAGAGCAGGCTGGAGATCACGTAAACCAGCATCACCATGCGGTGGGTGTTAATGCCGCTAAACCAGGTCGCGTTGATGTTGCTGCCGCCCATATAGATACATTTGCCGGCACGGGTTTTACCGAGGAACAGCGCCAGCAGCGCGGCGGCGATGAGAAACACCCAGAGCGGCAGCGGCATCCCCAGCAGCGTATTAGCGCCCAGCGCCTGTACCACCGGAGGCATGCCGCTGACGGCCGCGCCTTTAGTCAGCCAGATACCGATCCCGTTCAGCGTCATCATCGTTGCCAGCGTCACCAGAATCGGATGCGCGCCGATGCGCGTCACCATCAGGCCGGTGACGACGCCGATGGCGGCGGCAATCAGCATGGCGCCGATGATGGCGATAAACAGCCACAGCAGCTGCAGCGCCATTCCGGCACCGGCGGGCAGAGCGCTCATCAGCGTCCAGGCGATAAACAGCGCGGTCAGGTTGGCGGTGGCGATAATGGCGAGATTCAGGCCGCCGCTGAGAATGGCGATAAACATCGCCAGCGTGAGTAATCCCAGCTCCGGCAGCTGAAACGCCATGCTCATAAAGGTGGAGTCGGTCAGGAAGCGACCCGGCAGCATCAGCGTAAAGGTCGCCAGCGCCAGCGCGATAAGCAGCATCAGACCAAGGTTGGTGCCGTCAGGGCGCAGTGCAGTCAGTGATTTCATCATCAATGCCCTCAGTCACACGAAACTGACATCAGTTTCTTTGCGTTTTTTGTAGTGCGTTACGGCGATCGCGATCATGATGACGCCGCCTACCACGATGTTCATGAAGTAGTTCGACACGCCCACCAGGTTAAGACCGTTCTTCAGGATGGCGATC
This sequence comes from Pantoea sp. SYBGC1, assembly GCF_057197005.1. Classification (NCBI taxonomy): domain Bacteria; kingdom Pseudomonadati; phylum Pseudomonadota; class Gammaproteobacteria; order Enterobacterales; family Erwiniaceae; genus Pantoea; species Pantoea sp. SYBGC1. Next base: position 158,853 of record NZ_JBXUNM010000008.1, read on the forward strand.
AGGAAGACCCCCATCAGCGTGCCGCTGACCGTGCCTTTACCGCCCATCAGACTGGCGCCGCCCAGCACCGTTGCCGCCAGCACATCAAGCTCGCCGCCAACCAGCGCATTAGGCACCACTTCTCCCATACGATAGACCTGTACCAGGCCGCCAACCGCCGCCATTGCGCCCAGCCAGCCGTAGGCAAAAACGTGGATCAGGCCGACGCGAATGCCGATACGTCGCGCAGACTCAGCGTCGCCACCCACCGCATAAAGCTGGCGCCCGAGGTTGGTTTTGTTCAGCAGCAGTGCGGTGGCCGCGGCAATGATCAGCATGGTGGCCAGCGGTAAGCCGACCTGAAAGCTCTCGCCCTGCCAGCTGAACGGCAGCACGTTACGCAGGGTGATCCACCACTCCGGCAGCGAATAGAGGCTGCGGCCGCCGGTCACCCACATCAGCAGGCCGAACAGCAGTGACTGCATGCTGATCGTGATGATGATGGAGACCACCCGCAGCGTAGTGATCAGCAGCGCATTGATTACGCCAAACAGCGTGCCGCACACGATCGCCAGCACGATGCTGAGCAGCGCGTTATCAAACTGAAACTGCACAAACAGGGATGCAAGCAGGTACTGCACCACTGAGGCAACAGCGGCAAAAGAGATATCGATTCCGCCGGTCACCAGCACTACAAACAGGCCCAGCGCAAAGATACCGGTGACCGCGTAGCTCTCCGCCAGATCCAGCAGGTTCTGTACGGTAAGAAACTGATCGCTGGTCACAGAGAAAAACAGAATGAACGCCAGCAGCACCCAGGCGAGCCAGCCCTGGCTGGAGTGCGGACGTAAACGGGAAAAATCAGGCATTGATCACCTCCGCCAGCTGCTGCTGCTCGACGCTATCGGGTTGATATTCGGCATGAATGGTGCCATCGCGGAAGTGCAGGATACGGTCGCAGTTGTACCAGACCTCCGGCACCTCATCAGAGATCAGGATGATCGACAGTCCCTCTTTCGCCAGCTCATGGATCAGCTGATAGATGCTGGCTTTGGCGCCGACGTCCACGCCAACGGTAGGCGAATCGAGGATCAGAATACGCGGCTGCGTCAGAACCCACTTTGCCAGCACAATTTTTTGCTGATTGCCGCCGGAGAGGGTGGAGATGGCGAGGTTCGGATCGGCAACGCGCACGCCGAGCTGCTGGATCCACTGCAGGATCAGTTTGTTTTTGCGATACTCATCGATCAGGTGAAAGCGGTTCTGCAGTTTGTCGAGGATCGGCAGCACCATGTTGTCGGCCACCGACTGCTGCTGCACCAGCCCCAGCGTCAGGCGATCTTCCGACACATAGCCAATGCCGGCTTTGATCGCATCTTCATGACCGCGGAAGCGGACCGGTTTGCTGTCGAGCCAGATTTTGCCGCTGTCGGGACGCGTCATACCAAACAGCGACAGCGCCAGCTCGGTACGTCCGGAGCCGAGCAGGCCGCATAGGCCCAGTACTTCACCCTCGTAAAGTTTAAAGCTGACGTCACGGTACTGACCGGCGCGGGTGAGATTATCTATCTCCAGGATCACGCGCTCGCTGTTGCGCGTCGGCGCTTTCAGCTGATAGTCGAGCTTCAGACCGGTCATCAACTCGGTCAGATGATGTGGCGTCATCTCCCGGGCGGGCCAGCAGCCCATTTTGCGGCCGTCGCGGATCACCGTGACGCGGTCGGAGATCTCCAGCACCTCATCGAGCCGGTGGCTGACAAAGACCACGCAGATATTTTTATCTTTCAGATAGCGCACGGTGCGCAGCAGCTGATTAACCTCGGTACGGGTCAGCGAGGCGGTTGGCTCATCCATGATCACCAGGCGCGCATCGGCGACCAGCGCGCGGCAGATCGCGACCTGCTGGCGCTGGGCAATTGAGAGCGCCGCGACTTTCGCATCCAGATCGAGGTCAAATTTCAGCTCGGTTATAATGCTGCGCGCGCTTTCACGCAGGCGTGCGCTGCGGTGCCAGCGCAGCAGGCCATTAAGGTTATGCTCAAACGCGATGTTCTCCGCCACGCTCAGGTTGGGGAACAGCGACAGGTCCTGATAGATGACCTGAATACCGAAATCACGCGCCTGTTGCGTGGTCAGTCGCGGCAGCGCCGGGCCATCGCCCAGCGTAATATGGCTGCCGCTGTCCGGGGCGTGCACCCCGGAGATAACTTTGATCAGGGTGCTCTTGCCACAGCCGTTGGTGCCAGCGAGACAGTGCACTTCGCCTGCCAGTAAGGTCAGGGAGATATCGCTCAGCGCGCGGTTGCCACCAAATGTTTTCGACAGATTCTCGAGCGCAATTAGCGTCTGTGGAATGACCTCTTGCATATCAGAGCCCCATTTTTACCAGTTTTGGCAGGTTGTCTTTATCCAGACTCTCTGTGTTGTTGCCGAGAATGGTATGCGTCGCTTCATCCACTTTGACTTTGCCGAGTCCTTCAATCGTCATACCGTCGGTGATCGGCTCTTTCTTCTGCATCATGTCGGCAATACGCACAAAGACTTCACCTGCGGTTTCCGGATTCCAGATGTAGCCGCCTTTAATAGCGTTACGCTGCACCAGCGAGGCACCCTGGCCCGGACTGAAAGAGCCGATGACGCAAACCTGGTCAATTTTTTTGCGGTTCATAACGGCACGCCCGGCACCAATCGGCCCCTGTGAACCAAACGCCATAATCCCTTTCAGATCGGGATATTTAGACATCAGCTCATTGGTGGTACGGATGGAGTCATCCAGCGATTCGCCGACGCCAAATTTGTCGGTAACCAGCTGCATGTTGGGATAGTGCTCTTTCTGATAATTGAGCGCGGCGTCGGTCCACTGCTGATGCAGCGGTACGGTCAAGCTGCCCACGTACATGGCGTATTTGCCTTCGTCATGCATGCACTTCGCCAGCGCTTTCATGTGATTGATTCCGTGGGTGGCGGCGTCAACCAGCTCAAAATCCCAGTTGGCACCCTGCTGGCCAGGAGACTCATGCGTAATCACTTCGATACCGGCGTCCCGCGCCCGTTTCAGCACCGGCTCCAGCACTTTCGGATCGTTAGGCACCACGCCGATGATGTCGACTTTCTGCGCAATCAAATCTTCAATGGCGCGCACCTGCAGCGCCGGGTCGGCAGCGGTAGGGCCTACCATCCATGCATCGATGCCGCGCTTCGCCGCCTCACTTTTAATGCCCGCTTCCATGGCATTAAACCAGGGGATCCCCCCGATTTTAACGACGATACCCATGCGTAATTTATCAGCGGCCTGCGCGCCGGTGGCGGCAAACAGGGCAAGCAGAGAACAGGCGATAAGATGTTTTTTCATACAGACTCCTGGTTAATTTTTAATTAGCTGCATGGACTGATGACGCTGAGAACAGACAATGACGTTAACGCCATTCCACGCCAGTTCCTGCTCCAGCTCTTTATCTTTTAATTGGTCAGTTATCAGAAAATCGACATCACGGTAGTGACAAACACGGGCAAATGAGGGGCGCATAAATTTACTGCCATCCAGTAACAGATGTTTTCTTTCAGCGGCCAGCAACATTTGTTGTTTTAAATGCGCGTTATTCTCATTGCCTTCCCGTAAATATCCGTCATTACCCAAACTGCTACAGGAAAAAAAGATCTTATTAATCTGAAATTCACGCAGCGGCTGCTCAGCCACTACGCCGTGAAAATCCTCATCGCGGTCAGAATATTCTCCGCCAAGGCAGATAGTGCGAATGCTGCCGCGCGCTGCCAGCGTCTGCACGATGCGTAGCGAATTGGTTAGCACGGTTAACTCAATATCGGGCAGCTGGCGCGCCAGATACCAGCAGGTGGTACTGCTATCGAGTAAAATACAGTCACCCGGCGTAATAAAATCGAGCGCGCGCTTGGCAATGCTCATTTTTGCATCGACATGCTCATTAATACGCTGCCGAAAAGATAATTCGTTTTCTCTGCCAGCTCTGTTATTTCCCGGAGTGCTGGCGTTCTGTTTTTTTACCGGAACAGCACCACCATGACTGCGCTGTAATAATCCTCTTTTTTCCAGCTGACTTAAGTCGCGCCGTATGGTTTCCTGCGAAACCTGACATAGCGTGACCAGCTCTGAGACAATTACGCGGCCATTTATATTAAGTTCGTTAATAATTCTTTGTTGTCTCTCAATCGGCAACATACTTATCCTCCGATGGCTATAAATTACTGGAAGCGGGCACGGGAAAATGTGGACTGGGCAGGAGTCCACGGTGGCAAAAAAAGAGGCCCGTTATTGAGTGATATAAGTTCGGTTATCAATGTAATGATTAACGGTTATTTGCATGCAATGTTGATATGTCTCACATAATTAACCCCTGAAGCGTCACAGTTAAAACAGATCCGATCACCAGCTTATTAATCCATAGCTACCATAGCATGACTGTTTATGACCGTTTGTGCGGGATTGACCGTTTCAGACTCCGCCCTGATAGTCGGGGAAATCTGATTGAGCCACTGTCAGGCGCAGTGGATGATAGGAACGCAGCGCACAACCTGTCCGTACGATGATGAATCGCTGATTTAATAAGCAGTTAATGCTGCTTTTCAGGCCGCTTCACACTTCCAGCCTGCTGATAACGCACGCAGTGCGCTATGATTTTCTTTCAAGGAATTCGGGGACCGGGTTGTTAATGTCGTATTGGATAAAGTCACTGCTCTTGAGCTCTCTGGCAGCCAGCGCCAGCGTGCAGGCTGAACCTCTGCAGAAGTCTTTTTCTGACTGGCAGCTCACCTGTAACAATGCGGCTTTTTGCGTGGCGCGCAGCTTTCCCGGCGACAATGGTCTGGTGATGACGCTGTCGCGCCACGCCGGCGTCGACGATCGCCCGCTGCTGCGTATCGATTACGGCAGCGCCTATACCGGCGCGCTGCCGGGTGGCCCGCTGAAAGATAACCTGCTGCTGGATCAGCGTCGCCTGAAGCCCGACCTTAAACACTGGACGGTTGAGCCGCATCATCTTGCTACCAGCAACGCTATCGCGATTGATGAGTTTCTGGGACAGACGCTGGACGCGAGTACGCTGCAGCTGACATACCAGGCCAAAGCGGTGGTTCCGCTGCGCGGCCTGAAAGCGGCGCTGCTGCTGATGGATGATGTGCAGGGGCGCGTAAACGGGACCAGCGCATGGGTCAGACGTGGAGCGCAGTGGGATCTCCCGCCACCGCCATCGCTGCCATCGCTGCCGTCATCAGGCCCGCCGCCCGCGCCGCTGACGCAGGAGGAGACCAGCGGACTGATCGACTATGGAACCTGGCGCATCACTACCGATAACTGCTCGCTGGATCCGCTCCGGCGCGAGGTGAGCGTTGCGCCGCTGACCGACAGCAAAGCGCTGCTGCTGGTCAGCTGTGAAACCGGTGCCTATAACGTTATCGATCTGGCGTTTGAAGTGACGCGCAGCCAGCCCTACGTATCACGCGGGCTGACGCTGAATCTGCCTTTTACTCCCCCCGCGCGCAGCGACACGCAGCTGGAGCTGGTGAACGCCGAGTTTGATGCCAGTAATGGCCTGCTCTATACCTTCAGTAAAAATCGCGGGCTGGGTGATTGCGGTACGGCAACACGCTGGCAGTTTGATGGCAGCGCGTTTGTTCTGGCGGAATATGCGGAAGAGCAGATCTGCGACGCCTGGCACAGCAGCGACGACTGGCCCACGCTGTGGGTAAGCCAGCCGGCGCACTGAGCGACTATCCGGATTTCAGGGGATCGCGCCGATCATCATCGGCGAACCCGTCTTGTTGCCCGCCAGCTCTGCCAGCAGATTATTTACGCCATCGCTCATGGGCGTAAAGCGGCTGAGCGGTGAACGGGTGACGACCACAAACACGCCAAGATTATGCTGCGGAATCATCGCCATATAGGTAATGAAGCCGCCGGCACCGCCGGTTTTCTGGATGATACCGGGCCGGCCCGCCTTGGGAGCCATATAGACCCAGCCCATACCCAGCGCATCGGCACGTCCGGGGACATCCATCCCTTCCACTTTGGTCAGCTGATCGCGCCGGTAGATCAGCGTCTGCAGGCGATCGATCTGCGGCGTGCGGTGGCTTACCGCTGAGTCGAGAAACTGCTGCATCCAGCGCGCCATATCATCAGGAGTGGAGTAGACGCCGCCGCTGCCGATCGCCGCCAGCGTGTTATTACAGGGGCTGGCACCTTTTTCCGGCACCATCAGGCGCTGGCACTGGTCCGGTGAGGGTGTAAAGGTGGTGTCCTTCATCCCCAGCGGGCGCGTGACTAACCGCTGCAGCAGCGCCGGATAGGGCGTGCCGCCCGCTTTCGCCAGCGCGTCAGCCAGCAGGTCAAACCCGAGGTTGGAGTAGGCCGCCTGAGTGCCGGGCGCGGCTTTCAGCGTGGCGTTGCCCAGCCACTGCCAGCGATCGCTTTTAGTTGGCCAGACAAACACCGGACGGTGCGGTTTACCGCCGGGCTGTTCGCGCGGCAGCGAGCCGGTGTGGGTGGCGAGGTTGATCAGACGGATCGACTGGCCGTTATAGGCCGGAACGCGCGCCCCCGGCGGGGCGTAGCGGCTGAGCGGGTCATCCAGGCGGATCTGCCCGCGCTCGGCCATTTTCACCATCACTTCGCTGGTCATCAGCTTGCTGAGTGAAGCGATGCGGATAACGGAGTCCTGCTGCGGCCGGACATTATTACCGGGGCGGGTTTCGCCAAAGCTGGTAAAGACGCGCTGATTGCCGTCGATAGCGACCAGCGCCATGCCGGTTGCACCGCTGGCGTAAAAAATATGTTCGGCATAGCGATCGACAATCTGCGATGCCAGCAGGGGGTCTGGTGATACCTGTGCCATACCGCTGACAGGCAGCACGGAGACCATCAGGGCCAGTAAAAATGAAGTCGGTTTTTTCAACGGGAGTGCGTCCGCTATCAGGATCGGAAGAAAACCTATAGTAATCAGTTTGCGCAGAGCGGGAAGGGGAAAACGCGTTTTTTTGTATAGAAAGTGCAAAAAAAAACGGCCCTCACCGTTATTGGGAGAGGGCCGCGGGGCTTATGCTGGTTTCAGCAGCGATTCTGCCTGGCTTACCACGTTTTCAACGGTAAAGCCGAAGGCCGGGAACAGCTTGCCGGCCGGCGCAGATTCACCAAAGGTGGTCATGCCGACGATTTTGCCGTCGATGCCGACATATTTGTACCAGTAGTCTGCAATACCTGCTTCAACCGCGACGCGGGCGCGTACGGTGGTGGGCAGCACAGATTCGCGGTAGGCGCTATCCTGCTTGTCGAACACATCGGTGCTGGGCAGTGAGACGACCCGGACCTTGTGGCCATCCGCGCTGAGTTTGGCTTCCGCTCCCAGCGTGATCTCCACTTCTGAACCGGTGGCGATCAGAATCACATCCGGCGTGCCATCGCAATCCTTCAGGATATAGCCGCCGCGCGCGATATTTTCGACCTGCGCCTGGCTGCGCTCGGGCTGCAGCAGGTTCTGACGGGAGAGGATCAGCGCGGTCGGGCCGTGATGACGCTCAACGGCTGCTTTCCATGCCACTGCGGTTTCGACCTGATCGCACGGACGCCAGGTGCTGAAGTTAGGCGTCAGACGCAGGCTCGCCAGCTGCTCGACCGGCTGGTGCGTCGGGCCATCTTCGCCCAGGCCGATAGAGTCATGGGTATAGACCATGATCTGGCGCGCTTTCATCAGCGCAGCCATACGTGCGGCGTTACGCGCGTACTCAACAAACATCAGGAAGGTTGCGGTATAAGGAACAAAGCCGCCATGATGCGCAATGCCGTTTGCAATCGCGGTCATCCCGAACTCACGCACGCCGTAGTGGATATAGTTCCCGGCCGCATCCTCTTTGATCGATTTTGAGCCTGACCAGATGGTGAGGTTACTCGGTGCCAGGTCAGCCGATCCGCCCAGGAATTCCGGCAGCAATTTGCCAAAGGCTTCCAGCGTATTTTGTGACGCCTTGCGGCTGGCGATTTTCTGCGGATTCGCCTGCAGGTCGCGGATAAAGTCAGCGGTTTGACTTTCCCACTCTGCCGGCATTTCGCCGTTAAGACGACGGCTAAACTCCTGCGCCAGCTGCGGATGCGCCTGCTGGTAAGCGGCAAATTTCTCATCCCAGGCTTTTTCGTGCGCGGAACCCGCTTCTTTTGCATCCCACTGCTGATAGATATCCTGCGGGATTTCAAACGGCGCGTAGTTCCAGCCGAGCTGCTTACGCGTCAGCGCAATCTCTTCATCGCCCAGCGCGGCACCGTGCGACTCCTCTTTGCCCGCCTTGTTTGGCGAACCAAAGCCGATGGTAGTGCGGCAGATAATCAGCGATGGCTTATCGGTGACGCTCTGCGCCTCTTTAATCGCGGCGGCAACGGCGTCGGCGTCGTGACCATCAATGCCTTCAGCGCTGCCGATCACGTGCCAGTTGTAGGACTCAAAGCGTTTATGCGTATCGTCGGTGAACCAGCCTTCGGTCTCACCATCGATAGAAATGCCGTTGTGATCGTAAAAGCCGATCAGCTTGCCGAGCCCCAGCGTGCCCGCCAGCGAACAGACCTCGTGCGAGATACCCTCCATCAGGCAGCCGTCACCCATAAACACATAGGTGAAGTGGTCGACAATATCGTGTCCTGGCTGGTTGAACTGCGCGGCCAGCGTACGCTCAGCAATCGCCAGACCCACCGCATTCGCCAGACCCTGGCCGAGCGGGCCGGTGGTGGTTTCGACGCCTGGCGTATAGCCAATTTCCGGATGTCCCGGCGTTTTTGAATGCAGCTGACGGAAGTTTTTCAGCTCTTCCATCGGCAGATCGTAACCGCTGAGATGCAGCAGGCTATAGAGCAGCATTGAGCCGTGGCCGTTAGAAAGGATAAAGCGGTCGCGATCGGCCCAGGCCGGGTTAGTGGGGTTATGTTTCAGGAAGTCGCGCCATAACACTTCCGCGATATCGGCCATGCCCATCGGCATACCTGGGTGACCGGAATTTGCTTTCTGTACCGCATCCATACTCAACGCGCGAATCGCGTTAGCCAACTCTCTGCGTGAAGACATAGGGTTCTCCCTTGTAGTGAAGCATCAGCGGGTCCGCCTCGGCTCGCCCGCACTCAACGGTGGTGCAATCAGAGGCGTGCTGCCAGCACATCTTCCAGTTTCTGCTGGTCAACGGCGAACTGGCGGATACCTTCAGAGAGTTTTTCAACCGCCATCGGATCCTGGTTGTGCTCCCAGCGGAACTCCGCTTCTGACAGCGGGGAAGGCTGATGGAAACCTTCGGTAGAAGGTTCCAGCTTGCGCTCAACCTGCGCATCGCTGTTCGCCAGCTCTTCCAGCAGGTTAGGGGAGAGAGTCAGACGATCGCAGCCCGCCAGAGCCAGAATCTGCTCAACTTTGCGGAAGCTGGCGCCCATGATCACCGTGCTGTAGCGATGCTTTTTATAGTAGTCATAGATGCGACGCACAGATTTCACGCCCGGATCTTCATCCACCACATAGGGGTCCATCGGCTTGCGCGTGTTGTACCAGTCGTAAATGCGGCCCACAAAAGGCGAGATCAGATAGACGCCCGCTTCGGCGCAGGCGCGCGCCTGTGCAAAGGAGAACAGCAGCGTCAGGTTGCACTTAATACCGTTTTTCTCCAGCTCTTCAGCCGCTTTGATCCCTTCCCAGGTTGAGGCGAGCTTGATAAGAATACGTGAGCGGTCGATACCGTGCTCTTCATACAGGCGTACCAGCTTTTCCGCTTTGGTTACGCACATACCGCGATCGAAAGAGAGGCGGGCGTCAACTTCAGTTGAAACGCGGCCCGGCACGCTTTTCAGGATTTCCATGCCGAGGTTGACAGCCACTTTGTCGCTGGCGTTGATAATCTGCGTCTCTTTACTGCCACCCTGCTTTTTCGCATAGTCGATGGCGTCATCAATCAGGTGTTTATAAGCGTCAAGACCGGCAGCTTTCAGGATCAGAGAAGGGTTGGTAGTGGCATCTTCCGGATTGTAATGACGAATGGATTCGATATCGCCACTGTCCGCCACCACGGTGGTGAACTGTTTTAGTGCGTCTAGCTGGTTCATCGCTTAACTCCTTGATTAGCAATATTGTGGGCAAAAGAATGCCGGGCAACCGTCGCCTTGTCTGCGCCCTTTGCTGGGAATAGTGGTTCCACACAGTGCTACAGACGCCCGCTGATTAAAATGCGTTTTCTCTGATTATGGCGTGGCGGAGAGAGAGGCGGCGTAATCGGTTCAGCCATGTTTTGCCATCTTCAAGCATAGCAGCTTGCGCCGGAGATGCAGGCGAGGCGGTAAGTTCGTTGTCAGATACGGCAGGGCGCATGTTAAGCGGCGGTTCCGTTTGCCGTCAGCTGCGGGGCGCAGATTAAGCGCCGGTTCCGTTCGCCGTCAGCTGCGGGGCGCAGATTAAGCGCCGGTTCCGTTCGCCGTCAGCTGCGGCGGCAGCCTCCGCCCCGGCACGGCGACCGGGCAGAGGACGCCTGGCCGCGCCCTCTGCACTCCCCGGCCCTGCGCCAGCCCCGTCCGC
>NZ_JBXUNM010000009.1:0-148828 GCF_057197005.1 Pantoea sp. SYBGC1
ACCTGACGACCCAGCAGGATGTGCTCACGGGTCTGTGGCATCGGGCCATCAGTCGCAGCAACAACCAGGATCGCGCCATCCATCTGCGCAGCACCGGTGATCATGTTTTTCACGTAGTCGGCGTGTCCCGGGCAGTCAACGTGTGCATAGTGACGGCCTGCGGTTTCGTACTCTACGTGTGCGGTGTTGATGGTGATACCACGTGCTTTTTCTTCAGGGGTGCTGTCGATCTGGTCGAATGCACGTGCCTGGCCGCCGTTGGTTTTAGCCAGAACGGTGGTGATTGCTGCAGTCAGGGTGGTTTTACCGTGGTCAACGTGACCGATGGTGCCCACGTTTACGTGCAGTTTGTTACGCTGAAATTGCTCTTTCGCCATGGCGATAATCCTTACGTTATGCCTTCATCATTGATGAAGGCATCAGTTAACAATTTTTAAACCGTAGCCTTATTTGCCACGAGCTTCAATAACGGCCTGAGCGACGTTGTTCGGCGCATCATCGTACTTCAGGAACTCCATGGAGTAAGAAGCACGGCCTTTTGTCAGTGAACGCAGCTGAGTTGCATAACCGAACATTTCGGAAAGCGGGACTTCAGCGTGAATCTGAACGCCGGTAGCGTTAGATTCCTGACCTTTAAGCATACCACGACGGCGGCTCAGGTCACCGATAACGTCACCGGTATTCTCTTCTGGCGTTTCTACTTCAACCTTCATGATTGGCTCAAGCAGAACCGGGGTTGCTTTCTTAAAGCCGTCTTTAAACGCAAGAGAAGCAGCCAGTTTAAACGCCAGCTCTGAGGAGTCAACGTCATGGTAAGAACCGAAGTGCAGACGCACGCCCAGATCAACTACCGGGTAACCCGCCAGTGGACCAGACTTCAGCTGCTCCTGGATACCTTTATCAACGGCAGGGATGTATTCGCCAGGAATCACACCACCTTTAATGTCGTTAATAAATTCGTAGCCTTTCGGGTTTGAACCCGGCTCCAGTGGGTACATGTCGATAACAACATGACCATACTGACCACGACCACCAGACTGCTTGGCGTGTTTACCTTCAATACCGGTAACTTTAGAGCGGATCGCTTCGCGATACGCAACCTGAGGTTTACCGATGTTCGCTTCAACGTTGAATTCACGCTTCATGCGGTCAACGATGATGTCGAGGTGCAGCTCACCCATACCAGCGATGATGGTCTGGTTAGACTCTTCATCAGTCCATACGCGGAATGATGGGTCTTCTTTCGCCAGACGACCCAGAGCCAGACCCATTTTTTCCTGGTCAGCTTTGGTTTTCGGCTCAACGGCGATAGAGATTACCGGCTCCGGGAACTCCATGCGCTCAAGGATGATGACGTTATCCGGGTCACACAGGGTGTCACCGGTGGTCACATCTTTCAGGCCGATCGCAGCAGCGATGTCGCCCGCACGAACTTCTTTGATCTCTTCACGCTTGTTAGCGTGCATCTGAACGATACGGCCCAGACGCTCACGGTTTGACTTGACCGGGTTGAACACGGTATCACCGGTGTTAACCACGCCAGAGTAAACGCGGAAGAAGGTCAGGTTACCAACAAACGGGTCGGTTGCGATTTTGAACGCCAGCGCAGCAAACGGCTCGTTGTCGTCAGAGTGACGCTCAGCCGGTGTGTCTTTACCGTCGTCCAGCATACCGTTGATCGCGGTAACGTCAGTCGGTGCTGGCAGGTATTCAACTACCGCATCCAGCATCGCCTGAACACCTTTGTTCTTAAATGCAGAACCACAGGTTACCAGGATGATTTCGTTGTTCAGAACGCGCTTACGCAGAGACGTTTTGATCTCTTCTTCAGTCAGCTCTTCGCCGCCGAAGAATTTCTCCATCAGCTCGTCAGAACCTTCAGCTGCAGATTCAACCAGCTTCGCACGCCATTCGTCAGCCAGATCCTGCATATCAGCCGGGATATCTTCGTAAACGAAGGTAACGCCCTGATCTTCATCGTTCCAGTTGATGGCTTTCATTTTCACCAGGTCAACAACACCGGTGAATTTCTCTTCTGCGCCGATTGCCAGCTGAAGTGGAACCGGGTTTGCACCCAGACGCACTTTCATCTGATCAACAACTTTCAGGAAGTTAGCACCCATGCGGTCCATTTTGTTAACGAACGCGATGCGTGGAACTTTATATTTGTTAGCCTGACGCCATACGGTTTCAGACTGTGGCTGAACACCACCAACCGCACAGTAAACCATAACTGCGCCATCAAGCACACGCATAGAGCGCTCTACTTCGATGGTGAAGTCAACGTGTCCCGGGGTGTCGATGATGTTGACGTGGTGTGGCTCAAACTGCTTAGCCATACCAGACCAGTAACAGGTGGTCGCAGCGGAAGTGATGGTAATACCACGTTCCTGTTCCTGCTCCATCCAGTCCATGGTTGCGGCGCCGTCATGTACTTCACCGATTTTATGGTTTACACCGGTGTAGAACAGAACACGTTCGGTAGTGGTAGTTTTACCGGCGTCGATGTGAGCACTGATACCGATATTACGATAGCGCTCAATGGGTGTTTTACGAGCCATTTGATTCCTCTGATTCTGAGACGTTCATAGTTAAAAAAGCCCAGCAGGTAAGCCACTGGGACGCCCGCTGGGTTAATAACGACTACCTTGCTGTTACCAGCGGTAGTGTGCGAACGCCTTGTTGGCTTCAGCCATACGGTGAACGTCTTCACGTTTCTTAACTGCAGTACCTTTGTTCTCTGCAGCGTCAGAAAGTTCGTTCGCCAGGCGAAGAGCCATTGATTTATCACCGCGTTTACGAGCAGCTTCAACGATCCAACGCATTGCCAGAGCATTACGACGAACCGGACGGACTTCAACTGGAACCTGGTAGGTTGAACCACCAACGCGACGTGACTTCACTTCGACAGTCGGACGTACGTTTTCGAGTGCAACTTCGAAAGCTTCCAGACCATCTTTACCAGCACGTTGAGCCAGGGTATCAAGTGCGGTATAGACGATTGATTCAGCAGTAGACTTTTTACCATCTACCATCAGGATATTTACAAATTTAGCCAGCAGCTCTGATCCGAACTTAGGATCCGGCAGAATTTTACGCTGACCAATGACGCGACGACGTGGCATGGAAATACTCCGTTGTTAATTCAGGATTGTCCAAAACTCTACGAGTTTATTTTGACATTAAAGTTAAAACGTTTGGCCTTACTTAACGGAGAACCATTAAGCCTTTGGCTTCTTCACGCCATACTTGGAGCGAGCCTGCTTACGGTCTTTAACACCTGAGCAGTCCAGCGCGCCACGAACGGTGTGGTAACGCACACCTGGCAGGTCTTTAACACGACCGCCACGGATCAGGATCACGGAGTGTTCCTGCAGGTTATGACCTTCACCACCGATGTAGGAGGTAACTTCAAAACCGTTAGTCAAACGCACACGGCAAACTTTACGCAGTGCTGAGTTTGGTTTTTTCGGGGTAGTGGTGTAGACACGAGTACAAACACCACGTTTTTGCGGGCAAGCTTCCAGCGCTGGCACGTTGCTTTTAGCAACCTGACGAACGCGTGGTTTGCGAACCAGCTGGTTAACTGTTGCCATTAAATAGCTCCTGGATTTAGCTTTTGCTTCGTAAACACGTAATAAATCACCTCGCATTTCTACGAGGAGGCAGAATTTTAGGGCTGTGCCTATAGGGTGTCAAGAAATAACCAGGTTTTCGCGTTTACCAGGCCACTTGCTGTTGATGCTTAATCGTCAGCGCAACGAATCCAGTATAGTCCAGACGGGCAATACTGGTTGAAATTTGAGCAGATAATCCGCGTGCGGCCACATCCTCTTCCAGCACCCATAGCGTGGCCGGTGCCGCGCTGAGCCGGGCCAGCATTGTGCTGCCCTGCAGCGCGCCGGTAACCCCATCCTGCAGCAGCAGCAGGTCATCCTCCGGGCGCAGCAGCAGCAGCAGCGTTTCGATATCACACTGCCAGGGGGAGTTCATCAGCGTATAAAGCATGGCAGTTTCTCAAAAACAGATAATGCGATCGAAAGAGGCAAGCGTCTGGCGTAGTGCGTCACTCTCCAGCACCTGGGCAGTTAACACGCGTTCTGCGCTCAGGCTCACTCCGCGCGCCAGTAGCGAATGCTGACAGATATAGCACTGCTCAATATCATAGAGCGCCAGCACACCAAAGGTGGCGATATAGTCGCGCGCCAGTATGATCCCCGGCTGCTGCTGCTCAGTCAGCTGCAGCACACCGTCGCCGATAAAAAAGAGGCCAACCTCTTCGCTCAGGGCGCCGGTAGCCAGAACGGCATCCAGCCCTTCCCTGCCGGCACTGCTGCCGTGTGGTGCGCGGGTAAAGAGGAACGCAACGCGGTTCATCAAAACTGCACCAGACGATCGCAGCTGAGCGCCGCTTCAGCCAGTGCGCCCAGACCGCTGAGTTCAAAACCCGGCTGCAGGTTGCTGCCCGCCAGCTGTAAACGCGCTGCCTCCTGCCGATCGGTAATACCACGCCGTAGCGCGGCAGCCACGCAGACGTTAAGCGCGACACCGCAGGCGTCGTGCAGCTGCTGCCAGCTGCGCACAATATCAGCTTCGTCACTGGCAGGCGCGCTCAGCTCGCTGGCGTTCAGCACACCTTCACGATAAAAAAATATGCTTTCCAGCTCGTGGCCTGCAGCAATCAGCGCACGGGCAAACAGCAGCGCGCTGGTCGCGTTCTGGGTGCCGTAAGCTGGCCCGGTCACCAGCAGGGTATAGCGCATCAGCGATCCTGCCCCTGAAAATCGCCGTTCTTAAACTGACGTATATAGAGATAGACCGTATGCCTGGAGATATTCAGACGAGCAGCAACCTGATTGATGGCATCCTTGATATCAAAAATGCCTTTCTCATAGAGATTAAGCACGATCTGCCGGTTCTTGGCGTTGTTAGAGACGTTGCGATCCGCGCTGACCTCTTCAATGGTGAACTCCAGCGTCTGCATCACCAGATCTTCTACTGAACTGGCAAAGTTTACGCTTGAGTCGACCTGCTGCATCTCTGGCGGCATAAAGGTCGACATGATTTGCGAGAACGGTACATCCAGATTCATATTGATGCAGAGCAAACCAATGACGCGCTGCTGGCGATTACGAATAGCAATGGTGACCGATTTCATCAGAACACCGCTTTTGGCACGCGTAAAGTAGGCGCGGGAGACATTGCTGTCAGCGCCATGCATATCATGCAGCATGCGCAGCGCCAGATCGGTAATCGGCGATCCGACTTTACGCCCCGTATGTTCACCGTTAGCGATACGTACAGCTGAACATTTCAGATCTTCCAGCGAGTGCAGCACGATTTCGCAGTGCGAGCCAATCAGCATCGCCAGACCATCAACCACTGCCTCGTAAGATTTGAGAATATCGTAATCTGCTTGCTCAAAAGGGCGCTGCTCCAGTAAATCGAAGTCAGTCAGTTCACCGGGATTAAATGGATTAGACATCGAAGACATTACCCTACGTGGCTGGAGCCTGTCGCGACAGCATTGGGGCAGACTCATCTTATGATCATTATGCAGGCGATAGTCTGGCAAATGTCGCCCGCTTTAGCCAGAGCTTTGCACATATGCAGCAGGAATTGAACGTGCGGGGGAATGCAGAGGGAACTGCCGCCCGAAGGCGGCAGAACAGAGCAATTACTGCGCTTTTTTCTCAGCAGCGGCCGGAGCCTGTGCTTTTTCATCCGCTTTTGGTGCTGCTTTGATATCCAGCAGTTCTACATCAAACACCAGCGTGGAGTTGGCCGGAATACCCGGTACGCCGTTTTTGCCGTAAGCGAGGTTCGGCGGGATCACCAGTTTGATCTTGCCACCTTTTTTCACGTGCTTCAGGCCTTCAGTCCAGCCCGGGATGACGCCATCCAGACGGAAAGAGAGCGGTTCGCCACGGGTGTAAGAGTTATCAAATTCGGTGCCGTCGATCAGCGTACCTTTGTAGTTGACTACAACAGTGTCACTATCTTTAGGTGCGGCGCCGCTGCCCTCTTTCTCCACCTGATAGAGCAGGCCAGATTCGGTCTTCTTCACGCCCTTCTCTTTCGCGAATTTTTCAGCAAAAGCGTTGCCTTTGTCAGCATTCTCTTTTGCATCTTTTTCCAGCTTCGCCTGAGCAGCACCCTTCACGCGACCTTCAAAGGCCTGCAGGGTCTGTTCGATCTCCTGGTCAGAGAGTTTGCTTTTACCGCCAAACGCGTCCTGAACACCAGCAATCAGCTGATCTTTGTCCAGTTTGATGCCCAGTTTCTCCTGTTCCTTCAGAGAGTTGTCCATGTAGCGACCCAGCGAAGCACCCAGTGCATAGGCAGATTGCTGATCTTCGTTTTTGAAAGCAGCATTTTTTGGTGCCTGTGGCGCAGCCTGCGCCGCGTCAGCCGGAGCTGCAGCGGTTTCTGCTGCCATCGCCAGCGGTGCATTGAGTGCGACAGCCATAGTGGTAGCTAACAATGTGACTTTAAACAGTGATTTCATCCTTTCTCCAAAACCGAAGCTTCAAACCTCGGGAATCATTGCGGACAGTGGTCCACACTATAACTTTACGCGGCAGCAACGAACACTCCCGCAGTGTAATTACCCGGTTAACCTCCGACCTTTTTTGCTTCAGGAAGTTTCATCTGAGATGTAGGCGCTACGGGTAAATTCAATGGCAGGAGATAAACGCCGGGTAAATATCAGGTGATTCTGACCGCAAAGGCCGTAGAATCACGCCGGTTCATATCAATGCGCAGTACGATGACAGGAGGAGTAACGATGCAACAGACAGACTGGGATCGGCGCCTTGAAGCGCTGGAGAGCAAGCTGGCTTTTCAGGAAGACACCATTGAGCAGCTTAATCAGACGGTGGTCGAACATGAACTGGAGATGAGCAGACTGCGGGAACACGTCCGCTTGCTGGTCGACAAAGTTAAAGCGGCAGCGCCCTCAATGGTCGCTTCGCCGTCGGAAGAGACACCTCCGCCGCATTATTAATGCCTGCCGGCAGCGGAAACAGAAAGGCCACCCGCAGGTGGCCTTTTTATACCGGCAACGCTTAGTGGTTGCAGCCGCAACCGCCGCCGTGACCATGGTCGTGGTCATGACCGTGATCGTGGTCGTGATGATGACCATCTGCGCCATGCACGTGACCGTGCGCCAGCTCTTCTTCCGTGGCTTCGCGGATAGCAACCACTTCCACGTTGAAGTTCAGGTTCTGACCAGCCAGCATATGGTTACCATCAACCACAACGTGCTCATCTTCTACTTCAGTGATTTCAACCGGCACCGGGCCCTGGTCGGTTTCTGCCAGGAAGCGCATGCCAACCTGCAGCTCATCCACACCCATGAAGACATCTTTAGGTACGCGCTGTACCAGATTGTCATCATACTGGCCATAAGCATCGTTTGCCGGGATATGCACGTCAAACTTGTCGCCGACCGCGTGATTTTCCAGCGCTTTTTCCAGACCAGAAATCAGGGAACCATGACCGTGCAGATAGTCTAACGGTGCACTTACCGGTGACTCGTCAACCAACACGCCATCTTCGGTACGAACCTGATACGCCAGGCTCACCACCAGGTCTTTTGCTACTTTCATGATATCTCCTAACCGTTGAGAACTAAGGATCCCGTCTCATTGGTCTATTTTTGCGTGCAATAACCAACCAGAAAGGTTTAAAGCTGAACAGATTTACTCTGCAGAATATGCAGACCATTCAGCGTTAGTGGCGCCGATTGTAACGGAATTCAACACCACTGTAAGTCTAAGCGTAAAAAAAGCTGTGCCGGCACGCTACTCGGGATGAAAAATGCCGATCACCTGCTCATTACTGCGGATCTGATCGCGCGCCTGCTTATCGGCCTCGCGCATCTGATGCCCGCATTTTACGCATTCCACCACATCGACACTGTTTTCGCGCCACATGGCCAGGGTGTCTTTTTCCTGACAGTGCGGACAGACCGCACCGGCGATAAAACGTTTACGCATTTTTTCCTGCCCGCCTGTTGTTCACGGAAACTTTAAGTGTATACCCTGCACACCGCAAATTGCAGCGGTGGCTCTGAATGGCTTACGCTGCCGGCTTACTCATCATCCCAGCCATTTATCTGCCGCTTTTCATGCTGCATCTCACGCTGGAAGATATCCTCCAGTTCGCGTCGCGCTTCACGCACGCGGGAGACCTGCACGCTGTCATCATGGCCAGGCATCAGCTCACGCAGCATGCGCATATCCAGCCGGCGGAAATGCTGCTGCGCACGCTGCGCCTGATGAGGATGCATGCCGAGAGAAATCAGCGCCTTGCGGCCAAGCTCCAGCGCACTGGAGAACGTTTCACGGGAGAATAGCGTGACGCCCGCCTGCAGCAGTTCGTGCGCTTCAACGCGCCCGCGCGCCCGCGCCAGAATCTCCAGCTGCGGAAAATGGTGCTGGCAGAGGTGCACAATGGTCATGGCATCTTCGGGATCGCTGCAGGTAATAACAATAGACTGCGCATTCTCTGCGCCTGCGGCCCGCAACAGCTCCAGCTCGGTGGCGTCACCGTAGTAAACTTTATAGCCATACTTGCGCATCAGGCTGACCGCAGAGATATCCCGCTCCAGCACCGTGATGCGCTTGTTGTTAGCCATCAGCAGACGCCCTACCACCTGCCCGAAGCGGCCAAAACCCACTACAATAACCTGCGGCTGATCGTCCTCCACAAAGGGCTTCTCATCACTGTCATCTTTGTCATTAAAGCGACGGGCCAGAATCTTATCCACGCCCTGCATCAGCAGCGGGGTTGTCATCATCGAGAGGGTCACCGTGACCAGCAGCAGCGGCAGCTGATCGCCGCTGAACAGATGGGCGGATGACGCGGCGGAGAACAGGACAAACGCAAATTCACCGCCCTGGCTGAGCACACCCGCAAACTGCAGACGCTCTGAACTGCGCAGGCCGTAAATGCGCGCCAGCACGTAAAGCACCAGCGCTTTTATCGCCACCAGCACCAGTACGCCGATCAGAATAGCCACGATATGGGTATAGAGCACGCCAAGGTTCAGCGCCATACCAACAGAGATAAAGAACAGGCCCAGCAGCAGCCCTTTGAACGGCTCGATAGCCACTTCAAGTTCGTGCCGGTACTCGCTCTCCGCCAGCAGGATCCCGGCGATAAAGGTGCCCAGCGCCATCGACAGGCCCAGCGCA
This sequence comes from Pantoea sp. SYBGC1, assembly GCF_057197005.1. Classification (NCBI taxonomy): domain Bacteria; kingdom Pseudomonadati; phylum Pseudomonadota; class Gammaproteobacteria; order Enterobacterales; family Erwiniaceae; genus Pantoea; species Pantoea sp. SYBGC1. Next base: position 9,201 of record NZ_JBXUNM010000009.1, read on the forward strand.
TCCATAAACAGCGCCGAGCCCAGTACCAGCAGCAACGAGGCGGCGGTAAACACTTCTCTGACGCCGGAAGCGGCAATAAAGCGCAAAATGGGGCGCAGTAAATAACGGCCGCCCACCAGCATGCCGGCGAAGGCCAGCACTTTCATCGCAACTTTAAGCCAGTCAACGTGCCCGCTGTCGCCGCCGGACAGTAACGGCACCAGCGCCAGCGCCGGGATCACCGCCAGATCCTGAAACAGCAGCACCGAAAAGCCCAGCTGTCCTGATTCGCTGCGGTTCATTCCTTTATCGCGCATCAGCTGTAGCGCCATAGCCGTAGAGGACATAGCCAGACCGATGCCGCCTATCACAGCCGCCTGCCAGCTGAAATCGCTCAGCCAGAGCAGCACGCCAAGGATCGCCGCAGAAAATATCACCTGCGCCGCGCCGACGCCGAAAATTGAGCGGCGCAGTGACCAGAGTTTGGCTGGATTCAGCTCCAGGCCAATGATAAACATCAGAAACACGACGCCCAGCTCGGAGAAGTGCAGGATCTCATCCACATCGCTGATAAAACCCAGTCCCCACGGGCCGATCGCAATACCGGCGAGCAGATAACCCAGCACGGCACCAATTCCCAGCCGGGCAGCAACAGGCACGACCAGCACCGCCGCCACCAGATAGATGACGCCCGCTGTCAGTAACGTTTCACCTTGCATTACACTCCTCCCTGCGGAAGTGGTGACGCGAGCCAGTCGCCGTAGGCGCGGGCAAAATGACGCAGCGTTTCAGGCGTCTGCCGCCGCGCCCAGTGGATCACCATCGGCGTCATCCAGTGCATACGGCACATCTGCGCCGTCAGCTCAAATGGCCGCATAATATCGCTCATCGGATAGCGGTTCAGGCCGTCGTGATGATAGGCCGCTTCAGGCTCACCGGTGGTCACTACGCTGCGCCAGTATTTCCCCTCCAGCGCATTCCCATCCACGCCGCTGGCAAAACCACGTGACAGTACGCGATCCAGCCACTCTTTCAGCAGGGCAGGACAGCTGTAGGTATAGAGCGGATGCTGAAACACGACGATCTCATGGTCGCGCAGCAGCTGCTGTTCATAATGAATATCTATAAAAAAATCCGGATAGTGCGCATATAAATCGTGCACGGTGACGTGTTCAAGTTCCCTGGCCGACTGCAGCAAAACCCGATTGGCGATCGAATCCTGTGACTCCGGATGGGCGTAAAGCAGCAAAATTTTTGGTGGCTGCGACATCCTTCCCCTCCAAAGCGTCGTCACCGCAGCGGAATTCCGCTACCATGCTCAACGCAACTAAACATTATCGAATTATGTTGCCGATAAATTACCATATTCTGACGACACGGCGCCTATGATTGTCTTTTCCGCACTACAGATACGACGCGGCACCACTGTGCTGCTGGACAACGCAACCGCAACCATTAACCCCGGCCAGAAAGTGGGCCTGGTGGGTAAAAACGGCTGCGGCAAATCCACCCTGCTGTCGCTGCTTAAAGGTGAAATCAGCAGCGATGCCGGCAGCGTCACCTTCCCCGGCAGCTGGGCGCTGGCGTGGGTCAACCAGGAGACGCCAGCGCTGAGTAAAGCCGCGCTGGAATATGTTATCGACGGCGACCGCGAATATCGTCAGCTTGAATCTGAATTAGCGGATGCCAACGCGCGCGATGACGGCAACGCGATTGCGCTGCTGCACGGCAAGCTGGATGCGATTCAGGCGTGGAGTATACATGCGCGCGCGGCCAGTCTGCTGCACGGTCTGGGCTTTAGCCAGGAGCAGCTGATGCGACCGGTCAGCGACTTCTCCGGCGGCTGGCGCATGCGTCTCAACCTGGCGCAGGCGCTGGTGTGCCGCTCCGATTTACTGCTGCTGGATGAGCCGACTAACCACCTCGATCTTGACGCCGTGATCTGGCTGGAGCGCTGGCTGAAAAGCTATGAAGGCACGCTGATTCTGATCTCACACGACCGCGACTTTCTCGATCCGGTGGTGGATAAAATTATTCATATTGAGCAGCAGACGCTGATTGAATATACCGGCAACTACAGCTCTTTTGAGCGGCAGCGCGTCGCTAAACTGGCGCAGCAGCAGGCGCTTTATCAAAGCCAGCAGGAAAAAGTGGCGCACCTGCAGAAGTATATTGATCGCTTCCGCGCCCAGGCGACCAAAGCCAAACAGGCGCAGAGCCGCATTAAGATGCTGGAGCGCATGGAGCTGATTGCGCCAGCGCACGTGGATAACCCGTTCAGCTTCAGCTTCCGCGCGCCGGAAAGCCTGCCCAACCCGCTGCTGAAAATGGAAAAGGTCACGGCAGGTTATGGCGATCGCATTATTCTTGACGCGATCAAGCTCAATCTGGTGCCGGGATCGCGTATTGGTCTGCTGGGCCGAAACGGTGCGGGTAAATCTACGCTGATCAAGCTGCTGGCGGGAGAAATCGATCCGCTGGAGGGCAAAGTGGGTCTGGCGAAAGGCATTAAGCTCGGCTATTTCGCGCAGCACCAGCTTGAGTATCTGCGCGCTGAGGAGTCACCGCTGCAGCATCTGGCGCGTATCGCGCCAGCCGTACTGGAGCAGCAGCTGCGCGATTACCTGGGCGGTTTTGGCTTTCAGGGCGATAAAGTCAGCGAAGCCACCGCGCGTTTTTCCGGCGGCGAAAAAGCGCGCCTGGTGCTGGCGCTCATCGTCTGGCAGCGCCCCAACCTGCTGCTGCTGGATGAGCCAACTAACCATCTCGACCTCGACATGCGTCAGGCGCTGACCGAAGCGCTTATCGATTTTGAAGGCGCGCTGGTGGTGGTGTCGCATGACCGGCATCTGCTGCGCTCCACCACTGACGATCTCTATCTGGTTCACGACCGCAAAGTGGACGTGTTTGCCGGCGATCTGGATGACTATCAGCAGTGGCTGAGCGACCTGCAAAAGCAGCAGGCGCAGCAGGATGCCGCACCAAAGCAGGATAATGCCAATAGCGCTCAGTCCCGCAAAGATCAGAAGCGTCGCGATGCTGAGCTGCGCGCGCAGACGCAGCCGCTGCGCAAAGAGATTGAGAAGCTGGAGAAGCAGATGACGAAATGGCAGAGTCAGCTGAGCGAGGCTGAAGCCCTGCTGGCCGACAGCGCGATTTACGATCAAAGCCGCAAAGCCGATTTAACCGCCGCCCTGCAGCGCCAGGCGGAGAGCAAATCGGCGCTGGAAGACGCCGAAATGGCGTGGCTGGATGCGCAGGAGCAGCTGGAGCAGATGCTGGCGAATTAACGGTCAGCATCTGTGCCAACCCTGCAGCTTTCATCTCTTCTGCAGGGGCGGCATTTATGCCCACCAGCCCACCACCGCAATAAACGCCTCCATGACGGATCCGTCTCTTACAGATTATCTCTTTGTAGGGTCGGCATTTATGCCGACCTGGCTCACCACCGCAACGCGTTAAAACGGCACATCCCCTAACACCGTCGCTCGATGCATAATCCTGCGCGCCGGATAGTAATCGGCATTGGCGTAATGCTGCGTGACACGGTTATCCCAGATAGCGATGTCGTTCTCCTGCCAGCGCCAGCGCACCTGAAACTCCGGCTTCGTGGCGTGTGCAAACAGATAATTCAGCAGCGCGTCGCTCTCTTTTTCACTGACGCCCAGCAGACGCGTGGTAAACCCCTCGTTCACAAACAGCGCCTTACGCCCGCTGACCGGATGGGTGCGGATCGCCGGATGTCGGACCGGGGGATGCTTAGCCACCGCCTGCTGCCAGCGCTGATGCTCCTCCGGCGTGCGGCGATATTTATACTCCTGAAACGACTTTTTAAAATCGTGCTCCGCCTGCAACCCGCTCAGCAGCTGCTTAACCGGCTCAGAAAGGGTTTCATAAGCGGCAATCCCGCTGCTCCAGAGCGTATCGCCCCCGCTTTCCGGCAGCAGTTTCGCGGCCAGCAGGGCAATGGCCGGCGGTGTTTCAATAAAGGTGACATCGGTATGCCAGTTGTCGTTATCCGGCGGATTATCCTGATGGGTATCCAGCTCGATGATCTCTTCCACGCCAGCCGCATGCGGATAGACCGGATGAATATGCAGATCGCCAAAACGCACCGCCAGCGCCCGCTGCTGCTGCGGCGTAATCACCTGGTTGCGTAAAAACAGCACCTGATGACGCAGCAGGCCGTGATAGAGCTGTTCAAACTGCGCATCGCTCAGCGGACGGCTGAGATCGACATCGCTGACCTGCGCGCCGATCCAGGGGCCCAGCGCGGTAAAAGTAAGACGTTCGTTCATTGCTGCTCTCCATACCAGGGCGTCAGGCGGCGTTGCAGCGCGCGCAGACCCACTTCTAAACTAAATGCGATAACGGCAATGACGCCGATACCCGCCAGCACCACATCCGTAGCAAGAAACTCTCCTGCTGACTGCACCATAAACCCCAGGCCCCGCGTGGCGGCGATAAGCTCTGCAGCCACCAGCGTCGACCAGCCGACGCCCAGCCCGATACGCAGACCGGTCAGGATCTCCGGCAGCGCGCCCGGCAGGATCACAAAGCGCAGCAACTGCCAGCGGGATGCGCCAAGCGCCTGTGCCGCGCGCACGCGGACCTGCCGGCAGTTCTTTACGCCGGCCAGCGTGGCCAGCGTTACCGGCGCAAAAATCGCCAGATAGATAAGTAAAATCTTTGAGGTTTCACCAATACCAAACCAGATCACCATCAGCGGCAGGTAGGCCAGCGGCGGCACCGGCCGGTAAAGCTCAATCAGCGGATCGAGCAGCCCGCGCAGCGCCGGGCTCAGTCCCATCGCAATGCCGGTCGGGATACCAATCAGCGCGGCAAAAAACAGCGCCACCAGCATGCGCGTCAGGCTTGCGGCCAGATGCTGCCACAGCGTGGCGTCCATAAAACCCTGCGCACTGGCAATCAGCAGCAGTTTCTGCAGCACCTGCTGCGGCGCGGGCAGAAACAGCGGTGCAATCAGCCCCAGCGCCGTCACGCCCCACCACACCAGCAGCAGCAGCGCGATGCTTAGCAGGCTAAGCGACAGCTGGCGTGACAGCGGCCAGCGCAGGCCGCGGGTGCGCGCTGCACCACGTTTCTCATCAATAACTGCACTCATACAAACGCCTCCCGCCTGGCAAACACCTGATTCAGCACATATTCACGGCGTTCGATAAACGCCGGATCGGATTTGATGCTGCGGCACGGTTCGCCATCTGCGAAGCGCTGACCAAAATTGAGCCTGAGCCGTTCCACTATGCGCCCCGGTCCGGGCGACAGCAGCACCAGTTCGCTGGCCAGAAACACCGCTTCTTCTATGTCATGGGTAATCAGCAGGATCTGCTTGCCGGTGTCGCGCCACAGCGTCAGCAACAGGGTTTGCATCTGCTCGCGGGTAAACGCATCCAGCGCGCCAAAGGGCTCATCTAACAGCAGCAGCTGCGGATCGGCCGCCAGCGCACGCGCAATCCCCACGCGCTGACGCTGCCCCCCGGAGAGCTGCCAGATAAAACGCTTTTCTGCCCCCTCCAGCCCGACGTTGCGAATCAGCCGGCGGGCAACGGCGTGACGATCCGCTTTTGCCATACCGGCCAGCTGCAGGCCAAATGCCACGTTATCGATCACGTTGCGCCACGGCAGCAGCCCTTCATGCTGAAACACCACGCCGCGCCTGGCGTCTGGCCCGGTCACCGCTTTGCCATCCAGCGTAATGCTGCCGGACTCCAGCGGCAGAAAGCCGGCAATCAGGTTCAGCAGCGTGGTTTTGCCACAGCCGGATGGACCCAGCACCACCAGCAATTCACGGCTGTCCAGCTGCAGGTTGATATCCTGCAGCGCGGGCTGGCCGGCGTAACGTGCGTTGAGATGCGTGATGCTGAGCATACGGCCTCCGTTATTTCGCTAAAGGTGCAACAAAGCGGGTGGTGACAAAGCTGCTGTAGTCGCTGGCCGCTTCCGGCACCCGCCCCTGCTCTTTCAGAAAGTGCGCGGTATCAACAATGGCTTTATTCACCGGCTTGCCGAGTTGCTCAACCTGCTGCTGCGCCGTCAGATAGGTATTGCCTTTAACCAGGCCCGGCACATCTCCTTCCGGTACGCCGCTCAGGCGCGACAGCTTGTTCAGGTTATCCGGCTGCTTCAGCCACTGTTCGGGCTGGGCGAGATAGGCCTGCTGCGCCTCAATGGCGCTGCGGGCAAACGCGGTAACCACCTCCGGATGCTGCTGCGCAAAATCTTTACGCACCACCCAGACATCGAGCGTTGGTGAGCCCCACTGTCCCACCTGCGAGGAGTCGGTCAGCACGTGACCCTCTTTTTCCAGTTCATTAACGGCTGGTGCCCAGACGTACGCGCCGTCAATATCGCCACGCTGCCAGGCGGCAACGATCGCAGGCGGCTGCAGGTTCACTAACTGCACCTGTGAGGGCTTAATGCCCCAGTGCTTCAGCGCCGCCAGCAGGCTGTAATGCGTGGTAGAGATGAAAGGCACGGCAATACGTTTGCCGATGAGCTGTTTCGGATCGCTGATGCCTTTTTTCACCACCAGCGCCTCGGAGTTACCCAGCTGTGATGCAAGCAGAAACGCTTCAATCGGCAGCTGCTGTGTGGCAGCGACTGCCAGCGGACTTGAGCCAATATTGCCAATCTGCACATCACCGGACGCCAGCGCACGCAGCACGCTGGCACCGCTGTCAAATTTGCGCCAGTCCACGGTTGCTCCGCTCTCACGGGCAAAGGTGTTATCCGCCTGAGCGACTTTGGCAGGCTCTGCGGAGGTCTGATACGCCACGGTCACGTTGACTGCCTGCGCCTGAAACGCTATCAGTCCCAGTGCCGCTGCCAGCGAGATCATTGTTTTTTGCATTACCATCATTCTGTTTCCCGAAGTGAAGTTATGACGGCAGTGTCGCCAGCAGCGAAAATTTCATAAAGGAATTAAAAATTATCCCTCATGCCAATCAGTTCTTAGATCAACATCAGGCAACGCTATGCAAAAAAAGCAAATAGACCGGACAGAAACGGTGACAAATTTGTCAGGCGCTCACATCGCGACTGTGTTATTGATCTCTTCCTGATTTCATCACCTGAATAGCGGTTGTTATCTTCATGTCCATCGAAAAAGTCGCGCACCTGGCAGGCGTATCAAAAGCTACCGTTTCCCGGGTTCTGAACCAGCACCCCGGCGTCCGTCCCGATACGCGCAGTAAAGTGCTGGCGGCGATCAGCGCGTGCGATTACCAGCCCAATTTGCTGGCGCGCCAGCTGCGTACGGCGCAAAGCAATATGCTGCTGGTGCTGATTTCAGATATTACCAACCCCTTCTGTTCGCGCGTGGTGCAGGGGATTGAAGCGGAGGCGGAAGCGCAGGGCTATCACATTTTGCTCTGCAACAGCGCCTCTCAGCTGCGGCGGGAAACCGCCTATCTGGCGCTGCTGGCTGGTAAGGTCGTCGATGGTGTGATCACAATGGATGCCGCTGCCTGTCTGCAGGGGCTGAAAGATTTGATTGGCGATGCGCCGTGGGTGCAGTGCGCTGAATACGATCCCTCTATTAATGCATCCAGCGTGACTATTGATAACCGGCAGGCGGCTTTTGAGACGGTCCGCTACCTGGCCGGAAAGGGCCGAAAACAGATTGCGCTGGTCAACTGCGACATGCGCTATCTCTATTCGCATCAGCGTGAGAGCGGCTACCGCGAGGCGCTGAAGGCGCTGAATATGACGTGGGATCGCGTGGCGTATGCGGAGAACATCTCCTGCGAAGCGGGCAGCGCCGCGCTGCATGCACTGCTGGCACAACCCTCTCCGCCCGATGCCATTTTTACCGTGTCAGATGTGCTGGCCGTTGGCGTTATTCACGCCGCGCTCGAAGCGGGACTGCGCGTTCCGGAGGATCTGGCCGTGGTGGGTTTTGACGGTATTCCGTTTACCAGCAGCCTGAATCCGCCGCTGACCACCATTGCGCAGCCGATGAATCAGATGGGTGCCCGCAGCGTACAGCTGCTGCTGAACCGCATTCGCCAGCCGCACGCTGCCATTGTGCACGAAGTCCTGCCCTGGCAGCGTCTGGAGCGCGCATCCAGCTAATCTAGCGCCAGATCAGCAGCACACAGGCAGCGGTCAGTGCACCCATCGCAAGGTTGAACAGTTTCCAGGCACGCGGGCTATGCAGCAGGCGGCCAATCAGTGAACCAAATCCCATCCAGATCAGGCCGGATACCAGATTCACCAGCGCCATGCCCATGCTGATCGCAACCACAGAGTGCTGATAGGCAGCGCCTGCCAGGCTGAAACTCGCTATCGCCCCCAGCGCCATCAGCCAGGCTTTGGGATTGATCAGCTGCAGCAGTCCGCCCTGCCAGAACGGCATCTGCTTTACCGAACGGTCTTCGGTTTCCAGCGTCTCATAGGCGGCCGTCGCGATTTTCCACGCCAGCCAGAGCAGATAGAGGCTGCCGGCAATCTTCAGCACCAGATGCAGCGACGGATAGAGCAGGATCAGTCCGCCAATGCCAAATGCCACCATCAGCAACATCACCTGCATACCCAGCATGATACCAATAAGCAGCGGCAGCGTGCGCAGAAAGCCAAAATTAGCACCTGAGGCCGTAAGTAACATATTATTGGGCCCCGGCGTGATGGCCGCGACCCAGAGAAAACCTAACATCGACAAAAAAAGACTGAGTTCCATGAGTATCCGGATGCTCCTCATCCTTAAAAGCAGACAACCCATCGAAGCTATCAGCGAGTTATGCATCAGACAAGCACTATCCCTGGTTATTTAGATTGCCCCGCCGGCAATCCCTTTATTCCGCTGCGCGGCTTCGGCAATGCGCATTTGCAGACCCTGCTGCCGCGCCTGCTGCGCCGCCGCGTCACGCTTAAACCACACTGGCAGCGGCTGGAGCTGCCGGATGGCGACTTTGTCGATCTCGCCTGGAGCGAAGATCCGGCTGGCGCGCGCCACAAACCGCGCATGGTGATGTTTCACGGGCTCGAAGGCCATTTTCGCAGCCCCTACGCGCACGGCCTGATGCAGGCGTGCAAAGCGCGCGGCTGGCTTGGCGTGGTGATGCACTTTCGCGGCTGCAGCGGCGAACCTAACCGGCTGCAGCGCATCTATCACTCCGGTGAAACGGAAGACGCGACCTATTTCCTGCACTGGCTGCGGCGTGAATGGGGCAGCGTGCCGACGGCTGCGGTAGGGGTGTCACTGGGCGGTAACATGCTCGCCTGTTTACTGGGGCTGCAGGGTAATGAGGCGCCGCTGGATGCGGCCGTGGCGATATCAGCACCGCTGGCGCTCGCCCCCTGCAGTGAAAAGCTCGATATCGGCTTTTCCCGCTTCTACCAGCACTATCTGCTGACGCAGCTGAAAAAGAATGCGCTGCGCAAACTGCGCGCCTGGCCCGGCACGCTGCCGGTTGATGTACTGCAGCTGCGCGCGTTTCGCCGCCTGCGCGAATTTGACGACGCGATCACCGCCCGGGCGCACGGCTTTCTTGACGCCAGCGATTACTATCAGCGCGCCAGCGCCCTGCCGCTGTTAACCGGCGTACGCAAGCCGATGCTGATCATCCACGCCAAAGACGATCCCTTTATGACAGATGCGGTGATCCCGCAGCCGCAGCAATTGTCTGCCACAATTGAGTATCAGCTGACGCAGCAGGGTGGACACGTTGGCTTTGTCGGCGGCAGCCTGCTTAAACCGCATATGTGGCTGGAGCAGCGCGTGCCGGAGTGGCTCTCAACTTATCTGGATGGGCAATTGTGATTATTCCGTGGCAGGAACTGGAAGTAACAACGCTGGAAAACCTGATTGAAAGTTTTGTTCTGCGCGAAGGCACTGACTACGGTGAGCAGGAGCGCAGCCTGGCGCAGAAGGTAGCCGACGTGCGCCGCCAGCTGCAGCAGGGCGAGGTGGTGCTGGTCTGGTCTGAGCTGCATGAAACGGTCAATATTATGCCGCGGCGCGAGTTTCGCGGCTGATGCACTGCCAGATAATTCATGGTAACAATGCTCATCGCCCGACCTCACAGGGAGCACCCGTATGTCAGCCAGACACCCCGTTATCGCCGTTACCGGCTCCAGCGGCGCCGGTACCACGACAACCAGCCTTGCGTTCCGTAAAATTTTTCAGCAGCTGGGGCTGCATGCAGCCGAAGTAGAAGGCGACAGTTTTCATCGCTATACCCGGCCGGAAATGGATATGGCGATCCGCAAAGCACGCGATCTGGGCCGTCACATCAGTTATTTTGGTCCGGACGCCAATGACTTTGGCCTGCTGGAGCAGACGTTCCGGCGCTATGGCGAAAGCGGCATCGGAGAGTCGCGCAAATATCTGCACACCTATGACGAGGCCGTGCCGTGGAATCAGGTGCCGGGCACCTTTACGCCCTGGCAGCCGCTGCCGGAGAATACCGATGTGCTGTTTTACGAGGGCCTGCACGGCGGAGTAGTTACGCAGCAGCATAACGTGGCGGAGCATGTTGATCTGCTGGTGGGCGTGGTGCCGATCGTCAATCTTGAGTGGATACAGAAACTGGTACGCGATACCAGCGAACGGGGCCATTCGCGCGAAGCGGTGATGGACTCTGTGGTTCGGTCGATGGAAGATTATATCAACTACATCACGCCGCAGTTTTCGCGCACGCATCTTAACTTTCAGCGTGTACCGACGGTTGATACCTCTAACCCGTTTGCGGCGCGCGAGATCCCCTCACTCGATGAGAGTTTTGTTGTGATCCATTTTCGCGGCCTGGAAGGTATCGCTTTCCCCTATCTGCTGGCGATGATTCAGGGATCGTTTATTTCGCATATGAATACGCTGGTGGTACCGGGCGGCAAAATGGGACTGGCGATGGAGCTGATCATGATGCCACTGGTGCAGCGGCTGATTGAAGGAAAACGGATAGAGTAGAGGCCATATCTGCCAGACTATGTGGCATCGGTCGCCATAAATGGCGACCCTGCAGGGTATAGTGCCATGTTTCACAAATGACAGCACCAGCCATCGTAGGGTGCGCATTTATGCGCACCGGCACCGATTACTGCGCGACCACTTCATAACTGTGGGTGATCTCCACCCCTTTGCCAAGCATGATTGCCACTGAGCAATATTTTTCTGCCGACAGATCAACCGCCCGTGCCACCGCTTTCTCGCTCAGCGCTTTGCCGCTGACGATAAAATGCAGGTTAATCTGTGTAAAAATACGTGGTGCTTCTTCGCGCCGCTCTGAAGTCAGTTTGACCTCACAGTCAGCCACATCATTACGCCCTTTTTGCAGAATCGAAACCACATCGATCGCGCTGCAGCCGCCGGCGGCCATCAGTACCATCTCCATCGGGCTTGGCGCTTTATCGCCTGAATTCCCGTCCATTAATAACTGATGTCCTGATGAGGATTCTCCGAGAAAGGTCAGCCCTTCCACCCATTTCACACGTGCCTGCATTATTCTTTCTCCTGAAGCGGCGTTTTGCGCCAGAGTACGCGTTCATCCGGCAAACAGCAATCGCCCGCCTGCTGAAGCGAGACAACACAAGACAGCCTGCAAAAGCTGTGCTACAAACAGAGCTGAAAATTTCTTCGTCGTGGCTGATGAGGACGGGCAGAATCAAAAGCAGAGCTTACACATCCGCCCGGATAATTTTTATTAACAGGACGCGCTGGACGATTTCATCGCCTGACAGGGAATGAATGCCCCTGTGTTTTGGGCACGATTACAATAGAGGATAATAGCGAATGGTTCTCGGCAAACCGCAAACAGACCCTACACTCGAATGGTTCCTGTCCCATTGCCATATTCACAAATATCCATCCAAAAGCACGCTGATCCATCAGGGTGAAAAAGCAGAAACGCTCTACTACATCGTTAAAGGTTCCGTTGCGGTACTGATTAAAGATGAAGAAGGCAAAGAGATGATCCTCTCCTATCTGAATCAGGGAGATTTCATCGGCGAACTCGGCCTGTTTGAAGAGGGCCAGGAGCGCAGTGCCTGGGTGCGTGCGAAAACAGCCTGTGAAGTTGCTGAAATTTCCTACAAAAAATTTCGTCAGCTGATTCAGGTTAACCCGGATATTTTGATGCGCCTGTCGGCGCAGATGGCACGTCGCCTGCAGGTGACATCAGAAAAGGTGGGTAACCTGGCTTTCCTGGATGTTACCGGCCGCATTGCACAGACGCTGCTTAATCTGGCTAAACAGCCGGATGCCATGACCCACCCCGACGGTATGCAGATTAAAATTACCCGTCAGGAGATTGGTCAGATCGTGGGTTGCTCACGGGAAACCGTTGGTCGCATCCTGAAAATGCTGGAGGATCAGAACCTGATCTCCGCACACGGTAAAACCATCGTCGTTTACGGCACCCGCTAAGCTGTTTCACCCCCCACGGCGTGATGGCACCATCACGCCGTTTCTGTTTGCGATAAGCTGATGTGGCGCCGAATCATCTATCATCCCGAAGTCAATTACGCTCTGCGTCAGACGCTGGTATTGTGCCTGCCTGTCGCGCTGGGATGGCTGTGTGGCGATCTGCAAAAAGGCCTGCTGTTCTCGCTGGTCCCCGCCTGCTGCAATATTGCCGGCCTTGATACGCCGCATAAACGCTTTTTCAAACGCCTGATCGTGGGCGGTACGCTTTTCGCCACCGGCAGTTTTCTGATCCAGTACCTCACCAACGCCGCGGTTCCGCTGCCGCTTATTATGCTGGCGCTGCCGCTGCTGATTGGCGTGACGGGCGAAATCAGTCCGCTGCACGGGCGTCTGCTGCCCGGCACGCTGATTGCAGCGATCTTTACGCTGAGTCTGGTAGGGCGCATGCCGATCTGGGTGCCGCCGCTGCTCTATATCGGCGGCACGTTCTGGTATGGCCTGTTTAACTGGTTCTGGTACTGGCTGTGGAAAGAGCAGCCCATGCGTGAAACGCTGAGCCTGCTCTATCGTGAGCTGGCTGACTACTGCGATGCCAAATATACCCTGCTGACGCAGCTGACCGATCCGGAAAAAGCGCTGCCGCCGCTGCTGGCGCGCCAGCAGAAAGCGGTTGACCTGATCACCACCTGCTATCAGCAGATGCATATGCTTTCTGCCAGCCGCGATAACAGCCATAAGCGGCTGACGCGCGCTTTTCAGGTGGCGCTGGATCTGCAGGAGCATATCGCTGTCAGCCTGCACCAGCCGGAGAAAGTGCAAAAGCTGGTAGAACAGAGTCATGCGGAAGCGGTTATCCGCTGGAATGCAAAAACCATTTCGGCACAGCTCAGGCTGCTGGCCGATGCCATTCTCTATCACCAGCTGCCCGCCCGCTTTCAGATGGAAAAGCCGCTCGGCGCACTGGAAAAAATTGCGCGGCAGCATCCGGATAATCCGGTTGGCCACTTCTGCCTTTATCATTTCAGCCGCATCGCCCGCGTGCTGCGCACCCAGAAACCGCTCTATACGCGCGACCTGATGGCCGATCGCCAGCGGCGCCTGCCGCTGCTGCCCGCCCTGCGCAGCTATCTGTCGTTCAGGTCCGGCGCGCTGCGCAGCGCGGCCCGCTTTGCCGTTATGCTGATGTTTGGCAGCTCGGTTGCGCTGTTTTTTAATATTCCCAAGCCCTACTGGATCCTGATGACCATTATGTTTGTCAGCCAGAACGGCTACAGCGCCACGCGCGTGCGCATTCAGCACCGGGCGCTCGGCACCTTTGCCGGGCTGCTGATTGCCGCCGCATCGCTGCGCTTCGCCGTACCGGAATCGATCGCGTTGCTGTTTATGCTGGCAATCACGCTGGCCAGTTATCTGGTGACGCGCAAATATTATGGCTGGTCGATGATTGGCTTTACCGTGACGGCGGTCTACTCGCTGCAGCTGCTGTCGCTGAATGGCGCTCAGTTCCTGCTGCCGCGGATGATGGATACGCTGATGGGCTGCCTGATCGCCTTCGCCGGTATGATCTGGCTATGGCCGCAGTGGCAAAGTGGCCTGCTGCGCCAGAATGCGCACGATGCGCTGGAGGCGTATCAGGAGGCGCTGCGCATGCTGCTGGGGCCGGAACACGCGCCGGAAAAACTGGCTTACCAGCGGGTAAAGGTTAACCAGGCGCATAACGCGCTGTTTAATGCGCTGAATCAGGCGACCAGCGAGCCCGGTTTTAACGCGCAGTATCTGAAGGATATGCGGCTGTGGGTCACGCACAGTCAGTTCATCGTAGAGCATATTAACGCCATGACTATTCTGGCGCGTGAGCACACTATGCTGACCCCGGCTCTGGCAGAGCGCTATCTGCAGTCGTGCGAAATTGCCCTGCAGCGCTGTCAGCAGCGGCTGATCTACGACGGGCCGGGCAGTGAGAGCAACGTTATGGAGGCGCCGGAAAACCTGCATGAGGGGCCGGTGACGATTGTCGAGCAGCATGTTAAACGCATTCTGCAGCATCTCAGCGTCATGCACACCATCTCCTCTCTGGCGTGGAGCCAGCGACCGCATCATGGCCGCTGGCTGCGGGCTATTCGTCCGAAAGGATAATCAGGCTGCAATAACCCTGCGCAGCGCGGCGGCAAAGCGTGTCATTCCGGCGTCGATCTCCTCCGGAGTGATAACCAGCGACGGTACAAAGCGGATCACGTCGCTGCCGGCGGTCAGGATCATCACGCCTTCTGCCGCTGCCGCATTGAGAATATCGCGGGCTTTACTGGCATGTTCCGGTTTCAGTACCGCGCCCATCAGCAGACCCTTTCCGCGAATTTCGCTAAAGATGTCCAGCTCACTATCCAGCGCCGTCAGCGCGTCGGTAAACTGCTGCCGCCGCGCTTCCACCCCGGCCAGCACCGCCGGCGTGTTAATGATATCCAGCGCGGTTTCTGCAATCGCGCAGGCGAGCGGATTGCCGCCGTAAGTGGTGCCATGTACGCCGGGCGCCATCACGGAAGCGATCTCATGCGTGGTCAGCATCGCGCTCACCGGGAAGCCGCCGCCCAGCGCTTTCGCCGTCGTAAGAATGTCAGGCTGAATCCCGTAGTGCTCATAGCTAAACAGCTTGCCGCTGCGTCCCATGCCGCTCTGCACTTCATCCAGCACCAGCAGCGCGTTATGTTCATCGCACAGCGCGCGCAGCCCCTGCATAAATTCCGGCGTTGCCGGCATCACGCCGCCCTCACCCTGAATCGGCTCAACAACAATCGCGCAGGTATGATCGTCAATCACGGCTTTTACCGCCGCCAGATCGTTGAACGGGACGTGGACGATATCGGCCGGTTTTGGACCGAAGCCGTCAGAATATTTAGGCTGTCCGCCAACGGAGACGGTAAACAGCGTGCGGCCGTGGAAAGCGTTGTGAAACGCGATGATCTTACTTTTGAACGGCGAGTGCTTTTTGCAGGCGTAGTAGCGCGCCAGCTTGAACGCCGCTTCGTTGGCTTCCGCACCGGAATTGCCAAAAAATACGCGGTCGGCGAAGGTGGCGGCAATCAGCTTAGTGGCCAGACGCAGCGCCGGCTCGTTGGTAAAGACATTACTGGTGTGCCACAGCGTTTCGCCCTGGCGCTTCAGCGTCTCAACCAGTGCCGGATGACAGTGACCCAGCGCGGTGACCGCTATACCGCCGGAGAAGTCGATATACTCTTTACCCTGCTGATCCCAGACGCGGCTGCCTTTGCCCTTTACGGGCACAAACTGCGCAGGTGCATAAACAGGCAAAATGACGTTATCAAACGTCTCCCGGGTTACCGCTATGTTTTCCGCTGCCATTGCTGACCTCATCCGGCTGTTGAGTGATCTTAAATGAAATTATAATCACGAAATATGCATAAAAAATCACAGAATGGCAAACGGAAGTTAGCGTTCGAGAAAATTTTTCAGCAGCTGATGGCCCTGCTCGCTGAGCACGCTTTCGGGATGAAACTGTACGCCTTCCAGCGGCAGCGTGCGGTGACGCAAGCCCATGATTTCATCGGGCTGATTATCACGCAGGCTCCAGGCAGTGATCTCAAACGCGTCAGGCAGCGATCCATCCGCCACAATCAGTGAGTGATAGCGCGTCACGGTAAGTGGATTAGCGAGGTTGCGAAACACGCCCTCGCCGGTATGGCGTACCGGCGAGGTTTTCCCGTGCATAACCTGACGCGCACGAACAACCTTTCCGCCAAAGGCCTGAGCGATGGCCTGGTGTCCGAGGCACACCCCCAGCACCGGCAGCCGCCCGGCAAAATAGCGAATGGCATCCAGAGAAATACCCGCCTGGTCGGGCGTACAGGGGCCAGGAGAGATAACCAGATGGCTTAGCGGCAATGCCGCCATCTCAGCCAGCGAGATAGCGTCATTACGCACCACGCGCACCTGCGCGCCCAGCTCGCAGAAATACTGATAGAGGTTCCAGGTAAAAGAGTCGTAGTTATCAAGCAGCAGCAGCATCATGACCTCGGGTCGATCAAACCGCCGCTATTCTACGCACTTTATCGCGCCGGGCTTACCACTTTTGTCAGCTGCGCAGTCAGCGCGGCGAGATCGCCCGCGACGGCTTCGCGAATTGCCTCCTGCCACGGCTCCGGTTCCAGCCGATCCCACTCCAGCAGATAGCCGGCGTGCAGCGCCAGCTGCTCAAAAAAGATGCGCTGAGCGCGTCCGTTGCCCGCCCGGAACGGATGCAGTACATAGAGTTCACAGTAGTAGTGCGCCAGACGGGCCACAAAGGCGTCTGTATCGAGTTCAGCCAGCCCCTGCTCCTCCTCCAGCGCGCTCATCAGCGCATTGCCCTCTTTCTCAATGTATTCGCAGTGGCAGTAAGGGGTCTCGTCGCGCCAGATATCGATAGTGCGGAGTTCGCCCGCCCAGCTGTAGAGATCCTGAAACAGCGTGCGATGAATATGACGTAAACGCGGCAGGCCCAGTGTACGCGGCCCTGGATCCAGCGTCGCCAGCCGCGCGGCACTGAACGCCAGCTCCGCTTTGCGCAGCTGTGCGGCATCATGAATTTCCAGCCGGTTTTTCAGCACATCGTCGTTGTGCCACAGGTAGGGATCGCGTACCGCCAGTGAATTATCCGCCATACTGCCTCCTCAGCGAAGTGAGCCGATCTTCTGCCTGCTCAGCGGTGACTGCAGGCTCGGTCAGGGTATAACCAGACAGCCTGCAGCTGGCCTGATAGCTGGCAGCACGACGCTGCAGCCACAAAGTGGCTTTCTGTTTTTCAGTGAGTTTTTGCGGCATAGCGCCTCCGGCTGACAAGATTTGCCCTAAGTATAAGAGCAAATTCTGGCTTTGCCGGAGCGCGGTCAGCGACGTCACGCTACAGGTGACGCGGAAACAGATTAAGGCAGGATTTTCGCGGAGGTAATAACAACCGGTTTTGCCGGGACATTCTGGTACGGGCCCACATCTTTAGTCGGAACCTGGGCAATCTTGTCGATCACATCCATCCCTTTCACAACTTTACCAAACACCGCATAACCGAAGTCGCGCTGTCCGTGATCGAGGAAAGCGTTATCTGCCACATTCAGGAAGAACTGGCTGGTTGCGCTGTCTTTCTCAGCGGTACGTGCCATAGAGATGGTACCGCGCAGATTACGCAGCCCGTTATCAGCTTCGTTTTTGACCGGCGCGCTGGTCTGCTTCTGCTGCATATCCGTGGTAAAACCGCCGCCCTGGATCATAAAACCCGGGATCACGCGATGAAAAATGGTGTTGTTGTAGAAGCCGTTATTAACGTAATCCACAAAGTTTTTTACTGAAACCGGCGCTTTCTGATTATCCAGTTCAAGTTCAATGTTGCCCGCCGACGTGGTGAGCAGGACATGCGTATCCCCTTTTGCAGCCAGTGCGGAAGCAGATACGGAAGAGAGTGCTAACAGGGCGATCGCCGCTGTCAAAGTACGTTTAAGCATGAAAGAGTCCTTACCCTGGAGATCGGCTTAAAAAACAGAATTGATTGTAAAGAGCATGTAATACAAGAGCCAGCGTTTTACCTATATTTACCGGAATGTTGCAAACGTCATACTTTTGCCGCCGCGCAATCATTTGCGTGATTGAAATCACACATATCATGAAATTTGCATAGCTTATTTCACTGCTTGTTTATTAAGATCACAGTTCCATTTACAATTCATGACACTTTTGCCTCATCGTCCCCCACAGGTTATGAACATGACAAACCGTAATCGCATCGGCCTTACCTGGATCAGCTTTTTCTCTTATGCGCTCACTGGCGCACTGGTGATTGTGACCGGTATGGTGCTGGATAATATCGCGCAATATTTCCAGCTGCCCATCTCAGAGATGAGTAACACTTTTACTTTCCTAAATGCCGGCATTCTGGTTGCCGTTTTCCTGAACGCCTGGCTGATGGTGATTGTGCCGCTGAAACGCCAGCTGATTTTCGGCTTTGTGCTGATGATTCTGGCGGTAGCGGGCCTGATGACCAGCCATAACCTGCAGGTCTTTTCACTCTGCATGTTTATTCTGGGCGTGGTCAGCGGCATCACCATGTCCATTGGAACCTTTCTGATCACCCATATCTATGACGGTCGCCAGCGCGGTTCACGCCTGCTGTTTACTGATTCATTTTTCAGCATGGCCGGCACGATTTTCCCGATTATTGCTGGCGTACTGCTGGCGCGGGCGCTGCCGTGGTACTGGGTATATGCCTGCATCGGCGTTATCTATCTGGCTATTTTTGTTCTGACGCTGATGGTGGAGTTTCCGGTTCTCAAAAGTGAAGCGGCCGTTCAGGGTGGGGAAAAAGAGAAATGGGGCGTGGGCGTGCTGTTCCTCTCCATCGCTGCGCTCTGTTACATCCTGGGTCAGCTGGGCTTTATCTCCTGGGTGCCGGAGTATGCAACCAAATCGATGGGCATGGATATCGCCTCTGCCGGGCAGCTGGTCGGCAACTTCTGGACCGCTTACATGGTCGGTATGTGGGCGTTTAGTTTCCTGCTGCGCTTCTTTGACCTGCAGCGCATCCTGATGGTGCTGGCTGCGCTGGCCACCGGCCTGATGTACTGGTTTGTCTCCTCTCAGGAGGCGGGCATGCTGCACTGGATCATTATGGCGCTGGGCTTCTTCTCCAGCGCAATTTATACCACCATCATTACGCTGGGATCGCTGCAGACCAAAGCGGCCTCGCCTAAGCTGGTTAACTTTATCCTGACCTGCGGCACCGTGGGCACCATGCTGACCTTTGTGGTTACCGGACCGATAGTGGCTAAAGGTGGCGCGCATGCGGCGCTCTCTACCGCTAACGGCCTTTATGCCGTGGTGTTTGTCATGTGCGTGCTGCTCGGCTTTGTCACGAAGCACCGTCAGCACGGTCATGTGACCCACTGATGATACCGCCACTGCCGCCTCGCGCGGCAGATGCGACCCAATAAAAAGGCGAGCCAGAAGGCTCGCCTTTTTTACGTCATCCGCGCCGGTTTACGGCTGTGCGACGAACCCGACGGCGTCATACACCTTCTTCAGCGTCTCCTGCGCGTGCGCACGCGCTTTAGCTGCGCCGTCACGCATTACCTGATTGAGCAGCGCTTCATCATTGCGGAAGTGGTGATAGCGCGCCTGCAGCTCGGTCAGCATACCGGATACCGCCTCGGCAACGTCGCCCTTAAGGTGTCCGTACATTTTGCCTTCAAACTGCTGTTCAAGCTCCGGAATCGATTTGCCGGTAACGCCTGAGAGAATATCCAGCAGGTTAGAGACGCCCGCCTTCTCTTTGACATCATAGCGCACTACCGGCGGCTCTTCGGAGTCAGTAACCGCACGCTTGATCTTCTTCACGACCGATTTGGTATCTTCCAGCAGGCCGATAACGTTGTTGCGGTTGTCATCCGACTTGGACATCTTTTTCGTCGGCTCCAGCAGCGACATCACGCGCGCGCCCGATTTCGGAATAAACGGCTCCGGAACCTTAAACACGTCACCATAAAGCGCGTTGAAACGGGCAGCAATATCGCGGCTCAGCTCCAGATGCTGCTTCTGATCTTCGCCTACCGGAACCTGATTGGTCTGATACAGCAGAATATCGGCCGCCATCAGCACCGGGTAGTCAAACAGACCGGCGTTGATATTCTCTTCGTAGCGGGCAGATTTATCCTTGAACTGTGTCATACGGCTCAGCTCGCCAAAGTAGGCATAGCAGTTCAGGATCCAGCTCAGCTGCGTATGCTCCGGCACGTGCGACTGAACAAAAATGGTGCTTTTTTCCGGGTCAATGCCGCAGGCCAGATAGAGCGCCAGCGTATCCAGTGTCGCTTTACGCAGCGTGGCCGGGTCCTGACGCACGGTGATCGCGTGCAGATCGACGATGCAGTAAATGCAGTGATAGTCATCCTGCATCTGCACCCACTGACGCAGCGCACCCATATAGTTGCCAATGGTCAGTTCACCTGAAGGCTGGGCGCCGCTGAAAACGATGGGTTTGCTCATGTTATATCCTGATAATCACAGCCCGAGTGCGGGCAGAAGTTCGCCAAAAGTGTCGAGAGTTAAATCGGGCCGGCTGGTGGTAATCGACTCACCGTAGTTGTAGCCAAACGTCATACCGACATTCGGTACACCGGCAGCCTGTGCCGCGAGGATATCATTGCGTGAATCCCCGACAAACAGCAATTGTTCCGGCAGTACGCCGAAATGGCCCAGCACCAGGAAGATGCCGGCCGGATGCGGTTTTTTCACCGCTACGTCATCACCGCCGATAATCAGTGAAAAAGAGTCGCTGATGCCGAGAGAGGCCAGCAGCGGAGCGACAAACGGCGTCGGTTTATTGGTAACGATAGCGAGAGGTAATCCCTGGTCGCGCAGCGCGAGCAGCGTCTCTTTCACCTGCGGAAACAGCGTGCTGCCTGACTCAACAGTGTCAGCATAGTGCCGGTCAAAGCAGGCGCGTGCGTCACGCTGCTCTTCCGCATGCGGCTCGCGACCCAGCGCCCAGGTCAGGGCGCGCGCCATCATAATATCGGCACCGTTACCTATCCAGGTTGACGCCCGCTCAATGCCCGGCGCCGGCAGCTGCAGATCGCCCAGCGCCCGATCGATCGCCTGTGACAGGCCCGGTGCGCTATGCACCAGCGTTCCGTCAAGGTCAAAGGCCAGCGCGCGGATATCAGTGAAATGAGCCATTAACTTTCTCCAGTTCCGTGCGCATTTCATCAATGACTTTTTTGTAATCGGGATGACCGAAGATGGCCGAACCAGCGACAAACATATCTGCGCCGGCGGCAGCGATCTGTCCGATATTGTCGATTTTCACGCCGCCATCCACTTCGAGCCGGATGTCATAGCCGCTCTGATCGATCAGCCGGCGCGCCTCGCGCAGTTTATCCAGCGTGCCCGGTATAAATGACTGGCCGCCAAAGCCAGGATTGACCGACATCAGCAGAATGATATCCAGCTTATCCATCACGTAATCAAGGTAGCTCAGCGGCGTCGCCGGATTAAACACCAGGCCCGCCTTACAGCCATGCTCTTTAATGAGCTGCAGCGTGCGATCCACATGATCGCTGGCTTCCGGATGGAATGTGATATAGCTGGCACCCGCTTTCGCAAACTCCGGGATAAGCGCATCTACTGGCTTGACCATCAGGTGCACATCAATCGGCGCCGTAATGCCGTAGTCACGCAGCGCTTTCAGCACCATAGGTCCCATCGTCAGATTGGGCACATAGTGATTATCCATCACATCGAAATGCACGACATCGCCGCCTGCCGCCAGTGCTTTGGCGGTATCTTCACCCAGACGGGCAAAGTCAGCGGCAAGAATTGAAGGGGCCAGTAAAAATTGTTTCATCCGATTCTCCCAATGTTGTGCGCCAGCCTCAACTGACGTAATGCGTTGGTCGCGGACGAAACAGGCTAGCGGAAAAGCGCCAGCAGTTCGTCCACCTGCGTACGACCGCTTATGCTTCGGCTGATAGAACGCCGGGCTTTTACTACATGTAAATCCGCGTTCTGATACCACTCCCGGGTCAGCAGCGTATCGTGATTGGAAATCAGGACCGGTATCTGGCTCTGCGCCAGCTTCCCGGCCAGCTCAGCAAGATGCTGCTGCTCGCGCAGGCTGAAACTGTTGGTGTGATAGGCCGTGAAGTTGGCCGTTGCCGACAGCGGCGCATAGGGCGGATCGCAATAGACCACTGAGCCTGCAGCAGCGCTGTTCAGGGTAACATCGTACGATTCGCAGACAAAGGTCGCTTTCTGCGCGCGCTCTGCAAACCAGAGTAGTTCAGCTTCCGGAAAGTAGGGTTTGCGGTAGCGGCCAAAAGGCACATTAAATTCACCGCGCAGATTGTAGCGACACAGGCCGTTATAGCCGTGACGATTCAGATAGAGGAACAGCACGGCGCGCTGGTAAGGATCGCGGCTGGCGTTAAATGCCAGCCGCTGCGCATAATAGTGCTCAGCGCTGTTTCCTTCCGGCGTAAACAGCTGACGCGCATCCGCAATAAATGTCTGCGTACGCGTTTTAACAATGTTGTAGAGGTTAATGAGATCGCCGTTGATGTCCGCCAGATGGTAGCGGTCATAATCGGTATTGAGAAATACGGAACCGGCGCCCACAAAAGGCTCAACTAAGCAGTCGCCTTGTGGCAGGTGACGACGAATATCGTCAAGCAGTGGATATTTCCCACCGGCCCATTTCAGGAAAGCGCGATTTTTTTTCATGCTGTCGTGGTTATTACATCTTCATTGTAGCTGTGGTGAAACCGACAGCAGATCTGCGCTTAAACGGGGCCGCAGCAGCGGGCCCCACATCAATTTACTGACTCTCTTTTTTAACCTGGCTCAGCGGTTTTACCCACGGATTAACCGCACGTACTTCTGCAGGCAGCGCAGCCGCAGCCCGCTTCGCTTCGGCAGGCGTCGCGTAAGCGCCACTGACCAGCACGTACCAGGGCTGACCGTTACGTGTGGTTTTATACACGTGATAGCCGCTCAGATTCTGTTTTTTTGCCCACGCCGTCAGGCTCTCCTGCTTCGACGCCCCGCTCAGCTGCAGCGTATAGTTGCCACCCGAAGGCAGGGACTTGCTGGCGCTGCTGGCAGGCGGGTTGTGCGCTGCCGTGGTGTGGGTCTGGCTCTCGCGGGTCGCAGACGGTTTTGCCGCAGCCGCTGGTTTATGGCTGGTACCGGATGCGGTGGAGCGTGAATTATTGCTGCTGGCACGCGGCGCATTATCAGCCCGTACAGCAGGCGGCGTAACCGCTTTTCCCGCTGTGCTGCCGGCATTACCGCTTACGGTAGCGGGCGCGGTGGGCAGAGAAGAGCCGCCCTGCGCACCCTGGGCGGCAGCATCTACTGAGCCCTGCTGATTACTCAGCGCGCTGTTAAGATCGCCCGGCAGCGTGACGCGCTGCTGGTTCGCAGGCGCCTCTGTTACCTGCGCCTGCGTTGGCGTGGAGGAGACGGCAGGCATTGAGATCGCCTGCCCTTCACCGCCCGCTGCCGGCTGCGTCGTATCCTGCGGCGCGCTGCCTTCAGCCGTTGGTGCCGCTGCCTGCTGGCCGCTCATGGAGGTGGAGTCAGAGAGATCGATATGTTTTTCACTGCCGCCAGATGTCGCTGCACTGCCGCTACTACGGTTAGCCGCGGGTTTATCATCCGGCCCGGTCAGCGCTGAACCGATGCCCAGCACCAGAACCAGCAGCACCAGAATGCCAATCCCCATCATCATATGCTGACGGGAGACTGGCGCTTTGGCCTTTGGTGCAGAAGACGCTTTACGGGATCGCGCGGGACGGCGATCGCTGGCATCAGGTTTTAACTCATCTTCCGGTTTGAACTCATCCATCTCGCCTCCTCCGTAAAACGGTGCGTCTGCGACACACCGTATCACAACGTTCTTCTTCAGCCTGAACTTGCCTGCCGCAGCGTTATATGACGGTCTGCTGTCAGAACGCTACATTCGCGCTCAGTTACTGCGGCAATCGTTAATTGCAGCCAGCACCATATCATGTGCAACACCGGCACGCACTTCAGAGCGACCAATAGCGAGAGGCAGCACCAGACGCAGTTCGCCCCCGATCACTTTTTTGTCGCGCATCATATGCGGCAGATACGCTTCAGCTGTCATCTCAGCGGGGCCGGTTACCGGCAAGCCAGCGCGCTGCAGCAGCGCAATCACGCGTTCGCTCTCTGCAGCGGTAAATTGCCCCAGTCGCTGCGCCGTACGCGCGGCCATGACCATACCTGCCGCCACGGCTTCGCCATGCAGCCAGTTGCCATAGCCCATATGCGCTTCAATCGCATGACCAAACGTATGGCCCAGATTGAGCAGCGCACGCTGGCCGTTTTCACGCTCGTCGGCAGCCACCACTTCCGCTTTCAGCTCGCAGCAGCGGCGAATACACCAGGCGATTGCGCGCGCATCCAGCGCCAGCAGCGCATCAAGATTTTGCTCCAGCCAGTGGAAGAATTCACCGTCCAGAATGATGCCGTATTTGATCACCTCTGCCAGGCCAGACGCCAGCTCGCGCGGCGGTAGCGTGGAGAGACAATCTGTGTCAATGACCACCGAGGCGGGCTGATAAAACGCGCCAATCATATTTTTGCCGAGCGGATGATTGACGGCGGTTTTTCCGCCTACTGACGAGTCAACCTGCGCCAGCAGCGTGGTGGGCACCTGAATAAATCGGACGCCGCGCTGATAGCTGGCAGCGGCAAATCCGGTGAGATCGCCAATCACGCCGCCACCCAGCGCAATCAGCGTGGTGTCGCGGCCGTGCGGCTTCTGCAGCAGCGCGGTAAAAACCTCATCCATGACGGTCAGCGTTTTATACTGCTCACCGTCAGGCAAAATTACCTGATCAACATGGATGCCTGCCTGGGTCAGCAGCGTTGCCACTTTCCCGAGGTAGAGCGGGGCCAGCGTCTGGTTGGTTACCAGCATGGCGCGATCGCCTGCCTTCAGCGGCCAAAAAGAAGCCGGATCCTTAAACAATCCGGCAGCAATGGTAATGGGGTAACTACGATCCCCCAGTGAGACAGTGATCTTCTCCATGATGACCGATACCTGTTGCTGAGCCCTCAGGATACTGGATTAATTTTTTTCCAGCATGTTGATGATCTGATTGGCGACCACTTTGGCACTTTGATCATCAGTGCGAATAGTGACGTCAGCGATCTCTTCATAAAGCGGATTACGTTCATCTGCCAGTGCTTCGAGCACTTCACGAGGCGGTTCATCAACCTGCAGCAGCGGGCGCTTTTTATCGCGCTGCGTGCGGGCAAGCTGCTTTTCGATGGTGGTTTCCAGATAGACAACCACGCCGCGGGCGGAGAGACGATTGCGCGTTTCACGGGATTTGACGGAACCGCCGCCGGTCGCCAGTACGATGCCTTGTTTCTCGGTCAGCTCGTTAATGATTTTTTCTTCGCGATCGCGGAAACCAGCTTCGCCTTCCACATCAAATACCCAGCCTACATCCGCTCCGGTACGTCGCTCAATTTCCTGATCGGAATCGAAAAATTCCATATTGAGTTGCTGAGCTAACTGACGACCAATAGTGCTTTTGCCGGCACCCATCGGCCCAACCAGAAAGATATTGCGTTTCTCTGCCATTTTGTCGGTATTACTAAGAATTCGTTGATGATACCCCGCGTTCAGCGCGTTGCTGGCGGGACAGGAACTGAGACCTCATAAGCATTAGCAAGAGTCAGATAGAAAATTATCTCAACACTCATGGCCGTTTGGCAACCGAATAAATCGCCTCCGGCAACCTGCACACAGGTATGGTCTTTGGTTCGCGAGACGGTAACGCTCTTCCTTACGTGCCTTCATTAAACGGGCTACAGCTGCGCAGGCCGGGGGTTGCCGGTGCTTATCATCGGCTGATATTAGCGCTGAAAACGGCCCTTTATCTGCTTGCTGCTGCCCACTTTATGCTGGCATATTTCTTTTTTGACGCCAGTATCGCTTGTGACTGACGCCCGTCGGAAGATTATCCTGCCGCGTACCGCTACACCGTTTTAAAATCGCTAAACCTTGTAAGCTAATTCCTCTCTGGCGTCAACGCGCACGGCACTACAGAACGAATTTTCCGCTTTATCCGGCAGAAAGCGCTGCTTCCCTGACCAGTCTGGGGGTAATAAAGATAACCAGCTCACGTTTTTTCTGCTCCTGCAGCTGCTGCCGGAACAGCGCGCCCAGCAGGGGCACCTCTCCCAGCCACGGCACGCGTTTTTCACTCTGCGTGCGCTGCTGCTGAAAAATGCCGCCCAGCGCCAGCGTTTCGCCATCACGCAGCGTCACCTGCGTCTCAATTTCCTGCTTTTCAATGCTCAGCACCTGGTTCTCTCCCAGCGTCAGGCTGCGGCCAGGCATGTTCTGGCTCAGCCGCAGCCGCAGCTGAATGCGACCGTTGCCCAAAACCGTGGGAGTGACCTCCATGCCCAGCACTGCCTCTTTAAACTCAATGGCCGTCGCACCGCTGTTGCCTGATTTCACTTCATACGGAACTTCGGTGCCCTGTTTGATGGTGGCCGTCTGCTGATGCGCAGTAAAGAGCCGCGGGCTGGCGATAATATCGATCTGATTCTCCTGTTCCAGCGCGCTCAGCTCAAGATTCAGCAATTCACCGCTCATTTTACCCAGCGTCACCCCGGCGCGCAGTGCCGGCGTACTGACGGCCAGCGGCAGGCTAAGCTGCGGATTGCGCAGCGTCGCCGCTACCGCATCTGCCGGAGAGAGCTGCCAGCTGACGCCCAGTTCACGCAGATGCTCTTCGTTAAGCGTCACGATATGTGCCTGCAGCTCGACCTGCTCCAGCGGCCGGTCAAGGGCTTTGAGCCAGCGCGTGGTGCTTTCCAGTGCCGGTGCCGTATCGCGCAGCAGCAGTGAGTTAGTACGGCTATCGACCGTGACGCTGCCGCGTGCTGACACCAGTGAAGGCTCTCCCTGCAGGCTGCGGTGAATATCGCTGGCGCTGGCATAATGAAGCGTAACGGTGCGCTGCTCCAGCGTCTGCTGCGCCTGTCGCTCTTCCTGCTCCTGCCGGACCCGCTGCGTCTGACGCTGCTGCCAGCTTTGCGGATAGACCAGCAGCACCCCCTCCTCTTCTATCAGAACAAGATCGGTCAGGCGTGAAATCAGCGACAGGGCATGCTCTGCGCTCACCTTCTCCAGGCGCAGCGACAGTCGTCCCTCAACTCCGGGCGCAATCAGCAGATTAGTCTGCTGATAATCCGCCAGCGCCTGCAGAATGCGCTCTACCGGCGCATCGTCAAATACCAGGCTCAGCGTGCTGGTCTGCGCCTGCAGTGGGGTGCTTAACATAAGCCCCAGCAGCATCGCGATCCGTTTCATAAAAGCCTCCTTTAATTACCCAAACGATCTGTTGCTTCACACAGCGGCGCGGCGCGGTTAACGTCAGCGTGCGCGCGGTTATCTCCGTGACCTGCCAGGGATAAACCGGAAAAGGGATGGATGGCTCCAGCCGGTAGCTTTTCCCCTCGGGCGATATTACCCAGGCGACAAAGTGCGGTGCGCGACCTGCCACGCCCTGCAGACGCCAGTTCTGCGGCGTGGCGGCGGGCGGTTCGCAGGCGCGGGTGGTCAGAGGGACGAAAGGATTGCGTGCGTCGGCGGCACTGAACCAGAGCAGCAGGCACAGCAGTGCGCTACTCCGCATCAGATTGCTCCAGCCACAGCTCTGCCGTAAGCAGACGCGCGCCGGACCGCAGTGAAAAACGCTGCGGTACCGGCTGAGCGGTTCCGGCCAGTTCACTGAACAGCGGCATAAATTCACGCCACTCCAGCTGCAGCACCAGTTCTGATGGCTGAGCCTGCGGCTGCCAGTTTTGCAGCTGCGCGCCACGCGTGTTCACCAGCTGCTCCAGCGATGCGCTGGCCGCGCTGCCGCGCTGCGGCACCTGTAACATAGCGATCTCCTGCGTAAGCGTGGCGACTGACGGCAGCAGCGCCTGCTGCAGCTGGCTTTGCTGCGCGGTAAGCGCTGTCAGCGCTGTCCGCTGCTGTGCCAGCGCCTGCTGCTGGGGACGCAGCAGCAGTAGCCAGAGCAGCAGCACGGCTGCAGCAACCAGCGCGCTGCAACCGGCACGCCACGCAAAAGGCCACAGCGTATAGCGCCACATCAGCTCACTCATCGCGCGGCTCCCGCATCCGCGCCTGCAGCGTGAACCGGTATCGGCCATCGGACTGCCGGGTTATCGCCCTCTGCCTGACGGCGGCAAACAGCGGCTGTGCCAGCAACCGATGGCGCAGCTCGCTCACCGCAGCCACGCTGTCACTCCACCCTTCGACGCGCAGCAGCTGCTGCTGACGATCGATACGCTCCAGCCACAATGCATCCGGCAGCAGCCCCGGCAGCTGCTGCCAGAAACGTTGCCAGTGCTGATACTGCAGCGCCACCTGCTGACGCTGCTGCTGTAAGTCCAGCAGCCTGTCGCGCGCCTGCAGCAGTGATTGCTGTTGCGTGCGCAGATGCCGCAGCGCAAGCAGCCGCTGCCGGGCCTGTTCTGTTGCGCTTTCAGCCTGAGTCAGCTGCTGTCTGCTATATCCTCCCAGCAACAGCGCAACGAGCAGCGGCAGCGTTAACGCGGTAACCAGCAGATATTTCGTCTGCCGGCAGCACTTCTGCCACTGCCGCTCACGCCACGGCAGCAGATTAACCCTTAGCATGAGCTGTCTCCGGGGCGCAGCGCCAGTCCCAGCGCCAGCGTAAAGTCACCCTGCTGTGCGGGCAGAGGCGGCTGCTGGTAGCGTAATAATGAGAGCGGCAGGCACAGCTTCGCCTGTAGTGTGGTCAGGGCTGACGAAGAGGTACAAAACGAGTCCGATACCTGCGGAAAGAGCTGTGTAACAGTGTCTGAATTGAGCGCGCCTGTGATGATTCCACAGCGCAGCGCGCCATCATTAAACACCCAGAACCCGTGCTCGCCTGCCGGGTGGATCAGCAGCGTATGCAGGGCAAGCGGCAGCTGCTGTGCGACCTGCATCAGAGCCTGCGTGCTCAGTTCAAAGATGTCAGGCTCAAGACCCGCCTGCTGCAGCGGCTGCAGCCACTGCGTCATCACGTCCCGCCGTGCCGCCGTCACCTGCAGCGTGTTTTCAGTCGCGTCACACTGATAGTCAAACGCCAGCAGCGCGGTTTCCACCGGAAAGAGGATGCGGGCGGCGGCAGTGACATAACGATTTAAAGCGGGTTCGCGCAGCGAGGTGTCGGGCAGCGGCAAGGTCCGCTGCAGAACCAGCTGTGGCGGCAGGCCAACGCGCAGTGAAAACTGCGCCGGCAGCTGCCGCCGCCACGACGCTAACATCTCCTGTAACAGCGGCGAGCTTTGCAACACGCCGTTGCGTAACGTATCGTGCGGCAGCGCTTGCTGCCACCAGTGTCGCAGCTGCCAGCCATGACGACGGCGTTCAATACCCAGCGCACACAGGTGCCTGTTCTGAATATCCAGTCCAATTTGCCAGCGCTGAAAAGCCATACGCGCGATCTCCTTATCATCAAAGGTAAACGCTAAACCCGGCTATGCTGAATGACAGGCAAATGACGGGTATATCAAAGCGTCAGGCTTGCCTTTATACTACCGCGCGATTGTTTATAAACTGCCCAAACGCCAACAGATGGGAATTCTCAGGTGAAGTTCGTAAAGTATTTATTGATTCTTGCAGTGTGTTGCATTTTGCTGGGAGCCGGTACGGTTTATGGCTTATACAAGTATATAGAGCCGCAGCTGCCCGATGTGAACACATTGAAAGATGTGCGTTTGCAGACGCCGATGCAGGTTTACAGCGCCGATGGCGAGCTGATTGCCCAGTATGGTGAAAAACGCCGCGTACCGCTGACGCTGAAGCAGATGCCGCCAGAGCTGATCAAAGCATTTATCGCGACCGAAGATAGCCGCTTTTATGAGCATCACGGCGTCGATCCGGTGGGGATTTTCCGTGCCGCCAGCATCGCGCTGATGTCAGGCCATGCGTCGCAGGGTGCCAGTACGATTACTCAGCAGCTGGCGCGTAACTTCTTTCTGAGCCCTGAACGTACGCTGATGCGTAAAATCAAGGAAGCGTTCCTGGCCATCCGCATTGAGCAGCTGCTGAGCAAAGATGAGATCCTTGAGCTCTACCTCAATAAAATCTATCTCGGCTATCGCGCGTATGGCGTTGGCGCGGCGGCTCAGGTCTATTTCGGTAAAACGGTCGATCAGCTGTCGCTGAGTGAAATGGCGATGATCGCTGGCCTGCCGAAAGCGCCCTCAACCTTTAACCCGCTCTATTCGCACAGCCGGGCGCTGGCGCGTCGTAACGTGGTGCTGGCGCGCATGCTGGATCAGAACGACATCACACAGCAGCAGTATGAAGAGGCCCGCAATACGCCGCTGACCGCCAGCTATCACGGTCCTGAGATCGCGTTTTCTGCCCCTTATCTCAGCGAAATGGTGCGTCAGGAGATGGTGAAACGTTATGGCGACCGCGCCTATGACGACGGCTACAAGGTGTATACCACCGTAACCCGTCGCCTGCAGGAAGCGGCGCAGCAGGCGGTGCGTAACAACGTCATGGCTTATGATATGCGCCACGGCTATCGCGGCCCGACCGCCGTGTTATGGAAAGTGGGTGAGACGAGCTGGGATCAGCCGCGTATTCTTAAGACGCTGAAAACGCTGCCCGCCTACGGACCGCTGAATGCCGCAGTGGTCACCAGCGCCAGCGCTCAGGAGGCCACGGCCTTACTGAAAGATGGCAGCACGGTCGCGCTGAAGCTCTCCGGCGTGCGCTGGGCGCGCCCTTATAAATCAGACACGCTGCAGGGCCCGACGCCGCGCAGTATCACGCAGGTGCTGCAGGCTGGTCAGCAGATCTGGGTACGTAAAGTGGGTGATGAGTGGTGGCTGGGTCAGGTCCCGCTGGTGAACTCTGCGCTGGTGTCGCTGAATCCGGAAGATGGCGCAGTGCGCGCGCTGGTGGGCGGATTCGATTTCAATCAGAGCATGTTTAACCGTGCCACCCAGGCGCTGCGCCAGGTGGGATCGAACATCAAGCCTTTCCTCTATACCGCCGCTATGGATCGTGGCCTGACACTGGCCTCTATCCTCAACGATGTGCCGATCTCCCGCTGGGACGCCGGCGCAGGTGCAGACTGGCGGCCTAAAAACTCGCCGCCAACCTATGCCGGTCCTATCCGTTTACGGCAGGGGCTGGGAGAGTCTAAAAACGTGGTGATGGTACGCGCCATGCGCGCGATGGGCGTCGATTATGCTGCGGAATATCTGCAGCGCTTTGGCTTCCCGGCGCAAAATATTATTCATACTGAGTCGCTGGCGCTGGGTGCGGCTTCATTCACCCCGCTGCAGGTGGCGCGTGGCTATGCGGTCATGGCAAACGGCGGTTTCCTGGTTGATCCCTATTTCATCACCCGCATTGAGGATGAGCAGGGAGGCGTGATTTTTGAAACAAAGCCTAAGATTGCCTGCCCGCAGTGTAATCTGCCGGTGATCTATGGTGATACGAAGAAGTCAGTTGCCCTGAATGAAGAGAGCGTGGAGAACGTCGCCACCTCTGATGAGTCGAAGAATCAGACGGTGCCACAGCCAGCGCTGGAGCAGGTTCCGGCACAGCCGCAGCCAGCAGGCGATCAGCAGTATGCGCCGCACGTGATCAATACACCGCTCTCTTTCCTGATCAAAAGCGCGCTTAACTCCAATATCTTTGGCGAGCCGGGCTGGATGGGTACCGGCTGGCGTGCCGGACGCGATCTTAAGCGAAATGATATCGGCGGAAAAACCGGTACGACAAACAGCTCTAAAGATGCCTGGTTTTCCGGCTATGGCCCGGGTGTGGTGACGTCAGTCTGGATTGGCTTTGATGATTCACGCGCGCTGGGACGTTCAACCGTATCAGGTGCGATTCCGGATCAGATTTCCGGTTACGAGGGCGGAGCCAAGAGCGCGCAGCCGGCGTGGGATGACTATATGAAATCTGCGCTGGAGGGCGTACCGGTGCAGCCGCTGACGCCGCCGGAAGGCGTGGTCACCGTGACTATCGACCGGGCAACCGGCAAACTGGCTAACGGTGGTGGCAATACGCGTCAGGAGTATTTCATCAACGGCACGCAGCCGGTGGAATATAGCGTGCACGACGTCGGCACAACCATTATGGACAATGGCGAAAGCCACGAGCTGTTCTGATAAACAGGCGCCTGCGGGCGCCTTTTTTATTCAGTAATCAAGCCGGCCCTGTTTTACCAGCCATTCGCGCACCAGAAACAGCGCACTGACGTTACGCGCTTCGCTGAAGTCAGGTTCTTCCAGCAGCGCCAGCAGGTTCTTTAGCGGCCAGCGCCGTACCACCAGCGGCTCCGGCTCATCCCCTTCCAGCTTCTCTTCATAGAGCCCTTCAGCCACCACGATATTCATTTTGCTGGAGAAGTAAGAGGGTGCCATGGTGAGCTTGCCGAGGGCTTCAAGACGGGTCGCGCCGTAGCCAGCCTCTTCTTTGAGTTCCCGGTCGGCCGCCTCAAAGGCGCTTTCGCCCGGATCGATTAGCCCTTTTGGAAAACCAAGCTCATAGCTTTCCAGCCCCACCCCATACTCCTGAATCAGGATAACGTCGTCGCCGAGAATCGGCACAATCATTACCGCTTCGCGTTCAGAAGGCTTCATGCGCTCATATACGCGGCGTGCACCATTGCTGAAAGCGAGATCGACGGCTTCAATGGTAAACAGGCGGGAGCGGGCCACCGCTTCTACCTTGAGGATGTCAGGTTTTTTCAATGGAGTGGTCATATCAGCCTCAGACGTTGCACAACCTTGTGAAATGCGATAGCGCCAGCATACCGAAGGCCGCGCAAATGTGCGACAGGCAACGCAGGCTAAGCGGCAGCCCGATTGGGCGACCCGCCGTATGGCGCGCTACACGCACGCTCGTTTTAAGCGTAAGTCAACGCCTCAGCGCGAAATTCAGAAAATACCGATATTTAATTGAGTATTGCCTGGTTAACATCCTGTCACGGATTAATCTAATAATTTATAATCCGATGATTTAGCGCATTATTTTATCTGTGTTTCTTCTTGTCAGAACCTCTTCTGCTCGCCAGAATTGACACATCTTACGATTTTCGCCGGGAGTAGAACGTTAACGTGAAGGCATTTCGTTGGCTGGAATGAGCTGAGCATGAGCACTTTTATTGTCATCCTGACAGTGATGCTGATCGGCTCATCATTAGCAGGTATCGCTTACTGGTACGCTATGCGGCATCGTCCGCCGTTAGCGCGACCGCTGCCGTTTATCAGTCCGCCCTGCCGCAAACTCTCGGATGATGAGCGCACCGCAGTAGAAAAGTATCTGGCTGCGCTGGCGAAACGTCAGCCGCCGCGCACCCGCGCCCGCTTTGCCACGGAAGCGGAAGCGCTGACGCTGACGGCTCAGAGTAGTCATGTCTACCCGGTTACCCGTTCCATCACCCGCTACGGTCTCTCAACCGACGATCCGCACAAATGGCGCTACTATCTGGATGAAGTGGAAGTGCATCTGCCGCCGCTCTGGGAACAGTATATTGCCGATGAAAATTACGTTGAGCTGATCCGCACGCAGACGCTGCCGCTGGTCATCTCTCTGAATGGTCACTCGCTGGTTAACTACGCCATTGATCAACCTACCCTGCCGCCGCTGATCCAGCCTGCCAGTACCAACGCCTCTATCCGTAAAGCAGAGAGTGAAAACGTTGAGTTACTGCGGGTGCGCAAAGAGTCACACGAGGAGTACCAGCTTTCGCGACCTGACGGTACGCGTGAAGCGGTCGTTATCAGCTGCGCTTTTTTGCTGTTTTTTCTCGGTCTGGTGCTGCCGGGCAATCTTCTGCTCTGGCTGGTGGTGCCTGGCTGCATAATGATCGCCGTCAGCCTCTGGTTCCTCTGTCGTTTTCCCGGTGAGAGAAGCCTGCGTGATATTCACTGCCTGCGCGGTGCGCCGAAACGCTGGGGCCTGTTTGGTGAATCGAACCAGGAGCAGAGCAACATTTCGCTGGGCATTATCGATCTCATCTACCCGCCGCACTGGCAGCCTTATATCGCTCACGATCTGGGACAGGTCACCGAAGTGGATATCTATCTGAACCGTCAGGTTGTGCGTCAGGGGCGTTTTTTATCGCTGCAGGATGAGGTCAGGAATTTCCCGGTCCAGCGGTGGCGCAAGAATCTGGTACTGACCTGCGGTTCACTGCTGGTACTGGCAATGCTGCTGACCTGGATCCCGCTCAGTATGCCGCTCAAGCTGAGCCTGGCCTGGGTCAAAGGCACGGAAAGTCTTGAGGTCGACAGCGTGGATAAGCTCTCTGCCCTGCCGCTGCACGTCGGCGATGTGCTCAGGGTGACGGGAACCGGTATGTGCTCGGTGCCAGGCAATTACCAGAGTAATCGTACCTACGCTTATATGCCTTTTGACTGCTCTGCTATCTACTGGAACAAAGCCGCTCCGCTGCCTCAGCCGCAGTCTGACATTATTGATAAGGCCGCTGCGCTGCTGGATACCACCCTGCGCCAGCTGCATCCGGAGACCAGCACCGATCCCAAGCTTAATCCGCAGCTCGCCTCAGCGATTCAGAAGTCAGGCATGATTTTGCTGGATGATTTTTCCGAGCTGGTGCTGAGGACGCAGGATCTCTGCAGCCAGCAGCAGGATTGCGTCCGGCTGAAAAATGCGCTGGTTAACCTGGGCAATGCGAAAGACTGGGATTCGCTGATCCACCGCGCGGACACCGGCAAACTCAGCGGCATGAATGTGCTGTTAAGACCTGTCAGTGCCGAAGCGCTGGAGAATCTGGTGAATACCGCGACTTCAACCTTCTTTTCCCGTGAAACCCGTCGCGCGGCGGAAACGCTGAACAGCCCACCGCCGGGCGGCTTTCTCATCATCAGCGATGAAGGCCGGCAGCTGGTGACGCAGCCGCAGCCTGCCGTCTCCCTGTTTGATCTGGACGCACCTTCGCAGTGGCGCGAGCTGCAGCGTATTGCGGGCATGCTGCTGCATACGCCGTTCAGCGCCAGCGGCATCATTACCAGTATGAGTACCGACGCTAACGGGACACGCCATATCATGCTGCATAACGAACCGGATGCTATGGCGCAATGGCGCTACATTGGCAGCGTTGTGCTGATGCTGATACTGCTGATTTCCGCAGTGGTGAACGGGTTGCTGACGCTGCGTCGCATCCATCGTAACCGGCTGCGCATGGCTGAAATTCAGCAATATTATGATAAATGCTTTAACCATAATCTCAGCACTATGCAGAGTGTGCGCTCGCTGTTCTGACCCTCCGCCCTTCTGTGCTACCCTGACGCGCAATTTTTGCGACGGCTGTCGGAGCCGGCATTTACGCTAAACTGATAGGGTGCGGCGTCGCGTCGCACCTTGATTTATCACTTTCTGCCCATATCTCCGGGTATCTGCAGCTCTTCCTCTGCGGAGTTCGCGTCAGAGCCGGTTGCATATTGCGCGACGCGATCATAAGAGCCCGGCCAGCATCTGGCGCAGAGATCCGGGCGTCAGCCGCTTCCGACGCCGACTGGCCGCCACCCTTTTTCAGCGCCGCCCTGCCGGACCCGTTTGCCGGTAAAGGTGAAACGCTGCGTTAAAGCAGGAGCCACTATGAAAGAGAAAATCAGCGACGGCGTACGCCTGGATAAATGGCTGTGGGCCGCGCGCTTCTATAAAACCCGCGCGCTGGCACGTGAAATGATCGAAGGTGGCAAGGTTCATTATAACGGTCAGCGCAGCAAACCCAGCAAGCTGGTTGAATCGGGCGCGGAGTTAACGCTGCGACAGGGAAACGATGAGCGGACGGTGATCATTAACGCCATCAGCGACCAGCGGCGCCCCGCCAGCGAAGCGCAACTGATGTATAGCGAAACCGCCGCCAGCGTGGAAAAACGGGAAAAAACGGCGCTGGCGCGCAAGCTGAACGCGCTGACTATGCCACATCCGGATCGCCGGCCTGATAAAAAAGAGCGTCGCGATCTGATGAAATTTAAACTGTCGGGTGATGAATAATTTTCACCCCTGCGAGAGAAAACTTATGTCTGTTCAAGATCAATTACACCGTTACCTGTTCGAAAACGTTGCCGTGCGCGGCGAGCTGGTCAATGTCTCCCATACCTGGCAGGAAATTGTCCGCAACCATGACTATGCAGAGCCGGTAAAAACGCTGCTGGGCGAGCTGCTGGTTGCGACCAGTCTGCTGACCGCCACGCTAAAATTTGATGGTGATATCACGGTGCAGCTGCAGGGTGACGGCCCGCTGACGCTGGCAGTGATCAACGGCAATAACCGCCAGGAGCTGCGTGGCGTGGCGCGCGTGAAAGAAGGTGCAGAGATTGCGCCCGGCAGCACGCTGAAAGAGATGACCGGTAACGGATATCTGGTTATCACCATTACACCAGAAAAAGGCGAACGTTATCAGGGTGTGGTCGGTCTGGAGGCGGATACGCTGGCAGGCTGTCTGGAAGACTATTTCATGCGTTCTGAGCAGCTGCCTACCCGCCTGTTTATCCGTACTACCGAACAGGGCGCAGCCGGTATTTTACTGCAGGTGCTGCCCGCGCAGGAGACCAGTCAGGATGATTTCAATCATCTGGCCATGCTGACGGAGACGGTGAAAGCAGAAGAGCTGATCACGCTGCCGGCAAACGATGTGCTGTGGCGTCTCTATCACCAGGAAGAAGCCACCGTTTACGATCCGCTGCCCGTTATGTTTAAGTGCACCTGCTCGCGCCAGCGCTGCGGTGAAGTGCTTAAAACGCTGCCAGAGAGCGAAGTGGATGAGATCCTCAAGGAAGATGGCAAAATTGATATGCACTGCGACTATTGCGGCACGCACTACGTCTATGACGCGGTTGATATTGCTGCCATCCGGAATGAATCTGTCAGCGACAGCGACCAGCTGCATTGATTCCGCTGCGGGCGGCCACGCCGCCCGTTTCGCGTAAAACTATACCCCCATGTTTTTTCACGGAAATTAACTAATTTTCACTAACTTTACTTTTATAAGTAGCCGATTTCTCCGCTTGTCACGTTCCAGTTCGCATTTTTAACTATCTTCACTTTCCGCTTCTGCTCAGATGTGTACACTGCGCGCGATCTGTCCTGCGCAACCGAGTGCGCCACGCGGCAGACACCCCCTAAAAATGCAATGAAGTACCGATTTAAGGAGCAGTCACATGCGCGTTAACGGCCTGACATCGCAAGACCTCGCCGACCTGGGCATCAGCGGCACTACTGAAGTGGTGTATAACCCTGACTATGACACGCTGTTTCAGGAAGAAACCCGCCCGGAGCTGGAGGGTTATGCGCGAGGCACCCTGACGCAGAGCGGCGCCATCGCCGTGGATACCGGCATTTTTACCGGTCGCTCACCGAAAGATAAATATATTGTCCGCGATGACACGACGCGCGATACGCTGTGGTGGAATGGTACCGGCAATGGTAAAAACGATAATCAGCCGCTTTCGCAGGAGACCTGGCAGGCGCTGAAAGATCGCTGCACACAGCAGCTTTCAGGCAAACGCCTGTTTGTGGTGGATGCCTTTTGCGGTGCCAATCCTGACTCCCGTCTGAGCGTACGCTTTGTCATGGAAGTGGCCTGGCAGGCGCATTTTGTGAAAAACATGTTTATCCGCCCGACCGAGGAAGAACTGGCCAGCTTCACGCCTGATTTTGTGGTGATGAACGCGGCGCAGTGCACCAATCCGGACTGGCAGGCGCAGGGGCTGAACTCAGAAAATTTTGTTGCATTTAACCTGACAGAACGCATGCAGCTGATTGGCGGTACCTGGTACGGCGGCGAAATGAAGAAAGGCCTGTTCGCCATCATGAACTATCTGCTGCCGCTGAAAGGCATCGCCTCAATGCACTGCTCCGCGAACGTGGGTAAAGCGGGCGACGTGGCCGTGTTCTTTGGCCTCTCCGGCACCGGCAAGACCACGCTCTCCACCGATCCTGAGCGGCAGCTGATTGGCGATGATGAGCACGGCTGGGATGACGACGGCGTCTTCAATTTCGAAGGCGGCTGCTATGCAAAAACCATCAACCTGTCTGAACAGGCAGAGCCGGAAATCTATCGCGCCATTCGTCGCGATGCGCTGCTGGAAAACGTGGTGGTGCGTGCCGACAGCAGCGTGGATTACGCCGATGGCAGCAAAACAGAAAACACCCGCGTCTCCTATCCGATCAATCACATTGAAAACATTGTGCAGCCGGTTTCCAAAGCGGGTCACGCGAAAAAGGTCATTTTCCTTACGGCGGATGCGTTTGGCGTGCTGCCGCCGGTTTCACGGCTGACGCCAGAGCAGACGCAGTATCATTTCCTTTCCGGCTTTACTGCCAAGCTGGCCGGTACTGAACGCGGCGTCACGCAGCCAACGCCAACCTTCTCTGCCTGCTTTGGCGCCGCATTTCTGACCCTGCATCCAACGCAATATGCTGAAGTGCTGGTTAAGCGCATGGAAGCGGCGGGCGCGCAGGCTTATCTGGTTAACACCGGCTGGAACGGCAGCGGCAAACGCAACTCACTGAAAGATACGCGGGCGATTATCAACGCGATTCTGGCAGGCGAGCTGGATAACGCCGCCACCGAGACACTGCCGGTGTTCAATCTGCAGATCCCGACGCAGCTGGCCGGAGTGGACGCCGCCACGCTGGATCCGCGCCGCAGCTGGCAGAGCGAGGCGGAGTGGCAGCAGGCCGCGCAGGATCTGGCACAGCGTTTTATCACGAACTTTGAGAAGTATACCGACAACGATGCGGGTAAAGCGCTGGTAGAGGCGGGTCCGCAGCTGTAAGCACGGCTGAACAGCTGTAGCGGGCGGCATCACTGCCGCCCTTTTTTCTGTCTGCTCAGGAGCTGTGCGCGACGCTGGTCAGCGCGGTGCTGTTTTCCGGCATCGGCAGCCACGCGCGAATACGTAATCCGCCGCGCTCGCTGGCACCAATCTCCAGCGATCCCTCATGCGCATCAATGATGCGCTGCACAATCGCCAGCCCCAGCCCGGTGCCGCTGGTACTGCGGGCGCTGTCGCCGCGCACAAACGGCTGAAACAGATGCTGCAGCTGATCGGGTTTAATACCGGGACCATCATCATCAACCTGGAACCAGGCGCGATTAAGCTCCTGACCGCTGCTGACCTTGATCCAGCCGTTACCATATCGCGCAGCGTTGACCACCAGATTTGCCACCGCACGTTTAATGGAGAGCGGATTGATATTCAGCATCAGCTCATCGGTCATCACCGCATTCTCAATCTCGCGTTCATAGCCGCTCTCAGCCGCAACCACTTCTCCCAGCACGCTGTTGAGATCGGCCCGCTCAGTCTGCATCTCCTGACCCGTACGCAGATAATCGATGAACTGCTCGATGATGGCGTTGCACTCTTCGATATCTTTGTTAATCGACTCCGCCAGGTAGCCATCCTGCTCACCCATCATCTCAGTCGCCAGACGGATGCGCGTCAGCGGCGTGCGCAAATCGTGACTGACGCCCGCCATCAGCAGGGTGCGATCGTCAGCCAGCTGCTTGACGCCGGCTGCCATCTGATTAAAGGCGCGCGTCACTGAACGCACTTCAGAGGCCCCATACTCACGCAGCGGCGGCGGAATAATGCCTTTGCCCACCTGCAGTGCCGCGTGCTCCAGATCCACCAGCGGCCGGTTTTGCATCCGGATAAACAGCCAGGCTCCGCCAATCGCCAGCAGCATAATCGCCAGCGTGTAGCGGAACAGCGGCGAGAAGTCACCCTGATGAATTTCCGTCAGCGGCACCCGCACCCAGATATCGGGCGAAAGCCAGGTTTTCAGCCAGACAACCGGCGAGTTTTTGTTGACCTCGACGCGCACATCGGTCGGGCCACCCAGCTGCTGCGCCATCTGCTCACTCAGAAACTCATAGTGCTGCGCCCAGCGCAGCCCGCTCTCTTCTGCCGCCGCGTTGGTATAAAGCGAAATCCCCAGCTCGCGGTAAATTTCGCGCCGGAAAGCGGGTGGCACTTCCAGCTGCGTCCCGTCTTCCAGCTGCAGCCGATCGGTCATCAGCATACGCACTTCGTAGGCCAGCACCTTATTAAACTGCTGCAGGCTGGGAAGAATAGCGAAGTTCAGCACCACCAGATACGTCGTTACCAGGCTGACGAACAGCAGGGTAACGATCAGCAGCAGGGTGCGGGCAAAGGAGCTGCGGGGCGAGAAGCGCAGTCGCCTCATGCTTTACTGCCGTCCGGCACAAAGACGTAGCCCAGACCCCAGACGGTCTGGATATAGCGCGGATGCGCGGGATCTTCTTCCACCATGCGGCGCAGGCGTGAAATCTGCACGTCGATTGAGCGTTCCATGGCGCTGTATTCACGCCCGCGCGCCAGGTTCATCAGCTTGTCACGCGAAAGCGGCTCACGCGGATGACTCACCAGCGCTTTCAGCACGGCAAATTCACCGCTGGTCAGCGGCATAGGCTCATCTTCACGGAACATTTCACGCGTGCCGAGGTTCAGTTTGAATTTGCCAAAGGCGATAACCGCCTCTTCCTGTGAAGGCGCACCCGGCAGCTCGTTGGCCTGACGACGCAGCACCGCGCGGATCCGCGCCAGTAGTTCACGCGGGTTAAACGGCTTGGGAATATAGTCATCCGCCCCGATTTCCAGCCCGACAATGCGGTCAACCTCTTCACCCTTAGCCGTCACCATGATAATCGGCATCGGGTTGCTCTGGCTGCGCAGACGGCGACAGATAGAGAGGCCATCTTCGCCCGGCAGCATTAAATCCAGCACCATCAGATGAAACGATTCACGCGTCAGCAGGCGATCCATCTGTTCAGCATTAGCGACACTGCGCACCTGAAAGCCCTGTTCGGTGAGATAGCGTTCCAGCAGCGCGCGCAGACGCATATCGTCATCAACGACCAGAATTTTGTAGTTCTCTTGCATGTTCAACTCCCAAAGGCGCCATTGCCTGAAGCAATATTGTGAGGATAAGGGACCCGTCTGTGACAGATATTTATGGTTTATATTCTAAGCGAAATTGTTACAAAGCATATTAAACAGGAGCTTATATTTAATTTCTTGCCTGGAATGCGGCTCCGCTCCCGCTTTTGCCACCCGATTTTACCCCGATTAGCGCTTGTCTGAAAAAACGGCACTTTTTCTCACTGCGCGTGGCTCGACCGTATTTTTCCCGCTCTGCCAGAGCCTGTCCTGCGCTTTCACATCAATTCAGCGGGATAGCAGACCGCCGGCAGCACAAAACTGCGCAGATTCTGGTTAGCGCCTGATAACGCTCTCGGAAGAGTGCCAGCGGCGGCACAATCCAAGACCATTTATAAATAAAGACAGTTAAATCAGCGAGTAAACACTACTTTCGCCCGACCTGATGATCTCCGACACTTCTGCTGTATCGACCCGATCGGTGTCATGTGGAGAAGAAAAATGAAAAAAGTTGTTCTGCTGAGCGCGCTGGTTCTCTCCAGCCTTACCCAGGTTCAGGCGGCAACGTCAGTCGGTGAAGCCGCTGGTGCGCAGGCGTCAACGACGGCAAAAGGCAACTCGGATGCAATTGGCGTGGGCGCAGTAGCAGCACTGCTGGGCGTGGCGCTGGCTACCATGGGCGGTGGCGATGGTAATGGCAGCAGCACCTCAACCACTACCGCAACGGTGCCGGGCAAGTAAGCGCTGTACAGCGGACTGCGCTGCCTGTGGCTCACCACGCGCAGTGCAGTTCACTTACGCCTTGTCGTG
Source organism: Pantoea sp. SYBGC1 (assembly GCF_057197005.1). Classification (NCBI taxonomy): domain Bacteria; kingdom Pseudomonadati; phylum Pseudomonadota; class Gammaproteobacteria; order Enterobacterales; family Erwiniaceae; genus Pantoea; species Pantoea sp. SYBGC1. The sequence goes on from NZ_JBXUNM010000009.1 coordinate 50,887, forward strand.
ATAGGTAATCTGATTCACAAACCAGATCTTTTGTCCTTCAGGCGTGTTAACGGTGACCTCATCATCGACCTCTTTTTTGATCAGCGCCCGCGCCATAGGTGAATCGATCGAGATGTACTCTTTCACATTATCGCCATAGATTTCATCCGGTCCGACGATGCGAAAACGCTTTTGTTCCCCCTGCTCATTCTCCACCTCTACCCACGCACCGAAAAAGACTTTGCCCTCCTGCTGCGGAGCGTAATCAACAATTTTTAGCTCAGCGAGGCATTTGCGCAGGTAGCGTACCCGCCGGTCAATCTGCCGCAGCAGCCGTTTGTTGTAGGTATAGTCCGCGTTTTCTGACCGATCGCCGAGGCTGGCGGCCCAGGAAACGATACGGGTGATCTCCGGACGCTTCTCATTCCACAGATGATCGTGCTCGGCGCGCAGCTTGTTGTAGCCTTCGCGGGTAATCAGTTGAGTTTTCATTACATCGGCTCATTTATGTCAGTTTTGCAGGTCGCCAGCTGCGTACATTGACTGCTCCCCGCCCTAAAGGGCGAGGATTCCCACTTCAACGCAACCTGCCTGAGCCGCATTACGCGGCTTCAGGGTTTACAGTCGCTCCGTGGGCTAACGCGGTCAGCCCGACCGCTTTTATATTCTTCGCGGCGTTTACGTCACGATCATGGTTAGCCCCGCACTCAGGGCAGATCCACGAACGAACGTTAAGCGCCATCTCTGGCATGGTATAGCCGCAACCGCTACAGCGTTTTGAGGACGGGAAAAACTGGTCAATGGCGACCACGGATCGCCCCGACCATTCGCCCTTATATTCAAGCTGGCGAACAAATTCGCCCCAGCCCGCGTCTGCTATCGCTCTGGATAGTTTCGGGTTGCGGATCATATTCTTCACTTTCAGGGATTCGACGCAAACAACTTGATTCTCGTTAATGAGTTTGCGGGATAGCTTGTGCAGGTTATCCAGGCGGCAATCAGCAATTTTCGCGTGAATGCGGGCGACTCTGGCGCGGGCTTTGGCGCGGTTCTTTGAGCCTTTTTGTTTCCTGCTCAGACGTCGCTGTAGCAGGGCTAATCGCTTCGCATATTTAGCGGTATGGCGGGGATTGCCGGTTTTGAATCCGGTATCGGTGACGAACAAATCTTTTAAACCAACATCAATGCCGACCGTGGACGCGGTGATCGGCAGTGATACAGGTTCAAACCTGCAGAGGCACGAAACAAAGTAGCGTCCCGCTGAATCTCTGGACACGGTGACGGTAGACGGCACGGACGGCAAAGGGCGACTCCAGCGCACGTCTAAAGGCGCTTTGCTCTTTGCCATGTACAACCTGCCGTCGCGGTATTTAAACGCGGCATCAGTCAGCGTAGCGGCCTGTTTATGGCGCTTGCTTTTGAATGTCGGATACTTTGCCCGACCTGCAAAGAAGTTAGAAAAGGCGGCTTGTTGGTGGCGCAGGGCTTGCTGTAATGGCACGCTGGAAACGTCATTGAGCCAGGCAAAATCTGGCTCTTTTTTCAGTGCGGTTAATCGTGCGCTGGCTTGTGTATAGCCGATCTTCTCTTGCCGTTCGTAATAAGCATCGGTGCGCCAGCGAAGAATGCTGTTATAGACAAAACGCACACAACCGAACGTTTGAGCCAGTAACTCAACCTGATCGGGTGTTGGATAGAATCTGTATTTATATGCGCGCTTCATGCTTTACATATTACGGCACATTATGTAAGAAGGCCAGGGAATGTTACGCAGTTACCGCGCTTATATCCCCGCCCGATTGGGCGAGGTCTTACGCGCAAATTGATAAGCGACGCTGCCGCAGGCAGCAAGATGCGGGCGTGATTCAGAAAAAGATGGATTGCCGCCCGGCTGGCTGGCAATTTACGCCCTCAGTCCGTATAACTGTCCCCTGTTTTTAACCCCGGATAAGCAAGATCGTTACTGATGATGAAAGATTCGCTGAGCCAGATTATCGCAGGTGAGCTGCAGGCACGCGCCGAACAGGTTGATGCCGCCGTACGCCTGCTGGATGAAGGGAATACCGTCCCCTTTATTGCACGTTACCGTAAGGAAGTCACCGGCGGGCTGGATGATACCCAGCTGCGCGCGCTGGAGAGCCGCCTGAGCTATCTGCGCGAGCTGGACGATCGCCGCCAGTCAATTCTGAAATCGATTGACGATCAGGGCAAACTCTCGCCGGAACTGGCGCAGGCTATCAACAGCACGCTGAGTAAAACCGAGCTGGAAGATCTCTATCTGCCTTACAAGCAGAAGCGCCGTACGCGTGGCCAGATCGCCATTGAAGCGGGCCTCGAACCGCTGGCTGACACATTGTGGAACGATCCCTCGCAGCAGCCGGAAGCGGTAGCCGCAGGCTTTGTGGATGCGGATAAAGGCGTGGCGGATACGCGCGCCGCGCTCGATGGCGCACGCTATATCCTGATGGAGCGGTTTGCTGAAGACGCCGCGCTGCTGGCAAAAGTGCGCGACTATCTGTGGAAAAATGCCCATCTGGTAGCACGTGTCGTTGAGGGCAAAGAAGAGGCGGGCGCTAAATTCCGCGACTATTTTGATCACCACGAAGCGCTGAGCAGCGTGCCTTCGCACCGCGCACTGGCGATGTTTCGCGGCCGCAACGAAGGCGTACTGCAGCTGTCGCTGAATGCCGACCCGCAGTCTGAAGAGGCGCCGCGTGAAAGCTATGGCGAAACGCTGATTGCCGATCACCTGGGTCTGCGTCTGAATAATGCGCCGGCTGACAGCTGGCGCAAAGCAGTGGTGAGCTGGACATGGCGCATCAAGGTGCTGCTGCATCTCGAAACCGAACTGATGGGAACCATCCGTGAACGGGCTGAAGATGAAGCGATCAACGTCTTTGCCCGCAATCTGCACGATCTGCTGATGGCCGCTCCGGCCGGTATGCGCGCCACAATGGGGCTTGACCCCGGCCTGCGCACCGGTGTGAAGGTTGCCGTAGTCGATGCGACCGGTAAACTGGTGGCCACCGATACGGTCTACCCGCACACCGGTCAGGCGGCGAAAGCGGCGGCGGCCGTCGCGGCGCTCTGCGTAAAGCATCAGGTTGAGCTGGTGGCGATTGGTAACGGCACCGCCTCGCGCGAAACCGAGCGCTTTTTCCTCGATGTGCAGAAACAGTTTCCGCAGGTCAGCGCGCAAAAAGTGATCGTCAGTGAAGCGGGTGCCTCTGTCTACTCCGCCTCGGAACTGGCGGCTCTGGAGTTTCCTGACCTCGACGTATCGCTGCGCGGTGCGGTCTCTATTGCCCGTCGCCTGCAGGATCCGCTGGCCGAGCTGGTCAAAATTGACCCTAAATCGATTGGTGTGGGCCAGTATCAGCATGATGTCAGTCAGAGCCAGCTGGCGAAAAAGCTGGATGCCGTGGTTGAAGATTGCGTTAACGCCGTTGGCGTCGATCTCAACACCGCCTCGGTCGCCCTGCTTACGCGCGTAGCGGGCCTGACGCGCATGATGGCGCAGAATATTGTGGGCTGGCGTGATGAAAACGGGCGTTTTCAGAACCGTCAGCAGCTGCTGAAAGTGAGCCGCCTCGGACCAAAAGCATTTGAACAGTGCGCCGGCTTTCTGCGCATCAATCACGGCGACAATCCGCTGGATGCCTCTACGGTGCATCCGGAAGCGTATCCGCTGGTGGAGCGTATTCTCTCTGCCACTGAGCAGGCGCTGGATGCGCTGATGGGCAATCCCGGCAGCCTGCGCAATCTGAACGCGCGCGACTTTACCGATGAACGCTTTGGTCTGCCTACCGTGACCGATATCATCAAAGAGCTGGAAAAGCCGGGCCGCGATCCGCGTCCTGAGTTCAAAACCGCGCAGTTTGCCGAAGGCGTGGAAACCATGAACGATCTGCTGCCCGGCATGATTCTGGAAGGCGCCGTAACCAACGTGACGAACTTTGGTGCCTTTGTGGATATCGGCGTACATCAGGATGGACTGGTGCATATCTCCTCTCTCTCCGATCGGTTTGTGGAAGATCCGCATCAGGTGGTGAAAGCAGGCGATATCGTGAAGGTCAAAGTCATGGAAGTGGATCTGCAGCGTAAACGTATTGCGCTCACTATGCGTCTGGATGAACAGCCGGGTGAGAGCAATGCGCGCAGCGGTAGCCGGCCTGCTGCCAGAGAACCGGCGCGCGCGGCAAATCCGGCCAAAGGGCGCGGCAAGCCTGCGCCTGCAGGCAACAGCGCCATGGGCGATGCGCTGGCTGCGGCTTTTGGTAAAAAGCGCTGATTTCAGCCTGCTAATCTGCCTGCAGCCGGCAAATGGCTGCAGGTAACAGGTTGCGAAATTGTCCCGTCAGGCTACGCTGAAAAAATCTGTGTGATCCACTGACCTTCCGCGTGGCCTGACAATCTGATGGATAAAATCAACGCCCTGCTCGATGAGATCTATGAAGGAGACCTGCCCGCCATCGCGCGCGAGCGTCTGCTGTCACATATCCGCGCCGCGCGCGACAGCGTCAAGCTGCCACGTAAAGCGCACTGGGATGAGAAAGATGTGGTGCTCATCACCTACGCCGATCAGTTTCGTGAGCCGGAGCAGCCCACCCTCGCCAGCTTTACGCGCTTTTATCAGCAGCACCTGCAGTCTGCCTTTAACCTGGTACACCTGCTGCCATTCTTTCCCTACTCGTCCGATGATGGCTTTTCGGTTATCGACTACCACAAAGTCAATCCGATCTGCGGTGACTGGCAGCAGATTGCGGCACTGCACAGTCAGACGCGACTGATGTTCGACTTTGTCTGCAACCATATTTCGGCACACAGCGCCTGGTTTCGTCACTATCTGGCGCAGGACCCGGGCTGGGATGATTTTTTTATCAGTATGCCACCGGCCACCGATCTCAGCGCCGTAACCCGCCCGCGCACTTCGCCGCTGCTCACGCCTTTTACCCTGGCCGACGGCAGCACGCGCTATATCTGGACCACCTTCAGCGCCGATCAGATCGATCTTAACTTCGCCAGCCCGGATGTGCTGATCCGTATGATCGGCGTGCTGCTCGACTACCTGAAAAAAGGTGCGGATTATGTGCGGCTGGATGCGGTGGGCTATATGTGGAAAACGCCGGGCACGCGCTGCATTCACCTGCATAAAACCCATTTGCTGGTGAAGCTGTTCCGCGCCGTCGCCGATGTTGTTGCGCCGGGCACGGTGATCATCACGGAAACCAACGTGCCGCACCAGGATAACATCAGCTACTTTGGCCGCGGGGATGATGAAGCGCAGATGGTGTATCAGTTTTCTCTGCCGCCGCTGGTGCTGCAGGCGATCCACGCCGGTTCAGCGCGCGCGCTGCGTCAGTGGGCCGCCTCGCTGACGCCTGGCAGCGGCAGCACCACCTTTTTTAACTTTCTCGCCTCGCACGACGGTATCGGCCTGAATCCGGCGCGTGGCATTCTGTCAGAGCCTGAAATTGTTGCCCTGGTGCGTGAGCTGGCGCTGGAAGGCGCGCTGGTGTCATATAAAAATAACCCCGACGGCACCACCAGCCCCTATGAAATCAACGTGACCTATCTCGATGCGCTCAACCATCAGACCGATGATGATGAGACGCGCCTGCGCCGTTTCCTGCTGGCGCACGCCATTCTGCTGGCATTTCCGGGCGTGCCCGCGATTTATATTCAGAGCATCCTCGGCTCGCGTAACGATAACGAAGGGGTGCGCGCTGCCGGCCACAACCGCGCCATCAATCGCGAAAAATATAGCCTGCGCGAAATGGAGCAGTGGATCAGCGGCGGCGACTGGCTGCGTCAGCAGGTGTTTGAACGGCTGAGTGCGCTGATCCAGCTGCGCACCCGTCAGCCCGCATTTCATCCCGATAACGCCATGACTCTGCTGGAGAGCGACAATGCCATCCTGCTGTTTCGCCGCCACGCGCCAGATGAAGAGGGGCTGCTGTGCCTGTTTAACCTGAGCAGCCGTGAAATTACCGCCACGCTGCCGCAGGCACGACACTACCAGGATATCGTCAGCGGGCAAAAGGTGGAGGGCAGCGCGCCGGTGACGCTCGCTGCCTGGCAGTTTATGTGGCTGCGTGGATAAACTGCGTCACGTGCCCGCAGAACGCCTCAGGGTGTGAGATAAACGGCGCATGCGCCGCCTTTTCCATGATCACTGACGGAGAGCCGGGCCAGCGCGCATCCAGTTCGCCGGCAATACGTCGCGGTACCAGCCCATCCAGCGCCCCATACAGGCGCAGAAACGGCACGCTGAGAGCGTCCAGCGCCGGGCGCAAATCGCTCTGCCGCAGGATCTCCAGCCCGCTCTGCAGCGCCGCTACTGACGGCATCGGCTGCGACAGCACCACCTCTTTCAGCTGACGCGCATCCTGACGCGCATTTTCTGTCCCCATGGTCTGTAGTGCCAGAAAGCGCTCAACGGTGCGCCGGAAATCGTCACTGAGCTGCTGCTGAAAACCGGTCAGGGTGTCGGGCTTAATCCCCGGCCACTCCGCCTGCGCGGTAAAACAGGGCGAGGAGGCTACGCTGATCAATGCAGAAACGCGCGCCGGCTGCAGCAGCGCCAGCTGGCTGGCAACCAGCCCGCCCAGTGACCAGCCCAGCAGCGTGGCGCGCTCAGGCAGCTGCGGCAGCAGCTGTTGCGCCATCTGCATCAGCGTCAGCGGGCCGGCCGCTGCGCTGCGGCCAAACCCGGGCAGATCCACCAGATGCAGGCGAAAATGGGGGCTGAGTCGCGGAACAATGTGTTGCCACACTTCGGCATTCAGCCCCCAGCCGTGCAGCAGCACAAGATCGCGATCGCCCGCGCCCGTGGTGTGCCAGTAAAGCGAACTCATCGGTTACACTCCCGAAAAGTGAAAAAGAGGTCGCTATGCTATCAACCCCGGCCCGCTGCTGGCTATGCCATCTTCCGCTGCAGATTGCACACCACGGGCTGTGCAGCCTCTGCCTGCATCAGCTGCCGCTCCTGCCGGCACTCTGCCCCTGCTGCGGCCTGCCAGCCACTACAGCGCAGCGCTGCGGCCGCTGCCTGAAAAAGCCGCCGCCGTGGCACCGCTTAACCTGCGTCAGCGATTACACCCCGCCGCTGAGTAACTGGGTACAGCAGCTGAAATTTTCCGGCGCGATCGCACTCAGGGTGATGCTGGCGCGGCTGCTTTTGTTAAAATTGTTAACAACGCGCCGGAATGAACCCGCTACGGCGTTCGATCTGGTGCTGAGCGTGCCGCTGCATCATCAGCGCGCCTGGCAGCGCGGCTTTAATCAGTCAGCGCTGCTTGCGCAGCCGCTGGCACGCTGGCTGCGGTGTGAGTATCGTGAAGGTGTCAGCCGGATACGTCGCGGCAGCACCCAGCATCAGCTTAACGCCCGCGCGCGTCGTCATAATCTGCGCAGCGCGTTCCGCCTTGAAATGCCGGTGCAGGATCGCCATATCCTGCTGATTGATGATGTGGTCACCACCGGCAGCACCGTAGCGGAAATCAGCCGCCTGCTGCAGGCGGAGGGCGCCGCCAGCATCCATATTGGCTGCCTGTGCCGTACCTTGTAGAGCGTCGGTGTTGGGCGTATTATAACCAGGTAATTTAGTCAACTATTGAGCAATCGCCATGATCCGTATTACTGATACTGCGCAAGAGCATTTCGCAAAACTGCTGTCAAAACAGGAAGATGGCACCCAGATCCGCGTATTCGTTATTAACCCGGGTACGCCAACCGCCGAGTGCGGCGTCTCCTACTGCCCGCCTGATGCGGTAGAAGCAACGGATACCGAACTGAAGTTCGATAAACTCTCTGCCTATGTGGATGAGCTGAGCGCACCCTATCTTGAAGATGCAGAGATTGACTTCGTTACGGATAATCTCGGCTCTCAGCTGACCCTGAAAGCGCCAAACGCGAAAATGCGTAAAGTTTCTGACGATGCGCCGATGGCAGAGCGGGTTGAATATCTGCTGCAGGCGCAGATCAATCCGCAGCTGGCCAGCCACGGCGGCCGCGTGTCGCTGATGGAGATCACCGATGATGGCATCGCCGTGCTGCAGTTTGGCGGCGGCTGTAACGGCTGCTCGATGATTGATGTCACGCTGAAAGATGGCATTGAGAAAGAGCTGCTGGCTGCTTTCCCGGAGCTGAAAGGGGTTCGCGATCTCACTGAACACCAGCGCGGCGAACACTCCTACTACTGATAGTTTATGCGGCAGCGCCCTGCGCTGCCGCGCTTTAACTACGCTTTACGCGCCTCGCTTACCGTTTTCAGCAGTTTCTTCACGCTCTTATCCGCAAACGCCTCTTCCAGCGTAAAGCTCCACTTACGTCGCCAGTTAGGATACTCGTCTGTTGTGCCCGGCACATTAACCGGCGTTGTCATGCCCATCCAGTCCTCCGGCTGCAGGCCGAGCAGCGCGCTGCGGGTAAGCGCCAGAAAGCGATGGATGGCCTGATTAAACGCCGGCGTCAGCGCCTGTTTTTCCGCCTGCTTTGCACTACGCGGCGGCATGGCCCCGGCCTGATGCAGCGCATCCAGCAGCGCCTGTTTCTGTTCCACGCGCTGCGCCTGCAGCGACTGCAGCGTGCTGCCTTTATACATACCCAGCTTCTCGCCCAGCGCCAGATCGTCCGCCTGCCAGAAACCGCTCAGCGTCGGCAGATCGTGCGTGCTGGCACTGGCGATGGACTGCGGCGGATAGCTGTCGGGCAGGCGATAGCGCCCCTCTTTTTCCTGCTCGAAGAACAGCACCTTCCAGGAGAAAACCCCGCTGTCGCGCAGCAGTTTGACAATTTCCTGCGGCACGGTGCCGAGATCTTCGCCAATCACCATGCAGCGCATCCGCTGGCTCTCCAGCGCCAGCACCGCCAGCAGATCCTCTACCGGATAGGAGACGTAGGCGCCTTTATCCGCGCCTTCCCCGTGCGGGATCCACCACAGTCGCAGCAGCGACATCACATGGTCGATGCGCAGCGCGCCGCAGTCGCGCATATTCGCGCGCAGCAGGTCGATAAACGGCTGATAGCCACGCGCGCGCAGCACGTGCGGATCGAGCGGCGGCAGCCCCCAGTTTTGTCCCAGCGGTCCCAGCGGATCGGGCGGCGCGCCGACCGAGGCGCCAAGTTTATACAGCTGCGGATCCTGCCAGGTTTCGGCACTATGTTCAGCCACACCTACCGCCAGGTCGCGGTAAAGGCCCACCGCCATACCCAGCTCCTGACTGCGCTGCCAGCAGTCACTGAACTGCTGATGCGCCAGCCACTGCAGCCAGCTCCAGAAGCCAATCTCCTCTTCATGCTGCGTACACCAGGCCTGGACTTCCGGCTGCGCGGCACTGCGCAAGCCCTCCGGCCAGGTTTCCCAGCCCCACCCCTGCTCATCCTGCCCGCTGCGCTCAGTCAGGATGCCATCAAACGCAGCCTGGTAACGCAGCGCGTCACCGCCCGCCGTCAGAAACGCCTGGTAATCCGCTTCCTCTGCCGCCTGCGGCTGATACTGCTGCCAGGCCAGACGCAGCGCCTCCAGCTTGAGTGCCGCCACCGCCGCATAGTCAACCGCCTCCACCGCGCGCGCCTTCTCCAGCGCCTTGCGGGTTTTCGCACTTTTCCACCAGCGCTGTGCCGCGGCGCTCTGCTGAAACGCTGCCACCTGGCTGACATCAATATAGAGAATATTCAGCCAGCGGCGCGACGCCGGGCTATAGGGGCTGGCGAGGTCGGGCTGAGCCGGATAGAGCGCATGCAGCGGGTTAAGACCAATAAAGTCGCCGCCGTGCGCCGCCACCTGCTCCAGCATCCGTTTTAAATCGCCAAAGTCACCGATACCCCAGTTCTGCTCTGAGCGCAGCGTATAGAGCTGCACCAGCGCACCCCAGCGTTTTTCTCCCTGTGCCAGCGGTTCAGGCAGGTAGCAGCGACGCGGCGCAATAATCAGGCGCGACTGCCACTCCTGACGCCCTTTACGCAGGCTGAGCTGATGATAGCCCTGCGTCAGACGCGGCGGCAGCGTCAGCACCTCACCGCCCTGTACCGTACCGCTGTGGCTTTTACCCTGCTCAGTGGTCAGCTGCCAGGCAAATTCACCTTTGCCACCCACCGCAAGCTCGCGCCGGGCGCGTGCCACAAAGACCTGCACCGGCGGCACCGGCGGCGCTTTACCTGCCGGCGCCTCCATCACCGCCAGCAGCGCCTCTTTGGTCTCATCGCTGATGGTTTCCTTTTCCCCTCTGGCATTCACAAAACGCAAGGCAATTCCCGCCGCTTCTGCGGCCTGATCCAGTTTATTGAGAGACATCAACGCTCCTTTCGCGTCCGGGCTGGCGGATAGAGATCAAAAGGATAAGTAAAGTCGCGCCTGGTGAAAAAAGCGACCGGATCGGAAGGGAGAGGCAAAAAATAGCTGCCGGGCGCGTGGCCCGGCGCAGGATCAGCAGAGTTCGAGATGGACCTCATGCTGCTCAATCACTTTAAGCACGCTGGCGGGAGGCTTCTGATCGGTAAATATGTAATCAATCAGTCCCATATTGCCCAGATTGACCATAGCGTTACGCCCGAACTTTGAGTGATCCACGACCAGCATTACGCAGCGCGAATTGTCGATGATGGCCCGTTTGGTCCGGACTTCATGGTAGTCAAACTCCAGCAGCGAGCCATCCATATCAATGCCGCTGATACCGAGAATGCCGTAGTCGAGGCGGAACTGCGAGATAAAGTCGAGCGTGGCTTCGCCCATGATCCCGCCGTCACGCGTGCGCACTTCTCCGCCAGCGATGATCACCCGGAAATCGGGCTTGCCCATCAGCAGAATGGCAACGTTCAGGTTGTTCGTGACAATCCGCAGATCGTTATGGTTCAGCAGCGCATGGGCAACCGCTTCGGGTGTAGTACCGATATCAATAAACAGCGTTGCGCCATCCGGGATCTGACTGGCCACGCGCGCGGCGATGCGTGCCTTTTCTGCCGACCACATCATTTTACGATCCTGCCAGGCGGTATTTTCCGAACTGGAGGGGAGCGCCGCGCCGCCATGATGGCGCTGAATTTTATTCTGATCGGCCAGATCGTTTAAATCCCGGCGGATGGTCTGCGGACTGACCGCAAAATGCTCAACCAGCTCTTCCGTACTGACATACCCCTGACGCCGGACCAGATCGATAATGGCGTCATGACGTTGCGTCTGCTTCACATCTCTCTCCTCGGCTTGCAGCCGTGTTCTTTTTATCTCTGATGACGGGCAGCGTGGCGCGTATCCACAAACGCCATAGCCAGCCCGACCAGCAGGCCGGTCACGTGCGCGGCATTAGCAATTGCCAGACCAAATGCGCCGTACCAGCCAATCACCAGCCATACAATAGCGAAACCAATCAGTCCGCGCTCCAGATAAATACCGCTTTCGGGATCGCGCTCGCCGCGCAGCCAGCAATAACCCATCAGCGCATAGACCACACCCGAGAGACCGCCAAACAGCACGCCGCTGAATTTGGCCTGCATCCAGCCGCTGAGCAGCGCAGAGATCAGCATAATCACAAACAGCTTGCCGCTGCCGAGTCGCTTCTCGACCGCTCCGCCGAGATACCACCACCACATCAGGTTGAACAGGATATGCAGCAGCGAAAAGTGCAGCAGCGCATGGCTGAACCAGCGCCAGACCTGAAAATATTGTGAGGCGTCAGCCGGCCAGCCCAGCCAGGCCAGCGCGACATCATCACCCGCAATCTGCATCAGAATAAACACCGCGACGCAGAGCGCCATCACCGAAAGCGTCAGCGGTCCGGCGCGTTCGCGAATCGTGGCCCAGACGTTGCTGCGCTCATAGTGCAGCCCGCTGCGGGTGCTGCCGCTGCGCCAGCTGGCCGCCTGATAGCGCGGGTGATTAGGGTCGCGAACGAATTGCGCAAGTTCGTTTTCGACCATCTGCAGCTGGCTCTCATCATCCAGCACGATCACGAAGTGACTTTCCTGCTCTATGCGCAGCGTCACACCGCGCGTCGCCATATAATCCACAAACGCCTGCGCGATGCGGGCGTGGCTGAACCGGGTAATACGCATCATGCTGCGCTCTCCTTAAGATAGCGGGTCAGAGGCTACCGCGGTCTGCGCAGGAAACGCTGCACGCCAGGCGTCAAACCCGCCATCAATGCTGTACACCTCACTGAAACCCTGCCCCAGCAGAAACTGTGCGGCGCCTTTGCTGCTGTTGCCGTGATAACACATCACCAGCACCGGCAGATCGCGGCGCGCCTGCGCGATAAAGTCCGCCAGGTTGTCACTGGAAAGATGCTGCGCGCTAGCGGCATGCCCCAGGGCGAAACTCTGTGGATCGCGAATATCGACTAACTGCGCGCCCTGCGCCAGCTGCGCGTTTGCCTGCTGAACGTTAATACACTCGAAGGTTTCCATCGTTATCTCTCATTTCGCTGTTCTGTTTGCGCCTAGTTTACCCTGAGAAACAGGTGCCATAACCTGATAAAGAAAAGGGTTATCTGTTTTTTTTCCTGCCGGAATGTTAGCTGCATCACGCAGGAATGTTTTTATTGCGTTAAAGACTGGCGAAAATGTTGGTTTCCGATTATTATTACGCTCGAAAACGAACATTTTAGAACTATTCCGAACATCGGAGGAGATGACGTGGAAACCAAAGACCTGATCGTGATCGGCGGCGGCATCAACGGAGCCGGCATTGCAGTGGACGCTGCAGGACGCGGACTGTCTGTGCTGATGCTGGAGGCGCGGGATCTGGCGTGTGCCACCTCCTCCGCCAGTTCCAAACTGATTCACGGCGGCCTGCGCTACCTTGAGCACTACGAGTTTCGTCTGGTTGGCGAAGCGCTGGCTGAGCGTGAAGTGCTGTTAAAAATGGCGCCGCATATCGCTTTCCCGATGCGCTTCCGCCTGCCGCACCGCCCGCACCTGCGTCCGGCGTGGATGATCCGTATGGGCCTGTTTATGTATGACCGCCTCGGCAAACGCACTACGCTGCCGGGCAGTAAAGGTCTGCGCTTTGGCGCGGAGTCGGCGCTGAAGCCGGAAATTACGCGCGGTTTTGAATATTCCGACTGCTGGGTAGATGATGCCCGCATGGTGGTGCTGAACGCGCAGGAAGTTGAGCGTAAAGGTGGCGAAGTGCGCACCCGCACCCGCGTTAACCGCGCATGGCGTGAAGGCGGCATGTGGATGGTTGAGGCAGAAGAGGTCGATACCGGCAAAATTCTGACCTGGCGCGCTAAAGGCCTGGTTAATGCAGCCGGTCCATGGGTTAAACAGCTGTTTGACGACGGTCTGAAGCTGAAATCTCCGTATGGCATTCGCCTTATTAAAGGCAGCCATATCGTGGTGCCGCGCGTGCACACTGAAAAGCAGGCTTATATTCTGCAGAACGAAGATAACCGTATCGTGTTTGTTATTCCGTGGATGGATGAGTTCTCTATCATCGGTACCACCGACGTTGAGTACAAAGGCGATCCGAAAAACGTCAAGATTGATGAGGAAGAGACGCGCTATCTGCTGAAGGTGTTTAACGCGCACTTCAAAAAGCAGCTGACCTCAGATGATATCGTCTGGAGCTACTCCGGCGTGCGTCCGCTGTGTGATGATGAGTCAGATTCACCGCAGGCGATCACCCGCGACTATACGCTGGACGTGCGTGATGATAACGGCGAGGCGCCGCTGCTGTCGGTGTTTGGCGGCAAGCTGACTACCTATCGCAAGCTGGCAGAGCATGCGATGGAGAAACTGGCGAAATACTATCCGAACGCCGGCCCGGCCTGGACAAAAAACGCCGTGCTGCCGGGTGGTGATTTCTCCGGTACGCGTGAGGACTACGCTGCCGGCCTGCGTCGCCGCTATCCGTTTATCAGCGAAAACATGGCGCGGCACTATGCCCGCACCTACGGCAGCCGTACCGAAATGCTGCTTGAGGGTGCCACCAGCCTGACCGATCTGGGCGAGAATTTTGGCCATGAGTTCTATGAAGCTGAACTGCGTTATCTGGTCAAAAACGAGTGGGTACGTGAACTGGATGATGCTATCTGGCGCCGTACCAAGCAGGGTATGTGGCTGAACACGGCCCAGCAGGCGCGCATCAGCGAGTGGCTGGCGCGCAACAGCCAGAAGCCGGCGCTTTCGCTCGCATCGTAAGGTCTGTATCCCGCATTACCGGCCCCGCACTTGCTGCGGGGCTTTTTATGTCGCCGGATAACAGAATCAGGAAGAGAGTACGGGAATAACAGGACAGCGCCGCTGCCCTACAGAAGCGGCAGCGGCGCTGGCACAGAGCAGCGGTCAGAGTCCGGCGTGTTCGCGGATATATTTGCGCGCTTTTACCGCATATTCAAACGGGTTGGCGATAGCCGGATCCTGCTCCGCCTCTACCACCATCCAGCCTTTATAGCCCGCCTCGTCGAGAATTTTAAACACCGGCGCGAAATCGATCGCACCATCTCCCGGCACGGTGAAGGTGCCTTTCTTCACGCCATCAAGAAACGACAGGGATTTCCCGCGCACTTCAGCCACCACTTCGTCGCGGACATCTTTCAGATGCACGTGGAAAATACGCGGCAGATGCGTGGTCAGTACGTCCAGCATCGCCTGCTGCGATCCTTCAGAGTAGTAAATATGGCCGGTATCATAGAGCAGGCCTACGCTGTCATGAGTCAGCGCCATAAAACGGTCAATCTCTTCCGGCGTCTGGATCCCGGTTCCCATATGGTGGTGCAGCGTCACGCGCATGCCCTTTTCTGCGGCAAGCTGCGCCAGTTCGTTATAGCCTTCTGCCGTCAGACGCCACTCTTCATCGCTGAACACCGGTTTCTGCTCAAACACGGCCAGGGTGGTGCCCTGAATACTTTTGCTCTGCTCTGAACAGCCGATAACGCGCGCGCCCATCGCATGCAGGAAGTTCATATGGTTGATGAACTCATCGATGGTCTTCGCCTTATCGCCGTTAGCAAAAAAGGTGCTGAACCATGCGTTGCAGATCTCAATACCGCGGATATCGAGCATCGGCTTCAGAATCGCCGGATCGCGCGGGTATTTACTGCCGACTTCGCTGCCGGTAAAACCGGCCAGCGCCATTTCACTCACCGTCTGCTGGAACGTATTCTCTTTGCCCAGATCGGGCATGTCGTCATTGGTCCAGCCGATCGGCGCTATCGCCAGCTTTACATTCTCTTTGTTCATCTTCAGATCCCGGAATCAGGGCAGCGGAGCAGCCGCGCCGCCGCAAAAAAAAGTAGCAGGTTATTTGCTGTAAAATGCCGGACGCGGTGGCATTTCAACCGGCTCAATCGCGCCGCTGTTCTGCGCTTTCAGGCAGGCGTCAGCTGCTACGGAAGCGGCAAAGCCATCCCATGCGGAAGGTCCGGTAAGCTCACCGGCTTTAACATCGTTGATAAACGCCTGCAGCTCGACGTCATAGGCGTCGATAAAGCGATCTTTCCAGTCGGTCAGCAGCGGCGTACCGAGGCGTGCGTTCTTACGCGTCTGGATCGCCGACGGCTCCGGCAGACGGGCGATGCCCTCTTCTCCCACCACTTCACACTGGATATCGTAGCCATAGGCGCAGTTCACGAAGATCTCCACATCGATGCGGATCCCTTTCTGCGTTTCAAACAGCACAATCTGCGGATCCTTCAGCTGCGCATGCGATTTTGACGTGACGCGCGGAAAGACCACCTGCACCGATTTATAGTCATCTTCCGTCAGCCAGCGCAGCACATCCAGCTCGTGGATCAGCGTGTTGGTAATAGCCATGTCGGTGGTGTAGTTCTCACCCACGCTCTGATTACGGTGCGCACAGTGCAGCATCAGCGGTTCGCCAATCTCACCTTCAGTAATCACTTTTTTCAGGGCGCGGTAGCCCGCGTCATACGGGCGCATAAAGCCCACCTGCACCAGCCTTTTGCCGTGCTGAATTTCCGCATCCACAATACGACGGCAGCCTTCCGCACTCATTGCCAGCGGCTTTTCACAGAATACCGGCTTGCCTGCGGCGATAGCCGCCAGCGTAAACTCTTCATGCGTCGGGTCCCAGGAGGTCACCAGAATGGCGTCAACCTCTGGCGAGGCGATCACCTGATGACCATCCTGATAAACCTCCGCGCTGATATTCAGCCGCTGCAGCGCCGCACGGGCTCCCTCAACGTTGATGTCGGAAACCGCCACCACTTTTGCGCCCTGCAGTACGTTGTTACAGCGACGGATATGCTCCTGACCAATTGCACCGGTCCCGATTACCCCGAGTTTGAGCGTCATGATTACACCTGTAGAGTCAGATAAGAGATAAGACGGCCGATCTGCGCCGGCCAGAAGCGTTAATATTTACGTGCCTGCTGAATGTGCTGATTCAGCTTGTCAGCGACCTGCTGCGTACGCTCAGATTCAGAGGTTTGCGCTACGCCGACGTTCCACCAGCTGAAATATTTGTGCACCATGGTTTTTGGCAGCACTTTGATATCAATCAGGGTGGAGACGCTTTGCTGCTGTGCGTCGGCCAGCGCCGCCTTCAGCTGCTCAAGCGTGGTGACGCGGTAGGTTTTGCAGCCGTATCCGGCAGCAATGGCTGCAAAATCCACCGGCACAAAGCCGCCATCGAGCCGCCCCCCTTCCGGATTACGGAAGCGGAATTCGGTCGTAAAGCTGTCCATACCGTGTTCCATCTGCAGGTTGTTAATGCAGCCGTTGGTCATGTTATCCAGCAGGATGACGTTGATCTTCGCGCCCTCCTGAATCGACGTCACCAGCTCTGAGTGCAGCATCATGAAAGAGCCATCACCCACCATGGCATAGACCTCACGCTGCGGCTGGGCCAGCTTTGCTCCCAGCGCGGCGTTGACTTCATAGCCCATGCAGGAGTAGCCATACTCCACGTGATAGTCGTTGTAACTGCGGGTGCGCCAGACGCGCTGCAGATCGCCCGGCAGGCTGCCCGCTGCGGCCACAATAACCGCGTCGTCCGGCAGCTGCTCGTTCAGCGTACCGAGCACGCTGCTCTGCGTCAGCACGGATTGAGTCAGACGCTGAAATTCGGCAAACAGCGCGTCGCGATCGATATGGTCGGCAATTTCCGGAACGAAATCATCGCTGTTCCAGGTGGCAGCATAGACGCGCTGCGTCTCCTGCCGCAGCTGACGCTGCGCCTCTGCTATCTGATCGCCCCAGTGGCTTTCAAAGCCCTGCAGCTGGTGCGTCAGCGCGGTCAGCCCTTCGCGCGCATCGGCGAGCAGCTGCACGCCATCGAGCTTGTAGCTGTCGAAGTTGCTGACGTTAAGATTAAGGAAGCTGACCTCCGGATGCCGGAAAATCCACTTTGACGCGGTGGTGAAGTCGGTGTAGCGGGTGCCGATACCGATAACCAGATCGGCCTCTTTCGCCAGCAGGTTAGCGGCCAGAGAGCCGGTTTCCCCCACGCCTCCCAGGTTCAGCGGATGTTCGGAACTCAGCGTACCCTTGCCCGCCTGCGTTTCCGCAAACGGAATCGCGAAGCGCTCAGCAAACTTCAGCAGCGCCTCACCCGCTCCCGAGTATTTGACGCCACCGCCCACCACAATCAGCGGTTTGCGCTTGCGCGCAATCAGCGCCAGCGCTGCCTCAAGCTGCGCTGGAGAAGGAAGACGGCGATCGAGCCGATGCACGCGCTTCTGAAAGAAGTAGTCCGGGAAATCCCACGCTTCGCCCTGTACATCCTGCGGCAACGCGAGCGTCACTGCACCGGTTTCGGCGGGATCGGTCAGCACGCGCATGGCGTTAATACAGGCGGACATCAGCTGCTCCGGGCGGCTGATGCGGTCCCAGTATTTGCTGACGGCGCGGAAAGCATCATTGGTACTGATACTTAAATCGTGGCTCTGCTCAATCTGCTGCAGCACCGGATCGGGCTGGCGGGTCGCAAACACATCTCCGGGGAGCAGCAGCAGCGGAATACGGTTGGCCGTGGCGGTTGCCGCAGCGGTAATCATGTTGGCCGCGCCCGGGCCTACCGACGAGGTACAGGCGATAATTTGACGGCGCAGCGACTGTTTGGCAAAGCCGGTCGCGGCATGCGCCATACCCTGCTCGTTGCGTCCCTGATACACAATCAGATCGCCGCTATCCTGCTCCAGCGCCTGACCCATGCCGAGTACGTTACCGTGGCCGAAAATGGCGAACACGCCTTTCACAAACTTGCTCTCTGCGCCATCGACATTCAGATACTGATTATCGAGAAACTTCACCAGCGCCTGTGCCGTTGTCAGTCTGATCGTGCCCATATCTTTTTTCCTTTACTTGCCGGCATCCGCAGAGGAGCCTCGCGACCCGGAGCAGGCTCTCTGGCTGCCCCGCGCATAAGTGAAACATGCGGCGATTATAAACAAATATTTTTTCCATAAAATACAATTACAGAAGAAACATTTCATTTTGCGATGGAGATCAAATTCAGCAGAGTAAAGTGGCTGAGCAGCCGTTTCTGCGTGGCTAAAGTGGAACGAAGCCAGAAAGCGTGACGCCGATGTGAACTTTTGTTTCACCCGAAAAGCTTCTGCTATTTACCTGATATTTCCTGCGATCGGCTTCACAGCCCGGAGATGCCGCACCTGTTTATGACGTTACCCCTGCTCTGTTGCGTAAAGCGGTAATTTTACCTGGCTCACAAAATAAAGATGTATGTTTCATTTTATGTTGTTTATGAAATATTCATTCCTCATACTGACTTTCCAGCCAGTCAGGCATTCTGAGAACCCGACAGCAGCGTACCCGAAATGGGTGATGATGTTCGTGCCTGCTTATCACAGAAGGAAACTATAGGTATGAGTACACAACAGAAGCGGCTTGATGTGATTTGTATCGGACGCATCGCCGTTGATCTCTATGGTCAGCAAATCGGCTCGCGCTTAGAGGATATGACCAGCTTTAATAAATATCTGGGGGGATCCTCAGGCAACGTGGCGTATGGCACAGCTATTCAGGGGCTGAAATCTGCGATGCTGGCGCGCGTCGGCGATGAACATAACGGCCGTTTTTTACGTGAAGAGCTGCAGCGCGTCGGCTGTAATACTGACGGCCTGATCACCGATAAAACGCGTCTGACCGGACTGGTGATCCTCGGCATTAAAGATGAAGAGACCTTTCCGCTGATTTTCTATCGCGATAACTGCGCGGATATGGGACTGGTGCCGGATGATATTCAGGAGGCGTTCATTACCTCTTCACGCGCGGTCGCGATTACCGGCACGCACCTTTCCCATCCGGATACCCGCGCCGCCGTGCTGAAAGCGCTGGATATTGCCCGCCGCAACGGGCTGCGTACCGCGCTGGATATCGACTATCGGCCGGTATTGTGGGGCCTGACCTCATTGGGCGACGGTGAGACGCGCTTTATTGAATCGGGCCAGGTAACCCGCCAGCTGCAGGAAGTGCTGCACTATTTTGACCTTATCGTCGGCACTGAAGAGGAGTTTCACATTGCCGGCGGCAGTACCGATACGCTGACGGCGCTGAAAAATGTGCGTCAGGCAAGCCAGGCCACGCTGGTGTGCAAGCGTGGTCCGCTGGGCTGCGTGGTATTTGAGGGCGATATTCCGGACAGCTGGGAACAGACCCGGCTGCAGAGCGGCGTGCAGGTTGAAGTGCTGAACGTGCTGGGTGCGGGCGACGCATTTATGTCTGGTCTGCTGCGCGGCTGGCTGAACGATGAGAGCTGGGAGCAGGCGTGTCGCTACGCGAATGCCTGTGGCGCACTGGTGGTGTCGCGGCACGGCTGCGCGCCGGCAATGCCCACCAAAGCGGAGCTGGATGATTTCCTCAGCCGCGACCGTGAGGTCAAACGACCGGATCGCGATACGCGCCTTACTCACCTGCACCGGGTCACCACGCGTCGGCAGCAGTGGCCGGAGCTGAATGTATTCGCCTTTGACCATCGCAAACAGCTGGCTGATATGGCGCAGGAAGCGGGCGTCAGCGAGGCGCGCATTCCGCAGTTGAAACTGCTGCTGCTGCAGGCGGCGCAGGAGGCGGCGGCAGAAGCGGGCCTGAATGAAAAGAGCGGCATTCTGGCCGATACCACCTACGGGCAGAAGGCGCTGAACGCAATTACCGGCAAAAAGTGGTGGATTGGTCGTCCGATTGAGCAGCCCGGATCGCGACCGCTGCGCCTGGAGCATGGCAATATCGGTTCGCAGCTGATCGACTGGCCGGCGGAGCACGTGGTGAAGTGTCTGGTGTTTTACCATCCGCACGACAGCGCTGAGCTGCGCGATGAGCAGGATGCACTGCTGCTGGATGTCTGGCGCGGCTGTAACAAGAGCGGGCATGAGCTGCTGGTAGAGGTGATCCTGCCGGAGAGCAATCCGGATCATAACGAGTCTTACTATCATGAGATGCTGAGCCACTTCTACAGCCTCGGTATTCAGCCCGACTGGTGGAAACTGCCGCCGCTCTCTGCAGAGAGCTGGCAGGCAATAGGTGCGCTGATTGAACAGCAGGATCCGTATTGTCGCGGCATACTGCTGCTTGGCCTGGACGCGCCGGAAGATAAGCTCAAGGCGGGCTTTGCCGCGGCGGCGCAGGCGGAGTGGGTAAAAGGATTTGCCGTCGGACGCACCATCTTTGGTCAGCCGTCACGTCAGTGGCTGAAAGGCGAGCTGGATGACCAGACGCTGATTGAGACGGTAAAAGGCAACTATCTGCGGCTGATCGGCTACTGGCGCGCGGCGCGCGGGTAGGTCCGGCGGGCGCGGTTTCCGTACACCCTCTCCCCTGGCGGAGAGGGTGCAACCCTCTGCTTCAGCTGTTTCCCCCCTGCATCTCTCTTTCCGGATCCGATAACCTCACCGCAAACCGCACCGCCACCACGCGGTTTTGTGAGGTATTGCATAATCCAATGAAATAGATGCGCTGCTGATGACAATTGAATGAAATTTTCCATCCATCTGGTACTATAGCGCTCATTATCCAGCCATTTTTCTTTTGTAAGCGGGCCGAAGCAATGACCAATAATCCAACCCAGCTCACTCTGCTACAGGACGATATTCGTCGTCGCTACGAGACGCTGAGCAAGCGTCTGAAGCAGGTGGCTCGTTATATTCTCGATAACAGCAACAGCATTGCCTTTGATACCGTCGCCTCTATCGCTCAGCAGGCTGATGTACCACCCTCCACGCTGATCCGTTTTGCCAACGCTTTTGGCTTCAGCGGCTTCAATGAAATGAAACAGGTATTTCGTCAGCATCTGATGGAAGAGACCGTTAATTATACCGAGCGCGCGCGCCTGTTTCGCCAGACGGCTACCGACGATAGCGCCAGTTCGCCGGAAAGCCCGATGGAGATCCTCAACGTCTTCACCATGGTTAACAGCCAGGCCCTGCAGCAGCTGGCGATGCAGATTAACCCTGAACAGCTCAACAAAGCGGTACAGATGCTGAATGAGGCGGAGAATATCTACATTATTGGCCTGCGCCGCTCCTTCAGCGTGGCTTCCTATCTGGTGTATGCGCTGCGGCACCTTGAGCGCCGCGCGTTCCTGATTGACGGTCTCGGCGGCATGTTTACCGAGCAGCTGAGCATGGTGAATCCTAAAGATGTGGTTATCGCTATCAGCTACTCGCCCTACGCCCGCGAAGCTGTTGAGCTGGTCGAGCTGGGTGCCCGGCGCGGCGCGCATCAGATTGCCATCACCGACAGTCAGGTCAGCCCGCTGGCCGCCTTCAGCGACGTCTGCTTTGTGGTACGTGAAGCGCAGGTTGATGGATTCCGTTCTCAGGTTGCCTCACTCTGCCTGGCGCAGACGCTGGCCGTGTCGCTGGCGCTGACTAACAGCAGCGAGCCGGAATAACTGCACCCGTAAAAAAGGGCAGCGCGCTGGCTGCCCTCTTATCCTCCATACCGCGACTCAGCGGCTGCGTGGATAGCTATCGCTGTTTACCCAGGCGTGATCTTTCTCCCAGGTAAATTTCCACTGCCGTACCGGTCCCGCCATCACGTTGAGATAGTAGTTGTCATAGCCCGCCAGCGTGGCGACCGGGTGGTAACCGCGTGGCACCATGACCACATCGCGGTTGCCGGGTGCCATACAGACATCCAGCGAGCGATCGTCGGTATAGACCCGCTGCATAGCAAAACCGGGCTCCGGATCAAAGCGATGATAGTAGGTCTCCTCCAGATAGGTCTCATCCGGGCTCGCTTTATCATCATGCTTATGGCTTGGCCAGGAGCTGGTCGCCCCTTCACCGGTATAAACCTCCACCACCAGCAGGCTGTCCGCCGCTTTGTTATCCGGCAAAATATTGTGCACCAGGCGCTGATTACGCCCTTTGCCGCGATGCTCTATCCCTACCTCTTCTGGCGGAATAAGCCGGGCCGGCAGATCGCCATGCCCCGGTGCGCTGCATACGGCCAGTTCGAGATCGGTTTCTGCGGTGATCTCCGCCTGATCGTGGTGCGGCACATAGACTGACCAGGGGGGAGTCCGCTCAAACGGCGACATGCGCTTGCCGATACCGGCAAAAGCAGCGTGACGGGTTTTAACCGACGCCCGCCCGGCAACCAGCACCAGGCAGAGCTCTTTCTCATCACTCTGCAGCGTCAGCGTCTCGCCCTGCTTTAACAGGTAAGCCGCAAAGCCAACGTATTCCCAGCCCGCGCTCTGCGGCGTGACGTGCTGAATACGACCGCTGCTGTCAGGCTGCTGTGCTTTTGAAATCAGGGACATGCTTTCCTCCTGTCAACTGCCTTAACCCAGCGTCGGCATACTGAATTCCGATACGGTCTGCTGACCGCTGGGCCAGCGTACGGTGGCGGTTTTCATCCGCGTATAAAAGCGTACGCCATCCGGGCCATGCACATTCAGCGCACCAAACACGGAACGTTTCCAGCCGCCAAAGCTGTGGAAAGCCATAGGAACCGGCACCGGAACGTTTACGCCCACCATGCCTGCCTCAACGTTCTGAATAAACTCGCGCGCGGTGTGGCCGTTGCTGGTAAAGATGGCGCTGCCATTGCCAAACTCATGGCTGTTAACCAGCTGCAGTGCGCTGCTGTAGTCGCTGGCGCGCATGATGCTCAGCACCGGACCAAAGATCTCCTCGCGCCAGATCACCATATCGGAGGTGACGTTATCGAACAGCGTGCCGCCTACATAGTAGCCCTCTTCATGACCCGCGACCCGGAGAGTCCGGCCATCGACCACCAGCTTCGCCCCCTCCTGCTCACCTTTATCGATGTAGCCGAGCACTTTTTTCTGATGGGCGGCAGAGACCACCGGACCCATCTCATTTTCTTCTGCGCCCTGCTGCATGCCGGGCCCTACGCGCAGCGCTTTGATCAGCGGCGTCAGGCGGGCAATCAGTTTGTCCGCGGTATCATCGCCGACGGCAACCACCACCGGCAGCGCCATGCAGCGCTCGCCCGCTGAGCCAAACGCACCGCCCATAATGGCATTAACGGTGGCATCCAGATCGGCATCCGGCATGACGATAGCGTGGTTTTTGGCTGCGCCAAACGCC
Organism: Pantoea sp. SYBGC1; assembly: GCF_057197005.1. Taxonomy (NCBI): domain Bacteria; kingdom Pseudomonadati; phylum Pseudomonadota; class Gammaproteobacteria; order Enterobacterales; family Erwiniaceae; genus Pantoea; species Pantoea sp. SYBGC1. Next base: position 74,343 of record NZ_JBXUNM010000009.1, read on the forward strand.
TGTACGCGTTTGCCGTGCGCGCTGGCCGTTTTATAGATGTGCTCCGCAACGCCGGACGAGCCGACAAAACTGACGGCCGCGATGCGCGGATCTTTATACAGCTGCTCTGCATCATCATTAGATGAGTGCACAACGTTGAATACGCCATCTGGCAGGCCCGCTTCTTTCAGCAGCTCCGCCATACGCACCGATGCGGACGGATCCAGAGCCGGTGGTTTGAGAATAAAGGTATTTCCGCACGCCAGCGCAATCGGGAACATCCAGAGTGGCACCATCGCCGGGAAGTTAAATGGCGTAATGCCTGCCACCACGCCCACCGGTTGCATCAGTGAATAGCTGTCAACGCCGGTGCCAACGGCCGGTGAGTTTTCGCCTTTCAGCAGGTGCGGAATGCCGCAGGCAAACTCAATCACCTCAATACCGCGCGTCAGCTCACCGAGCGCATCTGACCAGACCTTGCCATGTTCTGAGACAATCAGGGCTGCCAGCTCATCACGGTGCTTTTCCATCAGCGCTTTGAAATTGAACATGACGCGTGCACGACGCAGCGGCGCGGTTTTCGACCATTCCGGAAAGGCAGCGTGCGCTACCGCAATCGCCTGCTCAACTTCTGCAGCGGTGCTTTGCGTCAGCTCACGCACCACTTTGCCGGTTGCCGGATCGTAAACCGGAATGGTTTCATTACTGGCGCTGTGCGTGATGCTGCCACCGATAAAGTTTCCAATAATAGTCATGTCGATGCCTCATTGATGTAAAGGGCCCTGCAGGCAGCAAAGGGTTAGCGCCAGGCTACCCGGGCAGGTGAAATGAAAAGCGTGCTATGAAGCTATTACAATGAAATAAATTTTTCAAATAATCTTTTTTGGAAGATTTTCTTTTAGCGGGCTGGATCGCATTTTTTCTGGCTGGCGGGGCGTTTCTCAGTTATCTCAGGCAAAAGATCTGATACTGCAGATAGCATTGCCGGCGTATTTTTGCGAAGCGGATCTACTCTTTTACATTTCATTATTTACTTATTTTGAAACAAATGTTCTCCTGCTTTTCATCAGTATCTCTGCCTGCACGAGGTGCTCAGCGATCCTTATCTGTGTCCCTTCGGGATACTTTTGCCGTTGCTGGCCCCGGTCGGGGCCTTTTTTTTATGGCGTCTCCGCGCTCTCCGGCTGGCGGGATTTCAGCATATAGAGCGTGTAGCCCAGCGCGACGCAGACCAGCAGCGCCGTCAGCAGATAGACCTGCGACACGCCGGCATAGCTCATGATCAGGCCAGCAAGGGGTCCCGTAATGCCCAGCGCCAGATCCATAAAGGCGGTATAGGTTGCCAGCGCGCTGCCCTGATTCTGCTGCGGCACCGCTTTGACCGCGACGACGCCGATAGCCGGAAATACCAGAGAAAAGCCTGCGCCGGTCAGAAAGGCCCCCAGCTTCGCCATCCACGGATCGACCGCGCCTGCGACCAGAAAGAGGCCCGCCGCTTCGATGGCAAAGCAGACGCTGGCAACGCGCAGCCCGCCCCATTTGTTAATCGCATCCGGAAACAGCAGGCGCATGCCCACGAACGCGCTGCTGAACAGCGTCAGGGCAAACGCCGCCCCTTCCCAGCCACGTTCGCGGTAGAACAGGGTAATAAAGGTCGCAATCACGCCAAATCCGGCCGATCCCATCGCCAGCAGCACGCCATAGCCATATATTTTTCCCAGCACCGCACGGAACGGCAGCGGGCGCGCTTTACTGCCTTTAACCGCCGCACGCGGCAGCGCCAGCACCATCGCCAGCAGGCTGATGGCCACAATGACTACCGAGAGCTGCAGCAGCCCGCCGCTGCGAAACAGCGCAACCCCCAGCGGCGCACCCAGCGCCATGGCGCCGTAGGTGACAATGCCGTTCCAGGAGATGACGCGCCCGATATGCAGAGAACCCGCTTTCGCCACGCCCCACAGCGACGTCCCGGTGCCGCAAAAGCTCTGACCGACGCCGAGAATAATGCGCCCCAGGCAGAGCAGCGTCAGGCTGAGCAGCGCCTGCTCCTGTGCCAGGGCGGAGAAGAGCATACAGAGTCCGCTCAGCAGGCTACCTGCCAGACCCAGCACCACCACGCGCTTGGGGCCCCAGCTGTCGGCAAAGCGTCCGGCATACGGCCGGCTGAGCAGCGTAGCGATATACTGCAGGCTGATCACTACCCCGGCCCAGAACGCGCTATATCCCAGATTGTCATGGACGAACCCAGGCAGCACCGCCAGCGGCAGCCCGATAGTCAGATAGGTGGCGAAATTAAATTTCACAATAGAAAGAATCTGCAGATTCAGCCGGAGACGGCTCTGTTCCGCAGCAGCAGGCAGGTCAGGCATAGATAATCGCGCTCACGACAGGCATTTGATAACAGAAAATTAACTATACGCCTTTTCAGAGGGTATGCATCTGCTGAACGCCCTGGATCGTAGCTCTGTTTCTGGCGCTGTGCCCTGGCGTCTTCCCTGCCTGCACGTGTATAAACAATCTCTTACCCGCCTTCAGCTACACTTGGATCAGAAAAATTCCCCGCAGGAGCAGCAATGAACGAAAAGCCGCAGGAGAGAATTGGCCAGAACATTCTGGTCAAGCTGGCGATGTTAGTGATTATTCTGGCAGGCATCCGCGCCGCATCAGACATACTCGTCCCCTTTCTGCTCGCCAGTTTTCTGGCCATCGTGCTCAACCCGCTGGTCAGCTCGCTGATGCGTCGTGGGCTACGCCGCGGCGTCGCTATCTCACTGGTGATTACCGTGATCTTTATTATGATGCTGCTGCTGGTCGCCGTGCTGGCAAGCTCAGTCGGTGAATTCAGCGATACCTATCCGCAGATCCGCACCATGCTGGAGCAAAAGCTGACGGTCATCCAGCATCTGGCGGCAGGTTTTCATATTAATATTTCAACCGAAACGCTGGCGCAGCACTTTGACCCGAATCTGATCATGAACATGGCGACCACGGTACTGGCACAGTTTTCCGGCGCGATGACCAATATTGTGCTGCTGATCCTGACGGTGGTGTTTATGCTATTTGAAGTGCACCACCTGCCTTATAAAATGCGTAATGCCCTCACTAATCCGCAGATCCGTATTGCCGGCCTGCACAAAGCGCTAAAAGGCGTCACCCACTATCTGGCTCTGAAAACGCTGGTAAGCCTGATAACCGGATTTTCGGTATGGCTGGTTCTGCTGCTGCTGGACGTGAAGTTTGCGCTCTTCTGGGGGGTGGTCGCTTTTATACTCAATTTTATTCCCAATATCGGCCCGATTATCGCCGGTATCCCGCCGTTTATTCAGGCGCTGGTGCTGAATGATATTTACGATGCGATGCTGGTCGCATTTTTGTTCAGCGCAATCCATATGGTATTTGGCAACATGCTGGAACCGCGTCTTATGGGGCGCGGGCTGGGCCTCTCTACGCTGGTGGTTTTTCTGTCGCTGATTTTCTGGGGCTGGCTACTGGGGCCGGTCGGCATGCTGCTGTCGGTGCCGCTGACCAGCGTCACAAAAATTCTGATGGAAACCACGCCGGGCGGCAGCCGGCTGGCGATCATGCTTGGCACCGGCAGGCCGCGCCTGAAACGACGCGAGCCGCAGCGGCAGATCAAATAGCATCCGGCCCCGCCACCGTTTTGCGTTTAGCGATCAATCCCTCTTTATCGCTGCTTTTAACCGTAAAAACACGATTTATCCGCTGGATAAACGCAAATTGAGCGGAAAAAAGTGGGCGATAAGCGCAACGGGCAGCGATCGTTAGCGCCGGCTGCTGGCATCACGGACGATTCGCAGCCCTGCAGAGCGTAAAGAAGATGCTATGCTGCTGGCGCGGCTGATGAATGCCTAACCCCACCGAGGAGAGTCTGGTGCCTCTGCGTAAAAAACGTCGTGATTTTGGCTGGCTCTATATTGTCTGCGCCGGACTGCTGCCGCTGGTGCTGGGCATCGTCTGTACGGCGATTGAAGCGCGCCATATGGTCAGGCAGCAGCAGGTGGCAACAGCCAATATTCTGCTGGCTCAGGCGGAGAAAATGAGCGACAACGCCTGGGGTATGATCGCCGAACTGCAGCAATACCAGCATCAGAGCTGCAGCGATATCGAAAAACACCTGCAGCGTATCGGCACGCTTAACGCCTACTTTCGTTCGGTGGGGATGCTGCAGGGCGATAACATCACCTGCTCCTCCGCTTACGGCGTTAATCACGGCGCGCTTGAATCAATGATAATGCGTCCGCTGCCGGTAACGGGTAAAGCCGGCTGGAGCCTCTCACTGCCGGGCACCTCAGGCGTACCACATCGTCCGGCGGTGATTTTCGTGCGTCAGCTACCGGACAGCAGCGGCTTCTGGGCCGTTATTGATGGCCAGTATCTGATGGACTTTATGCATGCCATGGGAGAGTCCCGCGGCTATCAGATGAGCCTGCAGTTCAGCGAAGGCGCGATTATCGCCAGCGGCAACCCTAAAATGCCCGCTGAACACTATATGCAAAGCACCCAGTTTCAGAGTGCCTCGCAGCATTACCCTATTCGCGTCAGCGTAACCGTGCCACCGGCAGAGCTGATCGCCGCCTGGCGGCAGGCGCTGTTTATCTTCCTGCCGATGGCCTCAATCTTCTCAATCATGCTGATGATACTGACGGCAAACTGGCTGCGCCGGCGTATCTCCTGGGCCGATGAAATCCGCCGCGCTATGCGTAACCGTCAGTTTTCGGTTTACTATCAGCCGGTGTACAGCAACACCCTGGCGCGCTGCTCAGGCGCCGAAGCGCTGCTGCGCTGGCAGCTTCCCGATGGGGAGATGGTGCGGCCCGATATTTTCATTACGCATGCGGAGTCGGAGGGGATGATTGTCGATCTCACCCGCCACCTGCTGGAACTGATGAGTGAAGATATCGCCCGCTGGCCGGTGATGCCAGGTTTTCACCTCGGATTTAATCTGGCGGCAGATCATCTGCAGCATGCAGAATTTACTGAGGATATCATGCAATTTGCGCACGCTATCCGCGACAAGCAGATGCTGCTCACGCTTGAACTTACCGAGCGCAGCCTGATTCAGGATGGCGAAGCGGTGGCGCACAAGCTGCGCTTTCTGCAGGCGCAGGGCATGAAAGTTGCTATCGACGATTTTGGCACCGGACACTGCTCCCTCTCCTATCTGATGACCTTCCCGCTCGACTACCTGAAGATCGATCGCGGCTTTATCAATGCCATTGAAGGGCTGGAGATCGAAACGCCGGTGCTGGATGCGATTATCAATCTCTGCCACAAGCTGAAACTGGAGGTGCTGGGCGAAGGAGTGGAAACCGCGCTGCAGCTCGCCTATCTGCAGCAGCGTCAGGTCACGTTTATTCAGGGCTATTTTTATGCCCGCCCTGTCGCCAGTCAGACCTTTCTGCGCTGGCTGAAGGAGCATGGCAGTCAGCCGCTGACCGATGTCGTCTCTGCACCGCACTGACCTCGCCACAGCCCGCGTAACATGCGGGTTATGTCAAAAAAAGTAAAATATTTTTTACCCCTCTGACACCGCTTTACGACCACATAATTAGCTAAAAAGTAACCACTTAATGGCTAAAACATGACAAATATCACATAAAAACGGTATACTCTGTCGCGGTTCGCAATAATTACCTGGGTAATAATTGCTATGGCTGGCCAGGGAAAAACCCGTTTTCACGGCTATGCTTTAATTTTCTCAACGCCGCGGACTGAGTTGATAGCAGACAGCCGGCGGCGTTGAGGATTTTTCGAATTCCAATACAGGGTAACATCATGAAATTACGTAGGAAGCGTGTAAAACCTATCGGGCTGGATGACGTCACCATTATTGATGACGCCCGCTTACGCAAGGCTATTACTGCGGCATCGCTGGGTAATGCGATGGAGTGGTTCGATTTTGGTGTCTATGGCTTCGTTGCCTATGCGCTGGGTAAAGTCTTTTTCCCTGATGCATCTCCGGGCGTGCAGATGATCGCAGCGCTGGGTACTTTTTCTGTTCCGTTCCTGATCCGTCCGCTGGGTGGTCTGTTCTTCGGCATGCTGGGCGATAAGTATGGCCGCCAGAAAATTCTCTCTATCACCATTGTTATTATGTCGATCAGTACCTTCTGTATCGGCCTGATCCCCTCCTACGCCTCAATTGGCATCTGGGCACCGATTCTGCTGCTGCTGGCCAAAATGGCCCAGGGCTTTTCAGTCGGCGGTGAGTATACCGGGGCATCGATTTTTGTTGCAGAGTACTCCCCGGACCGTAAACGCGGCTTTATGGGCAGCTGGCTCGACTTCGGCTCTATCGCCGGTTTCGTGCTGGGTGCAGGCGTTGTGGTGCTGCTCTCGACCATCATCGGCGAAGCTAACTTCCTTGAGTGGGGCTGGCGCGTGCCGTTCTTCCTGGCGCTGCCGCTGGGCCTGATTGGCCTCTATCTGCGCCATGCGCTGGAAGAGACCCCGGCTTTCCAGCAGCACGTTGATGGTCTGGAGCAGGGTGACCGTGACGGCCTGCGCGATGGCCCGAAAGTGTCGTTCAAAGAGATCGCCACCAAACACTGGAAAAGCCTGCTGGCCTGTATCGGTCTGGTGCTTGCCACCAACGTGACCTACTACATGCTGCTGACCTACATGCCGAGCTACCTGTCGCACAACCTGCACTACTCGGAAGATCATGGGGTGCTGATTATCATCGCCATCATGATGGGTATGCTGTTTGTACAGCCGATCATGGGCATGCTGAGTGACCGCTTCGGTCGTCGTCCATTTGTTATCCTCGGCAGTATTGCGCTGTTCTTCTGTGCGATCCCGGCGTTTACGCTGATTAACAGTAACGTGTTGGGCCTGATTTTTGCCGGCCTGCTGCTGCTGGCGGTGATCCTCAACGCCTTTACCGGCGTGATGGCCTCGTCGCTGCCGGCGATGTTCCCGACGCATATTCGCTATAGCGCGCTGGCCAGCGCATTCAACATTTCGATTCTGGTTGCTGGTCTGACGCCGACCGTGACTGCCTGGGCAGTAGAAGCCAGCAACAACCTTTATATGCCTGCCTACTATCTGATGGTGGTTGCTGTCGTGGGTCTGATCACTGGTCTCTATATGAAAGAGACGGCGAACAAACCGCTGCGTGGCGCCACGCCTGCGGCATCTGACCTGGATGAAGCCCGTGAGATCCTGCAGGAGCATCACGACAATATCGAACAGAAGATTGAAGATATTGATGCCGAGATCGCACGCCTTGAGGCTAAACGCCGCAACCTGGTCGATCAGCATCCGGTTATTAAAGAGTAATATTCACCCGTCCCGCCGCCCGGCGGGACTTTTTTATCTCCCGTCTCCGCCTCTCAGCAGCACACATTCTTCATTACCCGACGTGAAAAAGAGTAAACTGTAGTCACTATTTTCATCCAAATAAGTTGTGTGAACATGTCTGAATTTAATCTGATCCAGCGCCCGAGAAGGCTGCGTAAAAGCGCTTCCATGCGCGCAATGTTCCAGGAATCTGGCCTTAGCATCAACGATCTGGCGCTGCCGATCTTTGTTGAAGAAGAAGTGGATGACTATGTGCCGATTAACGCTATGCCAGGCGTAATGCGTATTCCGGAAAAACGTCTTGCGTATGAAATTGAGCGTATTGCCAAAGCGGGTATCCGCTCGGTGATGACCTTCGGTATTTCGCATCATACCGACGCCACCGGCAGCGATGCGTGGCAGGAGAATGGTCTGGTCGCGCGTATGGCGCGTATCTGTAAAGATACCGTGCCGGAGATGATCGTGATGTCCGACACCTGCTTCTGTGAATACACCAGCCACGGCCACTGCGGTGTGCTGTGCGATCACGGCGTGGATAATGACCAGACGCTGATCAATCTGGGCAGGCAGGCGGTAGTAGCCGCGCAGGCGGGTGCTGACTTCATCGCCCCTTCAGCGGCAATGGATGGTCAGGTTAAGGCAATTCGTCAGGCGCTGGATGGGGCGGGCTTTACGGATACGGCCATTATGTCCTACTCCACTAAGTTTGCCTCTTCGTTTTACGGTCCGTTCCGTGAGGCCGCTGGCACGGCGCTGAAAGGCGATCGCAAGACCTACCAGATGAACCCGATGAACCGGCGTGAAGCCATCCGCGAATCCCTGCTGGATGAAGCCGAAGGAGCGGATTCACTGATGGTTAAACCTGCCGGCGCCTATCTCGACATTCTGCGCGATATTCGCGAACGCACCACGCTGCCGCTGGCTGCCTATCAGGTGAGCGGTGAATATGCGATGATCAAGTTTGCCGCGCAGGCGGGTGCAATTGACGAGCGTAATGTCGTGCTGGAAAGCCTGGGTGCCATTAAGCGCGCCGGCGCCGACCTGATATTCAGCTACTTTGCGCTGGATCTCGCCGAGCAGAAACTGCTCTGATACGCACTCTTCAGCCTGGCGGTCGCTATCGCCGGGCTGCTGATTTACACAATAATCGTGAGCACGCGAACCGCCTTTTCTGATCGAAAATTAAATAAATAACGCTGCTTTTATTCGGTTATTCCCAGAAATAACGGTAAAGCATTTATATAAAAACAAGACCATTCTTGATATGGAAACACATCAGTTAAAATAAGAAAAATAATTTAGCACACCGCTCTTTTATGCCGTTTAATTAACCTTCATAGTGACGAGTGAAGGGAAAATATCGGCATGAAGCAGAAATATAATCAGCAGGTTATCGCCATAATAAAAGAGTGGATCACTAATAATCTGGAGCAGCGCCTGAGCATCGACGATATTGCACAGAAATCAGGATATTCGAAATGGTATCTGCAGAAATTATTTGCCCGCTATTATAGTGAAACGCTGGCGCGCTATATTCGCCGGAAAAAACTGACACACTGTATTGCCGATCTTAAATACAGCGACACGCCAATTATTCGCCTGGCGCTAAAATATCATTTTGAAAGCCAGCAGTCGCTGACCCGTTCGTTTAAGCAGACGCTGGGCTGCACGCCGCTGCAGTGCCGCAGGCGCAGGTTGAGTCACGAAGCGGAAGCGCATATCCGCAACAGTGACGACCCCTGTGCAATTTGCCGGCGTATGGAGGGTAAACCGGGCTCTCCGGATGAAGACCCGCTGTGATCGGCCGGCGACACGCTTCGCGCCGGCCGCAGAGAAGCGCAATTGCTGTTATGCCACTGGCTTACCCGGCAGCATCACGGCTGACATGATCTGCCGGCAGCGCAGCGCCTCCTGACGTGCCTGCTGCTGCTGCGGCAAGGCCAGATCCTGCCACACCTGCTGCAGATGTGTTGCCAGGCCGGGCTGGAAGCGGATTTTCTGCAGCGCGTAATCAGAGTTACTACCTTCAATAATCTGCTGCATCGCCTGCGGGCTGTTATCGCGCCCGTCATGGGTCAGCGTACAGAATACGGCAATATAATAAGCTTTATCTTCATCATCATAATGTGGCATCAGCCACCATACGGCTGCGCTCAGCAAAATCAGCACCGGCAGCAGAAATTTCATTTTTAACATAGTGTCACAGGATCGGCGGAGTAAAAAACCTGGCGATAATAGCAGATTAGCGGCCCGGCTACCCGCCCGCGTGACCCATCCGCGCCGGTTTCTGCGGATTCTCTTAAAGTTGTTGTTTTGCGGTTTATTGATTGAGCAACTTCCCGCCCTTTGTTAATTTTAAAACTTCATTTCGCGCCGCTCAGGGTGCATTCAGGACGTTGCCACAGGGCCAGTTTTTTTGCCTGCATTAAAACTGCGATAGCTGACGGCCTGCGACAGGAAAAAGCATGAACAAAAATAACGTTAAAACCCATCTGGTCTCGCTGGGTCTGCGGGCAGAGAAGATGCTGACGCGGCGTAAACAGCTGGCCAGCTATAATCCGCGCGATGAGCAGGATATCGATATGTGCAGCCAGCCCGCCACCGGCACGCCGATCCCGCAGCAGATCTGGATGTACTGGGAGAGCGAAACGCTGCCCGCTGAAGTGCAGATTTTTGTGGATAAAATTGTCCGGGAAAACCCGGGTTACCAGATGACGGTGATTAACAATCGCAATCTCGCGCACTATCTGCCGGATCTGCAGTTTACGCATCCCGATATGCGTCCGTCGCACAAAAGCGATGTTATCCGCCTGGAGCTGCTTTACCGCTATGGCGGCATCTGGATGGATGCCACCATTATCCTCAACCGTACGCTGGATGCGCTGCTGGCCGTTAACGCCGACCCGCGTTATGACCTGATTGCGTTTTATCGTGCCGGTTCAACGCACGATATGGCTTATCCGGTAATTGAGTCGTGGTTCCTTGCGGCCCCGGCGAACAATGCCTTTATTGGCCGCTGGCTGCACTATTTCCGCCCGATTGTAACGCTGGGAGCGGAAGCTTTCTTCCGGCAGCTGCTGGCGCAGCCTGACTATGACACCCTGGTGCAGGGCATTACGCCCCCCGATTATCTGGTGGTCTATCTGGCGCAGCAGCAGGCGCTGCGCGAAAGCAATCATTACAATCTTTATCTGCGCAAGTGCGAAGCCAGCGCGCTGCTTTATCAAAGCCTGAGCGAGTGGCGTCCGGTGCGGCTGAGCCGCATGCTGATGGTCGATCGTCTGCCGGAGGTGCTGCCGCCGTTAACCAAACTCACCGGTTTCGACCGCAAATATCTCGCCACCAACCTGAAATATGGTGTGGTCAACCGCGACAGCCTGCTGGGACAGCTGCTGCTGAGCCGCGGGTAATGCTCAGAGCGCCTGGGCGCAGGCCCAGGCGGAACTCCACGCCCACTGGAAATTGTAGCCCCCCAGCCAGCCGGTCACGTCCGCAACCTCACCAATGAAATAGAGGCCCGGCACATCGCGCGCTTCCATGGTTTTTGAAGAGAGCTGGCTGGTATCAACGCCCCCCAGCGTGACCTCTGCGGTGCGATAACCTTCGGTGCCGTTTGGCTGTACCCGCCATTGATGCAGCAACTGCGCCAGCTCAGCCTGCTGTTTGCTGTTGAGCTGCTTCAGGGTGACATCCGGGATCTGGTTCATCGCCTGCAGCACTTCCACCAGCCGCTTCGGCAGGATCTTCGCCAGGCTGTTTTTCAGGCTGAGGTTGGGATGCGCGCTGCGCTGCTCATCAAGGTAATCGGTCAGCGCCAGCGCCGGCAGCAGGTTGACGCTGATAAACTCGCCTGGCTGCCAGTAGCTGGAGATCTGCAGCACTGCCGGACCAGAGAGACCGCGATGGGTAAACAGCATCGCCTCCTTAAACAGCGTGCCATCCTGCGCTTCGATGGTAGCCGGCAGCGCAACGCCCGACAGGGTGCTGAGCTGCTCCAGCAGCGGTTTATGCAGCGTAAACGGCACCAGCCCGGCGCGGGTCGGATAGACGCGCAGACCAAACTGTTCCGCCACTTTGTAACCAAACGGCGACGCGCCCAGTCCCGGCATCGACAGCCCGCCGCTGGCGATCACCAGCTTCTCTGCCCATACCTCTGCGCCATTAAGCTGCAGCCGGTATCCCCCGTCGTCACGCTCCGTACTCAGCACTTCGCTGCGCAGCCGCAGCGTCACCGCACCCGCTTCACACTCTTTCAGCAGCATATCGACAATCTGCTGCGCGGAGTCATCGCAGAACAGCTGACCCAGCGTTTTTTCATGCCATGCGATGCCGTGCCGGCTGACCAGATCGATAAAATCCCACTGGGTGTAACGCGCCAGCGCAGATTTGCAGAAGTGCGGGTTGTGCGACAGGTAGGCCGCCGGCTCGGTATACAGATTGGTAAAGTTGCAGCGGCCGCCGCCTGACATCAGAATCTTACGGCCCGCTTTTTTGCCGTTATCCAGCAGCAGTACGCGGCGCCCGCGCTGTCCCGCCTGCGCTGCACAGAACATCCCGGCAGCACCTGCCCCTATTACGATAACGTCAAACTTTTCCACTGCGATGTCCACCCGATTACGAAAGGCGCTGATTGTAGTGATCTGCGGCTTTTTACGCCACCTTCAAAAAAATGCCGTAAATATGTCATAATGTAACTGTTTCATTTTTCGGCTCTTTTACCTTGTTTTGTCCTCTGAGTTACCAATTTAAGACAAAAAAAGGCTATATTTCTCTTTCCCATACAGTGCGTTGTCGCAGATAATGCGCCGCGTTCATGTCCTCCAAAATGGCGTAACGTTTATGCTACATCTGTTTGCTGGTCTTGACCTGAGTACCGGCCTGTTATTGGTTCTTGCCCTGCTGTTTGTATTGTTTTATGAGGCAATCAACGGCTTCCACGATACCGCCAACGCGGTCGCTACCGTTATCTACACCCGTGCGATGCGGGCGCAGCTGGCAGTGGTGATGGCAGGTGTGTTCAACTTTTTTGGCGTGCTGCTCGGCGGTCTGAGCGTGGCCTACGCCATCGTACATATGCTTCCTACCGACCTGCTCCTGAATGTCGGTTCGGCGCACGGCCTCGCCATGGTCTTTTCCATGCTGCTGGCTGCCATTATCTGGAACCTCGGCACCTGGTATCTGGGCCTGCCGGCCTCCAGCTCCCATACGCTGATTGGCGCCATTATCGGTATTGGTCTCACCAATGCGCTGATGACCGGCACCTCTGTAGTGGATGCGCTCAATCTGCCAAAAGTGATCAATATCTTCCTGTCGCTGATCCTGTCACCGATTATCGGATTGATCATCGCCGGCGGCCTGATTTTCCTGCTGCGCCGCTACTGGAGCAGTACGAAGAAACGCGCGCGTATTCATATGACTCCCGCTGACCGTGAAAAGATCGATGGCAAGAAAAAGCCGCCGTTCTGGACGCGCATCGCGCTGATTGTTTCGGCCATCGGTGTCAGCTATTCACACGGCGCTAACGACGGGCAGAAAGGCATTGGTCTGATCATGCTGGTGCTGATTGGCGTGGCTCCGGCGGGTTTTGTCGTGAATATGAACGCTTCCGGTTATGACATCACCCGCACGCGCGATGCCGTTAACCATCTGGAGCAGTATTACCGCCAGCATGGCGATTCGCTGACGCACATTGTGCAGATGGCACCGCCTGCGCTGCCGACGCCGGAAGAAGTGCCGAGCGGCCCGCAGGAGTTTCACTGTGACAGCGCCCGTGCGCTGCAGGCTATCGGCCGGGCTCAGGGCCTGCTGAACAATCTGCAGAGCTACGATCAGCTCTCTGTCGATCAGCGCAGCCAGATGCGTCGTCTGCTGCTGTGCATCTCTGACACTGCGGATAAGGCGGCCAAGCTGCCGGAAACCAGTGCGGACGACAAGCGCTTCCTCAGTAAGCTGAAGGGCGATCTGCTTGGCACCATTGAGTATGCCCCGGTCTGGATTATCGTGGCCGTAGCGCTGGCGCTGGGTATCGGCACCATGATTGGCTGGCGTCGTGTGGCGACCACCATCGGTGAAAAAATCGGTAAGAAAGGCATGACCTATGCGCAGGGTATGTCAGCGCAGGTGACCGCCGCCGTATCGATTGGCGTGGCAAGCTATACCGGTATGCCGGTTTCAACCACGCATATCCTCTCCTCCTCTGTGGCCGGCACCATGCTGGTTGACGGCGGCGGACTGCAGAGTCGCACCATCAAAAATATCGCCATGGCGTGGATCTTCACGCTGCCGGTCTGTATTTTGCTCTCAGGCGGACTCTACTGGATTGCGTTGCATCTGATCTGATACCGCACTATTCCGGCAAAAGGGCGACAGCAGTGTCGCCCTTTTTTATTGCCTGCGCGTGGTATGACCGTGTTGTTTCACTGCCAGATTGCCATCGCCACCAGGCTCACCACGACCAGAAAACAGAGCCCGCTGGTCAGTACAAACTGACTGCGCACCCGCTCACAGCGGCGAATAAACTCATCGTCATGATGGTCGAGATAGCGCTTTAGCCAGATATAGCGCACCAGCCGCACCTGCTTACCCGGCTGGCCGTGAGAGGTAAAAAAGCCGGCACCGTCAACATACTGGTACAACAGCGGATCGCAGCCGCGCAATACGTAGAGCAGCGCACGCAGGGATGAGAAGTAGCGCGCCATATTCACCAGACAAACCACACAAAGAGCCCAAAAAAGCGCGATAGTGCTGATCATATTTCCCCCTTCTGGCTGGTACCGCAATGACGTGATATGCAGCGGGGAAGTGCTGCAGACGTCCTGTGGAAAATAAGCCAGCCATCGATAAGCAGATTGGCATTGTTGTTTTACAGGTCTGCGCCTCGCCACCAGAGAAAAGTGGCACGCAATTTCAGTGTAGAATATCTGCTCAAATTTTTTCCAGCGGCGCGCTTCGTCAATATATGCATAACCCGCTGCTCTGCGGATCGTTATCACGCTCAGGCGCAGCGGTGCAGCATTTGCCGGTGACACTGGCTATACTCAGCAGATAACAACAGATCCTGCAGTTTCATTGAGTCACCGGCGCTTCATCGCCGCTTCGCGCTAAGGAAAACGCCCGCCGTGGTTTGCGGGAGGGTAGCCCCCCAGAATATTGAGAAAGGAGTTTTATCATGGCCTATAAACATATCCTGATTGCAGTCGATCTCTCTCCGGAAAGCCAGCTGCTGGTGGATAAAGCAGTCTCGCTGGCGCGCCCTTATGATGCCAAAATCTCGCTGATCCACGTTGACGTTAACTATTCCGATCTCTATACCGGCCTGATTGACGTAAATCTCGGCGATATGCAGAAGCGCATTTCCGAGGAGACGCACAGCGCCCTGAAAGCCCTCTCCGTCAGCGCAGGCTATCCGGTTGGCGAAACGCTGAGCGGCAGCGGCGATCTGGGCCAGGTGCTGGTGGATGCTATCCGGAAATATGATGTGGATCTGGTGGTCTGCGGACATCACCAGGATTTCTGGAGCAAGCTGATGTCATCCGCGCGTCAGCTGATCAACACCGTGCATATCGATATGCTGATTGTGCCGCTGCGCGACGCAGAAGAAGAATAAAAAAAACAGGCCGGGATAACCGGCCTGTTTTGTGTCTGACGCCCTGCTCTGCCGCTTCAGGTTAGCGGCGGATAGATATCAAAGCGGTGACTTTTGGTTACCACGGCAGACTGTGTTACCACGCCTGCCAGCGGCGGTGCGTAATCAGGACGCTTGACCACGATACGCTTTTTCGCCAGACGCCGGGCCGGCTCCAGCAGCGCATCGGCATCCTCATCTGCTCCCACCAGCGACTGAAATACGCGCATCTCTTTTTTGACCATCGCACTTTTCTGCCGGTGCGGATACATGGGGTCGAGATAGACCACATCCGGCGCGGGCGTGATATCGCTCAGCGCCTGCTGACTCGCCACGTACAGCAGCGTCAGCCGCTCGCGCAGCCAGCCACCGATTTCGCTGTCGGCGTAGCCACGCTGCAGGCCATCCTCAAGCAGCGCGGCGACTACCGGATGACGCTCCAGCATCCGCACCCGGCATCCCAGCGCAGCAAGCACAAACGCATCGCGTCCGAGCCCGGCTGTTGCGTCAACCACATCCGGCAGATAGCCGCCTTTGATGCCCACGGCTTTGGCCACCGCTTCGCCGCGTCCGCCGCCAAATTTACGCCGGTGTGCCATGGCGCCGGAGACAAAATCGACGAAAATACCGCCCAGCTTAGGCTCATCGCGCTTGCGCAGCTCAAGATGCGCAGACGTGAGCACCAGCGCCAGCGGCGCGGTCTCATCCTGCTCCAGACCCCAGCGCGTTGCCAGCTGTGATAAGGCGCCGTTTCCGGCGCCTGTTTCATCCACTAAACCAATTTTCACAAGCCGGTTTATCCCTGGATCCCGTAGCTCTTCAGCATGGCATCCAGCTGCGGCTCGCGGCCGCGGAAGCGTTTGAACAGCTCCATTGGCTCTTCAGCACCGCCGCGCGTCAGGATATTGTCAAGGAAAGCCTGGCCGGTTTCGCGATTGAAAATGCCCTCATCGCTGAGGCGCGCCCACGCATCTGCTGCCAGCACATCAGCCCATAAATAGCTGTAGTAGCCGGCGGCATATCCGCCTGCGAAGATATGGCTGAACGCATGCGGGAAACGTCCCCACTGCGGCGCCTCCACAACGGCAACCTGTTTCTTAACGGCATGCAGGGTGTCCATAACCTTCGGTCCCTGCTCCGGATCAAAACCGGTATGAAGCCGCAGATCGAACAGTCCGAACTCAAGCTGGCGCAGGATAAACATCGCCGCATGGTAATTCTTCGCCTTCAGCATTTTTTCCAGCAGTTCGTCCGGCAGGGATGCACCGGTTTCGTAATGGCCAGAGATGAAATCCAGCGCATCCGGTTCCCAGCACCAGTTTTCCATAAACTGGCTCGGCAGTTCGACCGCATCCCACGGTACGCCGTTGATGCCCGATATTCCCGGGACCTCAACCTGCGTCAGCATATGATGCAGGCCATGGCCAAACTCATGGAACAGCGTGATCACTTCGTCATGCGTAAACAGGGCAGGCTTGCCCGCCAGCGGCTGGCTGAAATTACAGGTCAGATAGGCGATAGGCTTCTGCAGGCTGCCGTCCGATTTGCGCATTTTATCAACGCAATTATCCATCCAGGCCCCACCGCGCTTATGCTCGCGCGCGTAAAGATCCAGATAGAAACTGCCGCGCAGTTCACCGCTTTCATCAAACAGGTCGAAAAAGCGGACATCATGATGGTAGATCTCAACGCCCTTGCGCTCTTTAACGTTGATGCCGTAGATACGTTTTACGACTTCAAACAGGCCTTTTAACACGCGGGCTTCCGGGAAATAGGGACGCAGCTGTTCATCACTGATCGCGAAGAGATGCTGCTTCTGCTTTTCACTAAAATAGGTGATATCCCAGGGCTGCATGTTATCAACCCCGTAGACCTCTTTAGCGAACTCACGCAGCTGCGCCAGCTCCTGCTCAGCCTGCGGACGGGCGCGTTTTGCCAGATCGCCCAGGAAGTCGATGACCTGAGACGGGCTGTCGGCCATTTTGGTTACCAGCGACTTATCCGCGTAGGAGTCGTAGCCAAGCAGCTGGGCCAGCTCGTGGCGCAGCGCCAGCTGCTCTTCCATTATCGGGCCATTGTCCCATTTGCCTGCGTTGGGTCCCTGATCGGAAGCGCGTGTAGCGTACGCGCGGTACATCTCTTCACGCAGGGCGGCGTTGTCGCAATAGGTGATAACCGGCAGATAGCTCGGGATATCCAGCGTCAGCAGCCAGCCTTCCTGCTTACGCAGCTTAGCCTGCGCCTCGGCGGCGGCAAGCGCATCTTCAGGTATGCCCGCCAGCTCCGCTTTATCGGTGACAAGTTTGGTCCAGCCCATGGTCGCATCCAGCACATTGTTGCTGTAGGCTGAGCCCAGCTCTGACAGGCGCGCCATAATTTTGCCATAGCGCCGCTGTTTGTCTCTTTCCAGCCCGATACCTGACAGCTCGAAATCACGCAGGCTGTTATCAATAGCGCGCTGCTGCTCCGGGCTGAGTGCAGCAAAGCCTTCACTTTGCTTCAGGCTGCGATACGCCTTGTAGAGGCCCTCATGCTGTCCAACCCAGGTAGAATATTCAGAAAGCAGCGGCAGCACTTTGTCGAAGGCGTCGCGCAGATCGGGGTTATTTTTTACTGCATTCAGATGGCTGACAGGTGAAAATACGCGACTCAGACGATCGTCTGCTTCTGCAATAGGCTGAACCAGGCTCTCCCAGGTATAAGGCGCTCCCCGCGTTACCGCACGATCTACCGTATCACGGCACTCTTCAAGAACCTGAGTCACGGCAGGCACCACATGCTCGGGTTTAATGGCGGTAAAAGGGGGCAGGGTAAAAGGGGTAAGTAATGGGTTAGTCATAAGCGCGATCCTTTCATCATGGAATTATGGGCGCGAATACTCGCGCTACGCAATTTTACTAAAATGCGGGCGCCGGACATTAAAATCAATGCCGTAAAATGGAATAGAAGTAGGAAAAAACGCTCAAAATTGCATTTCCAGGCGCGATCTGGCAGCAAATCAAGCGTGAGTTTGAATCGTCCCATCACTATTTTGCCGTGCCCTGCCCGCTTTCCCGCGGCTGGCCCGATGCGTACTGCGCTGCCGCAGCCCCAGGGCGAAGGCCGCAAAAGCCCAGCAATTTCTGTACGGTCCGGCTATAATCGCGCCATATCCAATCGTCAACTCCTTTGATCCAACTGCGGACCCCCATCTTTTATGCTGAGTTATCGCCACAGTTTTCACGCCGGCAACCACGCCGACGTGCTGAAACACACCGTTGAAAGCCTGATCCTCACCGCACTCATGGAGAAGGATAAGCCCTTTCTCTATCTGGATACGCACGCGGGTGCCGGACGCTATCAGCTGAGCGGCGCGCACGCCGAGCGTACAGGTGAATATCTGGAAGGCATCGCCCGCATCTGGCAGCAGCCTGACGCGCCAGCGCTGCTGAAACCCTATCTGAACGCGGTGCGTAACCTGAATCCCGGCGGCACCCTGCGCTACTATCCAGGTTCACCGCTGATCGCCCGTTACCTGCTGCGCGAAGAGGATAAGCTGCAGCTGACCGAACTGCATCCCAGCGACTATCCGCTGCTACGCACCGAGTTCAGCAAAGATGCGCGCGCGCGCGTGGAACGCGGCGATGGCTATCAGCAGCTGAAGGCAAAACTGCCACCGCCGGCGCGGCGCGGCCTGATCCTGATCGATCCCCCTTATGAGATGAAAAGCGACTACCAGGATGTGGTGAAAGGGATTCAGGAAGGCTATAAGCGCTTTGCTACCGGTATCTATGCGCTCTGGTATCCGGTGGTGATGCGTCAGCAAATCAAACATATGCTCCGCGATCTGGAAGCTACCGGTATCCGCAATATTCTGCAGATTGAGCTGGCGGTGCGCCCGGACAGCGACCAGCGCGGCATGACCGCCTCCGGCATGATCGTCATTAATCCGCCGTGGAAACTCAAAGCGCAGATGGAAGAGCTGTTGCCGTGGCTGCATAAAACGCTGGTGCCCGCCGGCACCGGGCACTATAGCGTGACGCAGGTAGTACCCGAGTAACCGCCCGGCGCGTTAAATCGCCATAACAGCAAAGTCGTGTGCCAGCTCGGTTGCCGCAAACACCGACTGGCACTCCGCCAGTAGCTTTTCCCGATCCGCAGAGAGATAGCGCGAGCTGAAGTGCGTCGCGATCATGCGCTTAACGCCCGCCTGCTGCGCGACGGCCGCCGCCTGCACCGTCGTTGAGTGACCACGCCCGTTAGCTTTCTCCGCCATTGCTGCCTCAAGCGTGGTTTCATGCACCATGACATCAGCATTGGCCGCCAGCGCCAGCGCGACCTCAGTCGGCGCGGTATCGCCAAATATTGCCAGCACCTTACCTGGCGTCGCGGGCCCCAGATAGTCTGCGCCGTTGATTTCGCGCCCATCCTCCAGCCGGATAACTTTTCCCTGCTTTAGATCCTGATACCAGGGGCCGCGCGGCACGCCCTCTGCTTTCAGCCGCGCGGCATCCAGAAATCCGGGCTTATCATGCTGCTCAATGCGGTAGCCGTAGCACTCTACCACGTGATTCATCGGATAAGCGGTCACCCGGAACTCACCGTTATCCAGCACCAGACCCGCCTCAATCTCCACGATTTCCAGCGGATAAGTGGTCCATGAGCTGCTCAGGCTCAGCGCGTTTTCCACAAACGCCTTCAGCCCCTTCGGTCCGTAGAGCGTCAGCGGATCGAGCATGCCCGCCATCGAGCGGCTGGTAAGCAGGCCCGGCAGACCAAAGATGTGATCGCCATGCAGGTGCGTAATGAAGATCTTCTCCAGTTTGCCGGGGCGAAGCGCCGAGCGCATAAACTGATGCTGCGTCGCCTCTCCGCAGTCAAACAGCCAGGTGTCGCCACGCTTCGAGAGCGTCAGGGCGATCGCGCTGACATTGCGCTGTAAACTGGGCGCGCCCGCGCCGGTGCCTAAAAAAGTCAGATGCATAATAGCCTTACCTGTAAGCGAAACCTGGATTTCACTCTATCATAATCATAGGCGGAACCTTTGCGCCGCTCCGCCAGGTAGCGGTAAACTTTACGCCATATTTTCTCAACAGACGGAAACAACGGATGACCAGACATTTTGACTACCTCGCTATCGGCGGCGGCAGCGGCGGCATCGCCTCCATTAATCGTGCAGCCATGCACGGCCAGACGTGTGCGCTGATCGAAGCGAAAGAGCTGGGTGGCACCTGCGTTAACGTCGGTTGCGTGCCCAAAAAAGTGATGTGGCATGCGGCACAGATCGCCGAAGCCATTCATCTGTATGGACCCGATTACGGCTTTGATACTACGGTGAACCGCTTTGACTGGGCTACGCTGGTCAGGAACCGCAGCGCCTATATCGATCGTATTCACGCCTCCTATGACAATGTGCTGGGCAAAAACAAGGTCGAAGTCATCAAAGGCTTTGCCCGCTTTGTGGATGCGCACACGGTAGAAGTAAATGGTGAAACGATCACCGCCGATCATATTCTGATCGCCACCGGCGGACGCCCGGTTCGCCCTGCTGTGCCGGGAGCAGAATATGGTATCGATTCTGACGGTTTCTTTGAGCTGGAATCTCTGCCGCAGCGCGTGGCCGTAGTGGGTGCAGGCTATATCGCCGTTGAGCTGGCAGGCGTGGTCAACGCGCTGGGCGCGGAAACGCATCTGTTCGTACGTAAACACGCTCCGCTGCGCAGTTTCGATCCGCTCCTGAGCGAAACGCTGGTAGAGGTGATGCAGGCGGAAGGCCCACAGCTGCATACTGAAGCGACGCCTAAAGCCGTAGTTAAAAATGCTGACGGCAGCCTGACGCTGCAGCTGGAAAATGGCAGCGAACAGACGGTGGATTGCCTGGTCTGGGCAGTGGGTCGCGAACCGGAGACCGATAATCTCAATCTTGACGTCACCGGCGTTAAGCTCGATGAGAAAGGTTATATCCGCGTTGATAAATTTCAGAATACCAGCGTCGCAGGCATTTATGCGGTAGGGGATAACACCGGTGCCGTTGAGCTGACGCCGGTGGCGGTAGCGGCAGGCCGTCGTCTCTCTGAGCGTCTGTTTAACAACAAACCGGATGAGCATCTCGACTACAGCAATATTCCGACAGTGGTGTTCAGCCATCCGCCGATTGGCACGGTGGGCCTGACCGAACCGCAGGCGCGCGAGCAGTATGGTGATGACCAGGTGAAAGTCTATAAATCCTCTTTTACCGCCATGTATACCGCGGTCACGCAGCATCGCCAGCCGTGTCGCATGAAGCTGGTCTGCGTCGGCCCGGAAGAGAAGATTGTCGGTATTCACGGCATCGGCAGCGGCATGGATGAGATGCTGCAGGGCTTTGCCGTGGCGCTGAAGATGGGTGCCACGAAAAAAGATTTCGACAACACTGTGGCGATTCACCCCACCGCAGCGGAAGAGTTTGTGACGATGCGTTAACAAAAAGGCGCCCGGACGGGCGCCTTTTTTGATCGCCGTAGCGGGTTACCAGGAGAGGGTAATTTTGCCAAAGTGGCTGGCGCCCTGCTGATGGCGGAACGCCGCCGGCAAATCGCCAAGCGCCGTAAAATGCTCACCAATTACCGGCCGGACCGCAATCTGCTCCAGCGCACGCACAAACTCCTGCTGCTGCCGGCGGTGGCCTACAATCAGCCCCTGGATCCGCGCCTGCTTCGCCATTAACAGCGAAGTCGGGATCACACCTTCATGGCCGGTCAGCACGCCAATCAGCGCGATATGTCCGCCGATGCGCACCGCTTTGATCGACTCTGCCATAGTGCCCGGCCCGCCCAGCTCAATCACCACGTCCGCACCGATTCCCTCCGTTAGCTGCTGTACTTCGCTGCCCCATCCGGGCGTGGTGCGGTAGTTAATACCGGCATCGGCGCCCAGCTCGCGCGCGCGCGCCAGCTTCTCATCAGAGGAGGAGGTGACAATCACCCGCGCGCCCATCGCTTTAGCGATCTGCAGTGCGGTAATGGAGACACCGCCGGTGCCGAGCGTAACGATGGTATCGCCCGCCTTGATCTGCGCATCGCCCACCAGCGCCCGCCACGCCGTCAGCCCGGAGGTGGTGATAGTGGCCGCTTCAGCATGGCTCCAGCCGCGCGGTGCCAGGGTAAAGTGATGCGCCGGGCGCACCACGGTTTCCGCGGCAAAGCCCTGCGCGCCATCCCCCGGCGTGCGGGTAAAGTCGCCCACGCGGGCGTAAGGCAGGCCATCCTGCCACTGCGGAAAAAAGCAGGACACCACGTGGTCGCCGGGGCGGAATTCGCTGACGCGGCTGCCCACCTCTTCCACGACGCCGGCGCCGTCCGCCATCATAATGCGCCCCGCTTCGGTCGGGATCGATCCGTCGGCGACCAGCAGATCGTGATAATTAAGTGAGGTGGCGTGGATACGGACGCGGATCTCGTCAGCGGCGGGCTTGCCGGGGTCGGGAAGATCCACCAGCTGCAGATTATCCAGCCCGCCGGGCTGGTTAAGAATCATCGCTTTCATTCGCTTTTCTCCTGTCAGAACACAATAACGCGTTATCGGTTACTGAGTGTGGCAGTGCAGCAGCATTCCCGCCTGGTAAGGTGTGCGGCGGGTGCGCCGCAGCGATCAGCTTAGTTTGTCGAGCCAGCGCACATACGCCTGGTCCCAGAGCGCAGCAGGCGTGCCCGCTTTACCCAGGCCAAATCCGTGCCCGC
Organism: Pantoea sp. SYBGC1; assembly: GCF_057197005.1. Lineage (NCBI taxonomy): Bacteria > Pseudomonadati > Pseudomonadota > Gammaproteobacteria > Enterobacterales > Erwiniaceae > Pantoea > Pantoea sp. SYBGC1. Next base: position 96,966 of record NZ_JBXUNM010000009.1, read on the forward strand.
CGCTGCTGAGTTCAATCAGCTCAACCGGTACGCGCATGCGCCGGCAGACGTCGCGCATCAGTTCCGTGTTGTAAGGATTAGAGGTGCGATCGTCCTCCGCCTGGGCGAGAAACGTCGGCGGATAGGCGCGGGTCACATAGTTTTGCACGGACCAGTTCGCCGCCTGGGTCGCGGTGGCGTGTGCTCCCACCATCATCAGGCGGGTCTGCGTATGCTGAAACGGCGCTTCCAGCGTAATCACCGGATAGATAAGCCCCACGCTGCTGGCCGAAGGCACGATCTCATCCAGCGCGTCCTGCTGCGGATAAGTGCGAAAGTCAGGTCGTGCGGCGGCCATGCCCAGCAGGTGGCCGCCGGCCGAAAAGCCGAGCAGGTGCACTTTCGACTCCATCGCGCGCACCATGCGAATGGCGCGCTGTGCATCCTGCAGCGGTGCCAGGTTGCCCGCCTGCCACTTTTCACCGGGCAGGCGATAGCTCAGCACATAGGCGGTATAGCCATTGGCATTCAGCCAGCGCGCCACCGGCCACGCCTCCCGGCCCATGCCGATAAAGCGATAGCCACCGCCCGCGGCAATCAGTACCGCCTCGCCGTTGGGGTTTTCCGGACGAAAGCGCTGGATAGCGGGTGAAACGATATTGGTCCATGAGCCTTTGGTATTGACCCTTAACAGGCCCGACGGACCACCCCCACCCGGCGGCTCATCCGGCCAGAGCGGAATGATGTCGTCACGGGCAAACAGCTTGCCGGTGGTCATCGCGAGAACGGTTGCCCCGCTCGCCTGTAAAAAACGACGACGTGTCATCATGTTGCGTGCCAGCCACTCTCAGGAAACACCCGGCCACGGGTCAGATTATTGGTGTGACGAAAGTCTGATTTCTATCCGGCGATAATGTACGCATTCCGCACCAAAAAGCCATAAAAAAACGCGCCATAAAAGGCGCGTAAAACGTGATGGCTGCCGCTGCGGCGGCATACACAGCAAAGCGGCGGCTTAATCCTGCTGCTGAAACTGCGTCATGACGGTCTGCTCGCACTGCTGCTGATCGTGACGCAGCTTACCGCGCTCCTCTTCACCGAGTTCCAGCCAGCCATTAATCACTTCCTGCGCGATCTCTTCATCAAATTCAGTCTTGTTCATCGCAGAAGGTGACTGACTGGCGGCCATTTGCGCTTTCAGCTTCGCGGTATAGCTCTCCATGTCACCGGTTTTCTGTTCACTGCTGACCAGATGGCAGAGCTGGCCGGCGTAAATATTTTCCTGCGCATCCGCATCTGCCGCCAGCGCGCTGGCAGAAAGGGTTAAGCCCGTCAGGGCAATCAATAAGCGTTTCATAAAGGCTCCTGTTGTTTCCGGAAACTCAGGTTTCATCCTGTTGCGTGCGTGCCGCCTGGCGGGCAGCACGCCAGTTTAAAAGCGGTGTCACCGTGATACCGTGCAGCACCACGCTGCATACTACAATGGTCAGGGCCATATCCACCATCTGCTGCGCTTCTGCGCCCTGCAGGCCGTGCACCCAGGCAAAAGCGATATAGTTGATACTGCCAATTCCGCGAATGCCGAGCCAGCCAATCAGCAGCCGGCGCGCGCGCGGCATTTCACAGCGCCAGGTGGTGAGCCAGACCGCCAGCGGCCGCACCACGACAAACAGCAGCAGCGCCAGGCCAATGCCCATCGGATTCCAGTGGTGCGCCAGCGTAATGCCCAGCACAACCATCAGCGCGGCGGCCAGCAGACGCTCTACCGTATCGCCAAATGAGAGCGCATCGCCAATAACCAGACCCACGGACTTAACCATACCGCCGCCGCTCTGCCGCACGCGCTGGTTAGGATTCACCATGACTTCGGCCGGCAGATGTCGTTTCTCCTCCGGCAGATCTTCCAGCGGAAAGCAGCGCGTGACGCGCAGTTCAGCGCGCCGCAGGCCGACGCCTGCGGCAAAGGTTGCCAGAAAGCCGGAGGCATCCAGCGCCTGCGAGGCAGCATAGCTGAACGCAATAAGCGCCAGCGCAAGAAAATCGTTTGGCGCCACATCGTCGTGCGCGCTGCGCAGTCGCGCTGCGAGCTGGCCGATAACGCGCCCCAGCAGATAGCCAATTGCAATACCACCGCCAATAGACCAGAGCACATCCAGCGTTGCCCACTCCCCCAGACTGGCGAGATCAAAGCCTTCCTGGCGCATCAGCAGCAGCGCCAGGATCAGCAGCGGCAGCGCCGAGCCATCGTTCATCCCCGCCTCGCTGGAGAGCGCAACGCGCAGCGCATCATCATCGCGCGCATCGTTGACTGAAATCAGGCTGGCCAGCACCGGATCGGTTGGCGCAACGATGGCACCAAACGCCAGCGATAGCGGCCAGTTAAAGCCAGTGATCCAGTGCACCAGGCACGCCATGCCGCCTACCGTCAGCAGCATTGCCGGAAACGCCAGCCGCAGTCCGACCCGCCATGCGTGCGCTTTCAGCGGCAGGCGCAGCTTCAGACCGGTGATAAACAGCGACGCGGCCATAGTGATTTCAGTGATATGCGCCACCAGCTCAGAGTGGCCAACAATATCGATACGCAGCAGATCCAGCACCCAGGGACCGCAGATAATCCCGGCGATAAGATAGAGGCCAAATGAGGTCACCGGTCCGCGATGGATCCAGCCGGAGGCCAGTGACATGATCAGTAACAGACCGCCGACAACGGCGGTCCAGGCAAGAAAATTCATAACGCTTCGCTTTTCAAAAACATAACTCCCTTAAGCCTGGCACAGGATTGAAGATTAGTGTCTGAGATGCGCACTGCTCAGGCGCACCAGCAGCGCCAGCAGCGCCGCCGCCGTTGCCAGCGTGACCACGCCGTTCCAGCCAAAATGCGCCAGCGCCAGGCTGCCGAGGGCCGCGCCGGCGGCCATGCCGACAAATATCACGGTAAACATCAGGGCATTCAGGCGGCTGCGCGCCTCAGGTGCCAGGCTGTAGACCAGCGTCTGATGCGCCACCAGCGTCGCCTGCACCCCCAGATCAAACCCCACCGTACTCAGGATAATCACGCCCGGCTGCGCCGGCAGCGGCAGCAGCGGCAGCAGAAACATCAGCGCGAATGACACCATTACCAGCGCAGAGCCATACTGTGTCACCCGCGCCGGACCGATGCGATCGGCTACGCCGCCGGCCAGAGGGGCAGCCAGCGCCCCTGCCGCGCCCGCCAGGCCAAACGCACCCGCAATGGCACTGTCGAAGTGAAAGCGCTCGCTCAGCATCAGCGCCAGCGTTGACCAGAAGGCGCTGAATCCCACGGATAGCAGTCCCTGTGCCAGCGCGGCGCGGCGCAGCGTCTGATGCTGACGCCACAGCTGCGCCAGCGACAGCAGCAGGCGCGGATAGCTGACGGTGGTACCGGGAGTGAAGCGCGGCAGCACGCGCCAGAGCGCCAGCGTCATCAGCAGCATGGCACCCGCAGCGATAAAATAGAGCGTACGCCAGCCGGCATACTCCGCCACCAGGCCGCTTATCACGCGCGACAGCAGAATGCCCGCCAGCAGCCCGGTCATTACCACGCCAACCGTCTTGCCCCGGCGATGCTCCGGGGCCAGCACGGCAGAGGCGGGCACAATATCCTGCGCCACGGTAGCGGTCAGCCCGGTGACAAAGCTGGCGATCAGCAGCGCGCCCATCCCGCCGGCAAAGCCACACAGCAGCAGCGAGGCCACCAGCAGTAGCCCCTTAATCAGAATAATGGTCCGCCGGTCGTGGCGATCGCCCTGCGGGGCCAGCAGCAGGATCCCCAGCGCATAGCCCGCCTGCGTCAGCATCGGCACCATACCGGTGCTGCTGATGCCGGTATTAAACGTTTTACTGATGATATCCAGCATGGGCTGACTGTAGTAGATAGAGGCGACGCTCAGGCCGGCACCGGCGGCAAGCGTAAACAGCAGCGGAGCGGGAAGCGTTTCTGCGCGGCGGGCAGATGACGATAAAACAGACATAGGCGGCTCTCCTGAAAAGTTACGCCTATTAAAGCGCGCGGCAGCCATACGCGGTAGAGTGTGACAAGACACAACCGTTATGCGTGGTACGTATGAACAACCTGACCAGCACCGATCGTATTGCCCTGATGCAGACCTTTATCCGTATCGTTGAGAGTGGATCCCTCTCCGCCGCCGCGCGGCAGCTTAATACCACTCAGCCTACCGTCAGTCGCCGGCTGCAGGCGCTGGAGCACTATCTCGGCCTGAAGCTGATACTGCGCACCACCCATGCGCTCAAGCTGACCGATGACGGGGAGCGCTGCTATACGCAGGCGCGCCAGCTGCTGGCAACGTGGTATGCGCTGGAGGATGAGCTGACCGGCTCGCATGACGAACCGGCGGGCACGCTGCGGGTGCGCGCACCGCACGCTTTCGGGCAGGATCAGCTGATTACGCCGCTGGTGGCCTGGCTGGAGCGCTATCCGCGTCTGAATGTAGAGTGGATGCTTAACGATCGCACGCCGGACTTTATCAGTGAAAACGTGGACTGTGCGATTCAGGTTGGTGCACCGGACGATCCGGGCATTGTCGCCGTGCTGCTGGCGGAAGTGCCGCGTATTGTGGTGGCGGCGCCGGCGCTGCTGGCCGCCCATCCGCCCGTGACGCAGGCAGAAGAACTGACACAGCTGCCGTGGCTGGCGCTGACCAGCTTTTATCGCAACGAGATTGCGCTGCAGCGCGTCAGCGATAGCGCAATGCTGAACCTGGCGATCGCGCCGCGGCTCGCCAGCGACAGCCTCTATGCGGTACGTAAGGCCGCGCTGGCCGGAATGGGCGCGGCGCTGGTTTCATCGTGGGTGGTACAGGACGATCTGGAGAGCGGCGCGCTGGTGCAGCTGCTGCCGGCGTGGCAGGCGCCGCCGCTGCCGGTCTGGCTGACCTATCCGTGGGCCAGCTACTATCCGGCAAGGCTGCGCCATTTTTTTACGCTGATTAAAATGGTCATGCCGCAGCTGCTGGGCACCCGCCCCCCGGCACGCTGAGCAGATCAGCCAGCGTGCTTTTTCTCCATTTTTGACATGTTATCCAGCCAGCCCATAACAAACGCGGAGAGCACAAAGGTCAGATGGATGATCACGTACCACATCAGCTTGTCATTGGCGACGTTGCGCGCATCCATAAAGATGCGCAGCAGATGGATAGAGGAGATCGCCACAATGGAGGCGGCGACTTTATTCTTAAGCGAGCCGGAGTCCATTTTTCCCAGCCAGCTCAGCTTCTCTTTGTGTTCGGCGATATCGAGTTTCGAGACAAAGTTTTCATAGCCGGAGAGCATCACCATCACCAGCAGCCCTCCGACCAGCGTCATGTCAACCAGCGACAGCAGCAGCAGGATCAGATCGTTTTCCGCAATGCTGAGAATGTTCGGCAGCAGATGGAAAATTTCCTGAAAAAATTTAACGGTCAGCGCCAGCAGGCCCAGCGAAAGTCCAATGTAAACCGGTGCCAGCAGCCAGCGGGATGAATACATCAGGTTTTCGGTAAAACGTTCCATAAGTTTCCATAAGTTAGCAGTGAAGCTGCCGAGTATACCCGAACTTGTGTGAAGTTATTTAAGTGCGGCCTCGGAAATTTCCGGCAGTGCCGGGAGCGGGAGCGACAGGCGAAACTCAGCGCCGCCGCTGGCACGGTTTTCCGCCCAGATGCGTCCGCGATGCGCTTCAGTGATGGTCTTGCTGATCGCCAGCCCCAGCCCGACCCCCGGTACGGCAGACTCTTTATCACCCCGGGCAAACTTTTCAAAAATCTGCGTCAGGCTGTCGTCCGCGATGCCCGGCCCGCTGTCCCAGACGCCAATCTCCAGCCGGCTGCCGTCGCGCCAGGCGCGAATACCGTGCTGCGCCGCGTTACCGGCATACTTCAGGCTGTTCTCAATCAGATTGGAAAATACCCGCTCCAGCATTGCGCTGTCGCCTTTAATCAGTACCAGCTCTGACGGCAGCGCCAGCTCAAACGCGTGGCCTTTAAGCATCGGCCCCATGCTGCGCAGCGCGCCATCGATCACCTCATCCAGCGCCACCCACTCTTCGCGCAGCTGCAGGCCGCCGGACTGAATGCGCGCCATATCCAGCATATTGCTGACCAGACGAATCGTGCTCAGCGTCTGCTCACGGATCTGGCCAGCCTGCGCGACAAACGGCGACTGCGCATGCGCCAGATCGAGCATCAGCATCTCCGCCTGCCCAAACAGTACCGTCAGCGGCGTGCGTAAATCGTGTGACAGTGCCGATAGCAGCGCATTGCGCAGCTGCTCCCGCTCTGCTGCCAGGCGCGAGGCTGCCTCGCTCTGCGTCAGCGCCATGCGCTCCAGCGCGTTGGCGATCAGCACGGTAAACGTCTCCACCAGCCGCTGCTGCTCCGGGATCATTAGCTGGCGCAGATTCTCCGGCTCCACCACCAGCAGACCCCGGCACTGCTGGCCGCTCTTCAGCGGAACAATCTGGTAGGGCACGGCCGGCAGCGTATCGGTGCCGGCGCCGGCAGGCTGACCTTTGCTGTAGCTCCATTTTGCGATCCCGGCATCGGGCGGCGTGCCGCGTAAGTCCGGCCCGGTTGCCTGCAGCTCCCCCTGCTCATCGGGCAGCAGCAGCTGACTGCGCGCCTGTAGCGTCACCTCAATCACCCGCTGTGCAGTAGCGGCAATATCCTGCGGCGTCAGCGCACTGCCGAGCGATTTCGCCATTTCATAGAGGTAGCGGGCGCGCTGCTCGCGATAGCGCGCCACCCTGGCCTGGTAGCGCACCCCGGCGGTGAGATTCCCCACAATCACGCCGACCGCCAGCATCACGCCAAAGGTGACCAGATACTGCAGGTCAGAGACGGCAACGGTGCCGGTGGGCGCGACAAACATCAGATCAAACGCGACGATATTGATCACGGTGGCAAACACCGAGGGCCAGCGCCCGTAGCGCAGCGCCACCAGCACGACTGACAGCAGATAGATCATGACGGCGTTGGCGCTGTCGAACTCTGCAAGCAGGCCGCGTCCGATAAACGTCACCGCGAGACAGAGCAGCAGCGCCATGATGCAGCCGCGCAGCCGCAGCCGCCACTTATCGCTGCTGGCCGGTTTGCTGCTGGCCGCATGCAGTGCCGGGCGCAGCGGCTCATCCAGCGCCACAACCAGCAGATCGAGATCCGGCCCCAGCTCGCCGAGACGCTGGGCGAAGCTGTCGCGGCGGAAGCGCCGGTGCGGCTGGCGCCCGGCGACAATTTTGCCCAGATTATGCTCGCGTGCGTAGCGCAGCACCGCGCGTACTTCATCAGGATCGGCGAGCGTGGCCGTTTCCGCGCCCAGCTCCTGCGCCAGCTGCAGCGTCCGTAAGATCGCCCGTCGCTGCGCCTCCGGCAGGCGATGCAGGCGCGGGGTTTCCACATAAACAGCGTGCCAGACGCTGCCGAGCCGCGCGGCCAGACGTGCGGCGGTTCGCACCAGCTTTTCACTGCCGGTATCATCACCAATACAGAGCAGAATCGCATCCCGCGTATGCCAGACGCGATCGCGTCCCTGCTGGTCACGCCAGGCGCGCATCTGATCGTCCACGCGATCGGCGGTGCGGCGCAGCGCCAGTTCACGCAGCGCAAACAGATTGCCTTTGCGGAAAAAGTTTTCAATCGCGCGCTCGGCCCGGTCGCCGACGTAGACTTTGCCCTCTTTCAGCCGCTGACGCAGATCGTCCGGCGGCAGGTCCACCAGCACCACCTCATCCGCGCTGTCAAAAAAGGGGTCGGGCACGGTTTCGCGCACCTGAATTCCGGTGATACCGGCCACTACGTCATTCAGGCTTTCGAGGTGCTGCACGTTAACCGTAGTGATGACATCAATGCCGGCATCAAGCAGCTCGTCAATATCCTGCCAGCGTTTGGGATGGCGCGCGCCCTGAACGTTGGTATGCGCCAGCTCATCCATCAGGATCACCGCCGGATGACGCGCCAGCGCCGCATCCAGATCGAACTCCGTATGGTGCGAGCGACCGGTGGCACGACGCGGCAGCAGCGTCAGGCCATGCAGCAGCGCGGCGGTTTCTGCGCGATTGTGGGTTTCCACGATACCAGCCAGCACATCCAGCCCCTGCGCGCGCAGCCGCTGTGCCTCCTGCAGCATCGCAAAGGTTTTACCCACGCCGGCACAGGCACCAAAATAGATTTTCAGCTTGCCGCGGTGGCTGTCGCTGTGGCTGAGCAGCAGCGCATCGGGGTCCGGACGGGGCTGTTCGTCATTCATGTCGTTCAAATAGTGAGTTCCGTACGATCGGTGAAACGGTCGCCATACGTGGCGTTACGCGGTGGTCCGCACATTGAAACGGTCGCCATAAATGGCGTTACGCCGTGTTCCGCGCATCAAAACGGCCGCCATACGTGGCGTTACGCGGTGATCCGCACATTCAAATGGTCGCCATAAATGGCGTTACGCTGTGTTCCGCGCATCGAAACGGTCGCCATAAATGGCGACCCTACAACGTAGGGGGCGCATTTATGCGCACCGGATGCACCTCATCACTGCAAATCATTCAGCGCCATATTGAGCCGCAGCACGCGCATCAAAACGGTCGCCATACGTGGCGTTACGCGGTGATCCGCACATTGAAACGGTCGCCATACGTGGCGTTACGCCGTGTTCCGCGCATCAAAACGGTCGCCATAAATGGCGACCCTACAACGTAGGGGGCGCATTTATGCGCACCGGATGCGCCTCATCCCTGCAAATCATCCAGCGCCATATTGAGCCGCAGCACGTGCATCAAAACGGTCGCCATACGTGGCGTTACGCTGTGATCCGCACATCGAAACGGTCGCCATAAATGGCGTTACGCCGTGTTCCGCGCATCGAAACGGTCGCCATAAATGGCGACCCTACGTTGCAGGGGGGCGCATTTATGCGCACCGGATGCACCTCATCCCTGCAAATTATCCAGCGCCATATTGAGCCGCAGCACGCGCATCAAAACGGCCGCCATAAATGGCGTTACGCTGCGATCCGCACATTCAAATGGTCGCCATAAATGGCGTTACGCTGCGATCCGCGCATTGAAACGGTCGCCATAAATGGCGACCCTACGTTGTAGGGGGCGCATTTATGCGCACCGGATGCACCTCAGCCCTGCAAATCATCCAGCGCCATATTGAGCCGCAGCACGCGCATCAAAACGGCCGCCATACGTGGCGTTACGCTATGATCCGCACATCCAAATGGTCGCCATAAATGGCGTTACGCCGTGTTCCGCGCATCGAAACGGTCGCCATAAATGGCGACCCTACGTTGCAGGGGGCGCATTTATGCGCACCGGATGCACCTCATCCCTGCAAATTATCCAGCGCGATATTGAGCCGCAGCACGTTTACCGTCTCTTCACCGATAAACGGCAGCAGCGGACGCACGGTGTTGCGCGCAATCAGCGCCTCAACGTCTTTCAGCGTCATGTTGCGCGCTGCCGCAATGCGCGGCGCCTGCCAGCGCGCTGCCGCAGGTGAGATATCGGGGTCGAGCCCGCTGCCTGAAGCGGTGACCAGCTCAACCGGCACTGCCGCCGGCGCCTGCGGATTCGCCGCCCGCAGCGCGGCCACGCGTGCGGCGACGGCGCTGTCCAGCGCCGGGTTACTCCCGGCCAGGTTGCTGCCGCCGGAGGCCTGTGCGTTATAAGGCCGCTCCGCCGTGGCCGATGGCCGACCCTGAAAATAGCCAGGCTGAGTGAACAGTTGCCCAATCAGCGCCGAGCCGCGCACGCTGCCCGCCTGCCCCAGCAGCGAACCGCTCGCCTGCTGCGGAAACCACCACTGTGCCAGCCCGGTGGCCAGCAGCGGATAGAGAGCACCGGTAAACAGCATCAGCACTATAAACAATACAACAGCCGGACGTAACTGACTCATCTCTCTTCTCCTTAGACCAGGCCTGACAGCGTGAGCAGCAGGTCAATCGCTTTAATACCGATAAAAGGCACCACCAGCCCGCCCGCACCGTAAATCCACAGATTGCGCCGCAGCAGCGCTGCCGCGCTCACCGGCCGGTAGCTCACCCCTTTCAGCGCCAGCGGAATAAGAAACACAATTACCAGTGCGTTGAAGATCACCGCCGACAGGATCGCCGAGGCGGGAGAGTGCAGCGCCATGATATTAAGCATGCTGAGCTGCGGGTAGGTCACGGCAAACGCCGCCGGAATGATGGCAAAATATTTCGCCACGTCGTTGGCGATGCTGAAGGTGGTCAGCGACCCCCGCGTCATCAGCATCTGTTTACCAATATGCACCACCTCCAGCAGCTTGGTTGGATTTGAGTCGAGATCGACCATGTTCCCCGCCTCTTTCGCCGCCTGGGTGCCGGAATTCATCGCCACCGCGACATCCGCCTGCGCCAGCGCAGGCGCATCGTTGGTGCCGTCGCCGGTCATCGCGACCAGCCGGCCTTCTGACTGATACTGACGGATCAGCGCCAGCTTAGCCTCCGGTGTCGCCTCTGACAGAAAGTCATCCACGCCCGCCTCCGCGGCGATAGCCGCTGCGGTCAGCGGGTTGTCGCCGGTGATCATCACGGTTTTAATGCCCATCCGGCGCAGTTCAGCAAAACGCTCTTTGATGCCGCCTTTGACAATATCTTTCAGCGCCACCACGCCCAGAACCTGCGCGCCTTCCGCCACCACCAGCGGCGTGCCGCCCGCGCGCGCGACCTCCTCAACCCGGGCGTTGACCTCCGCCGGAAAGCGTCCATTGCCGGCGTCGATATAGCGGCGTACGGCGTCCACGGCGCCTTTGCGGATCAGCCGATCCTGTACGTTCACGCCGCTCATGCGGGTCTGAGCGGAAAAAGGGATAAAGCTGGCGCCCATTGCGCTGAGATCGCGTTCGCGCAGGTTAAACCGCTGCTTCGCCAGCACCACAATACTGCGTCCTTCCGGTGTTTCATCTGCCAGTGACGCGAGCTGTGCCGCATCCGCCAGCTGCTCTTCGCTGACGCCCGGCGCGGGCAGAAACTGCGTCGCCTGGCGATTGCCAAGCGTGATGGTGCCGGTTTTATCCAGCAGCAGCACGTCAACGTCCCCTGCCGCCTCCACCGCGCGTCCGCTGGTGGCGATTACGTTTGCTCCCAGCATGCGGCTCATGCCCGCCACGCCAATGGCCGACAGCAGGCCACCAATCGTGGTGGGAATGAGGCAGACCAGCAGCGCCACCAGCACCGTAACGCTCACCGGCGTACCGCCGTACGCGGAAAATGGCCACAGCGTGGCGGTCGCCAGCAGAAATACGATGGTCAGTGAAACCAGCAGAATGGTCAGCGCGACCTCATTCGGGGTTTTACGACGTTTTGCGCCCTCCACCATGGCGATCATCCGATCGAGAAAGGTTTCACCCGGATTGACGCTGCACCGGATCACCAGCCAGTCAGAGAGAATGCGCGTGCCGCCGGTAACAGAAGCAAAATCGCCGCCGGACTCGCGTATCACCGGCGCCGATTCGCCGGTAATGGCGCTCTCATCCACCGACGCGCCGCCCTCCAGTACATCGCCGTCGCACGGGATCACATCGCCCGCCTCAACCAGGACCACGTCACCTCTGCGCAGCGTATCCGCAGAGACTGGCTGCCATGCAGCACCATAGTGCGGCGCCGCAAGCTTCTTCGCCTCGCTGGTTTTCTTAATGCCTTTCAGGCTGTTGGCCTGTGCCTTGCTGCGCCCTTCCGCCAGCGCTTCCGCAAAGCTGGCGAACAGCACGGTTATCCAGAGCCAGAAAGCAATGGCACCGGTAAAGCCGGCGCTGCCGCTCAGCCAGCCCGCCAGCATGCCACCGGCCAGCAGCGACGTCAGCACGCTGCCCAGCCATACCAGAAACATCACCGGGTTGCGAAACTGCACGCGCGGATCGAGTTTTTTTACCGCATCCAGCAGCGCGGTGCGGGTCAGCTGCGCATCAAACAGCGCCAGTTGTTGACGACTCATGATTGCGTTATTCCTGAATCAGTTGCAGATGTTCCGCGACCGGCCCAAGCGCCAGTGCGGGAATAAAGGTCAGCGCACCCACCAGCAGCACGGTGCCTGTAAGCAGGCCGATAAACAGCGGGCCGTGCGTCGGCAGCGTACCGTTACCCGCGGGCTGAACGTTTTTCGCCGCCAGCGATCCGGCAATCGCCATCACCGGAATAATGATGCCGAAGCGGCCAGCCAGCATGCAGACGCCGAGCAGCAGGTTCCAGAACGGCGTGCTGGCGCTGAGTCCGGCAAAAGCGCTGCCGTTGTTATTTGCCGCAGATGAGACCGCATAGAGTATTTCGCTGAATCCGTGAATGCCGGGGTTGGCCATCGCCGCGCGACCGGCATCGGTCATCAGCGCCAGTGCGGTACCCAGCAGCACCAGCGCGGGCGTGACCAGAATCGCCAGCGCGGTCATTTTCATCTCCCATACGTCGATTTTTTTACCGCGATACTCCGGCGTGCGTCCGATCATCAGCCCGGCGATAAACACCGCCAGCAGAACGAACAGCAGCATGCCGTACAGTCCTGCGCCCACGCCGCCGAATACCACTTCGCCCAGCTGCATCAGCCACATCGGCACCATGCCGCCCAGCGCGGTAAAGGAGTCATGCATCGCATTGACCGCGCCGCAGGAGGCTGCCGTAGTGACCACCGCGAACAGGGCCGAGTTGAGTATGCCGAAGCGCGTCTCCTTGCCCTCCATGTTAAGCGCGCTGTCAGCGCCCAGCGCCAGGAAATGCGGGTTGCCCCGTACCTCTGCCCACATCACCGCTGAGGCCGCGAGGACAAACAGAATGCTCATGCTCCACAGCAGCATATGGCCCTGGCGGCGATCGTTCAGGTGCTGCCCGAACGTAAAGCAGAGCGCCGCCGGGATCAGGAAAATGCTCAGCATCTGAACAAAGTTGGTCAGGGCGGTCGGATTCTCAAACGGGTGGGCAGAGTTCGCGTTAAAGAACCCGCCGCCGTTGGTGCCGAGCATCTTGATAGCTTCCTGTGAGGCTACCGGACCGAGCGGCAGCGTCTGCTGTGCGCCCTCCAGCGTGGTGAGGGTGTGATACGCCGCAAAGCTCTGGATGGTGCCCTGGCTGACATAAAACAGCGCAATCACCAGACTGAGCGGCAGCAGGACGTAGAGCGTGATGCGCGTCAGGTCACGCCAGGCGTTGCCGAGTGTCGCCAGCGAACGGTTAGCAAACCCGCGCATCAGGGCAAACGCCACGGCGATACCGGTTGCCGCAGAGAGAAAGTTTTGTACCGTCAGCCCCGCCATCTGGCTGAAGTAGCTCAGGCTGCTCTCACCGCCATACGCCTGCCAGTTGGTATTGGTGACAAAGCTTACCGCGGTGTTAAACGCCAGATCCCAGCTCAGGCCCGGCATCTGCTGCGGATTAAGCGGCAGCGTCCCCTGCAGCATCAGTATCGCCAGCAGCACCACGAAGCCCACGGCGTTAAACAGCAGCAGCGCCAGCAGATAGTGCTGCCAGCGCATCGCCGTTGCGCCGTTGCCCGTCAGCTGCCACAGCAGATGCTCGGTGCGCGGCAGCAGCGGTTTATCCGCCACCAGCCGCGCCAGAAACCGACCCAGCGGCTGCGCCAGCGCCATCAGCACCAGCAGAAACAGCGCGATCAGTAAGAATGCATTCGCCGCCATCAGAATGCCTCCGCATTAAGCAGGGCATAAACCAGATAGCCCAGCAACAAAATCAGCAGCACAATGCCCGCTATTACGCCCACGCTCACAGCAACCTCCGGAGTAGTCAGTAGTGCGACAAGCATGCGCGGCGCAGCATAAAGAAGAGATAAAAAGGCGGAGGGCGGGCGTAAAGAAAGTATAAATATGGCGTAAAGTTAAGCGCTTTCCAGCGCCCAGACGCGGTTAAGATCGATGTTCTGCCACAGCGAACCCTCTTCAGCACCGGTAATGCTGTCGGTACAGAAGCTGTCGCCTAAATCGACAATTTCTGGTTTGACTTCGCGCCGGGCATGCAGCGACCAGAAGACGTGCAGTTTAGGCTTCAGCAGCGATTTTTCGCCCGCCTGCACCACCAGCGCGACCCGCCCCGACGCCAGACGCACCAGCGATCCGACCGGATAGATGCCAATCGACCGTACAAAACTGTGCAGCAGCGCAGGATCGAAATGGCCGCGCCAGCTCAGCATGTTGTGCATCGCTTCTGCAGGCGTCCAGCCTTTACGGTAGGGACGATGTGAGGTGAGTGCGTCATAGACATCGCAGACGGAGGCCATGCGGGCATAGAGCGTGATCTCCTCGCCGCGCAGGCCGTGCGGATAGCCGCTGCCGTCAAATTTTTCGTGATGGTGCAGCGCCACATCCAGCAGATCGTAGCCGGCGTCCGCTTCCATCAGCATCTGCGCGCCAACAATCGGGTGTTCACGCATGACCGCGAACTCATCGTCGCTCAGCTTGCCCGGTTTATTGAGGATCGCCAGCGGCACCGCCGCTTTGCCGACGTCGTGCAGCAGGCCAGCCATGCCTGCGCGACGCAGCTGGTCGGCCTCCAGGCCCAGTTTCTTACCGAGCGAGATCATCAGCCCGCACACCGCCATGGAGTGCAGATAGGTGTAGTCATCGTGATTTTTCAGGCGCGCCACGCTAAGCAGCGCTGAAGGCTCACGCGCAATCGATCCCGCTATCTGATCAACCAGATCGAGCGTGAAGCTGAGATCGAGGCGCTGCCCCATACGGGCCTCATTAAACATCGCCAGCACGCGCGGCTTGCCCTGGGCGAAAATCTGCTGCGCCTGATCCAGCTCGCGGAAAAAGGCACTCTCCGCAACCGGCGCTCTGACGGGCTGGCTGCGCGGGATCGGCACCGACTTATCAAGATCGATCCAGACCTGGCGGATCCCTTCACTGCGGATCATGGCGATCTGGCGGCGATCGGTGATCAGCATAAGGTTGCGAATGCGCCGATCTTTCAGCCACCAGACCTCAAGTTTGTGGATAAACATGCCCTCTTGCAGTTCGTCCACGGAAATCAGCTTTATCACACATACTCTCCTGACTCGCTGTGGATGGTCAGGAGGGGTATCGGCAGCTGATCAAAAAATCTTCAGAGGCGTTTTGTGCGGCTGTGAGCCCGCCGGTAAAGCGCACATTTTCCCGCTGGTGCCCTTTACCGGTGGCGGTGAACAGACTACCGGCTCAGAGCACCTTCGCCCTGCTCACGGTGCGGCGTGCGCGTCTGGCTCGCAGGCGTCTGGCTCTCTGCGCGCTGAATCGGTCCCATTACCAGCAGAAACAGCAGGGCCGCGATAATACAGTGCGCGCCAACAAACAGCAGGCCGACGCTGTAGCTGCCGGTCAGGCCAACGATAATGCCAAACAGCAGCGGCGTAATGAAGCCAGCCATATTACCGATACCGTTGAAGATAGCACCCGCCAGCCCCACCGCCTCTTTTGGCGCGGTGTCGCTGACAATGGTCCAGGTGCCCGCCCCCGCCGCCACGCCCTTGCCGAAGAACGCGAAAGACATGATAGCGATAATACCGGCGTTGCTCGGGATCACCGCGGCCAGCGTCAGCGAAGCCGCCATCACCATACCGGCGATAAACGGCCCCTTACGCGCCCAGGAGAGGCTCCAGCCGCGCGCCAGCAGCTTGTCAGAGAGAAAACCGCCGCTGATGCCGCCAAGAAATCCAAACAGCGCCGGCGCAATGGTGGCAAAACCGGCATCCATGATATTCATGCCGCGCGCCTGAACCAGATAGATAGGGAACCAGGTAATGAAGAAGTAGCTGAGTGCAATCGTGCAGTACTGCCCCAGATAGGCGCACCACAGCATGCGGCTGCTGAGCAGGAGTTTAAACATGCGTTTATCGACCGGAGGACGGGCTTTCAGCGTCTCTGCGGCGTCGATATCCACCAGCGCACCGCCCTGCTCAATATACTCCAGCTCGCTTTGTGTCACGCGCGGATGCTGACGCGGCGTGTGCATCCACGCCATCCAGCCAAACACGGCCAGAATGCCGATGGTGCCCAGTACAAAGAACGGCCACTCCCAGCCAAACCGCATGACCAGCCAGCCTGAGATGGGCGAAAAAATGGCGACGGCAAAATATTGCGCCGAAGCAAACAGCGATGAGGCACGGCCGCGTTCGGCTCCGGGAAACCACATAATGACCGCGCGGGCGTTAGCGGGAAAGCTTGGTGCTTCGATCAGCCCCAGCGCAAAACGCAGCGCGAACATCAGCGTCAGCGTCATGGTGACGCCGGTGGAGAACTCACCGACAAAGCCCATCAGCAGCGTGGAGACCGACCAGAGCACCAGCGTCGCGCCATAAACTTTTTTGGTGCCGAAGCGGTCGAGCAGCAGGCCGCCGGGGATCTGACCAATCACGTAAGCCCAGCTGAAAGCGGAGAGGATCAGGCCAAGCTGGATCGCCGAAAGGCCAAACTCCTCTTTGATCGCGGAACCAGAGATCGACAGGATCGAACGGTCAGCATAGGCCACCACCGACAGAAACAGGATCAGGCACAGGATCCAGAGGCGCACACGGCTGGTTTCACTGCGGGTTTGACGTTGCAACATAGGCTCAGTTCCTTGAAAGGGGAAGCGTCCTGTCGCGATGCGACAGGGATCAGCAATACCGCGCAATCTTTACTGTTCAGCAACTATAGAAAGCGGGCTGGTGCGCGGTCATTGTGCGGTTGCAGGGATCGGCAGGTTAAAAACGCCCGCGCTTTCAGCGTTTGGCACAATGCAGCGTGCTGTGCCGCACAGATTGCCGATCTTTCTCCGGTGACCGCCGCAGAGTGTGCGCCAGGCGAAAGAAAAGGCGGCTGGCGCTGGCTATGTGGGAGCCGATCTGTGCTCCCGGCAGCAAAACGCGCACCGGCAGATTGTCAGGCTGATGCGTCGATCGTAGTCTCAAATGGTTATAAATGGTCATTTTTATCGATAATGGAATTTTTGTTCCACACCCTCTTCTCTTATGCTCTGGAGTACGTGATGAAAACAGTAAAAGCGGTGCTGCTGGTGGGATTGCTTTCGGTTTCTGCGTCGTCGCTGGCGGATAAAATCGGCGTGTCGATGGCCTACTTTGATCAGAACTTTTTAACCATTATCCGCCAGTCGATCGATAAAGAGGCGAAAGCGCGCGGGCTGGCGGTGCAGTTTGAAGATGCACGCGGCGATGTCGGCCGCCAGACCGATCAGGTACAGAGTTTTATCGGCGCAGGTGTGGATGCCATCATTGTCGATCCGGTGGACTCGGCCAGCACGCCGCAGCTGACCCGTCTGGCGCAGCAGGCAAAGATTCCGCTGGTGTATGTAAACCGTACGCCGGGCGACAAAACGCTGCCGCCGGGAGTGGTGTTTGTGGGCTCGGATGAGCGTGAGTCAGGCACGCTGCAGATGGAAGCGCTGGCTAAAATGGCTAATTACAAAGGCAATGTGGCGATTATGATCGGCAATCTCACTGATGCCGGCGCCCTGCAGCGTACGAAAGACGTGGAGCAGGTGGTAGCGAAATATCCCGGCATGAAAGTGGTGCAGAAACAGCCGGCTAATTATGCGCGCAACGAAGGCATGGATTTAATGCTTAACTGGCTTGGCAACGGCGAGGCGATTGATATTGTCGCGGCGAACAACGATGAGATGGCGATTGGCGCGGCCATGGCGCTGGCAAAAAGCAACAAAAAGCTGCTGATTGGCGGCATTGACGCCACGCCGGATGGTCTGCAGGCGCTGGCGCAGGATAAAATTCAGGTCACCGTATTTCAGGACGCCATCGGCCAGGGCAAAACGTCCGTTGAGGTCGCGCAAAAGCTGATTGCCGGTGAGAAAGTCGCTTCTCACGTCTGGATCCCGTTCGAACTGGTTACCAAAGAGAATATGCAGAACTATGTGAAAAAGAGCCAGTAGCCCCGCCTGAGAACGCAGCAGAGCCGCACGGTGCGGCGGCTCTGCTGTCAGCTCTTATTTTCGCGCGCTTCAGAAAGCGCGCGCAGCGTCACTGACGGTCGCGCAGTTTCGCCATCACCACAATATCGTGATAGTCGCCATCGCGCAGGCACGCTTTGCGCTTTACGCCCTCATGCTCAAAGCCCAGACGCGTATAGAGGCGCAGCGCGCGCGCGTTGTCATGAAACGCTTCCAGCTCCACGCGGATAATCCCCATCCAGTTAAAGGCGTAGTCGAGCCCGGTGCGGATTAGCTGCTCGCCGATGCCGCGTCCGGCAAACGCCGGATCAACGCTGATGCCAAAGCTCAGGCTGTGGCGGGTGCGCAGCCGCTGTTCGGTAAACAGCGTCAGTTCGCCCACCAGCTGCCCATCGAGCTCAGCGACAAACGCGATATAGCCCTCAGCGTCCATGCGCTCAAATTTTTTCTCCCACGTCGCCACGCTGGGAAAGGGCAGCTGCGTGGTCCAGCGATATACCTCTGGCTGACTGTAGAGACGCTGGTAAGCCGCGGCGTCACGCGGTTCGCGGCCGCGAATCTTTATCTCCATATCCGTGATCTCCGTCTGATTGCACTAAGCTGTTAACTCTGACCTACCGGAAAGAGTGACCCTATGTTGTTTCGCCGTTTCGAACGTTTTATCAATATTTTTCAGGATGCACCAACGGATTCTCCCCCCGCCACCCTCGGCGCGTTCTATCGCTACTATCTGCGTCAGGTATGGCCAGGTTTCGCCGCGCTGCTGGTGGTGGGCCTGGCGCAGGCGCTGATTGAAGTGGCGCTGTTCAGCTATCTCAGCCGTATTATCGACCTCGTCAACCATGCCACGCCCGCAACGCTGTTCAGTGAACACTGGCCGGTGCTGCTCTGGATGGCGGCGGTGGCGCTGATCCTGCGGCCGGTGGTGATCGCCCTGCACGACCTGCTGGTTCACCAGAGCATCAACCCCGGCATGACCAGCATGATCCGCTGGCAGCATCATAACTATGTGCTGCGCCAGAGCCTGAACTTCTTTCAGAACGATTTTGCCGGCCGCATCGCCCAGCGCATCATGCAGACCGGCAACGCGCTGCGCGATTCGGCGGTACAGCTGGTGGACGCCATCTGGCATGTGGTGATTTACGCCGGTACCTCGCTGGTGCTATTTGCAGAAGCGGACTGGCGGCTGATGATCCCGCTGGTGATCTGGCTGATCGCTTACAGCCTGTCACTGCGCTTTTTTGTCCCGCGCGTGAAGCAGCGGTCGGTGGTCTCTTCAGAGGCGCGATCGCGCCTGATGGGCACCATTGTGGATGGTTACACCAACATTGCCACCATCAAGCTGTTTGCGCATACCGATCTGGAGAAGCGCTACGCGCGCGAGGCGATTCAGGATCAGACCGATAAAACCCGCCACGCCAGCCGCATGGTGACCAGCATGGACATCACGCTCTCCACGCTGAATGGCCTGCTGATTGTCAGCACCTCCGGGCTGGCGCTGTGGCTCTGGAGTCAGTCGCTGATCAGCGTTGGCGCCATTGCGCTGGCGACCGGGCTGGTGATCCGGCTGGTGAATATGTCAGGCTGGATCATGTGGGTGGTGAACGGTATTTTTGAAAATATCGGCATGGTGCAGGATGGGCTGGGCACTATTGCGCAGCCGCTCAGCGTCCAGGATGCGCCGGCGGCACCACCGCTGCGGGTGACGCGCGGCCAGATCCGCTTTGAAGATGTGCGCTTTGATTATGGCACTCACCGTCAGGTGATTAACCGGCTGAACCTGACGATTAAACCGGGTGAAAAAATCGGCCTGATTGGCCCTTCCGGTGCCGGTAAATCCACGCTGGTGAATCTGCTGCTGCGTCTGTATGACCTCAACGGCGGCCGCATTACAATTGACGATCAAAATATTGCGGATGTAACGCAGGCGAGCCTGCGCGGGCAGATTGGTATGATCACGCAGGATACTTCACTGCTGCACCGTTCCATTCGCGACAATCTGCTCTATGGTCGTCCCGACGCCACGGAAGCGGAGCTGCAGGCGGCCATCACGCAGGCGCGTGCCGATGAGTTTATCCCGCTGCTCTCTGATTCTCAGGGACGTACCGGGCTGGAAGCGCACGTCGGCGAGCGCGGCGTCAAGCTCTCTGGCGGTCAGCGACAGCGTATCGCTATCGCCCGCGTGCTGCTCAAGGATGCGCCGATTCTGATTATGGATGAAGCTACCTCGGCGCTGGACTCTGAGGTGGAAGCGGCCATTCAAGAGAGTCTGGAGAGCCTGATGCAGGGCAAAACGGTGATCGCCATCGCCCATCGCCTCTCGACCATCGCGAAGATGGATCGGCTGGTGGTGCTGGAGCAGGGTGAGATCGTGGAGATGGGCAATCACCACGAGCTGCTGACGCAGAACGGCCTCTATGCCCGCCTGTGGCAGCATCAGACCGGCGGCTTTGTCGGCACCGATTAATCGCCGCGCCGGAACGGCAGGGCTGCGCGCGCTTCATCGGCCCAGTCGTGCACTCCTGCCCGTTCCTGCTGCAGAAAATCTTCCACCGCCGCGCGCAGTCCCGGATGCGCCAGATAGTGCCACGAGTGCGTTATCACCGGCTCAAACCCGCGCACCAGTTTGTGCTCACCCTGCGCTCCCGCATCAAAGCGCTGCAGCCCTTCTGCGATAGCAAACTCCATGCCCTGATAAAAACAGGTCTCAAAGTGCAGGCGGTCAAACTCTGCCAGACAGCCCCAGTAGCGGCCATAAAGCGTGGTGCTGTCGCACAGGTAAAAGGCCATCGCGGCAGGCCGCTCATCCAGCGTGGCGATAACCACGCGAATCGCCTGCGGCATACGCTCTGCCAGCAGACTGAAAAACGCGCGCGTCAGATAAGGACGCTGGCCGCGTACCGCATAGGTGCTGACGTAGCAGGTGTAGACAAAATCCCACTGATCCTCCCGCAGTTCATCACCGCGATACCAGCTAAAGACAAAGCCGCTCTGCTGCACCAGCTCCCGCTCTTTGCGCAGCTGCTTGCGTTTACGCGACATCAGCGTATCAAGAAAGTCGGCAAAGTCACGGTAGTGACGGTTATGCCAGTGATACTGCAGGCCGAGGCGCATCAGCCAGTCGGACTGCTCTGCGATCAGTGCATTGGCGGACGGTGTGGTGAAGTTGATATGCGCGCCGCTTATCTGCCGCGCCAGCAGCGCGTCCGGCAGCGCGGCCAGCAGCTGACTGATGGCGGACGCTTCGCCCAGCAGACGCTGCCCCGTCACCGGGCTGAACGGAACGGCACCGAGCCATTTGGGGTAGTATCGGATCCCCGCGCGCTGGCACGCCTCGGCCCAGGCCTGATCGAAGACATATTCTCCGCGCGAGTGGGATTTAACATAGCCCGGCAGCGCGGCGACGGTTTTGCCCTGCTCCCGCCAGAGCAGGTGTGCCGGCTGCCAGCCCGTTTCAGCGCGCACGCTGCCGCTCTCCTCAAGGGTAGTCAGAAAGGCGTGGCGTAAAAAGGGCTGATCGTCAGGCAGCAGCGCGTCCCATTCAGCAGCCGCGATCTCCGTCAGTGATGATAGAAAATGCAGTGACATGCAGCTCTCCCGGCCAGGGGCGCCCTTTATGACGCCCGGATGAATGCGTATACGATACGTCACAGCGCTCTTTCCCGCCATGATGCAATGCAGGGGCGGTGCGAGCTGCGGCCAGGGGCGCATTAATGCGCCCCCTACAATGCCCCTGTAGGGGCGCCATTCATGGCGCCCGGGTTAATGCGCGTGCGGGACGTGGTGACGCCATTTATGGCACCCAGGGTTGATACGCGTGCGGGACGTGATGACGTCGGCGCGGTGCGCGTTGCGGCCAGGGGCGCATTAATGCGCCCCCTACAATGCCCCCGTAGGGGCGCCATTAATGGCGCCCTGGGTTGATATGCGTTCGGAACGGGATGACGTCGGCGCGGTGCGCGTTGCGGCCAGGGGCGCATTAATGCGCCCCCTACGATGCCCCGCGTAGGGGCGCCATTTATGGCGCCCTGGTTTAATTCGCGTGCGGGACGTGATGACGCCATTAATGGCGCCCTGGGTTAATGCGCGTGCGGGACGTAATGATGCCATCAATGCGCCCCTTACAGGCATACGGGTTGATGCGTATACTCTGGCTTTGGCCTGCCTGGAGAGAAGATGGATCGACTCGATTGTGACCGGATGTTTGTCGCTGTGCTGGAGACGGGCAGCTTTGCCGCTGCGGCGATGCGCCTTGGCGCCAGCAGCGGGCAGGCGTCAAAGCTGGTGTCGCGGCTTGAGCAGCTGCTGGGCGTTCAGCTGCTCAAGCGTACCACGCGGGCGCTCTCTCCGACCGATGCGGGCCGCGCTTACTATGAACGCATTAAAACACTGCTGGATGCGTTTGATGCGCTGGATGACGCTATGCGCGAAAATGCCAGCCTGCCCTCTGGCCGGCTGCGCATCAGCGCGCCAGGCACGTTTGGGACGGCGGTACTGGCACCGGTGCTGGTCGCGTTTGCCCGTCACTATCCGCTAATCGAACTGGACGTCAGTTTTTCCGATCGCGCTGTCAATATCGTGGATGAAGGGTTCGATCTGGCGGTGCGCATCGGGCGCCTCGATGACAGCAGCCTGATCGCCCGGCGACTGGGTGATGTACCGGTGCATATCGCCGCATCCCCGGCCTACCTGCACCAGCATGGCGCGCCGCAGCACTGGCGCGATCTCGCCCGACACCAGTGCATCAGCGATACCAACTTTCGCGATCCGTGGAACTGGCCTTTTGTCACGGCTGCAGGCGACAGCGCTACGGTACCGATCCGCGGCCGCCTCTGTTTTTCCAATACCGAAGCGTGCCTGCACGCCGCCGTCGCCGGGCTCGGTATCGCCCGCCTGCCCGGCTTTATCGCTACACCCGCCCTGCAGCGTCAGGAGATTGTTACGCTGCTGGCGGAGTTTGCGCCGCCGCCCCTGGGGCTGTTTGCACTTTACCCCTCTGCCCGTTTTCTGGCGCAAAAAACCCGGCTGCTGATCGACTTTCTGGCCAGCCACTTCCTTCATCAGCCGCCCGCCTGATTACTTCCATTTCGGAAAGAATGAAAGCCGTTTTGCCTGGATTATCACCAGGCCCGCGGCGCGCTACTCTCTGCGCCCTGATTACACAGGAGCAGCGTTATGTTAGTGAATGGCAAATGGAGTGAAGCCTGGCATCCGGTACAGGCCACCGATCGGCAGGGTGGATTTGTACGACAGACCTCGCAGTTTCGTCACTGGATCAGTGCTGATGACACAACCGAATTTGCCGCAGAGCCGGATCGCTACCATCTCTACGTGGCGCTGATCTGCCCGTGGGCATCGCGTACGCTGATTGCGCGCAGCCTGAAAGGTCTGGAACAGGTAATTACTGTTTCCGTAGTCGAACCGCAACTGGGCAGCGCGGGCTGGCGCTTTGGCGATTATCCGGGGGCGCAGCGCGACACGCTGAACCAGGCTGAGTATCTGCATGAACTCTATACCCGCGCCGATGCCGCTTTTACCGGACGCGCCACCGTCCCGGTGCTATGGGATAAAAAGACGCAGACTATCGTCAATAACGAGTCGGCCGATATTCTGCGCATGCTGAACAGCGGCTTTGGCGATCTGGCTGACGATCGTCTGGATCTCTATCCTGCCGATCTGCGCACGGAGATCGATG
This sequence comes from Pantoea sp. SYBGC1, assembly GCF_057197005.1. Classification (NCBI taxonomy): domain Bacteria; kingdom Pseudomonadati; phylum Pseudomonadota; class Gammaproteobacteria; order Enterobacterales; family Erwiniaceae; genus Pantoea; species Pantoea sp. SYBGC1. The sequence continues at coordinate 120,544 of NZ_JBXUNM010000009.1, forward strand.
CGCTGAATGAAACGATCTACACCCGGTTAAACAACGGTGTCTACCGCACCGGCTTTGCCACCACCCAGGTAAGTTATCAGCAGGCCTTCAGCGATGTTTTTACGCAGCTGGATGAGCTGGAAGCGCTGCTGAAAGATGGCCGTACCTTTGTGCTGGGCGAACGCCTGACGGAAACCGACATCCGGCTTTTCGTCACGCTGATTCGTTTTGACGCCGCCTACTATGGCCTGTTCAAATGCAACCTGCGCCGTCTGTGCGACTATCCGCTGCTGGATCGCTATCTGAAAAGCGTTCTGGCGGTCTCAGGCATACGACAGACGGTGAACATGGACCATATCAAACAGGGCTACTATTCGATTAAAGCGCTGAACCCCAACGGCATTGTGCCCGCCGGGCCGGATATGGCAGCGTACGGTTTTTAAGGAGCAGGCATGGCAAAAGCACTGGTTATTTTTCTGCATGGCGTTGGCAGCAGCGGTGACGATCTGGCGGTGCTCGGTGAGCACTGGAGCGGGCTGCTGCCCGACGTGGCGTTTGCTTCCCCCGACGCGCCCTGGCCATTTGAGCATGCGATGGGCTATCAGTGGTTCAGCCTGACCGGCGTTACGCCGGAGAATCGTCCGGCGCGCGTGCGTGCGGCGCGCAATGCATTTGACGATACGCTGCAGCGCCTGATGGCGCAGCACGGTATGCCGGATGCCTGGGAAAACGTTATTCTGGTCGGCTTCTCGCAGGGATCGATCATGGCGCTGGATGCACTGGCTTCAGGACGCTACCCGCTGGCGGGCGTGGTGGCATTTTCCGGCCGGCTGGCATTCGACGAACCGCTAACCCCGCAGCCCTGCGCTTCCGCGCTACTGATCCACGGCAAAGCAGATGAGGTGATCCCCTTCGGTGAAACAGCGTCCGCCGTCAGCCGGTTACAGGCGGCAGGCGTTAACGTAACGGCCGCGTTTGAAGCCACCACCGGCCACACCATCTCGCCGCAGGGCGCAAGAGAAGCAGTAACCTATATTGCGCAGTGCCTGCAGGATTAGCGCCAGCAGCGATTCAGCGCCTGCCAGGCGCGCCGTGCGCTCTCTGCCGTCGGCTGCGCTTTCAGCTGGTCATTGAATACTTCAATGCCAACCGGACCAGCATAACCGGCTCGCTGCAGGCGACTGACAAAGCTGTCCACATCAATAATGCCGTCGCCCGGCAGCAGCCGCTGGTGACGCGCATAGTCGCTCAGCGCCTGATTATTCTGCGGCGGCCGTTCAGCCATATCGCACAGCTGGACTTCATAGATACGGCTGGCCGGGATGCCCTCAAGGTGCGACGCGTCACCACCCAGCGCGCAGATATGAAACAGATCTACTACCAGGCCAACATTAGGCAGGTCAAGACGTTGCAGGCGCTGCCAGGCAAGCGGCAGCGTATTGTCCACGCTGCTCCACGCCATTGGCTCATACATGATGCGCATCTCATGGCGCGCCGCTTCCGCCGCCAGCCAGCGCAGATCGTCATCAATGCGTTCCGGGATGCAATCCTGTCGCGTGGTGGCAGGCGCCTGGATGGTGTCGCAGCCAATCGCGCGCGCCAGCCGGATAAACTGCTGCAGCTCTTCACGCTTTTGCTGGCGCTCGCTGTCCGGCACGCCGGTAAAATCGCGCAGCACCTGCAGATTAGTGAAACGGATCGCGGAGTGCGCTAAGTGCGCCGTCTCCATCTTTTCCACATCTTCGCGCCAGATTTCAGCCTGATCAAAACCTGCATCCTGCGCCGCGCGCAGCTTTGCTGCAGGCTCGCCCTGCAGCAGGACCAGATTAAGAAAAAGTGGATTGCCCGGCATGGTTACGCTCCTTTGCGTCTGAACAGAATCCTCCCTGACGGGCCGCTGACGGGCGCTCAGCCGAGCAGGTTAACCACTGCAAAGCCCGCAAAGGTCATCAGCAGCGAACCCACGACATGCACCATCACGCTCGACATTGCCCACAGGTATTTACCTGATTGTAGCAGGCTGACAATCTCTGCTGAGAAGGTAGAAAACGTGGTCAGTCCGCCGCACAGCCCGGTGACGATCAGCAGTTTCCATGCCGGATCGAGCTGCGGGTAGCGCATAAACCACGCCAGAGCGGCGCCAATGATGAAACCGCCCGCCAGGTTTACAATCAGCGTGCCTGGCGGCAAATCAGGAAACAGCGCGTTAAAACGCAGCGAGATAAGCCAGCGCAGGGTGCAGCCAGCAGCTCCGCCGACGATGACGGCGCACAGCGACTTCAGCATAATTTGATCTCCGGAATGAAGCGCGCGTAACGGCAGCAGGAAACGAAAAACGCCTGACCCGCCGCCCTCTCCGCGCAGGGATAAGCGTATAGTCAGGCGTCATCAGCCGTCTGAAAACAGCGGCGGTTGGATCGGGTGGTACGCCATCACCCCTGCTGAGATAATACGCTATCGCCGGTAAACGATCACCCTGCCGGCAGCAGCGCCGGGTTACGGTCAGACCACCCGGTGACGCAGACGACCGATTTTTTCAATCTCCACTTCAATCTCATCACCCGGGAACATAAACAGCGGTGGCGTACGCTTTTTGCCGACGCCGCCGGGCGATCCGGTAATAATGACGTCTCCCGGCGAGAGCGGGCTGAACGCAGAGATATACTCGATAATTTTCGCCACCGGATGCACCATGCTGGCCGTGGTGTCGTTCTGCACTTCGCGCTGGTTAAGCCAGGTTTTGATCGCCAGCTGCTGCGGATCGGGGATCTCATCAGCCGTAGTCATCCACGGGCCAAAGCCGCCGGTCTGCTGCCAGTTTTTTCCGGCGGTAAACCAGGTAAACTGCATATCGCGGACAGTGGCATCCATAAAGCAGCTATAGCCCGCCACATACGCCAGCGCGTCGCTTGCCGGCACCTGCGAGGCGGCTTTGCCGATAATCACGGCCAGCTCGCCCTCGTAATCGAATTCTGCGGTGGTTGCGGGCTTCAGCAGCGGCTGTTCATGCGCCGCCAGTGAGTCAGCGAAACGGACAAACAGCGTGGGCGCCTCTAGCGTTTCCGCAAACTCTTTACGTTTATCGGCATAGTTCATGCCGACGCAGAACACTTTTCCCGGCTGCTCAATGACCGGCAGAAAACGAATGGCACTAAACGCATGATCCGCTGGCAGATGCTCAAATGCGGCCAGATCGCTGATACCGCCGCGCGCCAGCAGGGTTTTCAGGTCGGGACAGGCGTCACCCAGGCGCAGCCCAAGATCAACAACACCCTCTTTCTGCACGATGCCATAGCTTTTGCGTGCACAATCAATCAGATAAAAACTGCAAAGCTGCATAACCGCCTCGTTATAATAAGAAATGGCGCGCAGCGTATCAAAAGCCAGCCAGAAATGCGGTATGACCTGCAAAGAAAGTGGTGAAGGTTTGTGTCAGTCTGCGTGCGGGAAAAGACAAAGAAGAGAGGTGATAATCATCCTTCAATCCCTGAAGGCGATTATCGAGGGTAACTCTGGACGCTTAAGAAAGCGCGCCCGGCGGTACGTGTTTAAAGGTTGCGACATAGGCGCGAAACACATAACGGAAAAAAGCTTTCATGAAACACCTGACTCAAATATTGTTGAAAAATTACGCGCAAATTATAGCGGCAGCGCGTTTTTCATGCAATTTTATTTGAGCCAGATCACAAAATTAACGTTCAGTTCATCAATCCCAGATGCTCAATCAGAATTGTGCTGCCGATACAGATCAGCACCACGCCCCCCAGCACTTCTGCCCACTTACCCAGTACAGGGCCGATAAAGCGTCCCACCAGCACACCGGTTGTTGCCATCAGCGTGGTGGCAGCACCAATGGTCAGCGCGGTGAACAGGATATTAACCTGCAGGAAAGCGAGACCGACGCCGACGGCCAGCGCATCAAGGCTGGTGGCAACCGCCGTCAGCGCCAGCACCATAAAGCCGTGCTGCTGCGGCGCTTCACAGGGCTCATCTGCTGTCTGACGGAAACCTTCCATAATCATACGGCCGCCCAGGACGCTAAGCAGACCAAAGGCCACCCAGTGATCCCACGCCATAATATAATGACTGGCCGCCAGGCCGATTGCCCAGCCGATGAGCGGCGTCAGCATTTCGATGGCACCAAAAATCAGGCCAGTGCGTAAGGCTTCTTTAATTCCCGGACGGTGCAACGACGCACCTTTACCCAGTGCAGCGGCAAAGGCGTCCATTGACATGCCAAAAGCCAGGATCAGGGTTGCGATGAATGTCATGGGTTTTTAGCCAGTTAGCGAACAAATGCGTAAATCCTCTGCTTTGTTCGTCTTAATATGTCAGTCATAAAAAAGTGCGCGCAGTCTAGCATGCAAATACCCCAAAAAAAAGACAACAAAATCAGGGGTTTAAGTATAGCAAAGGCTATAACTCTTAACTGCCGCTATTTTTAACGCTAAGTTGATGGAATCGAAGAAATTTCCTGGCATCGTCTGATTCACAGATTGCACTGCCCGCCCCTTTTATGCGCTAATGCCCGCGCAATATTGACAGGAAAAGAGCGATGAAAAACCCTTTCGAAACACTGATTATTCCAGGCGGGATCCTGCTGCTGGGCTTTCTTTCGGCGCTTCTGCTGCCCGCCCCCTCTTTTGGTCTGATATGGGCGCAGCGACTGCAGCAGAGCTTACACCTCCAGGATCTCAACCAGCTCTATACGCTGGTGTTTTGCCTGTGGTTCCTGCTGCTTGGCACGCTGGAGTTTTTTGTTATTCGTTTTATCTGGCGTCGCTGGTTTCAGATGCGCTGACCTCTCTCTTAAACGCTTCGCCCGTTAAAATCAGAATCACAGAAATGTAACACTATTTTTACACAGACGGGCGACATATCACGCAACAAAAAATCCCCGCTTCCAGCTCACCATAAATATTTCTTATTATTCAGAGTGTTATTTTGTGATGCGTGTCACCGTTCATCTTTTAACCTTTGTAACCTCATCACAATTATATAACATTGATATCTGCATAACCTGCTGATTAGCGGATAAAAATATCTTATAAGCCGCCGCTCAGGCTGATTAATTCTTATGCTGAATCATTTCGGCATTTAAAAAATAAACAAACGTTTAATTCCAATACGAGAATGTTATATTCAGAAGCATATGCATAACGTGTAGTTAACCGTTATCGCCCCATTGGCTTAACCTGAGTCTTAACCCTTTGAGATAGCGCAGCGCGCGTAAACCGCGCGGCTATTTTGCCTGCCAACCTGTTGAGCTTCAGGTCAACAGAAGAGGAGATGTCGCCTCATGAGCAACACTGCGGTAAACCTGGCGCTGAGCAGCGCTGCAATGGATGGTGCAAAACGTCAGGAACGGAAAGAAGTTGATGTCCTGCTGATTGGCGCAGGCGTAATGAGCGCTACGCTCGGCACCTGGCTGCAGGAGCTGGAGCCAGACTGGTCCATTGAAATGGTTGAGCGTCTGAATGACGTCGCAGTGGAATCCTCTAACGGCTGGAATAATGCCGGTACCGGTCACGCCGCGCTGGCCGAGCTTAACTACACGCCGCAAAAGGCGGATGGTTCGATCGATATCACTAAAGCGGTAGCCATTAACGAATCTTTCCAGATGTCGCGTCAGTTCTGGGCGCATCACGTGCAGAAAGGCAACCTGCAGGATCCCAAAAGCTTTATCCATACTACCCCCCACATGAGCTTTGTGTGGGGTGACGCTAACGTCGACTTCCTGCGCAAGCGTTTCCAGGCGCTGCAGAAGAGCACGCTGTTCCGCGGCATGCACTATTCAGAAGATCGCGAGCAGATTGCGCAGTGGATCCCGCTGGTCATGAAAGGACGCGATCCGCAGCAGAAGGTCGCCGCCACCTGGACCGATATGGGTACAGACGTCAACTTTGGTGAAGTGACGCGTCAGCTGATCGCCGCCCTGGAGAAAAAACCGCATTTCCGCCTGCGTATGCGGCAGGAAGTGCGTGACCTGGTGCGTCTGAACGATGGCCGCTGGCAGGTTACGTTGATGAACCTGGATACCAGTGAACAGCGTACCCTGATTACCCGCCAGCTGTTTATCGGTGCCGGCGGTGCGGCGCTGCCGCTGCTGCAGAAATCAGGCATTCCTGAGGTTAAAGGTTACGCCGGCTTCCCGGTGGGCGGCTCTTTCCTTGTGACCGAAAATCCGGATGTGGTCGCGCAGCATATGGCCAAGGTCTACGGCAAAGCCAGCGTCGGCGCACCGCCAATGTCAGTGCCGCACGTGGATACGCGCGTGCTGGATGGCAAACAGGTGCTGCTGTTTGGCCCGTTCGCCACCTTCTCCACTAAGTTCCTGAAACAGGGTTCGCTGCTGGATATGTTTGGCGCGATGAACACCAGCAACCTGCTGCCGATGATGCAGGTCGGCCTGAAGAGTTTTGACCTGGTGAAATATCTGGTTGATCAGGTGCTGCAGAGCGATGCCGATCGCATGGAGGCGCTGCGCGCCTATGTGCCGCAGGCGAAACAGGAAGACTGGCGCCTGGTCACGGCGGGCCAGCGCGTGCAGATTATCAAAAATGATGAGCTGGAAGGCGGCGTGCTGCGCCTCGGCACTGAAGTGGTAACGTCTGCTGATGGCTCTATTTCTGCGCTGCTGGGCGCCTCGCCTGGCGCATCGACCGCGCCACCGATTATGCTGGAGCTGATGGCAAAAGCTTTCCCTGAGCAGATGCGCTCACCGGAGTGGCAGACTAAAATCCGGGCCGTTATTCCGTCATGGGGCCGCAAGCTTAATGGTGACGTGGCGCTAACTGAGAAAGTACTGGCCGATACCAGTCGCATACTGCAGCTGGAATATGAGCCGGTGATCACCTCGCACGCGGCAAACGACGAAGCGCGGATCACCGCTCACGTGGTCGGCAAATAGCTGACTGCTCAGGTGCGCCGCCCGGCGCACCTGCTCTATAATGCGCTCAGCGCGTCATACCCCATCCAGCCGGTCGTTGCCACCAGCGATAGCGCCATCAGCGTGTTAAACAGGCGCCGCTTCCAGTGCGTCTGCAGGTACGTCCGCAGCCGATCGCCCAGCGCTGCCCAGAGCAGAATGCAGGGCAGATTGAGCGCGGCAAAACCGGTCAGCACCAGCCAGACGTTGCTGCTGCTGGCGTAAAGCAGCGCAACGTTAGTGACCATCAGCCAGGCCTTGGGATTAACCGCCTGAAAAGCCACGCCGCCCAGCAGCGTCATGGGACGCGGACGGACGCTGGCCTGCGGCGCACCGGCGCGAAAAATTTTCCATGACAGCCATAGCAGATAGCCGCAGCCCGCCAGCGTCAGCGGCAGGCGCACGACTGCCATCCACGTCAGCAGCAGCTCCAGCGCCACGCTCGCCAGCAGCATCTGCAGCGCGCAGCCAAGCAGTATACCGCCCAGCACAGGCAGCGTGCGACGAAAGCCGAAATTGACCCCTGATGTGGCCAGCAGCAGATTGTTCGGGCCGGGCGTAATAGACATGATGGTGACATAACTGAAAAAGGCGGGATCGAGCATAAGAGTTCTCCGGGCTGAATAAGCTGACTCCATCGTAATGCCGCTGCCGCAATGGCGACAGAGACAGCAATTCAGTATTGTAATGGGTACAGTTCCAGTTTCTCTGTTTTGTACCTGTCGCTTCCGGAGGCCATTGTGTCCCTCGCGTTTACTGACGATCAACCGCGCTACCAGCAGCTGGCAGCAAAATTTGCCGACGCTATTCATCAGGGTTCGCTGCGACCGGGTGCCCGCCTGCCCGCCATCCGGCGAGTGGCGCAGTCGCATCAGCTCAGCGTAAATACCGTGCTCAGCGCCTGGCAACTGCTGGAGGATCGCGGCCTGATTGAGGCGCGGCCGCAGTCAGGTTATTACGTTCGCGGCGTATTGCCTGCCGTTACGCTACAGCCGCAGCCGCCCGCCGCAGAGAGTGGCGATCCGGATGCACAGAAGCTGGCGCTGATTGAGCAGGTTTTTGCCGCGCAGAATAATCCCGGCTACACCAATATTTCGCTGGCCTGTCCGCAGGACAGTGAGCTTTTTCCTTCAGCGAAGCTGGGCCGGATCACCGCCGCGCTGATCCGGCGCCAGGGCGACATTATCGGTCGTTATGCGCTGCCGCCCGGCAGCGAGCGGCTGCGCGAGGAGATCGCCCGGCGCAGCGTGCATACCGGACTGAACCTTACCGCTCAGGCGATTACCCTGACCCACGGCTGCATGGAGGCGCTGCAGCTGGCGCTGCGCGCTGTCACGCAGCCCGGCGACTGTATCGGGCTGGAGTCCCCCACCTATTTTTTCCTGTTTCCGCTGCTCGCCTCGCTCGGACTGAAAGCGCTGGAGATCCCTACCGACCCGCAGCGCGGTCTTTCACTGGACGCGCTGGAGATGCTGCTGCAGGAGCAGCGCATTCAGGCGCTGATCGCTATGCCGGGCGCGCAAAATCCGCTGGGCTACGTGATGCCGCTGGAGAACAAAAAACGGCTCGCCGCGCTGATAAATCACTATCGCATTCCGCTGATTGAGGACGGGCTCTACGATGAACTGCAGTTTGACTGGCCGCTGTCACCGCCGGTTAAAGCGTTCGATCGCGATGGCTGGGTGATTTACTGCACCAGCTTTACCAAAACCGTGGCGCCTGATTTTCGCATCGGCTGGACCGCCGCGGGCCGGTTTCATGCCAGCATTGCGCGGCTGAAAGCGGTCTCGTCGATGACTGAATCGCGGCTGCTGAGCGAGACGCTGGCAGAGTTCCTGGCCAGCGGGGGCTACGATCACCATCTGCGCTCGCTGCGCCGGCGCTACGCGGCAAATCTGGATGCGGCGCGGGGCATTCTGGCGCGCCATTTTCCGCAGGGAACGCGCGCCACGCTGCCGCGCGGTGGCTTTGTCTTCTGGGTCGAGCTGCCGGGTGAGATTGATACCGTGCTGCTGTTTAATCGGCTGCTGCAGGAGCAGATCTGCGTCACGCCAGGCGCGCTCTATACGCTGAGCGAACGCTACCGGCATGCGCTGCGCCTCTCCTGCTGTTATCCGTTCGACGCGCGTTATACCCGTGCCTTAGCGCGCACGGGTGCTCTGGCATGCGAGATGAGCGGCATTGCCCCTGCTGCGCCTTAAGGCGTGCCGTTGCGGCCCCAGGTGGTAAACCCGGGGCGCTCCGTCAGCCGCTCATAGTAGGTCTGTATTGCCGGAAAATCGGGGTGATCCAGCGGCGTCTCAAACCAGCGGTTCACCGCCAGTCCGATGGGAATATCCGCCAGGCTGAAGTGACGCCCGGCCACATAGCGGCCCGATTTTTCCAGCTGCTGATTGAGTATTCCCATGGTGTGCGTCCAGCCTTTTACCGCTGCCGCGAGCAGACGGGGATCCTGATGCGCCGGTGAGTTTCGTACCAGCGACATAAAGGCGTAGCGCCAGGAGGTGTTAAGCTCGGTAGCCTGCCAGTCGATCCACTGATCCACCGGCGCGCGTAAGCGCGGCTCCTCCGGATAGAGCCATGCACCACCGTAACTGTTGGCCAGGTAGCGCAGAATAGCGTTGGATTCCCATATCACCAGCCCGTCGTCGATGATGACCGGTACCAGGGCGTTAGGGTTCAGCGCCATAAACTGCGGTGCATGCAGTGACAGCCCGTCGTCGCCCCAGGATTCATGCTTATAGGTAATATTCAGCTCAGCGCAGAGCCACAGCACCTTGCGCACGTTGATTGACGTTTTACGACCTAAAATTTTTAACATCGCGGACTCCGCCTGCAGAATTATTAATCTATTCATAGTCCTGTTAGCGCGCTTTTACCATGCGCAGGGTATCATTCCACACATTGGCTGACTGAAAAGGAACTGTTATGAGCGTGGCGTTTAAACAGGTGGATGTCTTTACCACTATGGCATTTCGGGGAAATCCGCTGGCCGTGATCATGGATGCAGAGGGATTAACTGACGATCAGATGGCAGCGATTGCGCGCTGGACCAATCTGTCAGAGACCACGTTTGTTTTGCCGCCAGAGAGCAGCGCGGCGGACTATCGCATCCGCATTTTTACCCCTTCAGGTGAGCTGCCGTTTGCCGGTCACCCGACGCTGGGTACAGCCCATGCGCTGCTGGAAGCGGGCTGGCCGCGGAAAAACGCCGGCTGTATTGTTCAGGAGTGCGGCGTCGGACTGGTTGAGGTGCGTATCGCCGCCGATGGCGCGCTGGCATTCGCTGCCCCGACGGCAACCCTGACGCCGTTCAGCGATGCGCTGATGAGCCGCGCGCTTAACAGCGAGGCCTTTGATCTGACGCAGTCGCCCGCCGTAGCGGATATGGGTATTCGCTGGCTGCTGATCCCGCTCAGCAGCGCGCAGGCAGTCATCGACGTCACGGCTTCCGTGGCCGATCTGCAGCAGCTGCAGCAGCGGGCGGGCGTCAGCGGCGCGCTGATTTTCGGCGCGCTGCCGCCGGGGGAACCGGAGCAGTATGAGGTCCGCGCGCTGTTTGTGGAGAATGGCAGCCTGACTGAAGATCCGGTCACCGGCAGCGCCAACGCCTGTCTGGCACGCTACCTGGCGGCCCAGGGCCAGACGCGCAGCTACCGGGCGCGTCAGGGCAGCGCGATCCAGCGCAACGGCCGTATCGATGTTACCTATACGGAAGAGGCGATCTGGATTGGTGGCCAGACGGTAACGGTAATCGACGGTACCATCGCGCTCTGACGCGCCGCTCTGACGTCAGCAGGCGATCACAACGCCTGACCGCCTGATGCTTCAATGCGCTGGGCGGTGATCCAGCCGCTCTCCTCGCTCAGCAGCATGCAGATAGCGTCGCCGATGTCGTCCGGCAGCCCGACCCGCCCCAGCGCGGTGACGGACGCAATCTGCGCGTTCAGTTCACGCGTATCGCGTACCCGTCCGCCGCCAAAGTCAGTCTCAATGGCGCCGGGTGCCAGAATATTGACGCGAATGCGGCGTGCGCCCAGCTCCTTCGCCTGATAGCGCGTCAGCACCTCCATGGCGCCTTTCATTGCGGCATAGGTGCCGGAGCCGGGCTGCGTGATGCGGGTCAGTCCGCTGGAGATATTCAGAATACGCCCGCCGTCGTTCAGCAGCGGCAGCAGCGTCTGGGTCAGAAAAAACGGGCCTTTCAGATGTACGTTAACCAGCGCATCAAACTCCGCCTCGGTGGTATCGGTCAGCAGCTGATAGTGACCATGGCCGGCGTTATTCACCAGAAAATCGAACCGGTCGCGCTGCCAGACGCGCTGCAGCGTCTGCGTAAGCTGTTGTGCAAAAGCAGCGAACTGGCGGCTGTCGCCAACGTCCAGCAGCAGCGCAGCCGCCCGTACGCCCAGCGCTTCGATCTCCTCTGCCACCCTCTGCGCTTCATCAGCGTGACTTCGGTAAGTAAACACAATATGTGTGCCGCGTGCGGCCAGTTTCAGGGCTGCATTACGTCCCAGACCACGGTTTCCGCCGGTAATCAGCGCTATTTTGTGACTCATAACTCTCTCCTGCTGAAAAAGTGAACTCCTGATAAAGATATTCAAACCGAAGTGATCTATAAACGCAGATAACTGCGCAGCACTGTTTCAATAACAACAACAATCGGTGAACAACATGGATAAAATTCATGCAATGCAGGTTTTTGTACGCGTCGCGGAGATGGGCAGCTTTACCCGTGCTGCTGAAAGTCTGGGTTTACCAAAAGGCAGCGTATCGCGTCAGCTGCAGGCGCTGGAGAACCAGATGGGCACGCGCCTGCTGCATCGTACCACCCGGCGCGTGCACCTCACCCAGGATGGACTGGTCTATTACGATCGCTGCCTCGATCTGCTGTCGATGATGGAGGATATGGACAGTCTGTTTCAGCATGACCCGGCGACGCTGAGCGGCAAGCTGCGGGTCGATATGTCGGTGGCGATGGCCACCAGCTTTATTTTGCCGCGCCTGCCGGAGTTTCTGCAGCACTATCCTGGCATTGAGATTGAGCTGAGCAGCAGCGATCGCCAGGTGGATGTGATTCGGGAGGGGTTTGACTGCGTGGTGCGCGTGGGCGAGCTGAAAGATTCCGGTCTGATTGCGCGAAAAATTGGCACCTATGCCTTGATCAACTGCGCCAGTCCCGACTACCTTTCCCGCTTTGGCCGTCCGATACGGCTGGAAGAGCTGTCGCAGCACGCCATGGTGCACTATACCCAGCAGCTGGGTCAGCCTGCGCCGGGATTTGAATATTTCGATGGCCGCCAGTGTCACTATGTGCAGACCGGCGGCGTGGTGACGGTCAACAGTACTGAAACCTACCGTGCCGCCTGCCTCGCCGGACTGGGCATTATTCAGGTGCCGGCAATGGGCGTTCAGCCGCTGCTGGAGTCGGGTCAGCTAGTGGAGGTGCTGCACGCTTTTCCGGCAAAGCCGATGCCGATTACGCTGCTCTATCCGCACCGCCGCAACGTGGCGCGCCGCGTGCGGGTGTTTATGGAGTGGCTGAGTCAGGTGCTGCAGGAGTATGTCACCTGACACATCCGCCGCCGCCCTTATTTACGGTATATAATTTCAGTTTCGCAGTGAACAGGATGCCTATCGTCTATGACAGACAAAACAACCCAGGAGTCAGCCGCCGATCCAAAGCCGCTGATCGATATCCACACCGGTAATAAAACCGTGGATGGCTCAATTCGTCGCGTGTCGCGTTTTGCCGCGTGGTTTCAGTCTATTCCGGCCGTCGCGCACTTTATCCGGGCGCTGGATCGCTTTAATGACCGGCTGGGCAGCCAGTTTGGCGCGGCGATCACCTACTTCTCCTTTTTATCGCTGATCCCGATTCTGATGGTGTCGTTTGCCGCCGTGGGATTTGTGCTGGCCTCCAATCAGGATCTGCTGTCGGAGCTGATTAACAAAATTGTCAGCAGCATCAGCGATCCCACGCTCGCCACCACGTTAAAAAATACCGTGAACACTGCGATTCAGCAGCGCGCTACCGTGGGTCTGACCGGTCTGCTGCTGGCACTCTATTCCGGTATCAACTGGATGGGCAACCTGCGCGAAGCGGTCCGCGCGCAGTCGCGCGATGTCTGGGAGCGGACGCCGGATGATAAAGAGGTGTTCTGGAAGAAATATCTGCGCGACCTTTTTTCACTCCTGGGGCTGATGCTGGCGCTGGTGATCACCCTTTCGCTGACGTCGATTGCCGGTGCGGCTCAGGCAGCGATTGTCAGTGCGCTGGGGCTGGATGGCATCGACTGGCTGCGTCCGGTGATGACAATTATTGCCCTCTCCATCTCCGTGCTGGCGAATTATCTGCTGTTCCTGTGGATTTTCTGGATCCTGCCGCGTCATAAGCCGCGTAAAAAAGCGCTGCTGCGCGGCACGCTGCTGGCAGCTATCGGCTTTGAGGTGATTAAATTTGTTATGACGCTGACGCTGCCGAAGCTGGCGACCTCTCCTTCAGGCGCGGCCTTTGGTTCAGTACTCGGCCTGATGGCATTTTTCTACTTCTTTGCCCGCCTGACGCTGTTCTGCGCCGCGTGGATCGCCACGGCGAAATATAAAGGCGATACGGAGATGCCGCAGCCGCGCCAGCCCTCCTGACAACGGGCACAGGGCAACTCCCTGAACAGTAAAACCTGTTTCCTGCTGGCGAATTTTAGCGCACCCGCCAGCAGGAAACGCCAGCCAGTCACTTTTATTTAGCGGTTTAGCAGCGATTCACGCCAGAAAAACGTTTCCTGCCGCTGCCATTCGCCACCATTCCGGTTAACTCAGACATTATCCTCTTTTTCGCCGAAAATCGTCGTTTTGCGACGCTTTTTGCTCATTGAATGCCGCATACCAGGTGCGTAATATTTCTGGTTTACATTTACAATTAAGAAACATTTATGCAAGCCTCCATCACAGAAACACCTGACGCGCTGCACGACGAGGCGCCGGTCAATTCACGCGGTAAAGTTGTCGTAGCTTCCCTGGTCGGTACGGCTATCGAGTTCTTCGATTTCTATATTTACGCCACCGCAGCGGTTATCGTCTTCCCGCATATTTTCTTTCCTCAGGGGGACGCCACGGTTGCGACGCTGCAGTCGCTGGCAACCTTTGCCATCGCCTTTGTCGCGCGGCCAATCGGCTCGGCGGTGTTTGGTCACTTCGGCGACCGCGTTGGTCGTAAAGCGACGCTGGTCGCTTCGCTGCTGACGATGGGCGTCTCAACGGTGCTGATTGGTCTGCTGCCTGGCTATGAAACCATTGGCGTTGCCGCGCCGCTGCTGCTGGCACTGGCGCGCTTCGGTCAGGGGCTGGGACTGGGCGGCGAATGGGGCGGTGCCGCGCTGCTGGCAACCGAGAATGCACCGGCGAAAAAGCGCGCGCTTTACGGATCGTTCCCCCAGCTGGGCGCACCGATCGGCTTTTTCTTTGCCAACGGTACGTTCCTGCTGCTCTCCTGGCTGCTGACCGACGAGCAGTTTATGCAGTGGGGCTGGCGCGTGCCGTTTATCCTTTCTGCGGTACTGGTGCTGATCGGCCTCTACGTGCGCGTCTCGCTGCATGAGAGTCCGGTTTTTGCCAAAGTGCAGAAGGAGCAGAAGCAGGTGCGTATGCCTATCGGCACGCTGCTGAGCAAGCATATGACGGCGACCATACTCGGCACCTTTATCATGCTGGCTACCTATACGCTGTTCTACATCATGACCGTCTACTCAATGAGCTACGGCACCGCGCCGGCGCCGGTCGGACTGGGCTACTCGCGCAACAGTTTCCTCTGGATGCTGATGGTGGCGGTAATCGGATTTGGCGTAATGGTGCCAATTGCTGGTCTGCTGGCCGATCGCTTTGGTCGCCGCAGAACGATGATCACTATTACGCTGATGATTATCGCGTTTGCGCTGATGTTCCCGCTGCTGCTCGGCTCCGGCTCGCAGATTCTGGTGATGGGCTTTCTGCTGCTGGGCCTGAGCATTATGGGCCTGACGTTTGGCCCGATGGGTGCGCTGCTGCCGGAGCTGTTCCCGACCGAAGTGCGCTATACCGGTGCCTCTTTCTCTTATAATTTGTCATCTATTCTGGGAGCGTCCGTAGCGCCCTATATCGCCACCTGGCTCAATGCAAACTATGGCCTGCCGGCAGTAGGTTTCTATCTGGCCGCCATGGCGGTGCTGACGCTGATTGCCCTGATCGCCTGTAAAGAAACGCGGCACCAGACGCTGTATGATGCGGCGTAAACGCGTATCCTGATGCAGGATGTATCGCGGCAGGGGCCGCATTTATGCGGCCCTTTGTACCAGGGCGCCATTAATGGCGCCCCTACGGGGGGTGTGGCGCCCGTGCGGGGATATATCACGTAGGGGCCGCATTTATGCGGCCCGTTGTGCCAGGGCGCCATTAATGGCGCCCCTACGGAGTGGTGTGGCGCCCGTGCGGGGATGTATCGCGGTAGGGGCCGCATTTATGCGGCCCGTTGTGTCGGGATGGTGCGGCGTTGTGCCAGGGCGCCATTAATGACGCCCCTACAGAGGTGTATCACGTAGGGGCCGCATTTATGCGGCCCGTTAGGCCGGGACGGTGCGGCGCAATAAAAAACCCCGGCAGGCCGGGGTTTGATAAGGCTGAAAATTGTCGGATGGGGCTTAGCCAGCTACCGCGATACGTTTCATATCGGTCATGTAGCCACGCAGTTTACGACCAACGGTTTCAATCGGATGCTGGCGAATCGCTTCGTTAACGTCACGCAGCTGTGCGTTATCAACCTGAGTGCCTTCTGTCGCTTTGCCCAGATCGCCCGGCTGCAGCGTGGTCATAAACTCCTCCAGCAGCGGTACCGCGGCGAATGAGAACAGGTAGTTGCCATACTCAGCGGTATCGGAGATCACCACGTTCATCTCATACAGGCGCTTACGTGCGATGGTGTTAGCAATCAGCGGCAGCTCATGCAGCGACTCATAGTATGCAGACTCTTCAATGATACCGGCGTCTACCATGGTTTCAAACGCCAGCTCAACGCCCGCTTTTACCATCGCGACCATCACTACGCCTTTGTCGTAATACTCCTGCTCTTCAATTTTGCCCTCAAACTGCGGCGCGTTTTCAAACGCCGTTTTACCGGTCTCTTCACGCCAGGTCAGCAGGTTTTTATCGTCGTTCGCCCAGTCAGCCATCATACCGGAGGAGAATTCACCCGAAATGATGTCATCCATATGCTTCTGGAACAGCGGAGCCATGATCGTTTTCAGCTGCTCAGAAAGCGCATACGCACGGATTTTTGCCGGATTAGACAGGCGATCCATCATCAGCGTAATACCGCCAAACTTCAGTGATTCGGTGATGGTTTCCCAGCCGAACTGGATCAGTTTTTCGGTGTAGGCGACATCGTGCCCTTCAGCCACCAGCTTATCGAAGCAGAGCAGCGAACCCGCCTGCAGCATGCCGCACAGAATGGTCTGCTCACCCATCAGATCCGATTTTACTTCCGCTACAAAGGAGGACTCCAGCACGCCTGCGCGGTCACCGCCGGTAGCCGCAGCCCAGGCTTTCGCGATAGCCATGCCTTCGCCTTTCGGATCGTTTTCCGGGTGCACGGCGATAAGCGTCGGAACACCAAAACCGCGTTTATACTCTTCACGCACTTCTGTACCCGGACACTTCGGTGCCACCATTACCACCGTGATATCTTTGCGGATGGTTTCGCCCACCTCAACAATGTTAAAGCCGTGCGAGTAGCCCAGCGCAGCGCCATCTTTCATCAGGGGCTGAACCGCTTTCACAACAGAGGAGTGCTGTTTGTCTGGCGTCAGGTTAACCACCAGATCCGCCTGCGGGATCAGCTCTTCATAGGTACCGACTTTAAAACCGTTTTCTGTTGCTTTGCGGAACGAGGCGCGCTTCTCTGCAATCGCTTCTGCACGCAGCGCATAGGCTACATCCAGCCCGGAGTCACGCATATTCAGGCCCTGGTTCAGGCCCTGTGCGCCGCAGCCCACGATCACTACTTTTTTACCTTTCAGGAAGCTGGCGCCATCGGCGAACTCATCGCGCGCCATAAAGCGACATTTGCCCAGCTGCGCTAACTGATTGCGCAGGTTTAATGTGTTGAAGTAGTTAGCCATGGGGTACTCCGCATCAATGTTGTGTTTGCATTATTGTCTGATAGCGGCGCCTGCTTCAGCGCTGCGAATGACCCCATCATATGACAGGAAATCCATTGCTTAAATTGATATATTAACAACGCTACGTTGCAATTTTTGCAATACAAAATGTCAGGAGATCCCGGATGGATTTACGCGATTTAAAACTCTTTCTGCATCTGGCAGAAAGCTGCCATTTTGGCCGTACGGCACGCGCCATGCACGTCAGCCCCTCTACGCTGTCGCGCCAGATCCAGCGACTGGAAGAGGATGTCGGCCATGCGCTGTTTCTGCGGGATAACCGCACCGTGACGCTGACGGAAGCGGGTGAGCGGCTGCGCCAGTTTGCCCAGCAGACGCTGCTGCAGTATCAGCAGCTGCGTCACGTCATGGATCTCAACGGCCCCTCGCTAAGCGGTGAGCTGCGTCTGTTCTGCTCGGTGACTGCCGCTTACAGCCATCTGCCGCCGATTCTCGATCGCTTTCGTGCTGAACATCCGCAGGTGGAGATCAAGCTCACGACCGGCGACGCGGCGGACGCCATTGAGATGGTGCAGTCGGGTGAGGCGGATCTGGCCATCGCCGGCCGGCCGGAGTCGCTGCCCGCCAGCATCGGCTTTACGCCGCTGGGGCTGATCCCGCTGGTGCTGATTGCGCCGGCGCTGCCCTGCCCGGTACGCAGCCAGGCCACGCAGACGCAGCCCGACTGGTCGCAGATTCCGTTTATTATTCCGGATCAGGGGCCGGCGCGGCGCGGCATCGATCTCTGGTTCCGGCGCTATCGTCTCGCTAATCCGCAGATCTACGCTACGGTGGCGGGCCATGAGGCGATTATCTCTATGGTAGCGCTGGGCTGCGGGATTGCGCTGGTGCCGGATGTGGTGCTGGAGAACAGCCCTGAGCCAGTGCGAAACCGGGTGATGACGCTGGAGAACGTGGAGTCAGTTGCGCCGCTGCAGCTGGGCGTTTGCGTACAAAAAAAGCGGCTCGGGGAGCCGCTGATTCATGCATTCTGGCATCTGCTCTGATTACTGGCCAGCCAGGAAGAAACGAAACGCCGGATTATTCGCCTCATCGTGCCACTCGTAACCCAGTGCCGTCAGGTGAGTTTCAAAATCGGGTTCTTTGTCATTCACTTCAAATGCCGCCAGCACGCGACCAAAATCGGTGCCGTGGCTGCGGTAGTGGAACAGTGAGATATTCCAGTGCGCGCCCAGCGTCTGCAGAAACTTCAGCAGCGCGCCCGGCGCCTCCGGGAACTCAAAGCTGAACAGCCGCTCGCGCAGCGGTTTTGACGGACGCCCGCCGACCATATAACGCACATGCAGCTTGGCCATCTCATCATCAGAGAGATCCACCACCTGGTAGCCCCCTTCAGTCAGCTGACTGATGATCTCGCCGCGTTCTTCAAGACCGCGCGTCAGACGCACGCCGACAAAGATGCAGGCGCTGTCCGCATCCGCATAGCGGTAGTTGAATTCTGTGACCGATCGGCCGCCCAGCGTCTGACAGAACGTCAGAAAGCTGCCCTGCTGTTCAGGAATGGTTACTGCCAGCAGCGCTTCCCGCTGCTCTCCCAGCTCGCAGCGTTCGGAAACATAGCGCAGGCCGTGGAAGTTGACGTTGGCGCCCGACAGCACGTGTGCCAGGCGCTCGCCTTTGATGTCATGCTGCTGGATATACTTTTTCATTCCCGCCAGCGCCAGCGCACCTGAGGGTTCCGCCACGGCCCGCACATCCTCAAACAGATCTTTCATCGCCGCACAGATGGCATCGCTGTCAACGGTGATGATGTCGTCGAGATACTCCTGACAGAGCCGGAAGGTTTCGCTGCCGATACGTTTCACCGCCACGCCCTCGGCAAACAGCCCGACGCGCGGCAGATCCACCGGCTCGCCCGCCGTCAGCGCAGCTTTCAGGCAGGCGGAGTCCTCAGACTCCACCGCGATGACTTTGATCTGCGGCATCAGCTGTTTAATCAGCACCGCCACGCCGGCCGCCAGCCCGCCGCCGCCAACCGGAACAAATACGCGATCAAGATGCGCATCCTGCTGCAGCAGCTCCATCGCCAGCGTGCCCTGTCCGGCAATCACCGCCGGATGGTCAAACGGCGGCACAAAGGTGTACCCCTGCTGCTGCGCCAGCTCAATCGCTTTGGCCTTCGCCTCATCGAAATTTGCGCCAAACAGAAAGGCTTCACCGCCAAACGCCCGCACCGCATCGACTTTGATATCCGCCGTGGTGACCGGCATGACAATCAGCGATTTAATTCCCAGCGTGCTGGCTGAGAGTGCAACCCCCTGCGCGTGGTTACCGGCAGAAGCAGTCACCACGCCGCGCGCTTTCTGCTCTTCGTTTAATCCGGCGATCATCGCATAGGCACCGCGCAGCTTGAAGCTGTGCACCGGCTGCCGATCTTCACGTTTCACCAGAACGGTGTTGCCGAGCCTTGATGAGAGTTTCTCCATCTTCTGCAGCGGCGTTACCTGCGCAATTTCATAAACCGGCGCACGCAGAATGGCACGCAGGTATTCCGCGCCGCCAGGCGACGCAGAGAGGGGTTGAGACTCAGCCATACCATCAGCCTCCCAGCTTCGACTTGTCGCGCACTGCGCCTTTATCCGCGCTGGTCGCCAGTGAGGCGTAAGCACGCAGCGCAAAAGAGACCTGACGTTCGCGATTATGCGGCGTCCAGGCGGCTTCTCCGCGCGCAGCTTCTTCTTCACGACGGGCGTGCAGCTCATTATCCGGCACCGCCAGCTTAATGCCGCGATTCGGGATATCGATCTCAATCAGATCGCCATCTTTTACCAGCGCAATGGTGCCGCCGCTCGCCGCTTCCGGCGAGGCGTGGCCGATAGAGAGGCCGGAGGTGCCGCCAGAGAAGCGTCCGTCGGTGATCAGTGCGCAGCTTTTGCCAAGGCCCATCGACTTCAGATAGGTCGTTGGATAGAGCATCTCCTGCATGCCCGGACCGCCTTTTGGCCCTTCGTAGCGAATGACGACGACATCACCTGCCACCACTTTACCGCCCAGGATCGCTTCAACGGCATCATCCTGGCTTTCATAAACTTTTGCCGGGCCTTTAAAGGTCAGGATCTCTTTATCGACGCCCGCCGTTTTAACGATACAGCCATCTTCTGCCAGGTTACCGTACAGGACCGCCAGGCCGCCATCCTGTGAGTAGGCGTGTTCGCGCGTACGGATACAGCCCTCAGCGCGATCGTCATCCAGCGTGTCCCAGCGACAGCTTTGCGAGAAAGCCTGCGTGGTGCGGATGCCCGCCGGGCCGGCGCGGAACATATCTTTTACGGCCTGGTCCTGTGTCAGCATGATGTCGTACTGATCCAGCGTTTCACGCATCGTCTGCTGCAGAATATTGCGTGCGCTGGTGTCAATCAGGCCAGCCCGATCCAGCTCGCCAAGAATACCGATTACGCCGCCGGCGCGGTGCACATCTTCCATATGATATTTCGGGGTGCTGGGCGCCACTTTACACAGCTGCGGTACTTTACGTGACAGGCGGTCGATATCGGAGATATTGAAGTCGATCTCGCCCTCCTGCGCCGCCGCCAGCAGATGCAGTACGGTATTGGTGGATCCGCCCATGGCGATATCCAGCGTCATGGCGTTCTCAAACGCTGCTTTGGTCGCGATATTACGCGGCAGCATGTTGGCGTCATCCTGCTCGTAGTAGCGTTTGGTCAGGCTCACAATGCGCTTACCGGCATTGATGAACAGCGCTTTACGATCGGCGTGGGTGGCCAGCAGCGAGCCGTTGCCCGGCTGTGACAGGCCCAGCGCTTCTGTCAGGCAGTTCATGGAGTTCGCGGTAAACATCCCGGAGCAGGAGCCGCAGGTTGGGCAGGCTGAGCGCTCAATCTGCTCACTGTCGGCGTCGCTGACGTTGGGGTTCGCCCCCTGAATCATCGCATCCACCAGATCCAGCTTGATGATCTGGTCGGAGAGTTTGGTTTTTCCCGCTTCCATCGGGCCGCCGGAGACAAAGATCACCGGAATGTTGAGGCGCAGTGCCGCCATCAGCATGCCCGGGGTGATTTTGTCGCAGTTGGAGATGCAGACCATCGCATCCGCGCAGTGGGCATTGACCATATACTCTACGGAGTCGGCGATCAGCTCACGTGACGGAAGTGAATACAGCATGCCGCCATGTCCCATGGCGATACCATCATCTACCGCGATGGTGTTGAACTCTTTTGCCACGCCGCCCGCTGCTTCAATCTGCTCTGCAACCAGCTTGCCGAGGTCGCGCAGGTGCACGTGCCCTGGTACAAACTGTGTGAATGAGTTCACTACCGCAATAATCGGCTTGCCGAAATCATCATCGGTCATTCCGGTGGCGCGCCACAGGGCACGGGCACCCGCCATATTACGGCCGTGGGTGGTGGTGGCTGAACGGTACTTAGGCATGCTCTATTTACTCCAGTCTGAAAAATGACGCGGGCGCTGCTGCCCCCGCGCTGATCTCTTGTTACGGATTAACCTGATCCAGCCAGCCGTATTTATCTTCGGTTTCGCCGGTAAACAGGCCAAAGAACGCTTTCTGAATTCGGGTGGTCACCGGACCACGCTTACCTTCGCCGACCTGAATGCCATCAACGCTGCGCACCGGAGTGATTTCAGCAGCGGTGCCTGACATGAAAATCTCATCGGCCAGATAGAGCGACTCGCGCGACAGCACCTGTTCGCGTACTTCAATACCGAGATCGTGCGCCAGCTTGATAATCGCATCACGGGTGATGCCTGGCAGAGCGGAAGAGGTAAACGGCGGCGTAAACAGGATGCCATCTTTGACTTCAAACAGGTTTTCGCCCGCACCTTCAGAGATGTAGCCCTGCGTATCCAGCGCGATCCCTTCCTGATAGCCGTGGCGGCGCGCTTCGCTGCCCACCAGCAAAGAGGAGAGATAGTTACCGCCCGCTTTGGCTGCGGTAGGCAGCGTGTTAGGCGCCACGCGGTTCCACGAGGAGACCATGGCGTTGATACCCTGCTCCAGCGCTTCCGGACCGAGGTAGGCTCCCCACGGGAAAGCAGCAATAATTACGTCAGTGGTAAAGCCGTCCGGCGGGTTAACGCCCAGACCCACATCACCGACAAACGCCAGCGGGCGGATATAGGCACTCTTCAGATTGTTAACGCGGATCACTTCGCGGCAGGCTTCCATCAGCTCGTCGACGCTGGCTTTGATGGGAAAACGATAAATTTTTGCGGAGTCGTGCAGACGCTGCATATGTTCACGGTGACGGAACACTACCGGGCCTTTGTGCGAGTCGTAGCAGCGTACGCCTTCAAACACGGAAGTACCGTAATGCAGTGCGTGAGACATAACGCTGACCTTTGCGTCTTCCCACTTAACCATCTCTCCGTTGAACCAAATAAAGTCTGCTTTCTTCGTACTCATCGTTATGTCCTTTGGCGACTAAGCGCGGATTTGTTGTGTTGTCTGCTGCTGGATCTCGACACAGGCGACATCCAAAAGTTTGCGTAACTGGGAAGACAGTAAATCGACTGAGCGCTGGCTGGCAACGGTCATTTCGATATTAATGTTGTCTGCGTTGCTGGCGGAGCCCATATTCATCGCGCAGACCTGAAAGCCGCGGTGGCGAACAACGCGTAAAATGCGCTCCAGCACTTCCGGGCGAAAACGGGCTTCAATTGATAACTGATGCTGATTCATATGCTCTTCTCCATCATGTTTGCGTTGCTGGCACCCGGCGGGACCAGTGGCCAGACGTTTTCATGCTCATCAATCGAAACATGCAGGAAATAAGGTCCTTCGCTGTTCAGCAGAGCATCAATCGCGGCGTCAACTTCATCTTTACGGCTGATACGCTGGCCTGGAATATCAAACGCGCGGGCCAGCATCAGAAAATCGGGGTTATCGGTCAGGATGGTCTCGCTATAGCGGCCATCGAAAAACAGCTGCTGCCACTGGCGCACCATACCCAGCCGCTGGTTATCCAGCAGCAGAATTTTTACCGGCAGCTGTTTGCGTTTAATCGTGCCCAGCTCCTGAATGTTCATCATGATGGAACCGTCACCGGAGACGCAGATGACCGTATCATCAGGGCGGGCAATCTGCGCCCCCACGGCTGCCGGCAGGCCAAATCCCATGGTGCCGAGACCGCTGGAGGTGATGAAATTTTCCGGCGCGCTGAACTGCATATGCTGCGCGGTCCACATCTGATGCTGACCCACATCGGTGGTCACAACCGTACTGTCCGGTTTGCGATCGGAAACCTGTTTCAGCAGCAGCGGTGCGTAAATAGCGTCACCAGGATGATCGTAGCGCCAGCTAAACTCCGCTTTCATCGCGCGGACTTCGTGACGCCATGCATCGATCTGCAGAGGCATACTCAGCGCGGGCAGTATCTGCCGGAGGTCGCCCGGCAGCGAAACGTGAGCACGGCGCAGTTTGTTCAGCTCTGCCGGATCGATATCGATATGAATAACGCTGGCATGCGGGGCGAAGGTATCCAGCTTGCCGGTCACGCGGTCATCAAAGCGGGCGCCTACTGCAATCAGCAAATCGCACGACTGTACGGCAAGGTTGGCCGCTTTAGTGCCGTGCATGCCCAGCATCCCGAGATAAAGCTCGCTGCTGCTCTCTGCACAGCCAAGCCCTTTCAGGGTTGAGACAACCGGGATGCCGCTTTCTTTTGCTAGCGCACGCAGTGCCGGCACCGCCTGCGCCATACCCACGCCCCCTCCTACATAGAGTATGGGCTTTGCCGCACGTGCCATTAAGGCGCGCGCCTCATCAATGTGCTGCGGCGAATGGGAAAGCGTCTCCTCAACCGGCAGCAGATGGGGCGTCAGTTCCGCGCTGGCAAGCTGGATATCTTTTGGAATATCAACCAGTACCGGCCCCGGGCGCCCCGACTGCGCGATAGCAAAGGCTTCGGCCATCACTGAAGGCAGATCGTCGAGCGATTCCACCAGAAAACTGTGTTTGGTGCAGGCCAGCGACAGCCCGAGGACATCAATCTCCTGAAAAGCGTCGGTTCCCATCACAGCGGATGAAACCTGTCCGGTGATGGCGACTACGGGAACAGAATCCATCATCGCATCCGCCAGGCCGGTGATCAGGTTAGTGGCTCCCGGACCAGAGGTTGCGATGCAGACGCCGGTTTTACCCGTAGCACGCGCATAGCCGATAGCCGCTATCACCGCGCCCTGCTCATGACGGCACAACAGATGTTCTACGCCGCCATCATATAGCGCATCGTACACGGGCATGATAGCGCCGCCAGGATAACCGAACACGGTATCAACGCCCTGTGCGCGTAATGCCTGAACTACCCATTGTGCACCTGTCATGGTTATTCTCCTGTAATCCTGTGAGAACAACAGAATTTTATGCTACTGCTCATAATCTGCTCCTCGCTAATCAGCTGATAGTTTGTCTGGTCAAAAAAAAACCCCCGGACCTTTCGGTGCGGGGGTTTTTGAGATTTCAGACTTGATTTTTAAGCCTTTCTTTCTCCAGACGCAGCCCCGCACGGTGGGTTAATAATCACCACCACGCTAATCACGACTAGGCTAATCACGGATAGAAGGGCTTTCATACGTTGTCTTTTTTTCACTTGTTCGAAGTAATGCCTACAGAGTTATCATAGTTACCGGGTCATTTACAATAATTTTCATCAGCCAATTTTTCACGATTCCGATGTAATCTTCGTTATCACCTTGTAAAAACTAGGTTATTCAGATTTGTGATAAATATTCATTACGCCCGGCGCGTAATTGCACAATGCTTAGCGGAAGAGAGCGCGCATTTTTGGCGAAAACAGTGAAACAAGAGAGAAAAACAGGGGATAAGGCGGGCAAAATGGCACAACCGGGATCGCAGATAGCGCGCTGAGGAGCAAGGATAGAGGCAACAAGGAGGGGTGATGTCTTTATCTAAAGTTCTGACCCGTGCGGCACTGGGAATTGAAGCGCCGCTGGTGACCGTCGAGGTTCATATCAGTAATGGATTGCCTGCGCTGACGCTGGTCGGCCTGCCTGAAACCACGGTTAAGGAAGCTCGCGAACGGGTACGCAGCGCCATCATTAATAGCGGATTTAGCTTTCCGGCCAAACGTATCACTATCAATCTGGCGCCTGCTGACCTGCCTAAAGAGGGCGGTCGCTACGATCTGCCTATTGCTATCGCGCTTCTCGCAGCCTCAGAACAGCTGCCAGGGGAAAAACTTACGCGCTATGAGTTTCTGGGTGAGCTGGCGCTTAACGGCGCGCTCTGTGGCGTGCAGGCCGCAATTCCGGCCGCTATGGCAGCGCTCAGAGCCGGCCGCCAGATGATTGTTGCTGAACAGAATCAGCAGGATGTGGGATTAATCCAGCAGGGCGAAACGCTGACCGGCGTGCATCTTAGTGAAATATGCGCTTTTCTGCACAATCAGACCACGCTCAGAGTGGCGCAGACCGTTACCGAAGAGGCCGCGGACTCACCGCAGGATCTGCGTGACGTTATTGGTCAGCAGCAGGGACGCCGCGCGCTGGAGATTGCAGCAGCAGGCGGACATAATCTGCTGCTGCTCGGGCCACCCGGTACAGGCAAAACGATGCTGGCCACACGTCTGCCGGGCATTATGCCACCGCTGGACGACAGTGAAGCGCTGGAGTGTGCGGCAATTGCCAGCCTGGTCAGTACTGGCGAACAGCGTGCTCAGTGGCGCAAGCGCCCTTTCAGGGCGCCTCATCACAGCGCCTCACTCTATGCGCTGGTTGGCGGCGGCTCTATACCCCGCCCGGGTGAAATCTCACTGGCGCACAATGGCGTACTGTTTCTGGATGAGTTACCGGAGTTTGATCGCCGCGTCCTTGATGCGCTGCGCGAACCTATCGAGTCAGGCGAAATTGCACTCTCCCGTACGCGCGCTAAAGTGACTTATCCTGCGCGCTTCCAGCTGATAGGCGCAATGAATCCCAGTCCCACCGGGCATTACCAGGGCAATCACAACCGCTGTTCACCACAGCAGGTACTGCGCTATCTCAGCCGGTTGTCAGGACCCTTTCTGGACCGCTTCGATTTATCGCTTGAGATCCCGCTGCTGCCAGGGGGAACCCTTAGTCAGCAGGCTGTCACCGGCGAGAGCACTGCGGAGGTCAGGGAACGGGTACTGGCAGCCAGAGCACGACAGCAGGCGCGCGCCGGCAAAATTAATGCCCATCTTACTAATGCGGAGATCGCACGTGACTGTGCGTTGTTACAGGCTGATGCAGAGTGGCTGGAAGAGATACTGAATACGCTAGGTTTGTCGGTGCGTGCGTGGCAGCGCATCCTGAAAGTGGCCAGAACCATCACCGATCTTGCCGGGGAAACACAGATAGCACGGCCGCATCTGCAGGAAGCGGTGAGCTACCGCAGTATCGATCGTTTGATGATTTATTTGCATAAGACGCTGGAATAAAAACGGGGCTATTCCGAGCCCCGTTTTATCAGTCATCGCTGTCGCTGAAATCTTCAACCGTATCCATCTGCGGCTTGCCACCCGAGAGGGTGTGAAAGCGCTTGGGACGCTTGATGCGGGCGATATACTTAGACCAGACGCGCTCTGCTTCAGTCATCGGCTCACGTTGTCCGCGGCACACTTCAAGAAACGACCGCTCCTCTTCTGTTACCGGTTCGCGTTTTGCCAGATCAAGCTCATTAAAGGCGTATCCGTGACGCTCCAGAAGCTGGGCTTCTTTAATAGTGAAATCACCATGACGTGAAAATCCACGTGGATAATGTTTGTTATCGAAGAAACGATTTGTTGTTGCGAAGCTTTCCGCCATTTTACACGCTCCTGATTCTCATATGGCCGTGCTATTTATGGCGCGGAGTATTAGATAGGCTTGACAGAGTGTAAAACAAAACATTTAAATCAGTACGACAAACAAATTTTGGGAGAATAGTGTGGATACGGAATTACTGAAAACTTTTCTGGAGGTGAGCAGAACGCGTCATTTTGGACGTGCTGCGGAGGCGCTGTACCTTACGCAATCTGCTGTCAGTTTTCGCATCCGTCAATTGGAAAATCAGCTGGGCGTAAATCTCTTTACCCGCCATCGTAATAATATCCGCCTGACTTCAGCAGGTGAGCGGTTAT
Organism: Pantoea sp. SYBGC1; assembly: GCF_057197005.1. Lineage (NCBI taxonomy): Bacteria > Pseudomonadati > Pseudomonadota > Gammaproteobacteria > Enterobacterales > Erwiniaceae > Pantoea > Pantoea sp. SYBGC1. The sequence goes on from NZ_JBXUNM010000009.1 coordinate 147,738, forward strand.
TGCCTTATGCGGAAAGCCTGATGAGTACCTGGCTGATGGCAAAGAAAGAGGTTTCGCATACGCAGCAGCATCATGAGCTCTCAATTGGTGCCAGCGCTTCCCTGTGGGAGGCTTATCTCACGCCCTGGCTTCAGACGCTCTATGAGAACCGTGAAAGCCTGCATATGGAAGCCCGCATTGCCCAGCGTCATCTGCTGGTTAAACAGCTGCATGAGCGGCAGCTTGATCTGCTAATCACAACGGAAGCGCCAAAAATGGATGAGCTGACCAGCCAGCAGATTGGTCATATTTCACTTGCTCTGTTCCGGGCGCGTAAAACGGAAAAACGCGAGAAGTATGATTATATCAAGCTGGAATGGGGCGCGGATTTTCATCAGCATGAGAGCTATTTGTCCAGTGATGATGTTCCGGTGTTAACCACGACATCAGCACATGTAACGCGGGAACTGTTACACACTACCGGGGCCTGTGCTTTCTTACCCGATTCCTGGCAGAGCATATATAACGATATTGTGCCGATCCCCGATACACCGGTAGCGGTGCGTCCGCTATATGCGGTCTGGCTGCAGAATAGCGATCAGCAAACGCATATCCGTCAGCTGCTTAAATTTCCGGTTCTGACGCATTGAGATAGCAGATTGAGAAGGGTCTGAAGCTGTGAAAGCGGGCGCAGACTCTTTATTTTTTGAAAGGATGCCAAAAGATCCTGAATTTCAGGCAAAAAAAAAATCCTTTGCCGAAGCAAAGGATTGTTTTCTGGCAGGGGCGGAGGGACTCGAACCCCCAACACCCGGTTTTGGAGACCGGTGCTCTACCAATTGAACTACGCCCCTAAATAGGGTGGCGGAACGGACGGGGCTCGAACCCGCGACCCCCTGCGTGACAGGCAGGTATTCTAACCAACTGAACTACCGCTCCACCGATTCTTTACTGCCCTCAGGACCGCGCCTGAAGCCAGGTGTTTCGCCCTCTCCGCGTCACCGGGAGGTCACGACCAGAAGCTCTGGTCTTAATTGGATGCCTGGCAGTTCCCTACTCTCGCATGGGGAGGCCCCACACTACCATCGGCGCTACGGCGTTTCACTTCTGAG
>NZ_JBXUNM010000010.1:0-127835 GCF_057197005.1 Pantoea sp. SYBGC1
CCATGCGAGAGTAGGGAACTGCCAGGCATCCATCCAGTAAGAGAGCCCTGAACACGCGTTCAGGGCTTTTTTACGTCTGCAGAAAATAACTTTTAGGTTTTCTCTCGAGTATTGCTGAAGCATCAGCATGCTATGCATACTTTTTTCACCTCAAAAAACATCTTACTTTCCGGCATTCAGTGCCGGCGCATTTTTCTCTCTTCTCTGCCGCTGCCGGGTATGCCACATTAAGCTGAAACATTTTCATAAATGGCATGAAGTCTCGACATTCCGCGTATGCCAGGCTAATCTCGGGCATCTGGATGTCTAAACGTTTATATGGTTATCAGCAAGAGGTGAGCAGGTTATGCCAATCAGGGTGCCCGACGAATTACCGGCAGTGAATTTCTTACGTGATGAAAATGTGTTTGTGATGACCTCATCGCGCGCCCGTGTTCAGGAGATCCGCCCGTTAAAAGTACTGATCCTTAACCTGATGCCAAAGAAGATCGAGACTGAAAATCAGTTTTTACGTCTGCTCTCTAACTCACCGCTGCAAATTGATGTGCAACTATTGCGGATAGACAGCCGCGAATCACGTAATACCCCTAGTGAACATCTGAATAACTTTTACTGCAATTTCGAAGAGATACAGCACGATAACTTCGATGGCCTGATTGTGACAGGTGCGCCGCTGGGCCTGGTTGACTTCAACGACGTCGCCTACTGGCCGCAGATCCAGCGCGTGCTGCACTGGGCAAATGAGCATGTTACCTCTACGCTGTTTGTCTGCTGGGCGGTACAGGCGGCGCTGAACATTCTGTATGGTATCCCCAAGCAGACGCGGCAAAACAAACTGTCAGGTGTCTATGAGCATCAGATTCTGCATCCGCACGCCTTACTGACGCGCGGCTTTGATGACAATTTTCTGGCGCCGCATTCGCGCTATGCGGATTTTCCCAGCCAGCTTATACGCGACTACACCGATCTCGAACTGTTTGCTGAATCTGAGGCAACCGGCGCCTATCTGATGGCGAGTAAAGACAAGCGGCTGGCCTTTGTAACCGGGCACCCGGAATATGACGCGCTGACGCTTGCAGGTGAGTTTCATCGTGACAATGACGCGGGCCTGCAGCCGGAAGTGCCGTTTAACTATTTCCCGCAGAACAATCCGGCCCTGCCGCCACGTGCGACCTGGCGCAGCCATGGTAACCTGCTGTTTTCTAACTGGCTGAACTACTATGTTTACCAGATCACGCCGTTTGATCTGCGCCATATGAATCCGACTCTCGACTGATCTCTTTTTAGCTTCTCTCCACCGCGATCGCCTTCGGGCCATCGCGGTTTTTTTGCATTTTTTCTGTCAGAAATCATTGCCTTTATTTCGATACTTTAAATAACTGCATTTACAGTGAGTTAGTATCTATTAAATAATAAAATGGAAATAGTTTTTGAAATAAAAATCAAAATGCATATGCTCTGATCCTGTCGGTTACAAAACATCCAGCATTCCGATCCCGGCAGTAAACCAGGATCGCTTCAGGAGAGAGCCAGCATGACAGACACGGTTATTCACTCTACGCTCACCTTCACTCAGCCCTTCTCAGACGCGGAAAATCAACTGCTGACGCCGGCGGCTATCGATTTTCTGCAGGCGCTGGTCGTGCGCTTTGCCCCGGAACGCGATCGACTGCTTAAGGCGCGGCAGCAGCGCCAGCGGGACTACGATCGCGGAGCGCTACCTGACTTCAGTACGGAAACCACTTCCATTCGTGAAAATGAATGGCAGGTGCGCCCGCTGCCTGGGCTGCTGTGCGATCGCCGGGTTGAAATTACCGGGCCACCCGATCGCAAAATGACCATTAACGCGCTGAACGCTAACGTTAAGGTTTTTATGGCTGATTTCGAGGATTCGCTGGCCCCGTGCTGGAGCAAACTGATTGAAGGGCAGCAGGTGCTGCGTGAAGCGGTCGCCGGTACGCTGCGTTTTACCCGCGATGATGGTCGGATCTACCAGTTGCGCTCCGATCCCGCACTGCTGATGTGCCGGGTACGCGGATTACACCTGGCTGAAAAGCATGTGGAGTGGCGTGATAAAGCGATTCCGGCTGGCCTGTTTGATTTTGCTCTCTTTGTCTTCCATAACGTGCGGGCGCTGCAGGAGAAAGGGCATGCGCCGTGGTTTTATCTGCCTAAAACCGAGCACGCCAGTGAGGTAGCGTGGTGGCGTGAGATCTTCCGCTTCAGCGAAGATCGTTTTGATCTGCCGCGTGGCACGATCAAAGCCACGGTACTGATTGAAACGCTGCCCGCGGTATTTCAGATGGATGAAATTCTGTGGGAGCTGCGCGACCACGCCGTGGCGCTTAACTGTGGCCGCTGGGATTACATCTTCAGCTACATCAAAACGCTGGGGCAGCACGGCGATCGCATTCTGCCCGATCGACAGCAGATCACCATGGATCAGCCATTTCTGGATACGTACTCCCGGCTGCTGATTAAAACCTGCCACCGGCGCGGCGTACTGGCGATGGGCGGCATGTCTGCACTTATCCCGGCGCAGGAAGAGACGCGCAATGCGTGGGTAAAAGAGAAAGTTGAGGAAGATAAAGCGCGCGAAGCGGGTAACGGCCATGACGGAACCTGGGTTGCGCATCCGGGTCTGGCAGATATTGCCATGAAGGTGTTTGATCGCCAGCTGGGCGACCGCGCCAATCAGCTGCACGTGACGCGTAATACCGATTCGCCGGTAACGGCTGAGCGGCTGCTGCGCCCCTGCCGTGGTTTACGTACTGAAGCGGGTATGCGCGCAAACATCCGCGTTGCGCTGCAGTATCTGGAAGCGTGGATTAGCGGTAACGGCTGCGTGCCGATTGAGGGACTGATGGAAGATGCGGCAACGGCTGAAATCGCCCGCGCCTCTATCTGGCAGTGGATCCGTCACAAACAGATCCTGAGTGATGGCCAGCTGGTCACCGCTGCCCTGTTTGAGCAGTTTCTTGACGAAGAGCTGGCCGCGCTGCGTCAGCGCTACGGCGATATACGTTTTCAGCAGGGACGCTTTGAAGATGCAGCCGCGCTGATGGCGCAAATCACCACGGATAACGAGCTGGTTCCATTTCTGACGCTGCCAGGCTACCGCCTGCTGCCCTGACCCCGGAGAGAGTGCTATGAATCGGACACAACAGATCACACAGCTGGAAATGAGCTGGCAGGATGCGCGCTGGAACGGTATCACGCGTCCCTATCGGGCGGAAGAGGTCATCAGCCTGCGCGGATCGGTGACGCCCGCCTGCACGCTGGCAGAGCGGGGCGCCGTCAGGCTCTGGTCGCTGCTTAACGGCGGCGCGGCAAAAGGTTATATCAATAGCCTCGGCGCATTAACCGGCGGTCAGGCGCTGCAGCAGGCGAAAGCGGGTATCGAAGCTATTTATCTCTCTGGCTGGCAGGTGGCGGCGGATGCGAACCTCGCCGGGCAGATGTATCCCGATCAGTCGCTCTATCCGGTTAACTCTGTACCGGAGGTGGTGCAGCGGATTAACCAGAGCTTTCAGCGCGCCGATCAGATCCAGTGGGCCAGCGGCCTGTCGCCGGAAGATGACGCGTATGTCGACTATTTTCTGCCGATAGTGGCCGATGCGGAGGCGGGCTTTGGCGGCGTACTGAACGCTTTTGAGCTGATGAAATCGATGATTGTGGCCGGGGCTGGTGCCGTGCATTTTGAAGATCAGCTGGCGGCGGTAAAAAAATGCGGCCATATGGGCGGTAAGGTGCTGGTGCCAACGCAGGATGCGATTCAGAAACTGGTTGCCGCACGCCTCGCGGCTGATGTCATGAATGTGCCAACCGTGCTGATTGCGCGCACCGATGCGGATGCCGCTGACTTAATTACTTCTGACTGCGATCCGAACGACAGCGCGTTTATCACCGGCGAACGTACGCCGGAGGGATTCTTCCGCACCCGTGCCGGGATCGAGCAGGCGATCAGCCGCGGTCTTGCCTATGCGCCCTATGCTGATGTTTTATGGTGTGAAACCTCCACGCCCGATCTGGCGCTGGCGCAGCGCTTTGCTGACGCGATACACGCGCGCTATCCCGGCAAACTGCTGGCTTATAACTGCTCGCCCTCATTTAACTGGAAGAAGAACCTCGACGATCGCACTATCGCCCGCTTTCAGCAGGCGCTGAGCGACATGGGCTATCGCTTTCAGTTTATTACGCTGGCCGGCATCCACAGCATGTGGTTCAGCATGTTTGACCTGGCGCACGCGTACGCGCAGGGCGAGGGGATGCGCCACTACGTTGAAAAAGTGCAGCAGCCGGAATTTGCGGCGCGCGACAAAGGCTACACCTTTTCATCGCATCAGCAGGAAGTGGGCACCGGTTACTTTGACCGCATCACCACGGTGATTCAGGGCGGCGCATCTTCTGTGACGGCCCTGACCGGCTCAACGGAAACCGCGCAGTTCTGATCGGCTCAGTAAGAGAGGCGCCGCTGGCGTACAGCGGCTCATGGCTACAGCTTACCGGAGGTAACGGATGTCACCCGGAGAATCCCTTATTGCTCATACCATCCTGCAGGGCTTTGATGCGCAGTACGGACGTTTTCTCGATATCACCGCCGGCGCGCAGCAGCGGTTTGAGCAGGCGGACTGGCCGGCGGCGCAGCGCGCCATGAAGGAGCGCATACATCTGTATGATCACCATGTCACCCTGGTAGTCAGTCAGTTGCGCGTGCTGAACGGGCAGGCGGAGTGGGATACCGCCTTCTGGCTGCGGGTAAAGGCGCACTATGAGACGCTGCTGCCGGGCTATCCGCGCCACGAAATTGCAGAGAGCTTTTTTAACTCCGTTTACTGCCGGCTGCAGGGGCACAGCCATCTGTTTCCGGAGCGGCTGTTTATTCACTCCTCGCAGGCGGGTCTGCAACAACCGGAAGCGCAGCGTCCGCTGTCGCGTCTCTATTTTCCCCGGCCGGACTGGCAGAGTGCGCTGCGGCAGCTGCTGGCCGATCTTCCCCTGCGGCTGACGTGGCAGGATCGGGCACGCGATATCCGCTGGATTGCGCGGCATCTGGAGGAGCAGTTCAGCACGGCGCAGCTGGCCGGTGCCGTGCTGGAGGTCGCCAGCGAACTTTTTTATCGTAACAAAACCGCGTGGATTGTCGCGCGGCTGCAGTTCCGCAGCGGTGAGATCCTGCCCTGTCTGCTGCCGATCCAGCGCGACAGCGATGGAGAGCTGTGGATCGATACCTGCCTCACGGATCGCGATGAGGCGAGCATTGTATTTGGGTTCGCCCGCGCCAGCTTCATGGTTTACGCCCCGGTGCCCGCGGCGCTGGTGGCGTGGCTGCAGCCGCTGCTGCCAGGCAAAACCCTCGCCGAACGCTATATCGCCATCGGCTGCCAGAAGCACGGTAAAACGGAGAGCTACCGCGAATATCTGCACCATCTGGCACACCACGATGAGGCCTTTGCGCCTGCGCCTGGCGTGCGCGGCATGGTGATGCTGGTGTTTACTCTGCCGGGCTACGATCGGGTATTCAAGGTCATTAAAGATCGTTTCGCGCCGCAAAAGGAGGTAACGGAAGCGCAGGTGCACGACTGTTACCGGCTGGTCAAAGAGCACGATCGCGTTGGACGCATGGCGGATACGCAGGAGTTTCGCTATTTTGCCCTGCCGCGCGCGCGGATCCCGGACGCGCTGATGGCGGAGTTTATGCGCGATATACCGGAAAAGATCACGCTGCGCGATGAGAGCGTGATCGTTCGTCACCTCTGGCTGGAGCGCCGCATGGAGCCGCTTAACCTCTGGCTGCAGCACGCCAGCGAGGCGCAGCGCCGGCATGCGCTGGAGGAGTATGGCAATGCCATCTGTCAGCTGGCGGCGGCTAACATTTTTCCCGGCGATATGCTGTTTAAAAATTTCGGTATGACGCGCCACGGGCGCGTGGTGTTTTATGACTACGATGAAATCCGCCTGATGACCGAGCTGATATTCCGTGACGTTCCGCCTGCGCGTTATGAAGAGCAGGAGCTGCAGGCAGAGCCCTGGTACAGCGTCGGGCCGGATGACATATTTCCGGAGACGTTCCGTTACGCGCTCTGCAGCGAACCCGCGACCGGCAGACTGCTGCAGGCGCTGCATCCGCAGCTGTTTGACCCCGGCTGGTGGCGGTCGCTGCAGGCGCAGATCCGCAATGGTCATGTTGAAGAGGCGATGGCGTGGCGTAACGCCCGGCGCTTCAGCGTGCGCTACGCCACGGTAGCGGTTTAACGTCCGGCATAAGCCTGCGTGACCGTTCGGGCGGCGCGGATCACCAGCGCACCCAGCTCGGTGATGCGATCGTCCGTCATACGGGCCAGCGGGCCTGAAATCGAGATCGCGGCAAACGCGTCGCCGTGTTCGTCATAAATAGGTGCCGCTACGCAGCGCAGCCCCAGCGCATGCTCCTCATCATCGTGCGAGAAGCCCATTTTGCGGATCAGCGCCAGATTCTCTTTCAGCGTATGCGGCGACATCAGCGTTTTAGGCGTATAGCCGTGCAGGCCTTTCTGATGCAGCAGTGCAGTTACCTGATCGTCATTCAGATGGGCCAGAAAAGCTTTCCCGGCGCCGGAAGCGTGCATCGGCAGCTTACCGCCAATCGGGGCTGACATACGCATCAGCTGCGTGCACTGCACCTGATCAACAATGACCGCCTGATAATCACTCAGGTCCAGCACCGCCAGATTCACCGTCTCGCCGGCTTCCTCCATCAGTCGCCGTAGCACCGGATGCACGATGGCCAGCAGATTGCGGCTCTGCAGAAAACTGCTGCCCACCACAAAGGCGTGGGCGCCAATCGTCCAGTAGCCCAGATCGCCCACCTGATGCACAAAGCCCTGCTGCTGCATCGTGGAGAGCAGACGATGCGTGGTTGAATTTGGCAGGCCCGCCTGCTGCGCCAGCTCGGTCAGCGCCACGCTGCCGTGCGCGTCGGCAATCAACTCCAGCAGACGCAGGCCGCGCGTCAGCGACTGAACCTGACCGCCAGCCGGCGGCATAGCCGCAGAGGGTGTGACGCGAGGTTTTTTCCCGCGTTTAGCCGGTACCGGGGTAGCCATAGTTGCTCCATTTCAGCGTTGTACGTGGAAACCATTTTCGTTTTAACCATTATGGAGGCAAATGCAGCTGTGCTGGTCGGATCTGTGAGTAAAGAGGAAAGAAACCGTGCGAGGTCTGGCTGACGCCAGCGGGAGGAGAAGTGGAGTGCGTATCAGCACAGATAGAGTGCGCGGGTATTACCCCGCGCATGATCTTAATTAAACCGCGCGTCGCGATCGGCGGTCAGATCGTAGAGCTGATATTTACGACTCAGCATCTGGCCACCATCACGCGTCAGCGGCACCCAGTTCACCTGTGCACGGCCGCGCGTTGGCGTGACGGTAAACAGATCCATCGGAATCGAAATATAGAAGCCTTTGGTAAAGTCGCCTTCGCCATACGCTTCGGATGAAACATTGGTTTTGGTAGCGTAGAAGCCCACGGCAACACCGCTGTCGTAGCGTTTGGAGATATCCAGCGTGGCGCCTTTATCCTTCGCCAGGTATTGCCCCACGCTCGCTTTTACCAGCACATCCTGCATAAACCACGGACGCCAGTAGGCGGTCAGATGACCGGTTGGCGCTTTGTAGTCGCGGAACTGCATCATGTTGTCCCAGTCGCGCTGTTTGACATAGTTGGCGTCAACGCCCACCGCCCAGTTGCTGTCTACCGGGCGGTAGAGCACTTCAGCACCGGCGCCGCCATACATGGTCTCCAGATAGCCGCCATAAACCTGACCATAAATGTTGTTACCGAGGTAACGCATATAGTTGGCCTGCAGATCGTTGACGTAGACATTGTTCTTCACATAATCGCGGATATGGGTACGCACACGCGGTAGCGTGGAGTCAGATGGCGCGCCGTTATAATTGAAGCGGTCATAGTTGTTCACGATATTGCCAAACAGGCTGCCGCCCACCAGCAGGTGATCGGTCAGCCAGTAATCCGCGTTTGCCATCGCGCCAACCTGATACATATAGAAGCTTTCCGGCCCACCAACTGACTGGTTGAGCACCGGTGACAGGCTGTAGTTCAGGCGATCTTTCCGCATAAACAGGCCCTGCTCGGTTGCGCCCGGATCGACCGGATTAACGCGCGACTGCTGCAGCGGCTGCTCATGCCCCAGCGGATAGCCGCTGAGCGTATTATGCAGGCTGGCCACCTGCGTGCGCGTCGTCACCTGCGGCATATTAAAGCGCGACTCCGTGACGGCAATCGTGTCAATGCCGGCCGGCAGATGATTCATCATAATACGATTGGCGCGATCAACGCCTTCGCGCGTATCGCGATATTTAATCTGCTCGCCGCTGACGTAAAGGGTAGCGCCTTTGGTCTGAATGCGCGGGCCATTGAATCCGGCGTCATACTTCAGTGCGCTGAGCTGGCTGGCGACCACGGCAGAATCCAGCAGATCGCCCTGCGGATGCGGGTCGTAAGCAGGCTTCGGCGTATCAATATGCGTCTGGCGCAGATCGTTGAAGTTGGTGCGAAGGGTGACGCCAAACATAAAGGTGTTGCCGCGCTCATAGCTGGCATTGATATCTGCCCAGTCAGTAAGGCGATAAATCGCACCGGCGTTGACTTTGCTGCGCTGCTCCAGTCGTCCGGCAAAATCATCCTGATAGTCGTTGCCCTCATACTCCAGCTTAAGGCGCAGCGGCTGCCACGGCGTCTGATACTCCACGCCGCCAAACAGGGCGGCGGGGCCATGAAACAGCTGTGAGCCATTGACTGAACCAGCCGTGCCGCCACCGGTGCGGCTGCAATAGCTGTCGCTGTAAGAGCAAAACGGGTTTTTCACGGTGCCGCTGTTGCCGAGATAGCCCCAGCCAAGGCCCAGCGTAAAATCAAACGGCCCCCAGGCTTTAGACGCCACCAGATATTCGCTGTCAAACAGCCCGGTGCCGCCGAGGTCGCGCGAACCTATCGCCACCTCCGGCAGCCAGTAGCTCTCCTGCCAGAGGCGCAGTTTCAGATCGAACGCTTTGTCTTTATAGCTCTGGTTGCCGCTGAAATCTTCCACGCCGCTGTAGCGACGGGTCCGCACATCGGTATAGCGTACGGTGGTTTCCAGCCACGACAGAAGCTGAAGCGAGGCGGAGTAGTAGCGATACTGATCGTTATCCCGCGCGTTAAGGCTGAATTCGCCCTCTTTCGCCATGCGGGCGGTAGGCGTCTGCAGCAGGCCAACGCCGCCGAAATCAGATTGTGAAGGACCCACCGGCTGTGGCCAGGTTTCAGCCTGCACCTGGCAGGCGGCAGAGACGGATGCAGCCAGCAGGCTGAGCAGTAGTTGTTTTTTCATTATTGCGGGATCCGGTGAGTCAGAACAGAAATCAGACGCGTATTTAAATCTGCCTGGCCCCACGGCAGGCTCCATGAGGTAAAGCCGAGCCAGATAAGGCTGCCGGGTTCGACTTCAGCATGGCGCTGATTCCAGTAGGCGACCGGCACCTGACGGGCTTCGCCAGAGGGTGCAATAACGGTGACCACGCTGCGATCGCCGCCGGTCAGGCGTTCGTGTGCGGCGAGATAGTCGCGTACGCTGCGTCCGGGCTGCCAGCTCTCTGCGCCAGGCCGGGCGAGGGCGCCCATAATCAGTACCTGGTGCGGTTCCGGCAGGGTATAGAGGTCATAACTGCCCTGCAGTGCACGATCCGCTTCCGGATGCAGCCGCAGCCAGTCGATATCCAGCGAGGTAAACTGCCGGCCGGTAACCGGCAGCGCGTCGAGCTGCCGGATCACTGCACCGATGGTTGCGCCCAGTGCGGCATCGCTGCTGCCCTGCCAGGCGCGCAGATCGGCCAGCAGCTGGTGGCGCTGTTGCTGTACGGCAGCGGTGGCACCGCGCTCTGCTATGACGGTGCCGGGCCACCAGGTATTGAGGCCGGGATGCGTCAGCAGCTGGCTCAGACGCTGAAGGTCATCAATTTGCATACTGCTATCGCCTGTCGCAGCGTGCACGGTAATCTGGCCTGCGGCCAGCGCGTTGCCTGCCGCAGGCAGAGCCAGTGCAGCCAGCAGAGTGATTATTTTTTTCATGATTTAGCCGGCTTCAGAAGAGTGGTTACAACAGGAAACTGGTCAGCGGCAAGCATCTGCTGCGCCTGCAGCACCGTGCCGTCGCGGTTGTCGATCCAGAACGTGTTCTGCCAGGTGCGGTTCAGGCTCGCCATCGACACATTTTCCTGCCAGACGCGGCACGGTATCGCTTCTCCCGCCAGCGTCAGCACTTCATCGGTGCCGCGCTCAAACTGCGAGACCGCTGTTGCGGCGCGTACCCGATCCTGTTCACGCCACTGTACGACGCGTGTCCAGCTGGCACCGTTCTGCAGATGCAGCGCATCAGCCAGCGGATCCCCGGCGAGGTTGCTGACCGCCTGCAGGTTATCGCGCAGCCCCAGCGTTTTCACCAGGCGGCCATGCTGCATCACCAGCATGGCTTTATCCTGAGTCACCCACTTTTGCTGACCCGCTTCGAGATAGCCGAGCACCACAAAGATACGTGCACCATTGTCGATGCGGGCGTACATACTGGCGTAAGGGAGTTTCTGAATCTGTTCGGCACTGACCGTCACGTCGTCGGGACCATTGACGGCAAGCATGACGGTCTGCTCAAGACCTTTTTGCGTCTGTGTGCAGGCCTGCAGCAACAGACAAAGCAGCAGCAAAGAGAGTTGGCGCACTGTGTGTATCCCTGTCTAAAAAACAAAAGCAAAAAATAACCACACGGCGGTGTGGTCAGGAGTCAAAGCGTATTATCAGCGGGTCGTGCCCGTTGTGGTTGTTGTTGTACCGGTATTTGCGCCATCACCGCCGCCGCCGCCAGCAGCGGCAAGGCCGAGACCCACCAGCGCGCCGAGCGCGCCAATCCCCACCGCGGTCGATGCGCCAGAAGAGATCGCGCCCGCCTGTGCGCCGGCTGCCGCACCGGTCTCTTCCGGTACGGCGTGGGCGGCAGAAGCGACCGCGAGATATAACAAGGCTGCACCGGCAGCCACGAGTTTTTTCATAACAGCGTTTCCTGCATTTAGAAAAAAATGAATGAAGGAGCTATCCTGGTTTCAGGCGTATTTACGTCAGAGCAATGAAATATCAGCCTGTAGCAGGCTAAAAAGCGCGCCCGTATCCGGCTGCTGTGGTATTGCAGTCAGAAAAAACCGGCGTGAATAGCTTTTTTCCGTGGCCCGTTTGCTGCTGTCTGAAGCGTAAATATGACGACATTATATACGGCAGGATTTTACACTTTTTCAGTAAAATTTGGCACGGAATAGGAATTATCGGATTTTCCTGATGGGTTGTAAATTTAAATCCGCATGGATTCAGAGGGGCTGGGCGCCTGCTGCACGCAATCAGATCCGGTAAAATCTGTGGTTTTTGCAGAGGCTTAGCGCAACATCAGATTTTCTGTAGCCAGCCGAAGGGATATTTCATCAGCAATCAATGGCCGTATTAAAACCGGCAAATAAGCGGAATAAAAAAGGCGGCCAGCGGCCGCCCTGATAACCCTAATGCAAATTAACGCCAGGATTTGTAGCGATTGATCAATCCATTGGTTGAGCTGTCGTGACTGGCAATATCTGCGTCATTTTCCAGTTCAGGCAAAATACGATTCGCCAGCTGTTTGCCCAGCTCCACGCCCCACTGATCGAACGTGTAAATATTCAGAATGGCACCCTGCGTGAAAATCTTGTGTTCATACAGCGCAATCAGCGCACCCAGGCTGTAAGGGGTAATTTCGCGCAGCAGAATGGAGTTAGTCGGACGGTTACCTTCAAACACTTTAAACGGCACAATGTGGGCCACCGACTCCGCCGATTTACCGGCATCGGTAAACTCTTTCTCTACCGTATCGCGTGACTTACCAAATGCCAGCGCCTCGGTCTGAGCAAAAAAGTTCGACAGCAGCTTCTGATGGTGATCGGCCAGCGCGTTATGGGTAATGGCCGGTGCAATAAAGTCGCACGGCACCAGCTTGGTTCCCTGATGGATCAGCTGATAAAACGCATGCTGACCATTGGTGCCAGGCTCGCCCCAGATAATCGGGCCGGTCTGATAGTCGACCGGATTGCCTTCACGATCGACATACTTGCCGTTCGATTCCATGTTGCCCTGCTGGAAATAGGCAGCAAAGCGATGCATATACTGGTCATAAGGCAGAATCGCTTCGGTTTCGGCACCAAAAAAGTTGTTGTACCAGATACCAATCAGCGCCAGCAGCACCGGCAGGTTCTGCTCCGCCGGAGCGGTGGCAAAATGCTGATCCATCGCGTGTGCACCGCTGAGCAGCTGCGTGAAGTTATCAAAGCCGATGGAAAGAATAATAGAGAGGCCGATGGCCGACCAGAGCGAGTAGCGCCCGCCAACCCAGTCCCAGAACTCAAACATGTTGCTGGTATCAATACCAAACTCGCTGACCGCGTTGCCGTTGGTAGAGAGCGCGGCAAAATGTTTTGCCACGTGCTGCTGATCGCCCGCCGTTTTCAGGAACCAGTCGCGTGCGCTGTGCGCATTGGTCATGGTTTCCTGCGTGGTGAAGGTTTTTGAGGCCACCAGGAACAGCGTGGTTTCCGGATTCAGATCTTTCAGCGTCTCAGCAATATGCGTGCCGTCAACGTTAGAGACAAAGTGCATATTCAGATGGTTTTTATACGGGCGCAGCGCCTCAGTTACCATAAACGGACCGAGATCGGAGCCGCCAATGCCGATGTTGACCACATCGGTAATGGGCTTACCGGTGTATCCCTTCCATTCGCCGCTGATGATACGCTCAGAGAAGCCTTTCATCTTATCCAGCACGGCGTTGACTTCCGGCATCACATCTTTGCCATCAACCAGAATCGGCGTATTGCTGCGGTTGCGCAGCGCCACGTGCAGCACGGCGCGCTCTTCCGTACGGTTGATCTTCTCTCCGGAGAACATCGATTTAATGGCACCCGCCAGGTCAGTCTCTTTAGCCAGCGCCTGTAATTTTGTGAGGGTTTCCTCAGTGATACGGTTTTTTGAGAAATCCACCAGCATCTGATCATCGAACGTAGCGGAGAATTTCGCAAAACGATCGGCATCCTGCTGAAAAAGATCGGCGATCTGCACTGATTTCATCTGTTCAAAATGCTGCTGCAGCGCTTGCCACGCTGCGGTTTGTGTCGGATTGATATTTTTCATGGCAACACTCTTGTTGATATAAGAACCGTCATTTCATCCGGGCGCGTTCCGCTGGCCCGGCATGCTTAGTTTCTCTTACGGCGCGCTGCTGATGCCCTGGTGTGCGCCTGTTTATCAGGAACATAACCGCGTCGGGTACAGTTGAACAGGCATCGCGCAAACGCATTTCAGTATGACCATAGTTGCGGGCGAAAGGAAAAATTTTGTGACCCTGGCCGCACGGTTTCAGTGAAATCCAGGCGGCAGTATGCCGCATGCGGAAAAGATAAATTCTGCGGCGCGTCAGTAAAAAGCCGCGCAAGCGGGCGCTTTTGCATCAGGGATCCTGCGCCGGGCGTGGCGCGTATTCACAGCGGGGCTGCACACGTTAAAAAATCATTTCTCCGGGTGCCACAAGGCTGGACAGCAGCACAATTTGTCGATAATTTATGCCCGCGACTTGCACCTCCGGGTGCAAGCCAGAAGAGGCGCGTCGCCCAGGCAGTGTGTTTGAGGATCCGTATCCGGCGAAAACACATCAGGGGGTGCGACGCCGAGATGGCATAACACGCGGAGTGTTGCGCTGTCGGCTGCAGGGGCTGAATCCTCTGGGTTGTCACCAGAAGCGTCCGCAGTCGGACGTTTCGCAAGGTGAAGTGCTTTTGGTGACTCATCTCCTGATCTTGTCTGTCCAATTCCGCTCTTCTCTTGTGCCAAGGCTGTTATCCCTGTCTTCTGAACCGAATTCCCGGCGGAAGATAACCTGACACGAGGTTTGTTACATGTCTCAACCGTTGATTGTGGCAAAATTTGGTGGCACCAGCGTTGCCGATTTCGATGCCATGAACCGCAGCGCAGACGTTGTGCTGTCCGATGCCCACACCCGTCTGGTCGTTCTCTCTGCGTCTGCTGGCGTGACGAATCTGCTGGTCGCGCTGGCCGAGGGCCAGGAGCAGGCAGAGCGTACCCAGATGCTGGATGAAATTCGCCGTATCCAGTACGCCATTATCGATCGCCTTGCTGCGCCGGATGTGATCCGTGAAGAAATTGACCGCGTGCTGGAAAACATCACCATGCTGTCAGATACCACGGCGCTGGCTAATTCTCTGGCTCTTACCGATGAGCTGGTCAGCCACGGCGAACTGATGTCAACGCTGCTGTTTGTCGAGATCCTGCGCGAGCGCGGTGTCAATGCAGAGTGGTTTGACGTACGCAAAGTGATGCGCACCAGCGATCGTTTTGGCCGGGCAGAGCCGCAGGTGGCTGAGCTGCAGACGCTGGCAGCGGCGCAGCTGCAGCCGCGCATTGCCGAAGCGCTGGTGGTGACTCAGGGCTTTATCGGCAGCGAGAGCAAAGGGCGCACCACCACGCTGGGCCGCGGCGGCAGCGATTATACTGCTGCGCTGCTGGGCGAGGCGCTGCAGGCTGAGCGCATCGATATCTGGACCGACGTAGCAGGTATCTATACCACCGATCCCCGCGTGGTGCCGGCTGCGCGCCGTATCGAAGAGATCACCTTCGAAGAGGCGGCAGAAATGGCCATTTTTGGCGCGAAAGTGCTCCATCCCGCCACGCTGCTGCCGGCGGTACGCAGCGATATCCCGGTGTTTGTTGGCTCCAGTAAAGATCCGGCCGCCGGCGGCACGCGCGTCTGCAATGAAACGCGTAATCCGCCGCTGTTCCGCGCGCTGGCACTGCGTCGCAAGCAGACGCTGCTGACGCTGCACAGCCTGAACATGCTGCACGCGCACGGTTTTCTGGCTGAGGTGTTTGCGATTCTGGCGCGCCATAATGTTTCTGTGGATCTGGTTACCACTTCTGAAGTCAGCGTGGCGCTGACGCTGGATAACACCGGCTCCACCAGCAGCGTGGATAGCCTGCTGACGCAGGCGCTGCTTACCGAGCTCTCTTCGCTGTGCCGCGTGGAAGTTGAAGAGAACCTGGCGCTGGTCGCTATTATCGGTAACAACCTGTCGAAAGCCTGCGGCGTGGGCAAAGAGGTCTTTGGTGCGCTGGAGCCGTTTAATCTGCGCATGATCTGCTACGGTGCCAGCAGCTACAACCTCTGTTTCCTGGTGCCGACGCCAGATGCGGAAGCGGTGGTGCGCGCGCTGCATCACAACCTGTTTGGTGCCTGATCCCCCCTTTATGATGCTGATTAGCCGGACGCTGTCCGGCTTTTTTTTCGCTTAATCCCGTCATATCTGCTGGCGTTTGCCGCAAAGCGCAGTGTTATTTCCCGCCTCAGGGCGCAACAGGCAGCAGCTGATAGGCAATTGCCGCCGGCACCGTCGGCGGCGATAACGAAATGTTATGATCCCTGCCGATTGCAGCGGTCGTTCCCCGGGCAATCTTTCACCTGTGGCACATCATCTAAAACCTCTCCGGCTCACTTTTATAGCGGACAAAGGTCTCTGAAAAAGGAAGTGTTTCATGCTCGCCAGTCTCACCCGCCTGTTTCCACTCTGGGCTGTACTGCTCTCAGTCGCCGCCTACTACTCGCCATCCACCTTTACCGGTATCGGTCCGTGGGTCTCTTATCTGCTGATGCTGATCATGTTTGGCATGGGCGTTACGCTGAATATTGACGATTTTAAACGCGTGCTGGTGCGTCCGGCTCCGGTGATTGCCGGCACCTTTCTGCACTATCTGGTGATGCCGCTGGCCGCATGGGCGCTGGCAAAGCTGTTTCAGATGCCGCCCGATCTGGCAGCCGGCATGATTCTGGTCGGCAGTGTCGCCAGCGGAACCGCGTCAAACGTAATGATTTATCTGGCGAAGGGCGATGTGGCGCTCTCGGTGACGATCTCTTCCGTCTCTGCGCTGGTGGGCGTGTTTGCCACGCCGCTGCTGACCCGTTTTTACGTTGATACGCATATTCAGGTCGACGTGGTGGGGATGCTGCTGAGCATTGTGAAAATTGTGGTGATCCCGATTTCACTCGGGCTGATTATTCATCACACCATGAACAGCGTAGTGCGCCGCGTTGAACCCTGGCTGCCGGCGTTTTCCATGCTCTGCATTTTGCTGATTATCAGCGCGGTGGTGGCGGGCAGTCAGAGCTTTATCGGCTCGGTGGGTCTGATGGTGATTCTGGCGGTGATCCTGCATAACGCCATTGGTCTGCTCGGCGGCTACTGGGGCGGCAAGCTGTTTGGTTTTGATGAGTCGACCTGCCGCACGCTGGCGCTGGAGGTGGGGATGCAGAATTCGGGGCTGGCGGCTACGCTCGGCAAACTCTATTTCTCACCGCTTGCTGCCCTGCCGGGTGCGCTCTTCTCGGTCTGGCACAACCTCTCCGGCTCACTGCTGGCAGGCTACTGGTCCGGTAAACCCATAAAGAAAAAATCCTGAATGGATGATGCGGGCGAGGCCAGTCGCCCGCAGCCATAGCGGGCGGTTACAGCTTCAGATACGCACGGATCCCATCCAGAAACATCTGCGTCGCCAGCATAATCAGGATCAGCCCCATTAGCCGCTCAAGCGCGTTAACGCCCTTGTCGCCCAGCAGGCGCAGAAACAGTCCCGACAGCAGCAGAATGATAACCGTAGCCCCCCAGGCGATCAGCAGCGCGCCGACCAGATGGCTCATCTGATGCGGATACTGGTGCGACAGCAGCATCAGCGTGGCGAGCAGTGAGGGACCCGCGACCAGCGGGATGGCCAGCGGCACCAGAAACGGCTCCTCGCCGGCCGGCAGGCCGCTGCTGCCGGTGTCGCCGGAGGGAAAAATCATGCGAATCGCGATCAGGAACAGAATAATGCCGCCGGAAATAGAGACCGTTTCGGTGCGCAGATTCAGGAACATCAGAATGCGTTCACCGGCAAACAGAAACAGCAGCATCAGACCGAGCGCAATCAGCATTTCGCGCATCAGCACCACGCGACGGCGTCTGGGTTCCAGATGTTTCAGCACCGACATAAAAATAGGCAGGTTGCCGAGAGGATCCATGATCAGCAGCAGCAGCACGGTCGCAGATATCATTTCAGTCATGGGCGGTAAACCACTCCTTTCTGTTGGTGTTCACTATTATTAGCTCTGTTGCTGAAAAAACAGATGTAATCGAATTAATTCACTTGCCAGAAGTGCAGCATTTTGTAGAGTTGAAGGTCGCAGGTAAACCTGAATATTACGCAGGCTCGCGCACCTTATGCGCCGGGCCTGATACATGCACTATACAGGCCTCGGCCCGAGCTCCTGAGACGGACAGAAAATGAAGAATGTAGGTTTTATTGGTTGGCGTGGCATGGTCGGCTCTGTGCTGATGTCACGAATGAGCGAAGAGCGCGATTTTGACGTGATCAATCCGGTGTTCTTCTCTACGTCGCAGCTGGGTCAGGCTGCGCCCGCGTTTGGCGGTAAGTCAACCGGTGCGCTGCAGGATGCGTTTGATATCGACGCGCTGAAAGCGCTCGACATCATTATTACCTGCCAGGGCGGCGACTATACCAGTGAAGTCTATCCAAAGCTGCGCGAGAGCGGCTGGCAGGGCTACTGGATTGATGCAGCTTCTACGCTGCGCATGAAAGATGACGCCATCATTATTCTCGATCCGGTCAACCATCAGGTTATTCGCGACGGCCTGAACAACGGCATCAAAACTTTCGTCGGTGGCAACTGCACCGTCAGCCTGATGCTGATGTCGCTGGGCGGCCTGTTTGCGAACGATCTGGTGGAGTGGGCTTCGGTGGCGACTTACCAGGCGGCGTCCGGCGGCGGCGCGCGTCATATGCGCGAACTGCTGACGCAGATGGGTATGCTGCACGATCATGTCGCACCGGCGCTGCAGGATCCCGCTTCCGCTATTCTGGAGATTGAGCGCAGCGTGACTGATTTTACCCGTTCCGGCACGCTGCCGACGGATAACTTTGGCGTGCCGCTGGCGGGCAGCCTGATTCCCTGGATCGACAAGCAGCTCGACAATGGCCAGAGCCGCGAAGAGTGGAAAGGGCAGGCCGAAACCAACAAGATTCTCAACACCGGCAACATCATTCCGGTCGACGGCCTCTGCGTGCGCGTGGGTGCGCTGCGCTGCCACAGCCAGGCGTTTACGCTGAAGCTGAAAAAAGATCTGCCGCTGGCAGAGATTGAGCAGCTGCTCGCGGCGCATAACGAGTGGGTAAAAGTGGTGCCAAACGATCGCGAGATCACGATGCGCGAGCTGACGCCCGCCGCGGTTACCGGTCGCCTGACCACGCCGGTTGGCCGCCTGCGCAAACTCAACATGGGACCGGAGTATCTTTCCGCTTTCACCGTTGGCGATCAGCTGCTGTGGGGTGCCGCAGAACCGCTGCGTCGCATGCTGCGTCTGCTTATCGACTAAGCGCAGCGACATCAGACAGGCCGGGGTTTTCCCGGCTTTTTTTTAATCAGCTGACGGGCAAAACATAAGGCAAATTGCCGCCAGCGAGTGATCGGCTTCCCTTTTTTGTTTTTCTGATAACAATTTTTCATGTTCCTCCCTGGCTTCTGCCAACCCCAAGCTATGATTTAACTGAGAAGTACCGATTGTTAACAGGTTGTACTTTGTAAGCGAATTAGTAGTGGTACCTGGCAACGAATTTTCCCATGGAGGGTGGCCTCTCTTGCCAGCGTACGTATGACTCAATGAAAAGCAGCGCACTTACAGCGGCACAGCTGCCTCTGCGGTCGCCTGCACAAAATCATAGGAAGAAAGTCATGTCAGAGTTTCCCGATCGCGATGCGATCAATGCGCTCTTTGCCGGGGATTACGCCGACCCCTTTTCTGTCCTGGGAATGCACCAGACCGTTCAGGGCCTTGAGGTCCGCGCGCTGCTGCCGGATGCGTCTGAAGTCTGGGTGATTGAAACCAAAACCGGCCGCAAATGTGGTCAGCTGAAGTGTCTGGACTCACGCGGCTTTTTCAGCGGAGTGATTCCGCGCCGCAAAAACATGTTTCGCTATCAGCTGGCGGTGAACTGGCATGGTCAGCAGAATCTGATTGATGACGCCTACCGTTTTGGCCCGCTGCTGGCCGATATGGACGCCTGGCTGCTGGCTGAAGGCACGCACCAGCGTCCATATGAAACCCTGGGGGCGCACGGCGCGACCATTGATGGCGTCAGCGGCACGCGCTTTGCCGTATGGGCACCGAATGCCCGGCGCGTCTCTGTGGTCGGGGATTTCAACTTCTGGGACGGCCGCCGTCATCCAATGCGCTTCCGGCGCGAACTCGGTATCTGGGAGCTGTTTGTGCCGGGTGCGGTAAACGGACAGCTCTATAAATATGAGATTATCGATTTACACGGGCAGATGCGTATCAAAGCTGACCCGTTTGCGTTTGAAGCGCAGATGCGCCCGCAGACAGCATCAATGATCTGCGGCCTGCCGCCGAAGGTTGAGATGCAGCCAGCGCGCAAAGCGGCGAACGGTTTTGATCAACCCATCTCTATTTATGAGGTGCACCTCGGCTCATGGCGACGCCACACCGATAACAACTTCTGGCTGAGCTACAAAGAGCTGGCTGAGCAGCTTATCCCTTATGTCAAAGAGATGGGCTTTACCCATATTGAGCTGCTGCCGATTAATGAGCATCCGTTTGACGGCAGCTGGGGTTATCAGCCGCTGGGCATGTATGCGCCGACGCGGCGCTTCGGCACGCGCGATGAGTTCCGTCAGTTTGTTGCAGCGGCACATGAAGCGGGCATCAACGTACTGCTGGACTGGGTACCGGGCCATTTCCCTGATGACGACTTCGGACTGGCGAAATTTGACGGCACCGAACTCTATGAGCACAGCGATCCGCGCGAAGGGTACCATCAGGACTGGAATACGCTGATCTATAACTTTGGCCGGCGTGAAGTCAGCAACTATCTCTCCGGTAACGCGCTTTACTGGCTGGAGCGGTTTGGCATTGACGGCCTGCGCGTGGATGCGGTGGCTTCAATGATCTACCGCGACTACAGCCGTAAAGCGGGCGAGTGGATCCCGAATCATCTGGGCGGGCGCGAAAATCTGGAAGCGATTGCGTTTCTGCGTCATACCAACCAGACGCTGGGCACGGCGGTGCCTGGCAGCATCACCGTGGCGGAAGAGTCAACTGACTTCCCCGGCGTCACGCGTCCGGGCGAGAACGAAGGGCTGGGCTTCTGGTTTAAGTGGAACCTGGGCTGGATGCACGACACCCTCGACTACATGAAGCTCGACCCGGTACATCGCCGCTATCATCACAATCTGATGACATTTGGCATGGCCTACAACTATAGCGAAAACTTCGTGCTGCCGCTCTCCCATGACGAAGTGGTGCACGGCAAGCGCTCTATTCTCGATCGCATGCCGGGTGACGCCTGGCAGAAGTTCGCTAACCTGCGCGCCTACTACGGCTGGATGTGGGCGTTTCCGGGTAAAAAGCTGCAGTTTATGGGCAATGAGTTTGCTCAGGGGCGCGAGTGGAACCATGACGTCAGCCTCGACTGGCACCTGCTGGAAGGCGATGACAACTGGCATCACGGCGTGCAGCGTCTGGTACGCGATCTCAACCACACCTATCGCCACTATGCGCCACTTTATCAGCTCGACTTTGATCCGCAGGGCTTTGAGTGGCTGGTAGTGGATGACCACGATAACTCGGTGTTTGTCTTTGTACGCCGCGACCGCGAAGGCAATGAGATCATTGTTGCCAGCAACTTTACGCCGGTTACGCGCCAGGATTACCGTTTTGGCGTTAATCAGGCGGGCAGCTGGCGCGAAGTGCTGAATACCGATCAGCACGACTATCACGGCAGCGACGTGCGCAACCACAGCATTGCCCGCACCGACGAAATTGCCAGCCACGGCCGCGCGCAGTCGCTGAGTCTGACCCTGCCACCGCTGTCGACCATCTGGCTGGTGCGGGAGGCGGACTGATGATCGAAGCGGGCCAGCCTGCGCCGCACGGGGCCCGCTATGATGGACGCGGCGTCAACTTCACGCTCTTCTCGCGTCACGCAGAGAAGGTGGAGCTCTGCCTGTTCAGCCGTGAAGGAGAGGAGCAGCGCCTGACGCTGCCCGCCCGCAGCGGCGATATCTGGCACGGCTATATCGCCGGGCTGAAGCCGGGCCAGCGCTACGGCTATCGCGTTTATGGCCCGTGGGATCCGCAGCGGGGACACCGTTTTAATCCGGCTAAACTGCTGGTGGACCCCTGCGCTAAAGCCGTCACCGGCAGCGTGGCGGATGACGCCGCGCTGTATGGCGGCATCGCGCAGCCTGACAGTCAGGACAGCGCCGGCTGTATGCCCAAATCGCTGGTTATCGCTGAAGACTTTGACTGGGAAGACGATCGGCCACTGCGTACGCCCTGGGGCAAAACGGTCATTTACGAAGCGCACGTGCGCGGTCTGACGCAGCTGCACCCGGAAATTCCTGAAACGCTGCGCGGGACGTATGCGGCGCTCGGCCACCCTGCTATGGTGAAGTACCTGCGTCACCTCGGCATTACCGCGCTGGAGCTGCTGCCGGTGGCGGCGTTTGCCAGCGAGCCGCGGCTGCAGCGGACAGGGCTGCAAAACTACTGGGGCTACAACCCCTATGCGCTCTGGGCGGTACACCCGGATTATGCGTCAGGAGAAGCGGGCGTCACGGCGCTGCAGGAGTTTCAGCAGGCGGTGAAAACGCTGCATGCAGCGGGGATTGAAGTGATCCTGGATGTGGTATTTAACCACTCCGCAGAGCTGGAAGAGATTGGCCCGACGCTGTCGCTGCGCGGAGTGGATAACGCCAGCTACTACTGGCTTGATGAGCAGGGGAACTATCAGAACTGGACCGGCTGCGGCAACACGCTGAATCTCAGCGATCCGCAGGTGGTAGCGTGGGCGCTGGAAGCGCTGCGCTACTGGGTACAGCACTGTCACGTTGATGGCTTTCGCTTTGATCTCGCCAGCGTGCTGGCACGTACGCCGGACTTTTGCGCTGAAGCACCGCTGCTGGCGGCGATTCGCGCCTGTCCGGTTCTGTCACAGGTCAAGCTGATTGCTGAGCCGTGGGATATTGGCGAAAACGGCTATCAGGTGGGCCGGTTTCCGCCAGGCTTTGCCGAATGGAACGACCATTTTCGCGACGCTGCACGCCGCTACTGGCTGCATGGCGAACTGAACAACGGCGAGCTGGCGCGTCGGTTTGCCGCCTCAGCCGATCTGTTTCAGCAGGCAGAGCGCCGGCCGCACGCCAGCATTAATTTTATTACCGCGCATGATGGCTTCACGCTGCGCGACCTGGTGAGCTATAACCATAAACATAATCAGGCTAACGGCGAGGATAACCGCGACGGCAGCAGTGATAACTTCAGCCATAACCACGGGCATGAAGGGCTGAAAGCGAATCCGGATGTCCTGCAGCGGCGGCGGCACAGCGCGCATGCGCTGCTGACCACGCTGCTGCTGGCGCAGGGCACGCCGATGCTGCTGGCGGGCGATGAGCGCGGCCAGAGCCAGTACGGCAATAACAACGCCTACTGTCAGAATAACCTGCTGACGTGGCTCAACTGGCAGCAGGGTGATGAAGGACTGGTCGACTTTACTGCGGCACTGATCCAGCTGCGCCAGCGCATTCCGGCGCTGACGGCAGACTGCTGGTGGCAGGAGGGGGATGGTCAGGTGCAGTGGTTCAATGCCAGCGGCAAACCACTGGAACCAGAAGAGTGGGAGCGGGGTGCGCATCAGATGCAAATCCTGCTGTCGGACCGCTGGCTGATAACAATAAATGCAACAGATGCAATCAGTGACCTAGCCTTACCAGACGGAGAATGGCATGCCATACCTCCTTTCGCCGGGGAAGATAATCCCATTTTGACAACTGTCTGGCACGGGCCCGCACGCGGCGTGTGTGTGTTCCTAAAGCAATCATAAGGAGTCAGACATGGTGAAGTTAGACAGAAACGATCCTCTGATGCTGGCGCGCCAGCTCCCTACCCAGACAGTTGCCCTGATCCTTGCTGGCGGACGCGGTACGCGTCTGAAAGATCTGACCGCAAAACGCGCGAAGCCTGCCGTTCACTTTGGCGGCAAGTTTCGTATCATCGACTTTGCCCTTTCCAACTGCATCAACTCAGGCATCCGGCGCATCGGCGTCATTACTCAGTATCAGTCGCATACGCTGACGCAGCATATTCAGCGCGGCTGGTCACTGTTTAACGAAGAGATGAATGAGTTTGTCGATTTGCTGCCTGCTCAGCAGCGCGCCGCGACGGAGTACTGGTATCGCGGCACTGCCGATGCGGTGACGCAGAACCTCGACATTATCCGGCGCTATAACGCGCAGTACATCGTGATCCTTGCCGGCGATCACATCTACAAAATGGACTACTCGCGTATGCTGCTCGACCACGCTGAACGCGGCGCGAAGTGCACTATTGCCTGTCTGCCGGTTCCGCTGGCGGAAGCGACCGCCTTTGGCGTGATGGCGGTAGATGCTGAAAACAACGTGGTCGATTTTGTTGAAAAACCCGCGACGCCTCCCGCTATGCCTGGCGACGCAGATAAAGCGCTGGCAAGTATGGGTATCTATGTTTTCAATGCCGACTATCTTTATCAGTTACTGGAAGAAGATTTGCTGGCAGAGAACTCCAGCCACGACTTTGGCAAAGATCTGCTGCCAAAAATTGTGGCGAGCGGTGAGGCGTATGCACATTCATTCACGCTCTCCTGCGTGCAGAACGATGAGAATGCAGAACCCTACTGGCGTGATGTAGGTACGCTGGAGGCCTACTGGCGTGCGAATCTCGATCTGGCATCCGTGACGCCAGAGCTGGATATGTATGACCATGAATGGCCCATCCGGACCCATATGGAGCCACTGCCGCCGGCTAAATTTGTGCAGGATAGATCCGGCAGTCATGGCATGACCATGAACTCGCTGGTATCGGGCGGCTGTATTATTTCCGGCTCCGTAGTCGTGAATTCAGTGCTGTTTCCGCGCGTGCGCGTAAACTCATTTTGCAATATTGATTCAGCGGTGCTGCTACCGGATGTTGTGGTAGGCCGTTCGTGCCGGCTTCGCCGCTGTGTAATTGACCGTGCCTGCGCAATCCCGGAGGGCATGGTGATTGGAGAGAATCCGGATGAAGACAGCCGGCGTTTTTACCGATCGGAAGAGGGCATCGTACTGGTGACGCGCGCCATGCTGGCCAGGCTGGCCACCGCGGGTCAGTGAGTGGCGACAAGCATACAAAAAAACCGCCGCGTGGAACGCGCGCGATAACATAATAGGGGTTCAGGATGCAGGTTTTACATGTCTGTTCAGAGCTTTTTCCGCTGCTGAAAACGGGCGGGCTGGCTGATGTCGTCGGCGCATTACCGCAGGCGCAAATAGCCGATGGTACGGATACGCGGGTACTGATCCCGGCGTTTCCGGATCTGCGTAAAGGAATTCCTGATACTGACGTGGTGGCGGAGCTGCAAACTTTTGCCGGGCCCGTGCGCCTGCTGTTCGGGCAGTACAACGGTGTCGGTATTTATCTGATTGATGCGCCAGGACTGTATGACCGTCCCGGCAGCCCCTACCACGACACGTCGCAGTTCGCATACGTAGACAACTATCTGCGTTTCGCACTGCTGGGCTGGATGGGCGCCGAGCTGGCCAGCGGAGTAGATGGCCTGTGGCGTCCGCAGATTGTGCATGCGCATGACTGGCATGCCGGTCTGACCTGCGCCTATATCGCCGCGCGCGGTAATCCGGCTAAAACGGTCTTTACCGTGCACAACCTTGCCTACCAGGGGCTGTTTAATGCCCGGCATCTGGATGAGATTCAGATCCCGCGGGAATATTTTGGCATGCATGGCCTGGAGTTTTACGGCCAGATCTCCTACCTCAAGGCTGGCCTGTTCTTTGCCGATCACATCACGGCAGTCAGTCCGACCTATGCGCTGGAGATCACCCGCCCGGAGTTTGGCTATGGCATGGAAGCGCTGCTGGAGCAGCGTTTGCGTGAAGGTCGCCTGAGCGGCATTCTCAACGGCGTGGATCCGGGCATCTGGGATCCGGCTCATGACCTGCTGCTGACCGCCCGTTATGACCGTGAAACCCTGGAAAGCAAAGCGGAAAACAAACGTCAGCTGCAGATCGCTATGGGACTGAAGGTCGATGATAAAGTGCCGGTTTTCTGCGTCATCAGCCGGCTGACAAAACAGAAAGGGCTCGATCTGGTGCTGGAAGCGCTGCCGGGTCTGCTGGCACAGGGCGGGCAGCTGGTCCTGCTGGGTCAGGGCGACGCCGAACTGCAGCAGGGTTTTCTTGCAGCCGCGGCGGAGCATCCTGGCAGCGTGGGCGTACAGATTGGCTATCACGAAGCGTTCTCACACCGCATTGTTGGCGGTGCCGATGTGATTATGGTTCCCAGCCGCTTTGAACCCTGCGGGCTGACGCAGCTCTATGGCCTGAAATATGGCACGCTGCCGCTGGTGCGTCGTACCGGTGGCCTGGCTGATACCGTACAGGATAGCTCTCTGGAGAACCTGGCGGATGGCGTCGCCAGCGGCTTCAGTTTTGAAGACAGCAACGCCTGGTCACTGCTGCGGGCTATTCGCCGCGCCTTTGTACTCTGGTCACGGCCTTCACTGTGGCGCTATGTTCAGCGCCAGGCCATGGCGATGGATTTCAGCTGGCAGGTGGCTGCGCAGGCCTACCGCGATCTTTATCAACGTATGCTGTAATTGAGAGATTGGGAGTCCGGATATGAATGCACCTTTCACCTACGCCTCACCCACGCTGACGGTTGAAGCGCTGAAGCACTCAATCGCCTATAAGCTGATGTTTACGATTGGCAAAGATCCTTCAATCGCGAATAAGCATGAGTGGCTGAACGCCTCGCTGCTCGCGGTGCGCGACCGTATGGTGGAGCGCTGGCTGCGTTCCAGCCGTGCGCAGCTGTCGCAGGACGTGCGTCAGGTTTACTACCTGTCGATGGAGTTCCTGATGGGTCGCACGCTGGGCAATGCGCTGCTGGCGATGGGCATTTATGACGATCTCAATCAGGCGCTGGATGAGATGGGACTCAATCTCAGCGAACTGATGGAAGAGGAGAACGATCCCGGACTCGGCAACGGCGGCCTTGGTCGTCTGGCCGCCTGCTTTTTAGATTCGCTGGCAACGTTAGGCCTGCCGGGACGCGGTTACGGCATCCGCTATGACTACGGTATGTTCCGGCAGAACATTGTTGACGGCCAGCAGCGTGAGTCGCCGGACTACTGGCTGGAGTATGGCAATCCGTGGGAGTTTCAGCGCCATAATACCCGCTATAAAGTGCGTTTCGGCGGTCGTCTGCAGCATGAGGGCGCGCGCGTCCGCTGGATTGAAACGGAAGAGATCGTCGCGATGGCGTACGATCAAATCATTCCCGGTTTTGATACCGATGCCACCAATACCCTGCGGCTGTGGGGTGCGCAGGCGAGCAATGAGATCAATCTCGGCAAGTTTAACCAGGGCGACTACTTTGCGGCCGTCGAGGACAAAAATCACTCCGAGAACGTCTCACGCGTTCTCTATCCGGATGATTCAACCTACTCAGGACGCGAGCTGCGGCTGCGTCAGGAGTACTTCCTTGTCTCCTCGACGGTGCAGGATATTCTGCATCGCCACTGGAAAATGCATGAAACCTGGGACAACCTTGCTGACAAAGTCGCTATCCACCTGAACGACACGCATCCGGTTCTGGCGATCCCGGAGCTGATGCGGCTGCTGATTGATGAGTATAAATTCAGCTGGGATGACGCATTTGAAGTCACCTGTCAGATCTTCTCCTATACCAACCATACGCTGATGAGCGAGGCGCTGGAGACCTGGCCGGTGGATATGATCGGCAAAATTTTGCCGCGTCACCTGAGCATTATTTTTGAGATCAACGACTACTTCCTGAAGACGATTCAGGAGCACTATCCCGACGACTGGGATCTGATGTCGCGCATCTCGATTATCGATGAGAATGATGGCCGCCGCATCCGTATGGCGTGGCTGGCGGTGGTGGTCAGTCACAAAGTAAACGGCGTCTCTGAGCTGCACTCCAATCTGATGGTGCAGTCGCTGTTTGCCGACTTTGCCCGGCTTTTTCCGGGACGTTTCTGCAACAAGACAAACGGTGTGACGCCGCGTCGCTGGCTGGCGCTGGCGAATCCGGCACTCTCCGGCGTGCTGGATGAAACCATTGGTCGCAACTGGCGTACCGATCTGTCACAGCTCAGCGAGCTGCAGCCGCATATCGACTATCCGGCGTTTATTCGTCAGGTTGCCGATGCCAAATTTGCCAACAAGCAGCGGCTGGCGGCATGGGTCGCCAAAAATATGGATATCGTGCTCAATCCGCACGCGCTGTTCGATGTACAGATCAAGCGTATTCACGAATATAAACGGCAGCTGCTTAACGTGCTGCATGTGATCACCCGCTATAACCGGATCAAAGCCGATCCCGATGCCAGCTGGGTGCCACGCGTAAATATTTTTGCCGGCAAAGCCGCCTCGGCCTACTACGTGGCAAAACATATTATTCATCTGATCAATGATGTGGCTGACGTGATCAACAACGATCCGCAGGTAAAGAACAAGCTGAAAGTGGTGTTTATCCCTAACTACGGCGTCAGCCTCGCGCAGATCATCATTCCGGCAGCCGATCTTTCCGAGCAGATCTCCACGGCGGGTACCGAGGCCTCCGGCACCAGCAACATGAAGTTTGCGCTAAACGGCGCGCTGACCATCGGCACGCTGGATGGGGCAAACGTGGAGATGCGCGAGCACGTGGGCGCAGAGAATATCTTTATCTTCGGTAACACCACTCCGCAGGTTGAGCAGCTGCGCAAAGAGGGCTACAACCCACGCAAATACTTTGAGGAAGATGCTGAGCTGCATCAGGTGCTGACGCAGATTGCCACCGGCGTGTTCAGCCCGCAGGAGCCGGGACGTTATCGTAACCTGTTTGATGCGCTGGTGAACTTTGGTGACCACTATCAGCTGCTGGCGGATTACCGCAGCTATGTGGATACGCAGGATAAAGTGGATAAGCTTTACCGGCAGCCGGATGAGTGGCAGCGCCGTGCAGCGCTGAATATCGCCGGTATGGGCTACTTCTCGTCAGATCGTACCATTCAGGAGTATGCGGATGAGATCTGGCATATTTCGCCGGTAAGGTTATAAAAAAGGTCGCCATGAATGGCGACCCTGGAAAATATGGCCCGGTGCGCATCAATGCGCATCGGGTAACGGCTTACTTCAGCGTAATGCTCTTCACAATGCTGTCTGCATCGCTCTGCGCCTGCTGCTGATTCTCCGCCGGCAGGGTGATCTGCAGCGTCAAAAGCTGGTTATCGACTTTTGCCAGCACTACCGTTGACCACGATGTCTGATTGTTAGCGGAAATCACCGTATCCAGCTGCTGTGCCGGCTGGTCTTTCAGCGTTACCGCTTTATTCGACACCACCTGCAGCTGCGGATCGCGATTGCGCTGCTGCTGCTCCAGACGTTTTGAGAGCGTCTCAAGTGAGTCACTGGTCGGGTCGCCGGCGATCACAATAATGGCGCGCTGGCCGGTTTCATTAGCGTAGACGTGCATATTGGTGGATTCAGAGCCGAGTTTACCGCTCTTATCAGACATGCCTGCAGGCAGCGTAAAGCTCAGTTTCCCTTCCATCAGATTTACCGTCTGAGCGGACTGGCTGACGCTGGTGCCGCTGTTGTCAGCGGTATCCTCTTTTTTCTGATCGCACGCCGCCAGGCCCAGCACCAGCAGGCCGATACCTGCATACTTCACTACGTTGCGCATTCTGTTCCCTTTTACAATTCCAGTCTGGCTTATACAAACGGAATCGGCGGTCAAAAGCAACCGCCGATGTGTCAGGAAATCTTAGCGCACCGCGCCATTTCGTCTATGGCACATTAGCCGAAATTGATCTGGCGCGCCTGATGCCGTTCCGCCATGCGCTTCAGGGCGGCATTCAGCAGCAGGCCGTAGGCGGGCAGGAAGAAGATCAGGCAGATCAGCACTTTGAAGCTGTAGTCCACCAGCGCAATCTCGACCCAGTGCGCTGCCATGAAGGGATCCTGGCTCTTATAAAAAGCGATAAAGAAAAAGGCCAGCGTATCGCTGACGTTGCCGAGAAACATGGCGCAGGCTGGCGCTATCCACCACTGCGGCAGCTGGCGCAGACGGTTAAAGACGTGAACGTCGAGGATCTGACCCAGCGCATAGGCCATAAAGCTGGCGCAGGCGATACGGGCGACAAAGAGATTGACCTGCTGCAGCGACGCCCAGCCCTGCCATGCCCCCTGATAAAAGAGGCAGGAAATAGCGTAGGAGATAAACAGCGCCGGGATCATCACTGCGAGAATAATGCGCCGCGCAAGCGGAGCGCCGAAAATACGCACGGTCAGGTCGGTTGCGAGAAAAATAAAGGGAAAGCTGAACGCACCCCAGGTGGTATGAAAACCGAAAATAGCGACCGGCAGCTGAACCAGATAATTGCTGGAGGTGATCACCAGCAGATGAAACAGCGACAGCCAGAAAAGGGCGTGCATGCGCTGACGCGCAGAAAAAGCGATCATAGTGAGCCTTTTTAAACAATGGGGTGAGGGAACCCATCCCTTCATCGTTCGCATTTTTGCTGCGCTGACTGCGCGTGCCAAAAGGCGAAGGATTTTGGGGACTAAGCAACGGTATTGAAAAATCGGACGGCATCTTAACCCGTTGCGCAATTTATGCAACGGTTAATTTTAACGCAATCGTTGTCGCCTTGCGCTGCGGAAATGGCGAGCTAGAATGAGCATCCCTGTTACTGACCGATAAGAGAATCATGAGCGATCCTTTCTCCGCACCCGACCATACGCTGGATGCGCTGGGCCTGCGCTGCCCTGAACCCGTGATGATGGTACGCAAGACGGTACGCACAATGCAGGCGGGTGAAACGCTGCTGATTATTGCCGACGATCCGGCGACCACGCGCGATATCCCCGGTTTCTGCCGCTTTATGGATCACGATTTACTGGCACAGCAGACGGAAGCGCTGCCGTACCAGTATCTGATCAGGAAAGGCGCGGAGGCCTGACGGGGGGCTGGCGCAGCAGACGCAGAGCGTTTGCGGTCACCAGCGCCGTAGCACCCGAATCGGCCAGCACCGCCAGCCACAAGCCGGTTAAGCCGAACAGCGTCGTGAGCAGAAACAGCGCCTTCAGCCCCAGCGCCAGCGTAATATTCTGCAGTACGATGGCGCGGGCGCGCCGCGCCAGCGCAACAGTCTGCGGCAGAAGGGTCAGGCGATTCTGCGTCAGCGCAGCGTCAGCCGTTTCCAGCGCCACGTCAGTGCCGCTGCCCATAGCAATCCCGATAGCCGCCGCTTTCATCGCTGGCGCATCATTAATGCCGTCACCCACCATCGCCAGCGGCTGCTGCTGGCTCAGCGCGCGTACGGCACTGACTTTGTCTGCCGGCAGCAAACCCGCCCGATATTCAATATTAAGTTCTGCCGCTATGGCGGCGGCCGCACGCGGGTTATCACCGGTCAGCATGACGCTGGCGATCCCCGCGGCTCTGAGCTGATCGATAGCCGCCGCAGCCTCTTCACGCAGCCGATCCTGCAGCGCCAGCAGCCCCAGCGGCCGATCTGCCTGCAGCAGGATCACCACCGTGTTGCCCTCGCGCTCGTACTCCATCACCCGCTGCCGCTGCTGCTCGCTTAATCCCGGCGCGGCACGCGGTGTCAGCAGCTGATAAGGAACGCCGTCGATGCTCGCGCGAATGCCGCTGCCCGCCAGCGTCTGCTGCTGTTGCGCTTCCGGCAGAGTCAGCTGCCGTTTCGCAGCTTCTGCGACAATCGCCTGCGCCAGCGGGTGCCCGGACCCGCGCTCTGCCGCCGCCGCGAGGCGCAGCAGCGCCGCTTCGTCAGTTTGACCAAAAGCGTGGATCGCCGTAACCTGCGGTTTACCCAGGGTCAGCGTGCCGGTTTTGTCGAAGGCGATAACCTGCACGCGGCTCAGCTGCTCCAGCGCGGCGCCGCCTTTGAGCAGCACGCCCTGACGCGCGGCGGAGGCCAGCGCTGAAGTCACCGCCGCCGGCGTTGAGATCACCAGCGCGCAGGGGCAGCCAATCAGCAGCAGCGTCAGCCCTTTATAGATCCACGGCTGCCACTCTCCCAGGCCAGAGAGCGGCGGGATCACTATCACCAGTAGCGCCAGCAGCATAATGGCCGGCGTATAGATGCGGCTGAAGCGATCGATAAAGCGTTCTGCCGGTGCGCGATGGCTTTCCGCTTCATCAATCAGCTGCAGAATACGATCGATAGCGCTCTCTCCCGGCAGGGAGGTCACTTTTATCTGCACCAGCCGATCAACGCTGGTGGCGCCCGCCATCAGCCGATCGCCGGGCTGATGGCTCACCGGCAGGGACTCACCGGTCAATGCGCTTTCATCAAAGCTGGCGCTGGACTGCAGCAGCTCGCCATCAACCGGCAGGCGGCCGCCGGCGGCAACTTCAATAATGTCGCCCGGCTGCAGCGCCGCCAGCGGGACCGTAACGCGCTGCGCGCCCTGCAGCCGTGTTGCACGCTCCGGACGCAGCGCCATCAGGGCGGTCACACCGCGCCGCGCCTGCGCTGCGGCCCAGGCCTCAAGCCGCTCACCGATTAAAAACAGCAGCAGCACCATCGCAGCTTCGGCATGAGCGCCCGTTACCAGTGCGCCAGCTGCAGCCGCCGTCATCAGCGTTTCGATTGAGAAAGGCGAGCCGCTGCGGATCCGCTGCCAGGCGCTGTGCGCGACCGGCAGGAGACCGGCCAGCGCGGTCGCGACAAACAGGCGATCGCCCCAGATCGGTGACTGCTGACTTATCAGCCAGCTCGTCAGCATCAGCAGTGCCAGCAGCAGCAGCGCAGCGCGATCGCGCCAGTGTGAAGCCGCAGGCGGGAGAGCGGGGGCATCAGCGGCGTGCAGCCTGAAGCCCGCCTGTTTTACCGCCTGTTCTATGGCAGTCTGCATGGCGGCGGGAGCGCAGACTTCCAGCTTTTCACTGGCAAAAATCACGCGCGCCTGCATGACCTGCGGCAGCTTTTGTACGGCGGTTTCGATAGTGCGTGCGCAGCCCGGGCAGTCCATCCCGGTGATTCGCCAGCGCAGTGCAGGCTGCACGCTGGCAGAGTCTCTGTTTGCATCCGCGTCAGCTGACGTCGCGCTTCCGGCACAGCAGGCGGTGCTGGCGGGCGTGGTCAGACGGGTGAAGCGGGCCGCGGGCAGGGGACGCACGGCAGC
Organism: Pantoea sp. SYBGC1; assembly: GCF_057197005.1. NCBI lineage: Bacteria > Pseudomonadati > Pseudomonadota > Gammaproteobacteria > Enterobacterales > Erwiniaceae > Pantoea > Pantoea sp. SYBGC1. The sequence goes on from NZ_JBXUNM010000010.1 coordinate 32,426, forward strand.
GTGTGGCTGCAGTTTGCTGCCCGGCCGGTCACAGCCGCAGGGGGAAATCTGTTGATGCATGAAGCCTCCGGTATCAGTAACGGGCAGCTGCCCGTTACTGAAGGCTACACTCTGGAGTCAGCTCCAGAGTCAAGCCCGGAATGGCCGGTTTATCAGGAGAGCCAGAGTGAACGCACAATCATAAAATGACCGGCAAAATAGCAGGCGGCGACAATGGCGCTGTCAGCGCTGAAGCGGCGGCGATAGTGGGTGATAAACCAGATAATATTGGCCAGCAGCAGCAGGCCCGCACCAATCAGCAGCGAGAAGCTGTAGTCAGTCGGACGGAAAAAGTAGTTTTCAGCCGCCATCCAGTTCATCACCAGCGTCATGCCAATCAGGGTACAGATAGGCCAGCGCAGCTCCTCCAGCCGCGTCCAGAGCAGCGCAATGACCGCAACGCCGATAATCAGAAACGTTAGCGGAATGGGCCAGTAGAAGCTCATGGTCATATGGGCGGTAAAACTGATGGTGTAGAGCAGATGCGAAAGGAAAAACGCGCCCAGCGCATAAAGCATTTGCTGCCGGGGCAGCAGCATCAGCGCATCGCCTGCCAGCGTGGCAATCAGTCCGGCAAGGATCAGATAGTCAGTGGTGTTTACGGCAGGTGCCTGCCAGGCCCAGGCAACCAGCAGCAGCAGGGTAACAGGTTTAAACAGCCAGCGTTGCCACTGCGGACCGCGATAGGAGGCATCCACATAGAGCCAGCCGGAAAAAAGTACTGCAAGGAAAGACCAAAGCATTTTTTCTCCCTTTTGTAGACGAGATGTCCACACTGTTGAAATATCCCAGACTCTCTCTGAGTTTAAGTTACCGCTGGCAAATGTGACAATCGGGCAACTCTGGTTGTATGCTTTAGCTTCTTTTTAAATGATCAAATGAAGTGAAGTGCGAGCAAAAACATGAGCAAACCACCGCTAATCTTTTTTATCGTCCTGGCGATTATCGCCATTCTGGCGACCCGGCAGTTTATCAAGCAACGGCGGGAAGCTGCGGTTAACGACGCCTCACCGGTACGATCGCTGACTGTACAGGTAAAAACCAAGCGTGAGTATCCGGCACCGAATCGCCGTTCGCGTCAGCGCGAAGAGATTGCCGGTGAAGAGATGAAATATGAAGCCTGGTTTCATCCGCTGAACGGGGCGAGCGACATTAAAACCGCGGTCAGCGCCAGCGATTACCACCAGATGGACAAAGGCGTAAAAGGCGAGCTGAAGATGCAGGGCAGCCGCTTTGTCAGCTTTACCCCCGCGCGCTGAAACCGGAGCGCCGGTAAAGGTGCCCCGGTTAGCACCGGATCACATCTTCGGATAGTGCTTTTTCTGCCAGGCGAGCAGCTCAAATACACCGAAAAAGAAAATCTTAGCCTGTGTGGCGCCGCTCAGCTTCGGCGCCTCTTTAGGCTGGGTGGCGCGCAGCAGCACCAGCTGCAGTCCATGCATAATCACCATGAAAAACAGGGCGACATGCACAAAATAGCGCAGCGGTGTGGGGAAAGGGTGCACCAGGTTAAGCAGCAGAAAAGCCCAGACGCAAATCATCAGTAACCGTCCCAGATTAAGCCACATCGTGCGCCTCCTGTTGGCGTTGATAGAGTCGATAGGCGACCTGACCGGCGATCTTTTCCCGGTAAAGCTGCCAGCTGGCGGGCACGTCAGGCGCCCCCTGTTCCACTTCACTTTCCACGTAAATCAGCGCGTCTGCGCTCAGCCACTGATTACGCTCCAGCAGCGCCAGCGTCTCCGCCAGCAGCCCTTTGCGAAAGGGCGGATCGACAAATACGATATCAAAAGCTTCGCCAGGCTGAGCCAGCCACTGCAGCGCGCTGGTCTGCACCACCGTCGCCTGCGTGGCGCGCAGCGTGTCGACGTTGCGCGCCAGCTGCTGCGCTACGCTGCGCTCCAGCTCCAGCAGCGTGACTGAATCTGCATAGCGCGACAGCGCTTCGAGACCCAGCGCGCCGCTGCCGGCGAAGCAGTCGAGGCAGCGCGCCTGCGCAAGATGAGGCGCCAGCCAGTTAAAGAGGGTTTCACGTACGCGATCGGTCGTGGGACGCAGGCCTGCGCTATCCGGCACCGGAAGTTTACGGCCGCGCCACTGGCCGCCGATGATGCGGATCTGGCCAGCGCCGCCGCTGCTGCGGGATGATTTACTCATTTTGCTCACAACTCGTCATAATTTGTTGCGTAGTTTAACGGGCGCGACAGGCAGAAGAAACGTAAAAAAGGGTGCTGTGGTGCGCTGGCCGGAAAGTGTTAGACTATTGAACGATACAAGCGTGCGTAATTCGCTGATTTTACGCCGCAGAAAGTTAAAAAACTGAATTTATATCCCCCGGGGACAGCGTGCTACCGGGAATAAGCCATCGAGGAGTGTAGTTACACAATGGCAAAAGAGAAAAAACGCGGCTTTTTTTCCTGGCTGGGATTTGGCAAGGAAGAGCAGGCACCCGCCCCGGCTGAAGAGCAGGTAAAAGAGCAGCCTGCAGAGGAGGTTCAGCCCGCTGCCGCTGAAGAGAGTGCGTCAGAGCGTGCCGAAGCGCAGGCAGCAGAAACCGTTGCGCTGACGGAGCAACTGGCGAAAGAGCAGGCCGCGGCAGAGCAGGCAGCCCCGCATGCGCTGCCCTCTGAAGAGGCCATCATCACCGCTCAGCCGGAGGAGATCCTGCCGGAAGAGGAGCCTGAGCTGGCGCCGCTGCCGGTCAATGAAGAGATCCTGCCGGAAGAGGAGCCTGAGCTGACCCCGCTGCCGGCCGATGAAGAGATTGTACCGGAAGAGGAGCCTGAGCTGGCGCCGCTGCCGGAAGAGATGCCGGCGGCCGTTGCGGAGGAGCCACCGCTGACAGCCGCCGTCGCGCCGGAGCCGGTTCTGCCCGGCGATGAAAGCCAGCTGGCGGAAGCGGAATCTCTGGCTGATGAGGATGCGCCGCTCAGCGATGAAGAGCTGGAGGCACTGGCGCTGGCGGAGACCTACGCTGAAGACGCCGCTGCAGACTCTGCAGACACCGTAAGCGATCTTCCGCTGGCGGCAGCGCCCATTGTGGCGCAGGAGCAGGAGCGCCCGACCAAAGAGGGCTTTTTTGCGCGCCTCAAGCGCAGCCTGGTTAAAACGCGCACCAACCTTGGCTCCGGTTTTATCAGCCTGTTTCGCGGTAAAAAGATTGATGACGACCTGTTTGACGAGCTGGAAGAGCAGCTGCTGATTGCGGATGTGGGCGTGGAAACCACTCGCCGGATTATTACCAGCCTGACTCAGCAGGCAAGCCGCAAACAGCTGCGCGATGCTGAAGCGCTCTATGGGCTGCTGAAAGCGGAAATGGCCGGCATTCTCAATAAAGTCGATGCGCCGCTGGATGTCAGTGGCAAAACGCCGTTTGTGATCCTGATGGTGGGCGTAAACGGCGTCGGCAAAACCACCACTATCGGTAAACTGGCGCGTCAGTATCAGGCGGAAGGCAAATCGGTGATGCTGGCTGCCGGCGATACCTTCCGTGCCGCGGCGGTCGAGCAGCTGCAGGTGTGGGGCGAGCGCAATCATATTCCGGTTGTGGCACAGCATACCGGTGCGGATTCCGCCTCGGTGATTTTCGATGCTATTCAGGCGGCGAAGTCGCGCAATGTGGATGTGTTAATTGCCGATACAGCCGGTCGCCTGCAGAACAAATCGCACCTGATGGAAGAGCTGAAAAAAATCACCCGCGTGATGAAGAAGCTGGATGAGGATGCGCCGCATGAAGTGATGCTGACGTTGGATGCCAGCACCGGACAGAATGCGGTCAGCCAGGCAAAACTGTTTAATGAAGCGGTAGGGCTGACAGGTATCGCCCTGACCAAACTGGACGGCACGGCGAAAGGGGGCGTTATCTTCTCCATTGCCGATCAGTTCGGCATTCCTATTCGCTATATCGGTGTCGGAGAAGGCATCGAAGATTTACGGCCATTCAAGGCCGAAGACTTTATTGAGGCACTGTTTGCCCGAGAGGAATGATTGGCATGATTCGCTTTGAAGAAGTCAGTAAGGCTTATCTGGGAGGGCGCCAGGCGCTGCAGGGCGTTGATTTTCATCTGCGTCCCGGCGAGATGTCCTTCCTGACCGGACACTCCGGCGCGGGTAAAAGTACCCTGCTGAAGCTGATTTGCGGCATTGAGCGTCCGAGCGCCGGACAGATCTGGTTCAGCGGGCACGATATCTCCCGCCTGCGTCACAGCGAAGTGCCGTTTCTGCGGCGCCAGATTGGCATGATTTTCCAGGATCACCATCTGCTGATGGATCGCTCTGTCTATGACAATGTGGCTATCCCGCTGATTATTTCCGGCGCCAGCGGCGAAGATATCCGCCGTCGTGTTTCAGCGGCACTGGATAAAGTCGGCCTGCTCGACAAAGCGAAAAGTTACCCGATTCAGCTCTCCGGCGGTGAACAGCAGCGCGTGGGTATTGCGCGCGCGGTGGTTAATAAACCCGCCGTCCTGCTGGCAGATGAACCCACCGGTAACCTCGATAATGCGCTGTCAGAAGATATCCTGCGCCTGTTTGAAGAGTTTAACCGGGTCGGGGTAACGGTACTGATGGCAACCCACGATCTGGGGCTAATCGCGCGGCGTAACTACCGCGTGATGACGCTGAATCAGGGACGTCTGCACGGAGGCCACGATGGTCAATAAACGCAACAAGCGCCCGGCGGCGGCCAGAGCGGCAAAGCAGCCTAAAACGCCGTCAAAGCGCAAAGCGCTGAAAGGTGGCTGGCAGGAGCAGTGGCGCTACGCCCTGCGCGGTACCCTGTCCGATATGTGGCGCCAGCCGCTGGCAACGCTGCTAACCGTTATGGTTATCGCGATTTCACTGACGCTGCCCAGCGTCTGTTACATGGTGTGGAAAAACGTCAGCCAGGCGGCCACCCAGTGGTATCCGGCGCCGCAGCTAACGGTCTATCTCGACAAGACGCTGGACGACACTGCGGCAGAAAACGTCACCGCACAGCTTAAGCAGCTGGAAGGTGTCGACAGTGTGAACTACCTGACGCGTGACGAAGCGCAGAGTGAGTTTCGCAACTGGTCTGGTTTTGGCGGCGCGATGGATCTGCTGGAGCAGAATCCGCTGCCGGCGGTGGCCATTATCACGCCGAAGCTTAATTTCCAGAACTCTGACACCATGGCAAGCCTGCGCGATCGCGTGGCAAAAGTGCAGGGCGTGGATGAAGTACGGATGGATGACAGCTGGTTTGCCCGTCTGGCAGCGCTGACCGGCCTGGTCGGGCAGGTGGCCTCCATGATCGGTCTGCTGATGATTGTGGCAGTGTTCCTGGTGATTGGTAACAGCGTCCGGCTCAGCATCTTTGCCCGGCGCGACACCATCAACGTCCAGAAGCTGATTGGCGCAACGGATGGCTTTATCCTGCGGCCGTTCCTCTATGGCGGTGCGTTGCTCGGTTTTGCCGGTGCGCTACTGTCGCTGGTGCTCTCTGAAGTACTGGTGCTGCGACTGCAGTCGGTGGTGGCGCAGGTCGCGTCGGTATTTGGCACCGCCTTTACGCTGGAAGGTTTTGCATGGGATGAGGGCCTGCTGCTGCTGCTGATTGCCGCCATTATTGGCTGGATTGCTGCATGGCTTGCCACTGTGCAACATTTACGCCGATTTACGCCGCAGTAACCCATGGCAACGATTTTTTGATATACTCTTCCTCTGCTGCCAGCGATGCGGGCGCAGAGGAATGCTCCGATTTTCCCCGCTGTCACCTGTGTGTAAAATATTCACTGCTATAATTGAACTTGTGGATAACCCTGGCGTCTAATTAGCACAGATTGCTGTTGGTTTTCGCCTGACGTTGACATACTGTAGCGTTTGCGTAAGGACACGCGCAGCAACTCCATTGAATTTGTGAGGGTTTGAATGACCAAAGAAATGCAAACTTTAGCGATTGCTCCTCTGGGCAACCTGGAATCTTACGTTCGGGCTGCCAACAACTGGCCGGTATTGACGGCAGAAGAGGAAAAAGCACTGGCTGAGCGGCTGCATTACCAGGGCGATCTGGATGCAGCGAAAACGCTGATCCTGTCACACCTGCGCTTTGTTGTTCACATCGCACGTAACTATGCAGGTTATGGTCTGCCACAGGCGGATCTGATTCAGGAAGGCAACATCGGCCTGATGAAAGCGGTGCGCCGTTTTAATCCGGAAGTCGGCGTGCGTCTGGTTTCATTCGCAGTGCACTGGATCAAAGCAGAGATCCACGAATATGTGCTGCGTAACTGGCGCATTGTCAAAGTCGCCACCACCAAAGCGCAGCGTAAGCTGTTCTTTAACCTGCGTAAAACCAAGCAGCGTCTGGGCTGGTTTAATCAGGATGAAGTCGACATGGTGGCGCGTGAACTCGGCGTCAGCACGAAGGATGTGCTGGAGATGGAGTCGCGTATGGCGGCACAGGACATGACCTTTGATATGTCCTCTGACGATGAAGCGGGCGACGGCAAGCCAATGGCTCCCGTGCTCTACCTGCAGGATAAAACGTCAGATTTCGCTGACGGTATCGAAGAGGATAACTGGGACGCCCACGCAGCGGATAAGCTGAGTGATGCGATGCTCAGCCTGGATGAACGCAGTCAGCATATCATTCGTGCCCGCTGGCTGGATGATGACAATAAAACCACGCTGCAGGAGCTGGCCGACCGCTATGGCGTCTCAGCGGAGCGCGTGCGTCAGCTGGAAAAGAATGCGATGAAAAAGCTGCGCATGGCGATTGAAGCCTGACAGTTCGCAGACGGTAATAAGGGCAACCTCAGGGTTGCCCTTTTTTATGTCCGCCATCCGGCCGCGCAACGCTACTCTGCCACTTTTACCCAGCCGTCTGCCTGCGCGCGGAAGCCACACGCCTGCATAAACGCTGCCCGAATCCCCTGGTCAGCATAGCCATCATCCGCAATCCACCAGTGATCCTGCGAACCATTCTGCGCCAGTGTCTCCTCCAGTAAGTAACGCCCGACGCCGCGCCGGCGCGTAGCCTCACGGACTTCAAAGTGCGTGATTTTGCCGTGGGTACCACGGATTTCCAGCTGCAGCGCGCCCAGCAGCCGATCGTTAAACCGCGCGGCATAGAGCCGCTGCGTATCACTTAGTGTGTTTTCCAGCTGCGCAATATCCTGCTGCGGCCAGATTTTAGCGAGGTCGATGCGATCCTGCGGCGTAAGTGAAACGATACGCTGAATAGTGAGTTTCATAACCCGTACCTGTACTGGCAGAAAGGGCATAGTGTAGCGAATTTATACAGTCAGAGCGCTGTCACTTTTTTGCGATAAAAACAGGTCAAATGGCAGACACTTTGCCAGGATTGTGGAGTAAGCCCGCAACGATTGCCGAATAAGCCAGCATAACGCGCTACCCTGGTGCGCAAATTACGGCCATAACCTCCAGAGTATTATGCTGTTCAGGCCGCTCATTACTGAATATGTCAGTTGATTTACAGCAGAAAATTCCTGTTTAATAACCTGAAAATAAAGCTGTTTTAACAAAAAAAGCCAGATAAGAGCGCTAACTCCTTCTATCTGAATCAGTTTCCTCTTTCACTGGCTGAAATAAAACCAATCACAACAGACACGACATAACAGATGGGGAAGTACGCATGAAGATGAGTAAAGGACGCGCGTTACTGGCGGGCTGCGTTGCACTGGCAATGAGCCATGCCGCGCTGGCTGCCGATATCAAAATCGCTATCGTAGGTGCAGCAACCGGCCCGGTCGCGCAATATGGTGATATGCAGTTCACGGGTGCAGCGCAGGCGATCAAAGATATTAATGCCAAAGGCGGCGTAAACGGCGACAAACTGGTTGGCGTGGAGTATGACGACGCGTGTGACCCGAAACAGGCAGTTGCGGTAGCGAACAAAGTGGTTAACGACGGCATTAAATATGTTATCGGCCATCTCTGCTCCTCTTCTACGCAGCCTGCATCTGACATCTATAACGATGAAGGCATTCTGATGATTACGCCGGCCGCCACTGCTCCTGAGCTGACCGCGCGTGGCTATGCTGACGTTATGCGTACCACCGGCCTCGATTCCGATCAGGGCCCGACGGCAGCAACCTATATTCTGGAGCAGATCAAGCCGAAGCGTATTGCCGTCGTGCATGACAAGCAGCAGTACGGTCAGGGTCTGGCGGAGTCCGTGCAGAAAACCCTGAAGGCCAAAGGTGGTAACGTGGTGCTGTTTGAGGGCATCACCGCCGGCGATAAAGATTTCTCCACGCTGATTGCCCGCCTGAAGAAAGAGAACGTCGATTTTGTTTACTACGGCGGCTACTACCCGGAGCTGGGGCAGATCCTGCGCCAGGCAAAAACGGCCGGCCTGAAAGCGGGCTTTATGGGACCCGAGGGCGTGGGTAACGCCTCACTCTCCAACATTGCTGGCGATGCGTCAGAAGGCCTGTACGTTACGTTGCCAAAGCGTTATGACCAGCTGCCGGAGAACAAAGCGATCGTTGATGCCATTAAGGGCAACAGCGCTTCAAACCGCAAAGATCCGACCGGCCCGTTTGTCTGGACCACCTATGCCGCAATTCAGTCGCTGGTGGCGGGCATTGAGCGCAGCAAAAGCGATGAGCCCGATGAGATTGCAAAAAACCTGAAAGCGGGCGCGCCGGTGCCGACCGTAATGGGCGACCTGAGCTGGGATCAGAAAGGCGATCTGAAAGGGTTCGAGTTCGGCGTGTTCAAATGGCACAAAGATGGCTCATCAACCGCAGTGAAATAAGCGCTGTTAACCGGTTCTACCGTATAGCGTAACTATCTCCCCCTCCCGTGCGCGGGCGGGGGCAGGGAGCTGGCAGACGCGCCGTGAGCGGTTTGCTGCCCTGACCCTTTCTTACCCCAGAGAGGGAATCTCTGATCCACTTGCAGGTCCTCATTATGTCCGAGCAGTTTCTCTATTTTATTCAGCAGATGTTCAACGGGGTAACCCTCGGGAGCACCTATGCGCTGATCGCGATTGGCTACACCATGGTGTATGGCATCATCGGCATGATCAACTTCGCCCACGGCGAGGTTTACATGATCGGCAGCTATGTCTCTTTTATTGTCATTGCCGCCCTGATGATGATGGGCATTGATACCTCGTGGCTGATGATCGCCGCCGGTTTTATCATGGCAGTGATCATCTCCAGCGCTTACGGCTGGAGTATTGAACGCGTTGCCTATAAGCCGGTGCGCGCTTCCAAGCGGCTGATTGCGCTTATCTCCGCCATCGGGATGTCTATTTTCCTGCAAAACTACGTCAGCCTGACCCAGGGCTCGCGCGATCTGGCGCTGCCGAGTCTGATCACCGGCCAGTGGACATTGGGTGAAAGCAACGGCTTCGCCGCCACGCTCACGACCATGCAGCTGGTGATCTGGGTAGTGACGTTTCTGGCAATGCTGGCGCTGACGCTGTTTATCCGCTATTCGCGTATGGGCCGCGCCTGTCGCGCCTGTGCGGAAGATCTGAAAATGGCCAGCCTGCTGGGCATCAATACCGATCGCGTTATTTCGCTGACCTTCGTGATCGGCGCGGCGATGGCAGCGGTCGCGGGCGTATTGCTGGGGCAGTTCTACGGCTCAATCAACCCGTTTATTGGTTTTATGGCCGGCATGAAAGCGTTCACCGCAGCGGTTCTGGGCGGTATCGGCAGTATTCCCGGCGCTATGATTGGCGGGCTGGTACTTGGCATTGCGGAAGCGCTGACGTCAGCTTACCTTTCGACAGAATATAAAGATGTGGTCTCTTTTGCGCTGCTGATTGTGGTCCTGCTGGTGATGCCAACCGGTATTCTGGGTCGCCCGGAGGTAGAGAAAGTATGAAGCGTCTCGGTCTGCTTAACGCCGTGCTCTCTGCGGCAATGCTGCTGGTGCTGGCCAGCTTCTTTATGGGCATGCGTCTCGACCTGGATGGCACCCGGCTGATTGTGGTCAGCGCGGGCGAGGTTCGCTGGAACTGGATCTTCGCGGGCTGCGCGGTGGTCTTTATCTTTCAGCTGCTGCGTCCGCTATTTTCAGGCCGGCTTCGCCGCAGCGGTAAAGCCTTTGTGCTGCCGGCGTTTGATGGATCTACCGCGAAGCAGAAACTGCTGATGACGCTGCTGATCGTCGCTGCCGTTGCGTGGCCGCTGTTTGCCTCACGCGGCAGCATCGACATTGCTACGCTGACGCTGATCTACGTCATGCTGGGACTGGGGCTTAACGTGGTGGTTGGCCTCTCCGGACTGCTGGTGCTGGGCTACGGCGGTTTTTATGCCATTGGCGCCTATACCTTTGCGCTGCTGAACCACTACTACGGTTTTGGCTTCTGGGAGAGCCTGCCGCTGGCGGGCATCGTGGCGGGCGCTTTTGGCCTGATGCTGGGGTTTCCGGTGCTGCGCCTGCGCGGCGACTATCTGGCGATTGTCACGCTCGGTTTCGGTGAAATCGTGCGTATTCTGCTGCTGAACAGTACGTCGATTACCGGCGGGCCGAACGGTATTGCGCAGATCCCCAAGCCCGGCCTGTTTGGCATTGAGTTTGGCCGCCGCGTCAGCGAAGGGGGCTGGACGACATTCCACGACCTGACCGGGCTTGCCTACAACCCTAATCACCGTGTGATTTTCCTCTATCTGGTCGCGCTGCTGCTGGTGGTACTGACGCTGTTTGTGATCAATCGCCTGCTGCGTATGCCGCTGGGGCGCGCATGGGAAGCGCTGCGCGAAGATGAGATCGCCTGCCGCTCGCTGGGTTTAAGTCCGACGCGCATCAAGCTGACCGCCTTTACCATCAGCGCCGTATTTGCCGGTTTTGCCGGGACGCTGTTTGCGGCGCGCCAGGGCTTTGTCAGCCCGGAGTCGTTTACGTTTGTCGAATCCGCGTTTGTGCTGGCTATCGTGGTACTGGGCGGCATGGGGTCGCAGCTGGCGGTGATCCTCGCGGCGATCCTGCTGGTGGTATCGCGTGAACTGATGCGCGATCTTAATGAGTACAGCATGCTGGTGCTGGGCGGCCTGATGGTGCTGATGATGATCTGGCGTCCGCAGGGGTTACTGCCGATGAAGCGTCCGCATCTGAAACTGAAAAAGAGCAAACAGGGAGAGCAGGCATGAGTCAGCCTTTATTAGCCGTTGAAGGCCTGATGATGCGTTTTGGCGGCCTGCTGGCCGTCAACAATGTGGCACTGGCGCTGCATCCGCAGGAGATTGTTTCGCTTATCGGACCTAACGGTGCCGGTAAAACGACCGTGTTCAACTGCCTGACCGGCTTCTATAAGCCAACCGGCGGCACCATTAAATTGCGCGATCGACCGCTACAGGGTCTGCCGGGGCAGAAAATCGCGCGCATGGGTATCGTGCGCACGTTTCAGCATGTGCGGCTGTTCCGTGAGATGACGGTGATTGAAAATCTGCTGGTGGCGCAGCATCAGCATCTGAAAAGCGGTGTCTTTTCCGGCCTGTTAAAAACTCCGGCGTTTCGCCGTGGTGAGAGCGAGGCGCTCGATCGCGCAGCCATCTGGCTGGAGCGTATCGGCCTGCTGGAGCTGGCAAACCGCCAGGCGGGCAATCTGGCTTACGGCCAGCAGCGCCGGCTGGAAATTGCCCGCTGCATGGTCACGCGCCCGGAGATCCTGATGCTGGACGAACCGGCCGCGGGCCTCAACCCGCGTGAAACGCATGAGCTGGATGCGCTGATCGCCGAGCTGCGCAGCGAGCACAAGGTATCAGTGCTGCTGATTGAACACGATATGAAGCTGGTGATGGGCATTTCCGACCGCATCTACGTGGTCAATCAGGGAACGCCGCTGGCGAACGGTACACCGGAACAGATCCGCAACAACCCGGACGTGATCCGGGCTTATTTAGGTGAGGCGTAAGATGGCAAACCCGATGTTAACGCTGCAGGGTGTAAGCGCCCACTACGGCCCGATCCAGGCGCTGCACAATATTAATCTGCATATCAGTCAGGGGGAGATCGTCACGCTGATTGGTGCCAACGGCGCCGGTAAAACCACGCTGCTGGGTACGCTGTGCGGCGAGCCGCGCGCCAGCAGCGGCACCATTGTGTTTGACGGAAAAACCATCACCGACTGGCAGACGGCAAAAATCATGCGGGAGGCGATCGCGATCGTGCCGGAAGGGCGTCGGGTGTTTTCCCGCATGACGGTGGAGGAGAATCTGGCGATGGGCGGTTTCTTTGCCAGCCGGCATGAGTATCAGACGCGTATTGAGCGGGTTTACCAGCTGTTTCCCCGGCTGGCAGAACGCAAAGTGCAGCGTGCCGGTACCATGTCCGGCGGCGAACAGCAGATGCTGGCGATTGGTCGTGCGCTGATGAGCCAGCCGCGTCTGCTGCTGCTGGATGAACCCTCGCTCGGCCTGGCGCCTATCATCATCCAGCAGATTTTTGACACCATCGAGCAGCTGCGTAAAGAGGGGATGACCATCTTTCTGGTTGAGCAAAACGCCAATCAGGCGCTGAAGCTTGCCGATCGCGGTTACGTGCTGGAGAACGGTCACGTAGTGCTGGAGGACAGCGGCGAGGCGCTGCTCTCTAACGAAGCGGTACGCAGCGCCTATCTCGGCGCCTGACCGGCCTGCGGCCCGGTATCCTGCCGGGCCGCCTTTCTCCTGCCTGCCGCTTTTTTTGCTAAAAAATGTGCACGACGTTCACGTTTTGCCGCCTGGCTGGCGCGTTTCTGTGTGTCATATCTCTGTCATATTTCGGTTATTTTTCTATCATCTTCCCGTGTCATGTTACTCCGCGAACAAAAAATGCGTGATATTGCGCGTACCTAACAGCACAGGAAAACTTTATGACCGCTTTAACGCTTCGTCCCCGTCTGATGAGTGTGTTGCTTGGTCTGGCGCTCAGCGGTAACGCGCTGGCTGCGACCGAAATCCCTTTCTGGCACTCAATGGAAGGGGAGTTAGGCAAAGAAGTTGACTCTCTGGCACAGCGTTTTAACCAGGCGCATCCCGATTACAAAATTGTGCCCACTTACAAAGGTAACTACGAGCAGAGCCTGGCGGCGGGGATTGCAGCGGTACGCACCGGTAAAGCGCCTGCGCTGCTGCAGGTCTATGAAGTCGGTACGGCAACCATGATGGCCTCGAAAGCGATTGTGCCGGTGCATGACGTGTTCAGCCAGGCTGGCGTGCAGATGGATGCGAAGCAGTTTGTGCCGGCCGTGGCGGGTTACTACAGCGACAGCAGCGGTCAGCTGATCTCTCAGCCGTTTAACAGCTCAACGCCGGTGCTCTACTACAACAAAGATGCCTTTAAAAAAGCGGGGCTCGATCCGGAGCAGCCGCCAAAAACCTGGCAGGAGCTGGCAAAAGACGCCGCTGCGCTGCGTAAAGCCGGCATGAGCTGCGGCTATGCCAGCGGCTGGCAGGGCTGGATCCAGATTGAAAACTTCAGCGCGTGGCATGCGCTGCCGGTAGCCAGTAAAAACAACGGCTTCGACGGCACCGATGCGGTGCTGGAGTTCAACAAACCGGTGCAGGTGCGGCATATCCAGATGCTCGAAGAGATGAACAAAAAAGGTGATTTCACCTACTTTGGACGCAAGGATGAGCCGACCGCCAAGTTTTATAACGGCGACTGCGGGATCACGACCGCCTCTTCCGGTTCGCTGGCGGATATCAAGCACTACGCCAAATTTAACTTCGGCGTTGGCATGATGCCGTATGACGATACCGTGCCTGAAGCTCCACAGAACGCCATCATCGGCGGCGCCAGCCTGTGGGTGATGAAAGGCAAAGATGCGGCTACCTATAAAGGGGCGGCGGAGTTTATGAAGTTCCTCGCGCAGCCGGAGATTGCCGCCGAATGGCATCAGAAAACCGGCTACCTGCCGATCACTACCGCCGCCTACGAGCTGACCAGAAAGCAGGGTTTCTATGAGAAAAACCCGGGCGCGGATATCGCTACCCGGCAGATGCTCAACAAAGATCCGCTGCCGTACACCAAAGGGATGCGCCTCGGCAATATGCCGCAAATCCGCACGGTGGTAGATGAAGAGCTGGAAGGCGTCTGGACCGGCAAGCAGACGCCGCAGGCAGCGCTGGATAACGCGGTTAAGCGCGGTAACGCACTGCTGCGCCGCTTTGAACAGCAGGTGAAATAAATCCGATCCACCGGGAGCGACGCTGGGTCGCTCCCGCTTTCAGCGTGAGTTCGCTATGCCCTCATCGTCTCGTCCGGTCTTTCGTGCCCGGCTGCTGCCCTATTTGCTGATGGCACCGCAGCTGATTATCACCGCCATCTTCTTTCTCTGGCCTGCCGGAGAGGCCCTCTGGTATTCGCTGCAGAGCATCGATCCATTTGGCATCTCCAGCACTTTTGTCGGGCTGGAGAACTTCAGTCGTCTGTTCAGCGATCCCTACTATCTCGACTCCTTCTGGACCACCATAGTGTTCAGCCTGCTGGTCACGGTGCTGGGGATGCTGTTCTCGCTCCTGCTGGCCGCGCTGGTTGACTATGTTGTGCGTCTGCAGAAGCTCTATCAGACCCTGCTGCTGCTGCCGTACGCGGTGGCGCCGGTGGTCGCCGCAGTGCTGTGGATGTTCCTCTTTAATCCGGGGCTTGGGCTGCTCAGCCATCTGCTCAATCAGATGGGCTATAACTGGAACTATGCGCAGAACAGCGGTCAGGCAATGTTTCTGGTCGTGCTCGCCTCTATCTGGCAGCAGATGAGCTACAACTTTCTGTTTTTCTTCGCGGCGCTGCAGTCGATTCCGAAGTCGCTGACTGAGGCGGCCGCTATCGACGGAGCCGGGCCGGTACGGCGCTTTTTCCATCTTTCTCTGCCGCTGATTACGCCGGTAAGCTTCTTTCTGCTGGTGGTCAACCTGGTCTACGCCTTCTTTGACACTTTTCCGGTCATTGATGCCGCTACCGGTGGCGGGCCGGTACAGTCCACCACCACGCTTATCTACAAAATTTATCGGGAAGGATTCACCGGTCTCGATCTCTCCTCATCTGCCGCGCAGTCGGTCGTGCTGATGCTGCTGGTGATTGGCCTCACTATTCTGCAGTTCCGCTTTGTTGAGCGTAAGGTGCAATATCAATGATTGAGAACCGACGCGGGCTGGATATTTTCAGCCACACGCTGCTGATTCTGGGCGTGCTGACCATTCTGTTTCCGCTCTATGTCGCCTTTGTCGCCGCCACGCTGGATAACACCGCGGTTTATCAGGTGCCGATGACGCTGTTGCCCGGCACGCATCTGTGGGAGAACATTTCGCGTATCTGGACGCAGGGCGTTAACGGCAGCGCGGCATTTGGCATGATGTTGCTGAACAGCTTTATTATGGCGCTGGCGATTACGATCGGCAAAATCAGCGTTTCTATGCTCTCAGCTTTTGCGCTGGTCTGGTTTCGCTTTCCGCTGCGCACGCTCTTTTTCTGGCTGATTTTCATTACGCTGATGCTGCCGGTTGAAGTCCGTATCTTTCCGACGGTCGAGGTGATCGCCACGCTTAACCTGCTCGACAGCTACAGCGGGCTGACGCTGCCGCTGATGGCGTCGGCAACGGCTACCTTTCTGTTTCGCCAGTTCTTCCTGTCGCTGCCGGACGAGCTGATTGAAGCCGCGCGCATTGACGGCGCCGGGCCGATGCGCTTCTTTTGGGACATTGTTCTGCCGCTGTCCAAAACCAACCTTGCCGCGCTGTTTGTGATCACGTTTATCTACGGCTGGAATCAGTATCTCTGGCCGCTGCTGATTATTAATGATGCCAGCCTGAGCACCGCCGTGGCGGGAGTAAAAAGCATGATCAACACCAGCGGCGGTCCGACGCAGTGGAATGAAGTGATGGCGGCGATGTTATTAACCCTGATCCCACCGGTTGTGGTGGTTCTTGTAATGCAGCGCGCGTTTGTGCGTGGCCTGGTGGAGAATGAGAAATAGATGGCAGGCGTAACTTTACAGAGCGTGACGAAATCGTATGACGGCAAAAATGCGGTGATCCAGCCGCTGACCATCACCATCAACGAGGGCGAGTTTATGGTGATGGTGGGGCCATCCGGCTGCGGTAAATCGACGCTGCTGCGCATGGTGGCCGGACTGGAGCGCGTCAGCTCCGGCGACATTTTTATTGCTGAGCAGCGGGTCACGGAGATGGAGCCGAAAGATCGCGGCATCGCGATGGTGTTTCAGAACTACGCGCTCTACCCGCATATGACGGTAGGCGAAAACATGGGCTATGGCCTGAAAATCCGCGGTATGGGCAAAGCGCAGATCGCCCAGCGCGTGCTGGAGACCGCGCGCAGTCTGGAGCTCGATCACCTGCTGAACCGGCGACCGCGGGAACTCTCGGGCGGGCAGCGGCAGCGTGTGGCGATGGGACGCGCTATCGTGCGTGAACCGGCTGTCTTCCTGTTCGATGAACCACTCTCCAACCTTGATGCGCGCCTGCGCGTGCAGATGCGTCTTGAACTGCAGCAGCTGCACCGCCGCCTGAAAACCACCAGCCTTTACGTAACGCACGATCAGGTTGAGGCGATGACGCTGGCGGAGCGGGTGATGGTGATGAACAAAGGGATTGTGGAGCAGGTTGGCACGCCGGTAGAGGTCTATGAGCGCCCGGCCAGCCAGTTTGTTGCCGCCTTTATCGGTTCCCCGGCGATGAACCTGCTGCCAGGAGAGATCAGCCGCGACGGCCTGCACTTTATGCTGGATGCGCTGAACAGCCTGCCGCTGGGCGAGAGACGGCCGCAGTGGGCTAACAGGCCGCTGACGCTTGGCATCCGTCCTGAGCATATTCATCTCTCTTCACGTGAAGCAGGCGGCGTGCCGCTGGTGGTCGATACGCTGGAGATCCTCGGCGCGGACAACCTGGCACACGGCCATCTTGGTCAGGCGCGGCTGGTGGTACGGCTGCCGCACAGCGAACGTCCGCAGGCGGGCAGCACGCTGTGGCTGCATCTGCCGCCGGATGCGTTACACTTCTTCGATGCTGTTCATGGAAAACGTCTGGAATGAGTAACAACAACTGGCCCTACCCGAAAATTGTGGCCCATCGCGGCGGCGGTAAACTCGCCCCGGAAAACACGCTGGCGGCGATCGATACCGGCGCGCGTTACGGCCATACCATGATTGAGTTTGATGCCAAACTCTCGCAGGATAAACAGATCTTTCTGTTGCACGATGACACACTCGATCGCACCAGCAGCGGCTGGGGCGTGGCGGGCGAACAGACGTGGGCGCAGCTGGCACAGCTCGATGCCGGCGACTGGTTCAGCGGGGCGTTTACGGGCGAGCCGCTGGCGCTGCTGACGGATGTGGCGGCGCGCTGTCGTCAGCACCGGATGATGGCGAACATCGAAATCAAACCCACTACCGGCACCGACGCGGAGACGGGCGCTGCCGTGGCGCTCGCCGCCTGTCAGCTCTGGCAGGGGCAGACACCTCCGCTGCTCTCCTCGTTCTCACCTGAAGCGCTGGCGGCAGCACAGCAGGCCGCGCCAGAGCTGCCGCGCGGTCTGCTGCTGGATGAGTGGGATGACGCATGGCAGGCGCTGACCAGTCAGCTGGAGTGCGTGTCGATTCACCTGAATTACCGGCTGCTCGATGCTGAACGTACCGCACTGCTGAAGGCGGCGGGGTTACGTATCCTGGCCTATACGGTTAACCAGCCCGCACGTGCCCGCGAGCTGCTGAACTGGGGTGTGGATGCCATCTGCACCGATCGCATC
Source organism: Pantoea sp. SYBGC1 (assembly GCF_057197005.1). Classification (NCBI taxonomy): domain Bacteria; kingdom Pseudomonadati; phylum Pseudomonadota; class Gammaproteobacteria; order Enterobacterales; family Erwiniaceae; genus Pantoea; species Pantoea sp. SYBGC1. The sequence continues at coordinate 50,147 of NZ_JBXUNM010000010.1, forward strand.
GATATTATCGGTCCCGATTTCAGTTAGTTGTTATTCGGCATGGTGCCGTTCTGCTGCGTATTCTGACCCGGCTGCGACTGCAGTACCTGCTGCCGGGTACTGTCGCGTTTTTCCTGCAGCTGCCGCTGCATATTTTGCGTCTGCCGCTGCTGATCCTGATGCAGCAGGCGCTGCTGCTGCTGCTGCTGGGTCTGCATCTGGGTCTGCATACGCTGCTGGCTTGGGTTATAGCCGGGCTGATTCACATTGTTATTCAGCGTATTTGCCATACCGCTCAGCGGCAGCAGGGCTGCCAGCGCAATAAGCCATGTTTTCATTATTCCCTCCGATCGTCTGATCTGCTGTGTAAACAGGCGGCCCGCAGGCCGCCTGCCTCTTATTCATAAGTTTATGCGATATCACAAAGCCTGAAATCGGGCGTGCGTGCAATTTGCGTTAAGTGTTATGTTTTTACTGCTTTAGCAAACACTTGCATCGATAAATAACAAATGTAAACAACTGAAAAGGATGGTGGCAGGATGAGGACAGCAGGCAGGTTGCGCCAGTTGAGCTGGGCGATGTTAATGAGTTTTACCGTGGTGCAGGGGGCCGCTGCGGCGCCGGCAAGCGCGCCACCAATCTCCTATGGCGTTGACAGCGACACCTTTCATCCGGTGAAAGCGCAGCACGGCATGGTCGCCTCGGTGGATGCGATGGCAACGCAGGTGGGCGTGGATATTCTCAGACAGGGCGGCAATGCGGTGGATGCGGCGATCGCCGTGGGCTTTGCGCTGGCCGTTACCCATCCGCAGGCGGGTAATCTCGGCGGCGGCGGCTTTATGCTGCTGCGCACGGCGTCCGGGCGTACTGCTGCTATCGACTTTCGTGAAATGGCGCCGGCGCGCGCCTCGCGCGATATGTTCCTTGATAAGCAGGGTAATGCGGATAGTAAGTTATCACTTACTTCTCACCTGGCGTCTGGCACACCCGGTACGGTCGCGGGATTTGCGCTGGCGGCAAAGAAGTATGGCACGCTGCCGCTGCGCACGCTGCTGGCCCCGGCTATAAAGCTGGCGCGTGACGGCATTATCGTCAACGATGCGCTGGCGGACGATCTTGCCACCTATGGCAAAGAGAACCTGATCAATCACGCAAACAGCCGGGCAATCTTTTACAAAGCGGATGGTAAACCTTATCAGAAAGGCGATCGGCTGGTGCAGAAGAACCTGGCGCGCAGCCTGCAGCTGATTGCGCAGCAGGGAGCCGATGCGTTCTATACCGGTCGCATTGCTGATGAGATCGCCGGCGAAATGGCACAGCACGGCGGGCTGATTGGCAAAGCGGATCTCGCCGCTTACCGTGCCGTGGAGCGTAAACCGGTCAGCGGCACCTACCGCGGCTATGAAGTGTTCTCCATGCCACCACCCTCATCGGGCGGGATCCACATTGTGCAGATCCTGAATATTCTGGAGAACTTCGATCTGGCGAAGTGGGGCTTCGGCAGCGCAGACGCCATGCAGGTCATGGCAGAAGCAGAGAAGTATGCTTACGCCGATCGCTCCGAGTATCTTGGCGATCCCGATTTCGTCAAAGTGCCGCAGCAGGCGCTGACCAGCAAAGCCTATGCCAGAACCCTGGCGCAGCAGATCGACGTCAGCAAAGCGCGCCCGTCATCAGAGATCAAACCGGGTAAGCTGGCACCGTACGAGAGCAATCAGACCACCCACTTCTCGGTGGTGGATAAAGCGGGCAACGCTGTGGCGGTGACCTATACCCTGAACACCTACTTTGGCAGCGGGATCGTGGCGGGCAACAGCGGCATCCTGATGAACAATGAAATGGATGATTTCTCCGCGAAGCCGGGTACGCCAAACGTTTACGGCCTGGTCGGCGGCGAGGCGAATGCGATTCAGCCGGCGAAGCGTCCGCTCTCCTCCATGTCACCGACGATTGTAGCCAAAGAGGGGAAAACCTGGCTGGTCACCGGCAGTCCGGGCGGCAGCCGGATCATCACGACCGTGCTGCAGATGGTGGTTAACAGCATCGATTTTGGAATGAACGTGGCGGAAGCGACTAACGCGCCGCGTTTTCATCATCAGTGGCTGCCCGATCAGCTGCGCGTGGAGAAAGGCTTCAGTCCCGATACGCTGCGCCTGCTGGAAGCGAAAGGTCAGCACGTGAAGGTGCTGCCGGCAATGGGCAGTACGCAGAGCATCATGATCGGTCCGGATGGCATGCGCTACGGCGCGTCCGATCCGCGCTCGGTTGACGATCTCAGCGCCGGTTATTAATCGCCGGTAAGCCCGACACTGCTTCCGGTATTGTTTAGCCAGCCTGCGTGCTGGCTTTTTTATCGCCGTTCGACCCATCCGGCGTGCGGGCAGGCATCAGACGCGGAAGCGGTAAAAATAGTGATAAACTCAGCGTATCTCTGGCCTCAGGTGCATACGATGAAGAAGAAAAGACCGGTATTACAGGACGTCGCCGATCGCGTCGGCATCACCAAAATGACCGTCAGTCGCTATCTGCGCGACCCGGAGCGGGTCTCCGCCGCGCTGCGTGACAAAATTGCCGTCGCGCTGGATGAGCTGGGTTATATCCCTAATCGTGCACCCGATATGCTCTCAAACGCCACCAGCCGCGCCATTGGCGTGCTGCTGCCCTCCCTGACCAACCAGGTCTTTGCTGACGTGCTGCGCGGAATTGAAACCGTGACCGATGAGGCGGGATATCAGACGCTGGTCGCGCACTTTGGCTACAATCCGGAAAAAGAGGAGCGGCAGCTGCGCTCGCTGCTGGGCTGGAATATTGACGGCGTGATCTTAACTGAACGTACCCATACCACTGGTACGCTGCGCATGCTGGAGGTGGCCGGGATCCCGGTCATTGAGATCATGGACAGCGTTACGCCGTGTCTGGATATGGCGGTGGGATTTGATAATGTCGAAGCGGCGCGACAGATGACGCAGGCTATCCTGAAGAAAGGGCATCGCCATACGGTCTACCTGGGGGCGCGGCTTGATGAGCGTACGCTGCAGAAGCAGCAGGGGTATGAACAGGCGATGCGCGAGGCGGGACTGACGCCGCACAGCGTGATGATGGAAGACGCCTCTTCCTTCAGCGCCGGCGCACAGCTGCTGTGCGAGGCGCAAAAGCGCTATCCGGCAACCGACAGTCTGTTCTGTACTAACGATGACCTGGCCGTAGGTGCCATGTTTGAATGCCAGCGTCAGGGGCTGCGCGTGCCGGAGCAGATGGCGATCGCGGGCTTTCACGGCCACGATATTACGCAGGTCGTGACGCCGCGGCTGGCCACCGTGCTGACGCCGCGCGAACGAATGGGAAGCGAGGCGGCTGCCATGCTGCTGGCGCGCATTAGTGGCGATTGTTCATTTAGCGGCCCGCTCGATATCGGCTTTGAGATTGCTGAAGGTGACAGCATCTGATTATGGCGAATGTATGAGCCACTTCACACTTTTACGCTTTTCCGGCTGACGAGGGTTGTCAGCATCGGGACGCACTCCGACAATGAATGACAGATTTGTTATCGGTAACATTGGCAGAATAAGCTGCCGGAGCGCAAAACTATGATCACGCCATCTTCATCACATCACGTTTTTATCCTGATGGGTGTATCCGGCAGCGGAAAGTCTGTCGTTGCTAATCGGGTATCACACGAACTGAATACCGCTTTTCTGGATGGAGATTTCCTTCATCCACGCAGTAACATCATGAAAATGGCGGAAGGCCACCCGCTGGATGATAACGATCGCCAGCCGTGGCTGCAGGCGCTGAACGACGCGGCTTTTGCCATGCAGCGCACTCAGGCGGTATCGATTATCGTCTGCTCGGCGCTGAAAAAGTCCTATCGCGACATTTTGCGCCAGGGCAATCACAACCTGAAATTTATCTATCTGAAAGGCGATTTCGAAACCATTGAAACCCGCCTCAAAGCCCGTAAGGGTCACTTCTTCAAGCCACAGATGCTGGTAACGCAGTTTGCCACGCTGCAGGAACCTGGCACAGATGAGGCTGATGTCCTGATGGTGGATATCAACCACTCGCTGGATGACGTTGTTGCAGCTACGGTTGCGACCATCAGGGATGCAATCAACAAGGGCGAGTAATGAGTACCGCAACGCTGGTGTTAACCGCAGCAGGCTCTGTCCTGCTGCTGCTGTTTCTGGTAATGAAAGCGCGGATGCACGCCTTTGTCGCCCTGATGCTGGTTTCTATTGGTGCCGGGCTTTTCTCCGGTATGCCACTCGATCAGATTGCCGATACGATGCAGAAAGGCATGGGCGGCACGCTGGGCTTTCTTGCCATCGTCGTAGCGCTTGGCGCAATGTTCGGCAAAATTCTGCATGAAACCGGTGCGGTGGATCAGATCGCTATCCGGATGCTGAAAACCTTTGGCGAGAGCCGGGCGCACTATGCGATGGGGATCGCCGGGCTGATCTGCGCGCTGCCGCTGTTTTTTGAAGTCGCGGTGGTGCTGCTGATCAGCATCGCCTTTGCGGTGGCGCGCCGCACGCATGACAACCTGGTGAAGCTGGTGATCCCGCTGTTTGCCGGCGTGGCGGCGGCGGCGGCGTTTCTGCTGCCGGGACCTGCGCCAATGCTGCTGGCGGCACAAATGCACGCTGATTTCGGCTGGATGATCCTGCTGGGACTCTGCGCGGCCATTCCGGGGATGCTGATCGCCGGGCCGCTGTTTGGCAGCCTGATCGCCCGTCACGTCAGCTTCAGCGCGCCGCCGGAAGATCATCAGCCGGATGTGGACGAGGGCAGGCTGCCCTCATTTGGTTTCAGCCTCTCTCTGATCCTGTTTCCGCTGCTGCTGGTCGGGCTGAAAACCATCGGTGCGCGCTTTACCACGCCGGATACCCGGCTCTACGAATGGCTGGAATTTATTGGCCATCCGTTTACCGCGATTCTGCTGGCGCTGCTGGTGGCGATCTATGGTCTGGCGTACCGGCAGGGCATGGATAAAGAGAAGGTGATGCAGGTGTGCGGCAGCGCGCTGCAGCCCGCCGGCATTATTCTGCTGGTTATCGGTGCCGGCGGCGTCTTTAAGCAGGTGCTGGTTGACTCCGGCGTGGGGCCGGTGCTGGGTCACGCGCTGACCGGTGCCGGTATGCCGATTGCGCTGGCCTGCTTTATTCTGGCGGGTGCTATCCGGGTTATTCAGGGCTCTGCAACCGTGGCCTGTCTGACCACCGTAGGGCTGGTGATGCCGGTGATCGAACCGCTGCACTACAGCGGCGCACAGCTCGCGGCGCTCTCAATCTGTATCGGCGGTGGCTCAATTATTATCAGCCACGTCAACGATGCCGGCTTCTGGCTATTTGGCCGCTTTACCGGTGCCACCGAGGGCGAGACGCTAAAGACCTGGACGCTGATGGAGACCATCCTCGGCACCACCGGCGCCATCGTCGGCATGATTGCGTTTAGTTTGTTATCGTAAATAACCCAGGGGCGCATAAATGCGCCTCCTGCGGGATTAAATAACGTCGTTAATGGCGGTTGATACGGTGCACGCATCCAACCAGGGGCGCATAAATGCGCCCCCTACGTCACCGTAGGGTCGCCATTCATGGCGACCGTGTCGATGCCCGCACCGGATCCGATGACGCGGTTTATTACGTCACCGTAGGGTCGCCATTCATGGCGACCGTGTCGATGCCCGCACCGGATCCAATGACGCGGTTTATTACGGCACCGTAGGGGCATCATTAATGACGCCCTGGCCGATGCCCGCATCAAATCAGGGGCGCATAAACGCGCCCCTGCGTGCAGACCTTAATCTACTTCCCGCTCATCATCTGGCTGGTCGAGAACGGTATAAGCCACCGCACAGAACAGCGAATTAAGGCGCTTCATATCTCCCAGCAGTCCCAGATGCAGCGAGCTGGTCTCAATGCTCTGCACATTATTCAGATGCAGTCGCTCCACGTGCGAATGAGAGAAACGGCGGATCAGAATACGGAAGCGATGTTTGGCCCGCCGCAGGCGTTTCGCGCTGGTGATATCATGCGACAGAAATACCGAAAGGCTCAGGCGCAGATTATTCAGCACCTGCTCCTGCAGCGTATTCAGCTCTTCCAGCCCTTTTGCCGAAAAGGCCCGCCGCGCCTGTAACGATTTATCCGCAACGTCACCGCTCATGCGCTCAATGATGTCACCCGCCTGTTCAAGATTCAGCGCCATCTCAATAATTTCAGCCCAGCGCCGCGCATCCTCCTCCGCCAGATCTTCGCGCGGCATGCGGGCCAGATAGAGTTTGATGGCGGTATAGAGCACGTCAACATCATCATCCAGCTGCCGCACCCGGTGCGCTTCACGCAGTTCGCCCCGAACCACGCGGCTGAACGACTCCAGCATCTGCTCCAGCACGTCGCCCATGCGCAGGGTCTCACGCGCGGCATTGACCAGCGCCAGCGCAGGCGTATCCAGCGCGCTTTTATCCAGATGTCTGGGCTTGAGGTGCGCCTGATGCTCTGCATCGTCAGAAATCATACGCTGGCAGAGTCGCGCCATCGGCGCCGCAAACGGCACCATAATCAGGCAGCGTGCCAGGTTGTAAAAAACGTGGAAAAAGATCACCAGCTCTTCATCATTCACCGGCAGCCGATCCAGCAGCTCAGCAATCAAATCAACAAACGGCAGTACCGCAATGCTGCCGATAAGCTTGAACAGCAGGCTGCCGAGCGCCACCCGCTTGCCGGCCGCATTGGAACCGCTGGCGTTGATCATCGCCAGCAGGCCGCTGCCGAGGTTGGCACCAATGACCAGACAGAGCGCCACCTTAAATGAGATCACCCCGGCGGCGGTCAGGGTTGCGGTGATCAGCACCGCCGCCAGGCTGGAGTAGCTAATGATGGCAAAAACGGCGCCGATTAACGCGTCCAGCAGCGTATCGCCGGTCAGGGTGGAGAAGAGCACCTGTACGCCCGAAGCCTGCGTTATCGGACGTGCAGCGGTGACAATCAGCTGCAGCGCCAGCAGGATCAGCCCGAGACCAATGGCGGCACGGCCCATCTGTCCGACGCGCGTCTGTTTGCGGCTGAGAAAAAAAACCACGCCAAAAAAGATAAACAGCGGGGAGAGCCAGGAGAGATCGAAGGTCAGCACGCGCGCCATAATGGCCGTGCCGACATCAGCCCCCAGTACCACCACCAGGGCAGGTGTCAGGCTGACCAGGTTTTGCGCCACAAACGAGGTGACCAGCAGCGTGGTGGCGTTACTGCTCTGTACCAGAGCGGTAACGCCAATGCCGGCCAGAAAAGCCATCGGTTTTTTTTCCACGCTGCGGCTCAGTACCCGACGCAAATCGGCACCGTACACGCGCATGATGCCGGTGCGCACAATGTGGGTGCCCCAGACCAGCAGTGCGACAGCAGAAAGCAGATTGAGCAGAGTTAACACGGTCGCAGACTCCTGTATGCCAGGCAAAAAGCAGCCAGCTGCCTGCCTGGCAAACACGGCAGCGGGGGGAAAACCGGTAGCGCACCGCATGAATTTTTCGTTAGATATAAATAACCTGAAGCGGCGTCGACCTGTTAACTGTAGCTGAATCCGGTTCACTGCGATGAGATATCCGCGGCGTTTACGCTGCCCCTGACGGAGAACCGCTACCTTAACGTCATATTGTGATTCAGATCACATTGCAGCATGATAGCGCTCTTCTCATTTGCGCATTAAGGACGCAGCAATGACAGATAAATCAGCCGCCGGTCAGCTTATCGCGACGGTGCTGCAGTGGGTACTTAACATCGGCCTGTTGATCCTGGCCGTGATCCTGGTGGTATTTCTCGGCAAGGAGACGATTCATCTGGCTAACGTGCTGTTCAGCACCGGTGAACAGGCGTCATCCTATCTGCTGATTGAAGGCATTGTGATCTACTTTCTCTACTTTGAATTTATCGCGCTGATTGTGAAATATTTTCAGTCGGGCTATCACTTTCCGCTGCGCTACTTTGTTTATATCGGGATCACCGCCATTATCCGGCTGATTATCGTTGACCACAAAAACCCGTTCGACACGCTCTGCTATTCCGCTGCGATCCTGATCCTGGTGGTCACGCTGTGGCTGGCAAACAGCAACCGGCTGAAGCGCGAATAGCGTTCCTTATCATCTCTGGCGCTCGCGGCCGTGCCAGCGGCCGTGCTCTGCGGTAAACTAAGGCAACTTTTTTGCCGGAGATCGCCTGATGTCGCACGATGCGCTGCGCCAGTTATATGCCCTGCAGTGGTTACCCGCCTCCTCGCTGCTGCCTGCACCGCTGACCGACTGGCTGATGGAAGAAGATTCCATGACGCGCCGTTTTGAGCAGCACTGCCGGCAGGTTACCGTTCAACCCATCCGTGAAGGCTTTGTCAGCGCGGCGGAAGTGGCAGCAGAAGCGGCTTTTCTGCCGGACGATACGCGCTTCTGGCTGCGTGAAATTGTGCTGTGCGGCGACGGCGAGCCGTGGCTGCTGGGCCGCACCGTAGTGCCCGAGAGTACGCTGCAGGGACCGGAGCAGATGCTGCAGCAGCTTGGTACACGCCCGCTGGGGCGCTATCTTTTTGCCTCTTCAGCGCTGAGCCGCGATTTTATTCATCCTGGCCAGGCCGGCGATTTGTGGGGACGGCGTTCTCGCCTGCGCCTTTCGGAGAAGCCCCTTCTGTTAACTGAACTTTTTTTACCGGCATCGCCGCTTTACCGCGCGCTGCAGCAAGGATGAAACCTGTGCAAAAATCACTACCTGTAAGCAAATGGCAGGCTTACAGCCGCCTGATGCGCATCGACAAACCTATCGGCACGCTGCTGCTGATGTGGCCCACGCTCTGGGCGCTGTGGCTGGCTGGCATGGCGGTACCGCCGCTCCCGGTGCTGATCGTGTTTGTGCTTGGCGTCATCGTTATGCGCGCTGCCGGCTGCGTCATTAATGATTACGCCGATCGCAAAGTGGATGGTCATGTCAAACGCACCGCCGGCCGGCCGCTGGCGAGCGGGGCGGTTTCAGAGAAAGAGGCAAAGCTGCTGTTTGCCGCGCTGGGCCTGCTGGCGTTTATGCTGGTGCTGACCATGAATCGCATGACCATTCTGCTCTCTTTTGGCGGGCTGGCGCTGGCGTGGGTCTACCCCTTTATGAAACGCTATACCCATCTGCCGCAGGTGGTACTTGGCGCAGCCTTTGGCTGGGCGATCCCGATGGGATGGGCTGCAGTAAGTGAGTCCTTACCTTTAGTCTGCTGGCTGGTGTTCTTCGCTAACATCTGCTGGACGGTGGCCTACGATACCCAGTACGCCATGGTGGATCGCGATGACGATCTGAAAATAGGCGTTAAATCTACGGCGATTCTGTTTGGTCGTTTTGACAAGCTGATTATTGGCCTGCTGCAGCTGGCTACGCTGGGGCTGATGGCGCTGGTGGGAAGTATGCTGAATCTGAACGGGGCATTCTACTGGTCACTGCTGGCTGCCGGCGCGCTGTTTGTCTATCAGCAAAGCCTGATCGCCCGCCGCGAACGCGACGCCTGCTTTCAGGCCTTTCTGAACAACAACTACGTCGGACTGGTGCTGTTTGCTGGCGTGCTGCTGAATACGCAGCCGTTTCTGGCGCTGTTCTGAACCGGCAGGGACGCATCATGCGTCCCTGCCTTGCCTTACTCGTGTGCGATCGCACTCTCAATCGTCAGACGCACGTCGCTGGTGACCAGCTCCGCCAGCATCTGCCACATCGCGTGCGTGCGCTCCGCATCGGCATCACCTGAGTCGCTGATATAGCGCTCATCGCGCAGCGTCAGTACCAGCGTGGTAAATACCGCCTTATCAAAGAACTCCGGCGCATTGATACCGTGCAGCACTGACAGACGCTGCGCCAGCGTGCGGCTCTCTTTCTCCAGCGTGCCACGGTTGATCGTGGGTTTGGCACTGAGAATGGCGAAAGTGATCGCAAAGCGCTGCAGCGTTTCGCGAATACCGGCTGCCAGCAGCTGCAGCGAGCGATAGCGCGCGGTGCTCAGCTTAATCTGCCCATCCAGCTGCGTTACCAGCCCCTGTCGCGCCATCTCCGCACACAGCGCACTGAGCAGCGCCGGCAGTTCGGCATTTTCCCAGCGCAGGAACAGTTCACTTTTCAGCATCGGATAGACCAGGCTTACCTGGCGCAAAAGCTCTGCTTCGCTGATTTCGCGGTGCTGCTGCACAATCGCGGCAATCAGCGACGGCATCACCAGCATGTGCTGAATGTTATTCCGGTAGTAGGTCATCAGCACGGCCTGCTCGCGCGGCAGAATAATGATATCGCCAATGCTGTCCTGCTCGGTTTCAAACTTGTTCATGCTCATCGCGTGATCCAGCAGCGCTTCGGCGCTCAGATCGGGCACCGTCGCTTCCGGTGAATAGGGCACGTTGCGCAGCAGCTGAGTGTAGCACTCCAGCTGCTCCGTCAGCTGCTCACGCGTCAGAGAGCGCTGGCGCGACGCCAGCAGCGCGGTCACACACAGATTCATGGCGTTGGCCGCACCCGCTTCGTTAATGCGCACCATCAGGCGGGCAGCGATATCGTTTACCGCTGGCGTCATCCACGCGGGACGCTGCGGATCGATAGGGTCGATCGCCTCGCGCCACTCGGGAATATGCTTGTTCAGGTAGTTAACCAGCGGCAGCGGTTCGCCAAAGTTAACGTAGCCCTGACCGAGATTGCGCAGCTTACGCAGGCCGCGCACCATCTGTACAAAGCCCTCTTTCTCTTTGGCCGCGCCGCGCAGCTCTTTGGCGTAAGTACCCACTTCCATTACGTGCTCATAGCCGATATAGATCGGTACAAACGTAATCGGGCGGCTGCCGCCGCGCAGCAGCGCCTGCAGCGTCATTGAGAGCGTGCCGGTTTTAGGATCGAGCAGGCGGCCAGTACGCGAGCGTCCGCCCTCAACAAAGTACTCAACCGAGTAACCGCGGCTGAACAGCTCGCCCAGATATTCGCGGAATACGGTGGAGTAGAGTTTATTGCCCTTAAAGGTACGGCGAATAAAGAAGGCCCCCAGCCGGCGGAAAATGGGGCCGGCTGGCCAGAAGTTGAGATTGATACCGGCAGCGATGTGCGGCGGCACCAGCCCCTGATGATAAAGCACGTAGGAGAGCAGCAGGTAATCCATATGGCTGCGATGGCAAGGCACATAGACTATTTCATGTCCATCCTGCGCCAGCTGACGCACGCGCTCGCCGCCGTTGACGCTTATGCCCTGATAGAGGCGGCTCCAGAGCCAGCCCATAATGCGGTCGGTAACGCGAATCGCCTCATACGAGAAGTCTGCCGCGATCTCTTCCATCATCTCAACGGCATTTTGCTGCGCTTTTTCATGCGAAATCTTTTTGCTGCGCGCTTCATCTTCAACCGCTTTTTCAATCGCTTTCGACTGCAGCAGCTTGTTGAACAGATCCTGACGGGCGGGCAGGCTGGGTCCTACCGCAGCCAGACGCTGGCGGGCAAAGTGAATACGCGCCACGCGCGCCAGCTTCTGTGCAATCGACTTATCCGTGCCGTGTTCGGTCGCCATCTGGCGCAGCGAGACGGTGGAAGAGAAGCGGACGAAGCTGTCGCGGCCGTGCCAGAGAATGGCGAAAAACTTCTGTACGCCATTCAGTACGCGCAGATGCGGCGTAGGCTCGCCCTGAATTTCACGCCCTGGCGCACGGCCAAACATCACCGCCACCGGCAGCATCTGGACATCCAGCTGCGGGTTATTACGATGCAGATCCAGATAGTCGTGAAACAGTTTCACTGACTCCGGGTTCGCCACGTAGTAAGGAAAGACACGCGGGCCATCATGGATAAACACATGACGCGGCAGCAGCGTGCCGTCAATCTCCAGCGGCGCGAGCGGATCGGGCAGATCAAGCCGCAGACACTGGTTACGCAATGTAAGCAGGTCCGCCTTTGAATCATAAGGCAAAACATACATCACGGGACGGGTGGGATCGATACCGTGCTCCGAAACCGGATCGGTCGGTATGACCTTACTTTTTACCAAAATAGAGAGTGGTAAATTCAATAATTTGTAATAGAGTTTACGCCAACCTGACATAGACAACTTGAAGCCTCTTGTTAGCAAAGCGCGGCAAGCATACCAGAAAGTGCAGCGAAGATCTGTGGCTGTGCCATCGCACGCTGCGCACTCATTGACGCCAAAATTACTCAAGGGTTCCCTATTCATGGCAAATAACGTTACCGGCCTGCTACGTATCATCAAAGCGGCGGGCTACTCCTGGCAGGGCATTCGCGCGGCCTGGCAACATGAAGCGGCCTTTCGTCAGGAGGCCGTTGCAGCGGTGATTGCGGTGGTCGTCGCCTGCTGGCTGGATGTGGACGCAGTGACGCGCGTGCTGCTGATTGGTTCGGTGATACTGGTGGTGGTAGTGGAAATCCTCAACAGCGCGATTGAGGCGGTGGTCGACAGAATCGGCCAGGAGCGTCATCCGCTGGCGGGCCGCGCCAAGGATATGGGTTCTGCCGCCGTGCTGCTGACGATCCTTCTCGCGCTGTTTGTCTGGATCACGCTGCTCTGGCCGCGCGCATATTAAGGCCGCCCGTACCGAGATATCGCTGATTTTTGCCGCAGCTGCGGTTTTCATTTCGCCAATACCTGTATATACTCACAGCGACTGTATAAACAACCAGGGGGCGGGATGAAAGCGTTAACCAGCAGGCAGCAGCAGGTCTATGACCTGATTCGCGACCATATTAATTCAACCGGCATGCCGCCAACGCGTGCTGAAATTGCTTCACAGCTGGGCTTCCGCTCACCCAATGCGGCTGAAGAGCACCTGAAAGCGCTGGCGCGTAAAGGAGTCATTGAGATTGTCTCTGGCGCCTCGCGCGGCATTCGCTTGCTGATGGAAGAAGAGACAAGCGGCGGACTGCCGCTGATCGGGCGTGTCGCTGCCGGCGAGCCGCTGCTGGCTCAGGAGCACATCGAGACCCACTATCAGGTCGATGCTAACCTGTTCAAGCCGAGCGCGGATTTTCTGCTGCGCGTTAGCGGCATGTCGATGAAAGATATCGGAATTATGGATGGCGATCTGCTTGCCGTGCATAAAACCCAGGATGTGCGTAATGGCCAGGTCGTGGTAGCGCGCATTGATGACGAAGTCACCGTAAAACGCTGGAAAAAGCAGGGTGCTATCGTGCATCTGCTGCCGGAAAACAGCGATTTTCAGCCTATCGAAGTGGATACGCGCCAGCAGTCTCTGACCGTTGAAGGTCTGGCTGTCGGTATTGTCCGCACCGGTGAATGGCTGTAATACCTGGTTAGCCCCCCCGCTGCGGTCTGTGCCTGCACAGGCCGCGGTCTGCTATATTACCCCTCTGCTTCCAACCGTGGCGCCGTGCAGCTGCATGAGGCGCGTTGCCCGCAATAACAGGACTGGCTGATGCCGCTGTTTACCTCTTCTGATCGCACGCTCTGGCGCCTGGCGCTGCCCATGATCCTCTCTAATATCAGCGTACCGCTGCTGGGCATTGTGGATACGGCTATCATTGGCCACCTCGACAGCCCGGTTTACCTCGGCGGCGTAGCCGTGGGCGCAACGGCCACCAGCTTTGTCTTTATGCTGCTGCTCTTTTTGCGCATGAGCACCACTGGCCTGACGGCGCAGGCGTTCGGCGCCGGCAATAAGCCAGCGCTGGCGCGCGCGCTGATCCAGCCGATGCTGATTGCGCTGGCGGCAGGCGTGCTGTTCATTGTGCTACGAACGCCGGTCAGCGAGCTGGCAGCCGCGCTGATGGGCGGCAGCGAGGCGGTGCAGCAGCAGGCGCAAACCTTTATCGCTATCCGCTGGCTCAGCGCGCCTGCCACGCTGGCAAACCTGGTGATCCTCGGCTGGCTGCTCGGCGTACAGTATGCGCGCGCGCCGATGGTGCTGCTTATCACCGGCAACGTCGTGAATATCCTGCTCGATCTGCTGTTTGTTCTGCAGTGGCACTGGGGCGTGGCGGGCGCCGCAGCGGCCACCGCCGTCGCGGACTATGTGACGCTGGCCGTGGGGGTTTGGATGGTGGCGCGGGTGCTGGCGCTGCGCGGCATATCATTATCGCTGCTTAAAGCCAGCTGGCGCGGCGACGCCGCGCGCCTGTTCCGGCTTAACCGCGACATCATGCTGCGTTCGCTGCTGCTGCAGCTCTGTTTCGCCTCGCTGACGCTGCTGGGCGCGCGACTCGGCGCTGACGTGGTTGCGGTCAATGCGGTATTGCTGATGTTCCTGACTTTTACCGCCTATGCGCTGGATGGTTTTGCGTATGCGGTGGAAGCCTGCTCCGGTGAGGCGACCGGCGCAGGCGATCGCAGCCGGCTGCGGCTGATTTGGTATGCCGCCTGCCGGCAGGCGGGCATTGTGGCGCTGCTGTTCGCTGTGATTTACGCCCTCTGCGGCCCGGCAATTGTTGCGCTGCTGACCTCAATTGAGTCGCTGCGTGAGGCGGCCGACCGCTATCTTATCTGGCAGGTGATCCTGCCGCTGGCTGGCGTCTGGTGCTATCTGCTGGATGGGATGTTTATCGGAGCCACGCGCGGCCGGGATATGCGCAACAGCATGCTGCTGGCGGCGCTGGGCTATGCGCTGACGCTGCTGACGCTGCCGTGGCTCGGAAATCATGGTTTATGGCTGGCTATTACCGTATTCCTCGCGCTGAGAGGCATTACGCTCGGGCTGATCTGGCGTCATCACTGGCAGCGCGACAGCTGGTTCAGCGTGTGATGTCAGCCGATCGGCCAGCAGCGCACAAAACTGGCAGTTTGTGCTGCAGCGGTTAACCTTAACGTGACAGCACGCAGGTTATACGGCGGTTCAGCCCGCGTCAGGGTGGCCACCGTCTGGCTCAGCAAACCGGGGAGAGATGCGATGAACCGAGATGAAGCGAGTGGCAGCTGGAAACAGTTTAAAGGAAAATGCAAAGAGCAGTGGGGCAAGCTGACCGATGATGACCTGAGCGTGATCGAAGGCAGACGCGACCAGCTGATCGGCAAGATTCAGGAGCGCTACGGCTATGCCAGAGCAGAAGCGGAGCGCGAAGTAAACGAATGGGAAAGCCGGCACAACGATCCACACAGCTAGTGCCACTCCCGCTTCAGCGCATAACCCGCCCGCATGCCTTCAGGCGTGTGCTCAGCCCTTTTTGCCGCGTTTTTTACTCATCGCTTCATGATCGTGCGCACAGCTGGCGTGCTGTGTACAGGCGGCAATTTCCGCACAGTTTTCGCACAGGCCGTGCGCTTCAATTACCGTATGGCGCAGGCTGAAGTATGCCTGGTCAGCCAGTCCCGCAATGATTTTTTCCACGCCGTGCGCCTGCTGTTCACTCACTGCGGCGCAGCTGTCGCAAACCAGCATGACAGAGCTGTGGGCCGGCTCATTAAAATGATGGCAGACCACATAGCTGTTGTTGGACTCCACGCGGTGGATAAATCCCTGCTCCAGCAAAAAGTCGAGGGCGCGGTAAATCGTGGGCGGCTTCGCCTGAGGCTCACTTGTACGCAGCTGATCCAGCAGATCGTAGGCGCTGACAGAACCTTTCTGCTCAGCCATCAGGCGCAGTACTTCGGCACGCTGTGGCGTAAGACGCACGCCGCGATCGAGACAGAGCGCCTCAACCTGGGTCAGCAGCTGCGCTGGGGTAAGAGTTGACATAATGTTCTCCGGCTAACAGGTGATGTTATTTTATCACACTCTATCCGCCCATGCTGTTTTTGCCTGCCCTGGCCGAAGCGTGCTGTCGATCACACTTATCCGGCAATTTTAAGCGTGTTTCGTGCGCTATTTTTGCTTTGCAAGTGACCAGATTCCCGTTATGGTTCAGGCAGGCTAAAGTTATCACTGGCCTTATAAGAGCAATATTTCGCCTGAGTGGCTAAAAAAAGCGCAGTGTGGCGCAATCGTGTCCAATTCTGCGAACAGCAGTGCTTATCCCTTTCAGTTCACAGCAATGAAGCGTTAGCCGCCATTCAGAATAGCGGTTAACACCATTATTTCGCCTACGCGACACTCAATAATTTTTTAAGGTGATAGCAGCCTCATGATGACAACACGCTTTACGCTGGCCCGGGTGGCTTATTTTGCTGGTTTAAACGCGCTGCTGGTTTCCTCTTCAGCGCTGGCCGCGGGAACCTGGTATGATGCGCGCAATGATGCGATGGGCGGAACCGGTGTTGCGTCGTCGCACTGGAGTTCTGCCGTGCTGGCTAACCCGGCGCTGATGACGCGCGCGCAGCCGGAAGAGAACGCCGGCATTATTTTTCCCTCTGCCGGGTTGCAGGTTACAGATAAAGACAAGCTGGTCGATCGCATTGATGACATTACCGATACGGTTGATCGCTATCGCGACGTGATTGATAACATCAACGTGAATCTGATCTCAGATCCGTTCGCCGCCATTGATGCCGTACCGCAGCTGCGTGCCGCAGCCGGTGACATGGCCGATCAGCTGCGCGGGCTTAAAGGTAACAAAGCGGATGCCACCGCTGGCGTTGCGCTGGCCGTCACCGTTCCCAATGCGACGCTGCCGTTTGCTTTTATTACCAAAGCCTATGGCACCGCCCATATCCGGGCCAATGTGGCTCAGAGCGATATCGATTATCTGGATAGTCTGGCAAACGGAGCGTTTCCGCAGCCGGGCGATCAGGATAAGCTGCGCTCCAGCGCGAACGGGCTGGCAGCGCTGGTCACCGATTATGGTATCGCCATGGCACATGAGTTCACGGTTGCCGGTCACCCGGTCTCGCTCGGTATTACGCCCAAGCTGCAGAAGACCTGGCTCTACAACTACAGCGCCAGCGTCTATAACTACGATAAAAACGATCTCAAAAACGGACGCTATCGCAGTTCAGACACCGGCTTTAACGTTGATGCCGGTCTCGCAACCGCGTTTGCTGAAAACTGGACGTTTGGTCTGACCGGGCAGAACCTGATCTCACGCGATCTGGAAACCAAAGTCGTCAATGGCTATCGCGATACCTATCAAATCCGTCCGCTGGTAACGACCGGACTGGCATGGGAGCGCGGGCCGGTTACCCTGACCGGCGATGTGGATCTGACGGAAACCAAACGCTTTAAGTCGCAGGAGAGCAGCCAGTATGCAGGCGCAGGCGCGGAATATCGCGTGCTCGACTGGCTGGCACTGCGCGCAGGCTACCGCGCCGATCTGAAATCAAATGACGTTAACGTGGTTACCGCCGGCCTTGGGCTGTCGCCGTTTAATAATGCGGTGCATCTGGATCTCGCGGGCTCCGCCGGTAAAGATCGTACCTGGGGTGCGATGGTACAGCTCGGCTTTAACTTCTGACGGGTCTGTCACGGGCGGCTGTGTCGTCCGTGACGGCTGTGGTATCATTGCGCAGTTTCTCATCATTTAACTCCGGATTTACTGCGCTTCATGACTGATAACTTCTCTTCGCAACGTTTCTCTATCGCGCCGATGCTCGACTGGACCGATCGTCACTGCCGCTATTTTCATCGCAAGCTGACCGGCGATACGCTGCTCTATACCGAAATGGTGACGACCGGCGCGATTATTCATGGCAAAGGCGATTACCTTGCCTATAGCGAAGAGGAGCATCCGGTTGCGCTGCAGCTGGGCGGCAGCGATCCGGCGGCGCTGGCGCAGTGTGCCAGCCTGGCTGAGGCGCGCGGTTACGATCAGATCAACCTTAACGTGGGCTGTCCTTCCGACCGCGTACAGAATGGTCGCTTTGGTGCCTGCCTGATGGCGGATGCGAACCTGGTGGCTGACTGCATTAAAGCGATGCGCGATGTGGTTTCTATTCCGGTCACGGTAAAAACCCGCATCGGTATTGATGAGCAGGACAGCTACGCGTTTCTGCGCGACTTTACCGGCACCGTGGCAGAGCGGGGCGGCTGCGACACCTTTATCATTCACGCCCGCAAAGCCTGGCTGTCAGGCCTGAGCCCTAAAGAGAACCGGGAGATCCCGCCGCTGGACTATCCGCGCGTTTATCAGCTAAAACGCGATTTTCCAGCGCTGACCATGGCGATCAACGGCGGGGTAAAAACGCTGGAAGAGGCGAAGACGCACCTGATGCATCTGGATGGCGTGATGATGGGCCGCGAAGCGTATCAAAATCCTTCCGTGCTGGCGCAGGTTGACCGCGAGCTTTTTGGCCGCACAACGCCGGCAGTGGATCTGGTTGCCGTTGTGCGTTCAATGTATCCCTATATCGAAGCAGAGCTGACGCAGGGCACCTATCTGGGGCACGTCACCCGGCATATGCTGGGGCTGTTTCAGGGTATTCCGGGCGCCCGCCAGTGGCGACGTTATCTGAGCGAAAACGCACATAAACCGGGTGCTGATGTGCGGGTGCTGGAAGCCGCGCTGGCGCTGGTGGCCGATCGCATCCCTCAGGAAGCGTAATCCGCGTTCTCTGAAAACCGCAGCAGAAATGGTGCGGTTTTATTTTGCCTGAAACCTGGTTTTTTTCACCACGTTTACTGAAGCACTCTGAAGAAATCCAATTCGGTCAATGAGTTATAAAGTGACCAATCTGGCACGGAAATTGTATCTGTCTGCAGAGTCCTGACAGAGGAGAATAGACGTGGAAATTGTATTTGTGCTTGGATTCTTTTTAATGCTGTTGCTGACCGGCGTTTCCCTGCTGGGGGTGATTGCGGCTTTAGCCGTTGCCACCGCGCTGATGTTTTTAACCGGCCTGTTTGCTTTTGTCATAAAACTGTTACCCTGGCTGCTGCTGGCCGTGGTCGCCGTCTGGGTCTGGCGCAGCGTTACCACACCGGGTAGTAGTACCAGGCTGAACCGGCTCAGGAGAAAAATCAGCAGGATGGAGCGACGCGGCTGGTAAAAATTGCGGCTCAGATCACAGCGCTGAATTCCGCTGGCGCTAAATAAAACGTAAACATATTTTTTACTTATGTTTTCTGCCACTATATGAATACAGATTCAGTCCCGCTGTCCCTACACCAGCGCGAACTAAAAAAAGAATCAGGGGCTTCCTTCAGGAAGCCCTCTTTTTTTGCCTGAATCAGGGCAACAGCAGACTGGAGCCCTGGGTCGCACGACTCTCCAGTATCTGATGCGCGCGCATGGCATCGCGTAGCGGGAACTTCTGCTGCTCCGGTACGTTTACCTGAATGGCGCGGCTGGCTATCAGGGAAAAGAGTTCACTGCTCGCCTGCTCCAGCTCCTCACGGTTAGTGATATAGCCAAACAGCGACGGGCGGGTGACAAACAGGGAGCCTTTCTTATTAAGAATCCCTAAATCCACGCCGGTTACCGGGCCGGAGGCGTTGCCAAAGCTGACCAGCAGCCCGTGGCGCTGCAAAGAATCGAGCGACGGTTCCCAGGTATCCTTGCCGACAGAGTCATACACCACGGCCACTTTTTTCCCCTGCGTCAGTTCGCTGACGCGCTGTGCAATATTCTCTTCGCGATAGTTAATGGTGGCCCATGCGCCAGCCGCTTTGGCAATCTGCGCTTTTTCGGCAGAACCCACCGTGCCGATAAGATGGGCTCCCAGCGCTTTAGCCCACTGGCAGGCAATCAGACCCACACCGCCTGCGGCAGCATGAAACAGGAACGTCTCATCCGCTTTGACTTTCCACGTCTGACGCAGCAGATACTGGACCGTCAGCCCTTTAAGAAATGAGGCCGCCGCCGTTTCAAAAGAGATACTTTCCGGCAGCAGCGCCAGTCGCTCTTCCGCAACGTTGTGAATTTCACTGTAAGCGCCCAGCGCGGCCTGACAGTAAACCACCCGGTCGCCAGGCTGAAAACGCGTGACCGCTGCGCCCACTTTGCTGACCACGCCCGCCGCTTCTGTACCGAGTCCGGAAGGAAACGCTGAAACCGGGTAGAGCCCGCTGCGCACATAGGTGTCGATATAGTTAATGCCTATCGCCCGGTTTTCTACCTGCACCTCATGCTCAGCCGGATCGGCAGGATCAAAATCTGCCCACTGCAAAACCTCCGGGCCACCGTGCTGACTGAACTGAATACGCTTTGCCATGCTGACTCCTGTGAATGTTCATCCGGGGGCGGTATACTTGCGCGTCCCTTTCACGATCGGTAATGCATTCACTATGGCAGGATATAAACCCACCAACAAATCGAACGAACCCCGCGATCGGCAGCTGGAAGGCGTAAAAATGCCGCCGCACTCCATAGAAGCGGAGCAGTCGGTGCTGGGTGGGTTGATGCTGGACAACGAGCGCTGGGACAACGTCTCTGAGCGCGTTGTCGCAGACGATTTTTTTAACCGCTCGCACCGCATGATTTTTGCTGAGATGCAGCGGCTGCTGGAGCTGAGCCAGCCTATCGACCTGATCACGCTGTCAGAATCGCTGGAAACGCGCGGCGAGCTGGAGATGGCGGGTGGCTTTGCCTATCTGGCCGAGCTCGCGAAAAATACGCCAAGCGCGGCCAACATTGGCGCCTATGCAGATATCGTGCGCGAACGTGCGGTAGTGCGTGAGATGATCGCGGTTGCCAATCAGATTGCCGACGCCGGTTACGATCCGCAGGGGCGGAGCAGTGAAGACCTGCTCGATTTTGCCGAATCCAACGTCTTTAAAATCGCCGAGCAGCGCGCAAATAAGGATGACGGCCCGCAGAACATCGAGCAGATCCTTGAAGCCACCGTGTCCCGTATTGAAGCGCTGGTCTCAACGCCGCACGATGGCGTAACCGGCGTAGATACCGGCTATCAGGATCTGAACAAAAAAACGGCCGGCCTGCAGAGGTCCGATTTGATTATCGTGGCGGCGCGCCCCTCAATGGGTAAAACCACCTTCGCCATGAACCTGTGCGAAAACGCCGCGATGCTCAATGAGAAACCGGTGCTGATCTTCAGTCTGGAGATGCCCAGCGAGCAGCTGATGATGCGTATGCTGGCATCCCTGTCGCGCGTGGATCAGACGCGTATTCGTACCGGCCAGCTGGAAGATGAGGACTGGGCGCGCATCTCCGCCACGATGGGTATTCTGCTGGAGAAGAAAAACATCTTTATTGATGACTCTTCCGGCCTGACGCCAACCGAAGTACGCTCGCGTGCCCGCCGCGTGTTCCGCGAAAATGGCGGTCTGAGCATGATCATGATCGACTATCTGCAGCTGATGCGCGTGCCGTCGCACTCCGAGAACCGTACGCTGGAGATCGCCGAAATTTCGCGTTCATTGAAAGCGCTGGCCAAAGAGCTGAATGTGCCGGTCGTGGCGCTGTCGCAGCTGAACCGTTCACTGGAGCAGCGCGCCGACAAACGTCCGGTTAACTCCGATCTGCGTGAATCAGGCTCGATCGAGCAGGATGCTGACCTGATCATGTTTATCTACCGCGATGAGGTTTATCACGAAAACAGCGATCTGAAAGGCATCGCTGAGATCATCATCGGCAAGCAGCGTAACGGGCCGATCGGTACCGTGCGTCTGACGTTCAACGGCCAGTGGTCGCGCTTCGACAACTACGCCGGCCCGCAATACGACGACGAATAAGCCTTTCCCTGCCAGTGCATGCACGTTTTGTGCATGCATCTCACGTCATCAGAAAATAGTGTTGGACAAGGCGGTCCGCTATCAGGTTATCTGTGCCAAAGCGAATGTGACAACGCTGTGGGATCAGAATGACGCAGGTAGATGATTACGATCTTAAGATATTGACGCTATTACAATCTAACGGCCGTCTTACCAATCAGGAACTGAGCGATCTGGTGGGGTTATCCGCATCACAATGCTCACGCCGCCGCATCAATCTTGAACAGGCGAATTTGATCCTTGGCTACCATGCCCGGCTGTCGCCCGATGCGGTGGGTCTCGGCATGGTCGGATTGATTGAAGTGCGGCTGAAAAACCATACGCCCGATTACGAAGATAATTTTTTGCAGATGGTGGAAGCGGAACCCGCCATTGTTGACGCGTTTAAAACCACCGGAGACGCTGACTATCTGCTGAAAGTGGCGGTGGCCGATCTCGCCTCGCTGAGCGCGCTGATCAGCCAGCTGGTGGCGGGCCATCAGAGCGTGTCGCACGTTAAAACGGCGGTGGTACTCAACCGGCTGAAAGAGAATGGCCTGATGATGAAGCCTGCGCACAAAGTGCGCCATAAAGGTGCGTAATGCGCCATAAAAGTGCATCAGGCTGCCTCTCTCTGCTTATTTCTCGCGAGTAAGATCGAATTTGTGCATGAATCAACGGTTTTATTCTTATTCATGCATAAAACTGTGCAATAAAGCGCCTTAGATATCAATGGGATATTCGCTGGCACCCTCCGGCTAAGCAGCAGCGAGGCCGGAGTGGTGCGTTTTTTGCAGCTCTATCGCTTTTACTTGCACAGAGAACTCCTGATGGACAACATCGCTCAGCCAGTGGCAGCTCCTCACTCCCGTATCGAAGATGCGCTGGCTATCGTGCTGGGAACGCTGATGGTCTCATTTGGCGTCATGCTGCTGAAGCAGGCGGGCGCGCTGACCGGCGGAACGGCCGGTATCGCGTTTTTAATCAGCTACCTTTCATCCTCCTCTTTCGGCGCCGCCTTTTTTGCCATCAATCTGCCGTTTTACTGGCTGGCGATACGCCGCATGGGATGGGAGTTTACCTGCAAAACCTTTGGCGCCGTCGCGCTGGTTTCCCTGTTCACGCAGCTGCAACCGCTGTTTATTCACTTTTCGGCTTTAAATCCTTTTTATGCGACACTGTTCGGTAACGTGGTCATGGGGATCGGGTTTATAGTGTTGTTTCGTCACAAAGCCAGCCTGGGTGGTATCAATATTCTGGCGCTCTGGCTGCAGGATCGCACCGGTCTGCGTGCCGGAAAGCTACAGATGATGGTTGATACCTGTGTGGTATGCGCCTCGCTGTTTGTCGTACCGCTACCGATGCTGCTGGCCTCTGTTGCGGGCGCGGCGATCCTTAACCTTATCATTGCGCTGAACCATCGTCCTGGCCGTTATCAGGTATAAAAGCGCCATCTTGCGCTTACTCATGCATTTTTATGGAGATCTGCACCGTGTTTCAAAACGTTGATGCCTACGCCGGCGATCCGATCCTGTCGCTGATGGAAACCTACAAACAAGATCCGCGCGCGCATAAAGTCAATCTCAGTATCGGCCTGTTCTACAACGAAGCAGGGATCGTTCCGCAGCTGCAGGCCGTTGCGGCAGCTGAAGAGCGTCTGCAGGCGCAGCCGCATCAGGCATCACTCTATCTGCCGATGGAAGGTTTAGGCCCTTACCGCAACGCGATTGCGCCGCTGCTGTTTGGTCACGAACACCCGGTGCTGAAAGCGGGACGCATTGCGTCTATTCAGACGCTGGGTGGTTCCGGTGCGCTGAAAGTGGGGGCTGATTTCCTGAAGCGCTATTTTCCGCACTCAGAAGTCTGGGTCAGCGATCCGACCTGGGAAAACCACGTAGCGATTTTTAACGGCGCGGGCTTCGCGGTAAATACCTATCCCTGGTACGATGCCGAGACCAACGGCGTTAAGTTTGACGCATTTATCAGCTGCCTGAAATCGCTGCCAAAGCACGCCATTGTGCTGCTGCATCCCTGCTGCCATAACCCGACCGGCGCCGATCTCACTGACGCCCAGTGGGATGAGACCACCGCCGTGCTGAAAGCGCAGGAGCTTATCCCGTTCCTCGATATCGCCTATCAGGGCTTTGGCGCAGGAATGGAAGAGGATGCTTACGCCATTCGCGCTATCGCAGCCGCAGGTCTGCCGGCGCTGGTGAGTAACTCATTTTCCAAGATCTTCTCGCTCTATGGCGAGCGCGTGGGCGGGCTTTCTGTGGTCTGCGACAGCGCTGAAGAAGCGGGACGGGTGCTGGGTCAGCTAAAAGCCACCGTGCGCCGCAACTACTCCAGTCCGCCAAATTTTGGTGCGCAGGTGGTCTCCTGCGTGCTGAACGATGCCGCATTACTGAACATGTGGCTGGCAGAAGTTGAAGCGATGCGCCTGCGTATTGCGGAGATGCGCCAGGCGCTGGTCAGCGAGCTGCAGGCGATTCTGCCGGGTAAAAATGTCGACTATCTGCTGAAGCAGCGCGGTATGTTCAGCTATACCGGTCTCAGCGCACAGCAGGTTGATCGCCTGCGCGATGAGTTCGGCATCTATCTTATCGCCAGCGGGCGTATGTGCGTTGCTGGTCTGAACCACGGTAACGTTAAACGCGTTGCAGAGGCGTTTGCTGCCGTTATGTAACCGCCGGGCGCGACACCAGGAACCATCCGTTTTCATGCGGATGGTTTTTTTTTGCGCCTGCCCAGGCAGGCTGATGCTTTTTCCTATGGCAGGGTTTACCTTTCGCCAACATGCTGCACACTTAAGAGACCTGTTTTTTTAGGACTTTGTTATGTGGCAGCAACAGACCCTCACCCTGAGCGCAAAAGCGCGCGGGTTTCACCTCATTACCGATGAGATCTTAAGCCAGCTTAACGGCCTCAATGGCGTGCGCATCGGCCAGCTGCATCTGCTGTTACAGCATACCTCCGCGTCGCTGACGCTGAATGAAAACTGCGATCCCACCGTGCGCAGCGACATGGAGCAGCATTTCTTACGCCAGGTGCCTGAAAACGCAGGGTGGCAGCACGATTATGAAGGCGCAGACGATATGCCTGCCCATATTAAGTCGTCACTGCTGGGCGTTTCACTGCTGCTGCCGGTCAGCCGCGGGCGGCTGATGCTGGGTACCTGGCAGGGCATCTGGCTGGGGGAACATCGCGTACAGGGCGGTGCCAGACGCATCGTCGCGACTTTACAAGGGGAATAACCAATGACGATTTCTGAGCTATTGACCTACTGCATGAGCAAACCCGCCGCAGAACAGGACATTAAAGAGGCGTGGGATGCAACGCAGATTAAGAGCCACGGCGTGCTGTTTGCCATGCTTTATGAGAAAGCAGGGCGGCCGGCGGTGACGCTGAAAACCTCTCCCGCACTGGCTGAACTGTTGCGTGAAGAGCACAGCGACGTCTTTCCCAGCGAATACCTGAATAAATCCTGCTGGAGCACGCTGTGGCTGGATGGATCGCTGAAAGATTCGCAGATTTACTATCTGGTTGACGCCTCTTACCAGCAGGCCGACGCCACGCACGCGGCGGGCGCCGGCCAGCACAACGCCTGAGCCGTTACGCCGCAGGCGTATCGCGCAGGGTATTGATATCGATGACAAAGCGATATTTCACATCGCTTTTCAGCATGCGCTCATACGCCTCATTAATCTGATCCATGGCAATCAGCTCAATGTCTGAGGTGATGCCGTGCTTGCCACAAAAATCGAGCATCTCCTGCGTTTCAGCGATGCCGCCGATCAGCGAGCCAGAGACACTGCGGCGTTTGAAAATCAGGTTAACCACCTGAGGTGCCGGATGATCGTGCTCGGGCACACCGACCAGCGTCATATTGCCATCACGCTTCAGCAGGGTGATAAACGGGTTGAGATCGTGCTGTGCGGCTACCGTGTTCAGAATAAAATCGAAACTGTTAGCGTGGGTCGCCATCTGATCGGCATCTTTAGAAATCACCACTTCATCAGCGCCAAGGCGTTTGCCATCTTCGACTTTTGATGGCGATGTCGTAAACAGCACGACCTGCGCGCCCATCGCATGAGCAATTTTCACCCCCATATGGCCCAGGCCGCCGAGGCCCACGATACCCACTTTTTTACCCGGCCCGACGTTCCAGTGGCGCAGCGGCGAATAGGTGGTGATCCCCGCGCACAGCAGCGGCGCAACGCCTGCCAGATCGAGGTTTTCCGGCACGCGCAGCACAAAATCTTCGTTGACCACCATGCTGGTGGAGTAGCCGCCGTAGGTGACCGCGCCGGTTTCGCGATCCTGGCCGTTGTAGGTGCCTGTCATGCCCTCTTCGCAATACTGCTCCAGCCCTTCCTGACAGCTCGGACAGCTGCGGCAGGAGTCAACCATACAGCCAACGCCCACCAGGTCGCCGGGCTGATATTTATGGCTGTGCGCGCCCACGGCGGTTACGCGACCAACAATTTCATGGCCTGGTACGACCGGAAAAATTGTGTTGTTCCATTCGTTGCGCGCCTGGTGCAGATCGGAGTGGCAGACACCGCAATAGAGCACTTCAATCTCCACATCATGCTCACGCAGTTCGCGCGGTTTGTAGTCGAACGGGGCGAGCTTTGATTTGGCGTCCTGTGCAGCCCAGGCATGGGTAATATTCATGGTGTCTCCAGTCGGATGTGTCGTGAGTAGGGTATGCAAACGCCTTACGGAGTCCGAAAGGCCGGAACGCTGAGGCAGCGTTGCAAGCAGACCGCTATAAGCGTAGTCAGCCCGCCTGGATGCGACCATGCCTGAAGTTGTCTGATTCTTGCCTGTTTCTGCATTTTGTTGCGCAATCAGGCACGCCTGAACAACCGGCAAATAAAAAGCCGCCCCGGAGGGCGGCCTGATAATGGTAAAGGCGCAGACAGAAAAGCCTTACTTTTTCAGCATCGGTTTCAGGAAGCGTGCGGTATGTGACTTTTCACACTCTGCTACGGTTTCCGGCGTACCGGCGACCAGGATCTCACCGCCGCCGCTGCCGCCTTCAGGACCCAGATCCACAATCCAGTCTGCGGTTTTAATCACATCCAGATTATGCTCAATCACCACGATGGTATTGCCCTGATTACGCAGCTGATGCAGGACTTCCAGCAGCTGCGCAATATCGGCAAAGTGCAGGCCGGTGGTCGGCTCATCCAGAATATAGAGCGTCTGTCCGGTACCGCGCTTCGACAGCTCACGCGCCAGCTTGACGCGCTGCGCCTCACCGCCGGAGAGCGTGGTGGCGGACTGGCCGAGGCGGATATAGGAGAGGCCGACATCCATCAGCGTCTGCAGCTTGCGTGCCAGCGCCGGGACCGCTTCAAAGAAGTCGCGCGCTTCTTCAATCGTCATCTCCAGCACTTCGTGAATGCTTTTGCCTTTGTACTTGATCTCCAGCGTTTCACGGTTGTAGCGCTTGCCTTTACACTGATCGCACGGCACATAGATGTCGGGCAGGAAGTGCATTTCCACTTTGATCACACCATCGCCCTGGCACGCTTCACAGCGTCCGCCGCGCACGTTAAAGCTAAAGCGGCCCGGATTGTAGCCGCGCGAGCGCGACTCCGGCACGCCGGCAAAGAGTTCACGCACCGGCGTAAAAATGCCGGTATAGGTCGCCGGGTTGGATCGTGGCGTACGTCCGATCGGGCTTTGATCGATGTCGATCACTTTATCGAAGTGCTCAAGGCCGGCGATCTCACGATACGGTGCCGCTTCACCGCTGGTTGCACCGTTAAGCTGCTGCTGCGCAATCGGGAACAGCGTATCGTTAATAAGCGTTGATTTTCCGGAGCCGGAGACGCCGGTGATGCAGGTAAACAGGCCAACCGGCAGCGTCAGCGTCACATCTTTCAGGTTATTGCCGCGCGCGCCGGTGAGCTTCAGCACTTTAGCCGGATCGCCTTTCACCCGCTCGGCCGGCACTGCGATTTCGCGCTTGCCGCTCAGGAATTGACCGGTCAGCGACTCTTCATGCGCCATAATGGCGTGTACATCACCTTCAGCCACTATCTGTCCGCCGTGCACGCCCGCGCCCGGACCGATATCGATGATATGGTCAGCCGCTCTGATCGCGTCTTCGTCATGCTCTACCACAATCACGGTATTGCCGAGATCGCGCAGGTGGATCAGGGTCGAGAGCAGGCGTTCGTTATCGCGCTGGTGTAACCCGATAGAGGGCTCATCAAGAACGTACATGACGCCAACCAGGCCCGCGCCAATCTGGCTGGCCAGACGAATACGCTGCGCCTCGCCGCCGGAAAGCGTTTCAGCTGAACGTGACATAGAGAGATAGTTCAGGCCGACGTTGACCAGGAAACTCAGCCGATCGCCGATCTCTTTCAGGACCTTCTCAGCAATTTTTGCGCGCTGGCCGCTCAGTTTAAGGTTGGTGAAGAACTCCATCGCATGACCAATACTCATTTCAGAGATGGTAGGCAGATTGGTATCTTCAACAAATACGTGGCGCGCTTCACGGCGCAGGCGCGTGCCGTGACAGCTGGTGCAGGCGCGGTTGCTGATAAACTTCGCCAGCTCTTCGCGCACCGCATTGGACTCCGTCTCTTTATAACGGCGTTCCATATTGTGCAGCACCCCTTCAAACGGATGACGCCGCACGGAAGTATCACCGCGATCGTTGATATATTTGAATTCAATATTCTCTTTGCCCGAGCCGTACAGGATCACCTGACGCGCTTTGTCGCTCAGGCTGCTGAACGGCGCCTCTACGTCAAAGTCGAGATGCTCAGCGAGCGAGCGCAGCATCTGAAAATAGTAAAAGTTGCGGCGATCCCAGCCGCGAATCGCACCGCCCGCCAGCGACAGCTCAGGGTTCTGTACCACGCGATCGGAATCGAAGTATTGCTGCACGCCAAGGCCGTCACAGGTCGGACAGGCGCCGGCCGGGTTGTTGAACGAAAACAGGCGCGGTTCCAGCTCACGCATGCTGTAGCCGCAGATCGGGCAGGCGAAGTTGGCGGAGAAGAGCATCTCTTCGCTGTCAGGATCGTCCATGTCCGCCACGATCGCGGTGCCGCCGCTGAGTTCAAGCGTGGTTTCAAACGACTCCGCCAGACGTGTCGCGAGATCGTCGCGTACGCGAAAGCGATCGATGACGACTTCAATGGTATGTTTTTTCTGCAGCTCAAGTTTTGGCGGATCGGAGAGATCGCACACTTCACCATCGATGCGGGCACGGATGTAACCCTGCGCCGCCAGGTTTTCCAGCGTTTTGGTGTGCTCACCTTTTCGATCTTTCACCACCGGCGCCAGCAGCATCAGGCGGCGACCCTCTTCCTGCGCCAGCACCTGATCCACCATCTGACTTACGGTCTGCGCCGCAAGCGCGACGTCGTGATCGGGACAGCGCGGCTCACCCACGCGGGCAAACAGCAGGCGCAGGTAGTCGTGGATTTCAGTAATAGTACCCACCGTCGAGCGCGGGTTATGCGAAGTCGATTTCTGCTCAATGGAAATGGCGGGCGACAGGCCTTCGATGTGATCGACATCCGGCTTCTCCATCAGCGAGAGAAACTGGCGCGCGTAAGCAGAGAGGGACTCTACATAGCGCCGCTGACCTTCGGCATAGAGCGTATCAAATGCCAGCGATGACTTCCCGGAACCTGAGAGACCGGTGACAACGATCAGCTTATCGCGTGGAATGATCAGGTTAATATTTTTCAGATTGTGGGTGCGAGCACCGCGGACTTCGATCTTATCCATTCACCTTTCCCGGATTGAACTACACCCGCTATGCCAGCAAAGCATAACGGGCAGAAACGCATCATTATGGCACAAAAAATAACCTGAATAAATATCCAGTAGTTTTATCCTTTGGTACACTAGAGACGCAAAACTGGAAGCACGCTCCAAAGTATCCATCATAGATCAGGACGTGTTAAACTTTGTCGTTTAGACTTATAGCATCAACTCATCGGGAGAGAGCAACATGGCCAGTCGTGGCGTAAACAAAGTGATTCTTGTCGGGAATCTGGGTCAGGATCCGGAAGTGCGTTTCATGCCAAACGGTGGCGCTGTAGCCAACTTCACGCTGGCCACGTCTGAAAGCTGGCGTGACAAGCAGACCGGTGAAAACAAAGAGAACACCGAATGGCACCGCGTTGTGCTGTTTGGCAAACTGGCTGAAGTTGCCGGTGAATATCTGCGTAAAGGCTCACAGGTCTATATTGAAGGTCAGCTGCGTACGCGCAAGTGGCAGGATCAGAGCGGTCAGGAAAAATATACCACCGAGGTGGTTGTCAACGTAGGCGGCACCATGCAGATGCTGGGTGGACGTCAGCAGGGCGGAGCGAATGCAGGTGGCGCACCGATGGGCGGTCAGAACAGCGGCGGAAATAACAACGGCTGGGGTCAGCCGCAGCAGCCGCAGCAGCAGTCTCAGGGCGGCAATCAGTTCAGCGGCGGCGCGCAGCAGCGTCCACAGCAGCAGAGCGCACCGGCGAACAACGAACCGCCAATGGATTTCGACGACGATATCCCGTTCTAGGATTTACCTAAGAACATTTAGTCATGAATTTTCTATCAAGCCTCTGTTAATACAGGGGCTTTTTTTATATTCGACATATCAAAACCGTCAATTTTTTATTGACCCTCTTTTAGGTTATTATGGACCTTGCAATTGTGTAAAATTTATGAAGTGTAGGTGCATGAAGAATCACTATGGGCTTAAAACATTTATTATGGACAGTGGCGAGCGCTACTGCATAGTGATGAATCGCTCTTCTAGCCTTCCCGTGTATTACCCTACTCTTTATTTAACAACACAACTTCGCAATAGGGGGGATGCTTTTTCAACGATGTCAGCGGCGGCTAGCAACCTAATTGTTTTGCTCCGCTTTTTAGATATTCGTGGAATTGACCTTGAACAGCGTTTTTTGACCAAAAATTTCTTAAAACCACATGAGCTGGACGACCTGCGAGATTTTGCTCAGCGTAAGCAAGCAAAGACGTCATTAAATACATCCTCTACCCTTTGGCTTGATGAGCCGGAGTCCGATATTGTTGATAACGGAACACAGCATTCTAGGCTGACAACGTGTGCCAACTATTTACACTGGTATGCGATGCATATTTTAAAGACGGCAGAACTGGAAGTGGTCCAGCAGATCGACGCTATGGCGCAACAGATAAAGAAGCGCAGGCCTTCTAAACAGCGCAGAAGCAGTGAGCTACAAGATAGATCACTGAGTGATATTCAATTGGATTCACTATTTGAAGTTATCCTTCCTGGATCCAAATTAAATTCTTTTTCAATTGAAGTGCAGCGCCGAAATCGGCTGATGATCTTGCTTCTGTTTTATCTTTGT
The DNA here is from genome assembly GCF_057197005.1 of Pantoea sp. SYBGC1. Taxonomy (NCBI): domain Bacteria; kingdom Pseudomonadati; phylum Pseudomonadota; class Gammaproteobacteria; order Enterobacterales; family Erwiniaceae; genus Pantoea; species Pantoea sp. SYBGC1. Next base: position 81,014 of record NZ_JBXUNM010000010.1, read on the forward strand.
ATTCGGGGTGGTGAATTATTGAATATCAGAATACAGGATGTTGATTTTAGTACTAACAGGATCCGTATTGTTTGGCGAGCAGATGAGCGGGCTGACTCTAGAACCAATGAGCCTAATGCCAAAACCAGATAACGACTCTTACCGTTGTCTGAATCTTTAGTTCTAGAACTGCATAGTTATATCATTCAAGATCGGCGTAAAGTCCGAAATGCTAAGAAAAATGATTACTTGTTTGTGACATACAAGTCTGGACCAACTGTGGGTAATCCTATTTCGAAGGCGGGATATCACAAAATTTTTTCCGTGGTCAGGACTGTCTCGCCGCAATTGTATGCAGCGACCGGGCATTCGCTCCGTCATACCTGGAATCGCAAGTTTTCAGAAAGAATGGATGCAATGGATGAGAAAGTCAGCGAGGAACGCCAAGAACAGCTCCGTTCGTATTTAATGGGCTGGAGGGATGGCTCAGGAACCGCAGCTACTTACAACAAACGTTTCATTCGGCAAAAGGGTTTTGAGGCCGCTCTGGTATTGCAAGAAGGCAGCGGTACGCGTTTACCAGAGGACATGAAGAATGATGACGAATAAAGCTGTACCCGGAGCATCATCAGATCAAATCCGTGCCAAGGCCTATGGCTACTTCTTTCAGTTGTATGATCCATCGTGGGTTTTGGATAAAAATACAACTGTTACTCTTGCAGATATTCACCAACACTTGTTAGGCAAGGTACTTGATGGCTGCCTGCGTACACTAGCATTTTATGCTTCTAGTCTTTCCGCTTCTCATACTATGAACATTACTATGCGGTTTCAGCACATGCTGCGTGAGACTGAAGCGGAAGCAATCACTGATACGACATTGGTTAATTATCGGTCAATGTTGACGCCTGCAACAGAATGGTATCTGGCAACTATACGTGGCTTTCTTCGAACTTGGCACCAGCTTGGTTATCCTGGTATCAGCAAAGATGTGATCCGTTTGCTGGATGGCTGGAGGCTAAAGGGTAATCGTAAGGGAGATGCGGTTAAGCGTCAGGATCCTCAAGAAGGGCCTCTGACGGATAATGAGCTGACAGCGTTTAACGAGGGGGCTGTTCGAGCTTATGAAAAGAGCTTAATTACCATAGCGGAGTTGGCTATGGCACTTAGCATCAGTCATACAGGACGACGACCCATCCAGATCTCGTTGCTTCATGCGGTCGATGTGCTTTGCGGTAAAAATGAAAAGGGAGAGCCATTCTATGTTTTGAATGTGCCGCGAGCCAAGCAGCGCAGCGGTTCTTTTCGAATAAACTTCAAGCCATTTGCAATATCACTGGAACTATGGGCAATCCTGAGTGCTCAGGCAAGAAATGCGATTGCGCAGGTTGAAAATCGTTTGGGGTTTGAATTGCAGGAAGACGACCGGCAGCAAATCCCTCTTTTTCCTGATCTTGATGTGTTAGATGCCGTCCAATCTCCTTATGAATTCCGCCAACTGCTTGCTACCGACAAACTCCACATTTCCGCCGCAGAGATAACCGACACACTCCAATACATCGTAGAAAAGTCCGACATCCGGTCGGAACGTACCGGTGAGCTATTACATATCAATGCTCGTCGTTTTCGTTATACCACAGGCACACGAGCTGCCCGGGAAGGCTTTGGCGAGCTGGTGATTGCGGAACTGCTTGACCACGCGGACACCCAAAACGCAGGCGTTTACATCAAGAATATCCCCAAGCATGTGAAAAAGCTTGATGAGGCGGTTGGCTTCCAATTAGCACCATACGCTCAGGCCTTTGTCGGGGTACTTGTCGATTCAGAGAGAGACGCGCATCGAGGTAACGACCCTACCAGTCGTATTCGGACCGAGATGGGTCAGGGTGTTGGTACTTGTGGAGAACATGGCTTTTGTGGTGCCAATGTTCCTATTCCTTGCTACACCTGCATGCATTTCCAGCCTTGGCTGGACGGCCCACATGAAGACGTCTATCAAGGACTGCTCAACGAACGTGAACGGGTGAAAGAGATAACTGGCGACATCCAGATTGCTGCCGTACTTGATCGCAGTATTATCGCGCTGGCAGATGTGATCATGCGTTGTGCAAAACGTCGTGAAGAGCTTAGTTAACAAGGAGCAATAACCAATGGCTGAAATTTTCCTGTTTAAGCCAAAGGCTACGCTGACAGCAGCAGAAAACCTTGAAGCATTCATATCCCAGTGCCGAGATCAATTGACTGTATTCGGCTCTGATCTCAATTGGGAAAATCCTGTTTGGCCAAACATAACTGTATTTGCCAAGTTGGGCATTATTACGAGAAAACCCATACTGGAAGAGACGCAAGACCCTGCTTTTATTGATTTTGCCAAAGCCTATTTCCGTTACCAGCATGGGCATAGCCTCTCTAGGGCAAAGAATGAAAGTAAAGCCCTCCGTGCGGTTGAGGCGGCTTTGCTTCAAGTAAACGGAAACGCAAATATTGATGGCCTGTCGATTTCTGTGCTGGATGAAGCAGCTGAATTGGCAAAGCATTACTACTCCGATGGCTCCGCATATCATTGTGGCCGTGAGATTGAGCGGCTGGCTAAGTTTGTCGTTGAAAACCAGCTTGTATCATGTGCTGTGCAAAATTGGGTCAACCCCATTAAGCGTGCAGACGACAAGAACAAAACAGGTAGAGAGGCGAATAAAAATAGGGAAGAGAAACTACCGAGTGATATCGCTCTCAATGCGCTTGCGGAAATTTTTGCCAATGATCCAATAGACGGAAGAGACATATTTACAACATCGGTATTTGCCATGCTGATGTCAGCTCCTTCACGCATTTCTGAGGTGTTAGCACTTCCTGCGGATTGTGAGGTGTTCGAAACGGACCGCGATGGTATAGAACGCTATGGCTGGCGTTTCTTTGCCGGTAAAGGCTATAAGGGAGACATCAAATGGATACCTACAGTAATGGTCAGCGTCGCTAAAACAGCCGTCGCCAGAATTAAAATGTTAACTGAGAATGCTCGGCAACTGGCTAAGTGGATTGAGTCACATCCAAATAGATTTTACCGCCATGCTAACTGCCCTGATGTCGCCGATGATGAGCCTTTGACGGCTGAGCAGTCATGTATGGCTCTCGGTCTTGTCTCTGAATCCAAAAAAAAATGCCGTTCTTCTCTTTATAATCGAGGGTTGGCCCATAAAGATCGTGTGCATACACTAAGAAGCTTGTGGGAGCATACGTTGGCGCGTTTGCCTGATGACTTCCCGTGGTTTGATAAACACAAGGGAATTAAGTACAGCAATGCCTTGTTTGCACTGAATGCAAATCAGTTCCACGGTAACAGAGGATGCCTACCAGTAGAATTGCATAAGCCAACCAATAATTTCTTCAACAGCGATCTAACTCCTCGTCTTGCTTTGAAAGCAAAACACACCAGTATCTTTGATCGCCATCGTTACCATGCTGTAAACGGAGAACCGGTAAAACTGACCTCACACCAGGCTCGACATCTACTCAATACCATTGCCCAGCGCGGCGGTCTGTCAAACCTGGAAATTGCCAAGTGGTCGGGGCGGGCAGATGTGAAACAAAATCGAACTTACAACCACATGACTGAATATGAGCTGGTTGGCATGGCTGCACGCCTCGATCCCTCAAAAGGGCTACTTGGGCCTATTGGTGAGATTGAAAAACATCTGCCCGTGACTATTCGAGAGTTCAATACCTTAGAGCATGCCGCAGTCCATGTGACGGAGTATGGCTACTGCGTACATGATTACACCATCGGACCTTGCGAGAAGTTCCGAGATTGTATCAATTGTAACGAGCAGGTTTGTATCAAAGGCGAGGATACAGAAATATTGGATCGGATTAAGAAACGTTTGGTGACGTTGGAACAAATGCTTTGTATTGCTGATGAAGCGGTAGAAAGCGGCGAGATGGGGGCTGATCGCTGGTATCAATACCACAAGAAAACTGTCACCCGGCTTCGTGAGCTAGTCGCTATTTTAGAGAATCCAGACATTGAAAATGGTGCCCAGATTAAGCTCCGGGGCAATGATTTCAGCCAGCTTCGCCGTGTTGTCGCAAAGACTTCTATTGTGGTCATCGAGCAAAAAGGCAAAGAAAGTGAAGAAGCTGTGATGTTAGATGATTTGAAAACTTTGTTAGGAGGTGGCCTTGGCTAAGCATCTGGACAATAGAGACATTAACGCCATCGTGAATCTAATTCGAGGATGGCAGGAACCAAAACTGTCCTGGTCAGCAATCTGTGAGGCGGCAGAACCATTGGTCGGAAAGTTGCCATCAAGACAGTCCCTTAATGCACATGAAGCAATAGTGACTGCCTATCAAACAAAGAAAGAGGCGCTTAAAGGCCGTGGCCCCAAAAATCCGCGTCCAGCTAGTTTGAACATTGCAGCCGCTAGGATTGTGAATCTTGAAAGCGAAATCGAAGAGCTTAAGGAAGAGAATCGGAGGTACAAACAACAGTTTGTGATCTGGCAATACAATGCATACAAACATGGAATGACAGAACATCAACTTAATGCGCAGTTAACAAAGATTGATCGGGAACGTTCTGACGGTGAAAAACGATGATAATCATAGTAGGAAAATTGTCAGTTATATTGGTCATAAAGGAGATTGAAAATGATTGACCAGTCTTTTTCAGCAAAAAACTTTAGAAGAATATACGACTTGGATAGGAAAAATAAAGGTGCTATAGAAGTTGAACACTTTCCTGATGCTTATAAAATCAGGAAAAAAATGATAAGGCTAAAAGGTTTTATTTATTGGCTCGCAAGAAGACATAAAAATGGTCAGATTAGCACGGATAAATTTGAAGAAAAGAAAGGAAAAATTAATTCGCATATCAAACTAAGGAAGGAGCAATATAATAATGAAGTAAATAGTAAGTTGAAGGTTATTGCAAGTAATGTCAGTGTGAAAGGGTATACTTTACCTCTGACATTGTTGCCACAACAAGTGAAAAATAAAAATGTATATTCAATTGGGAATTCAGTTGAAGCATTATTTGTATCTTGGCAAATAAAATATATTTTAAGTTCTTTATACACAATAAAATCGAATAATAGGGATCTGATTATCAGTCGCCTAAGCGCTTTGGCTAAGGAAATGAGTCCAAAGTACATAATCAGGGCCGATGTTGAAAGTTTTTATGAATCTATAAATCATAAGTCTTTATTAGATATTTTGCATTCGTCACCTAAATTATCTGTTCCTCCACGTCGGGTTATTACGCAGTTAATTAGAAAGTATCAGGCTTTGACAGGGTTAGATAAAGGAGTGCCTCGTGGTGTAGGCATAAGTTCGTATTTATCTGAGCTGTATATGAGTGTTGTGGATAATAAAATAAGAACGCTATCAGATGTTACTTATTATGAACGATTTGTAGATGATTTGATAGTAATCTTCTCACCAAATAAAGGAGGGAATATAGGTGACTATCTCCCCAAGATCACTAATATTATAAATGACCGTGGCTTGCTTCTTAATAATAAAACAAAAGAGTTGGACTTATTTACGCAATCTAACAAAAACTTTGAGTATCTAGGCTATAAATTCCAGATAACTGCTGGAGGTTGTAGTATAAAGATGAGTTCTAATAAAGTCCAAAAAATAAGGAATAGGATTGATAAAATATTTTATGAATATAATCAGAGTGTTAGTAAAACACCGAAGAGAGCAGCAAGAAATATTTTACTTAGAATGAAATTCCTTACCGGAAATACTCGGCTTTATAATAGTAAGTCAAAAGCTTTTGTTGGCATATATTTTAGCAATCGATTCATAACTGATTTATCTGATTTAAGCGGATTAGATGCTTATTTATCTAACAAAATAAATGGATTGCAAGATCAGAAACTTAAAAAAAGAATTAGTAGGTTTTCTTTTAAAAAAGGATTTGAAGATAAAATTTTTAGGAAATTTAGTTTCATCGATTTTAGCGATATATCTAAGGGGTGGTCACATGTCTAAAAAAGCATTATCTATAAATTTCCCAATAGAGCGAGTAGTTCTTTCCGATTTTCTACCATATGAAGTTCCTATTATTTTTTCAAATAGACATCTCTACAACTTTATTGTTAAACATCAAATAAAACATGATGGATTGAATTTTATATGGTTAAAGAGAGATTGTTGTTTAAATAGTTTAATTCTACTTTTATTGGGTCTTGAACAGAACACCGCAACAGTTGAAATAGTTGATAATGGCATTAGTTATATTATTACAGATATTGAGCATGCTAAACTACCTAGTATTGCCTTTACTTTTCCAATTTCGCATAAGCATAAAGAATACAGATATTTGTCACTAATGCACCCTAAGGGGCAGTTATTAGGTGTTGATTTTTATAGAAATTATAAAGATTTAATAACATACTATTCTAATGTTAGCCCATTTAGCCTCAGATCAGCAAAAAGGGTCGCTGGTTGTACTTACATCGATTCGAAGTCTCTTATTGAAAGTTTTGACAAAGAAGATTTAAGTATTGAGGTTGAAGGCCAAGATTATGAAAATTTAAAATCTTTTTTTGTGTATAAGAAATATCGTAATATTTTTGAGTTTTATGAATCTGAAGATCATCATTGGTGTGAAAAACGTTTTAATTTTCTCTCTAAATTAGATGTATCTAACTGTTTTGATTCAATTTACACCCATTCAATTTCATGGGCTGTTTTGCAAAAAAGTTATGCAAAACTACATTTAAATAAAACAAAGTCGACATTCCCATTTAAATTTGATCAATTAATGCAGAGGTCGAACTACAACGAAACAAATGGCATAATAATTGGACCGGAATTATCCAGGATTTTTGCAGAGATAATACTGCAGTCCGTAGATAATAATATCATCAATGATCTTAATAAAGACGGTTTAGTTCTTGGGGAGGATTACCAAGTATATCGCTGCGTCGATGATTATTTCATTTTTTATAATGACGAGGATGTGTTTAATAAAATTAGAATAAGTACGCAGACAAATCTAAAGACTTATAAGCTAAGTTTGAATAAATATAAAGAAGAGAGGTTTTCGCGCCCAATAATAACGCCAATAACTATTGCCAAGAAAAAAATAGCGAATCTGATATCGGAAAGAATATCTTACAACATTGCTGAAAATGATTCTCTAGATGAAGATTCAAAGAAAGAAAATGTCTACATACATCAAAATAGTTTATCTACCGACTTTAAATCGATACTTTCTGTATCAGGCATAACATATTCAGATATCTTAAACTATTCATTGTCTATAATTGAAAGGAAAATCAAGACACTTTTTAAAGATTATAAAGAGCTTTCAAAAGATGGAAGTGGCGACCGCCAATTAATTAATGCTATTGTATCTGTGGTGAATTTCACATATTTTATATATGCAGTTGCCCCTAAAGTGAATAGCACCATAAAATTATGTAGAATAATTCAGCAAATAATTATGTTTGTTAAAGATCAAAAATTAGGTGAGGAATATCAGCATATTGTATTCAAATGTGTATTCGATAACTCATGTTCTATTTTAGATAAATATTCTGTTGATAAAACAACACCTATCGAAACCTTGTATTTATTAGTGCTGATTAGACAGCTTGGTAAATATTATTGGTTAGGTGAAAAAAGCTTGATGAAGTATTTTAATATTAGCTTTGATGGTGGTGTCTACTCATTTGATGATAACTTGAATTACTTTTCCATTACTTCTCTAATGTTTTATATGAGTGACAAGAAAAGATATGATGGAGTCAGGGCGCATCTTTTGCTTCATATTGATAATATTTATAGCATGAAAGTTGATACACTTTTAAATGAGTCTGAATTGGTTCACTTAACGTTGGACCTAATTGCTTGCCCATACATATCTGTTTCTTTTAAGAAGGCTCTGCTTTCTCGTTATGGAATTGACGAATCGTATGTAAAAAGAATTATATCATTAAATGAATATTGGTTTACAAAATGGAATGACTTTGATTTTGCAAAGGAACTGGACGCGAAACTTAGCAACGCTGTATACTGATAGGAAGCGCATCAGGCACCCTTAATGGCTGTTGGCAGCCGCACACACCAGCGCTAACAGGTATGATTGCCCTATGCATGGGAATTATGCTTGGCAAGATTCGCCTGAGTCTTTCCTTTGAGGTAACCCCCTACTGCACAGCTTTTGGCCTATGTAGTAGGGGGTTGTCGAGACAAAAGTGACTTAGGCATCATTCTATCCAGCTTGGAGACACACCGGATTAGGTTTACAGGTGTCAAAACCAGCCTGACTATTCTCTTACATACTTAATGTAAATTAATCAGTGTACCGTGACTTTGCACGGCGTTCTTGAGTGTTTTCGCCATGGTTGATTCGTTCATTACCACAAATATAACAAGAACATGAACAAGGTGTTTGGTAAATTTTCCCTACAACTTTCGGTGTTTTAGCGACCGTAGTTCGATATGTTTTTCTCTTGGATTTTAACCGATATATATGGTGGCGACGCCAGGCCCGATTTCTAACCATTTACATTCACTCCAAATTTCGAACGCGGCGTCATACCGCGCCCTTATCAATCTTTGGAGTTTTATATCAACATGGTTTTTCATGAATACCTCGGTATATGTCAACATATGGTGGAGCATTATATCACTAACTTGTGGATGAAAAGTCTGACACCCCACATTTTCATCTAGGCTCCATAATTGTCAATTATAAGACAGGCGATTAGGTCTATCAGTAGAACGGCGAAGACGGCTAAAACGAGCTTGCTGGTCGTCAGCGTGTTGCAACACGGTTAGTCCTGAGCTTACTGCCCGGGATTGATAGGCAACAGCAACGACCAATCTAACGAAAACAAAATTGTCTCATGATGCAAACTTGGTTTTTGGGCTGATCCATCTACTCAGTAATCGCTGCTGACAATGTAGTGTTTAATAGGTAAGGTTAGGGAAAACTTTACAAATAACATTACATTTTAAGTTTTTTCTCGGGGTGGGATGCCAATATCCCTTTACATATGGCATTTTTTTATTGATGGCACATATGGTTGTGACATATCAGGTGAATCTAACCGTTCTGAAGCTGACTGATAAGTCACCTTTAAAGATATATGCGCAAGCCCCTGTTAATACAGGGGCTTTTTATTTTTTACTTTCGGCACTCATCAAATATCAATTCATATCCGTTTTTTGATTCAAAGATCCTGCATGACAGCCAGGAGAAAAAAGAGTGACATATTTTATCTGTATGGACGCGCCAGCTCATGCAAAGCAGGAAAGAGCAATATTAGCATTAAAGCCATTATTAGCTGAGCAGCTAATGATGCAATTATGGCTAATATTAGCTAAGCTAGCTTTATTTTTGCACAGCTAATAACGGGCTGGAAACGAATGTCATGAGCCATTACCCACATTATTCAGGATTTGAACAACAGATGCTGGATGCACTGAGGGAAGCTATTGCTGAAGCCTTCGGCTCCGAAGCTTCTGTGCTGAATGCCTCACACGAGCTTCCCGAAGCTGGAGTTGAACTTGATGGCAAGATTGTGATCAAGACTCCGGGTAAAACCCTGCAGGTATTTGTCGACGTCAAAAAAAAGGTCTACCCAAGAGACCTGAGAAATGCTGTCTACCAGCTTCGCAGAAGCATAGATGAAACCAGTGATTGTCACGAAGCGATTGGACTGCTTGCTGCAGGTGAGTTGAGTCCCGGGGCTAAACAGGAGCTCAGGAATCAAAATATCGCCTCATTCGAGCTGGGGGGTAGCCTTTATCTGAAGCATGAAGGCTGGCTCATTAACATCGAAAAGCCTTCCCACCGTACCAAAAAGAAGACTCATGGCATTGAGCTTTTCACTGAGGCTCGGGAAAGTGTAATACATGCGCTTCTGATAAATAGCCATAAGTGGTTGACCGGCGCAGAACTGGCCGAAAATGCCGAAACATCTCCATACACCTGCTCTCTTGTCCTGCAGGAACTAACATTGCTTGAATGGGTGGAGTCTACTGGTAGAGGGCCGGGCAAGCGCAGAATGCTCACTCACCCTGATAAGCTTTTGGACGCCTGGTCTGAGCAGTGGCAGGGGCGTAAAGAAAAGAGGTCAAAGTGGTACACCTTTGTCGAAACGCCCGAGCATTTGCTGGCTCACCTGGCGGAAGAGATAGACCGTCAGAAAGTGGATTATCCGTGGGCATTTACGGGTGCTGCTGCAGCGAATGTTTATGCTCCACTGCTGACCAGTACTGAGGGAGCAGAGATCATTGTGCCCAGGGGCTATGCGGATAAGATGGCTGATAGATTAAACCTGAAGCCAGTGAGTAAAGGGGCAAACGTTACGCTCATTGAGCGCGAACCTGCGAGTTTGCTTTATCGATATATGCACTTGGATCAGCCTGTCTTTTTCGCCAGTCCTTACATTCTGTATCTGGACTTGTTAGATGGTCGGGGCCGCAACAAGGAACTGGCGCAACATATCAGAGAACGATTGGAGTCTTTATGGCAACGGAATTGAAACCTCGTACAGCGGCTGGATACGATCAAAATGTCACACTGGCATGCGAGAGGACGCTGCTTACACTGTTAAGCGCCTTTGGAAATTTGAGAGAAACTCTGAGACTTGTCGGTGGTTTGGTCCCCCGTTACCTTACACCAGCGACTCCGCCTGAAATTCCTGTACATGCGGGAACTTCAGACGTAGATGTTGTGTTAAACCTTGAAATACTGGCAGCCGGCAACGAGTACGCTAGCCTTGCGCAGCAGCTAAAAGCACGCGGCTTTACCCGATGGATTGAAGATGGGCAGCCTGCGTCCTGGCGCTGGCGTCGCAGGGTCAATGACAACATCGAAGTAGTCGTTGAGCTTCTCCGGGATGCGGGTAATGAGGAGCCAGGCCGGACCATCAGCGTCGATGGGGAAAGAGTTTCGGCGCTAACAATTAAGCATGCCAGAATCGTCCACGACTGGTATCAGGAGAAGACCGTTTCTGCACAGCTTCTGGATGGTAATGGTATATCAGTAGATACAGTGCGATTTGCAGACGTGCCAGCATTTGTGATTCTGAAAGCGCTGGCTTTAGATCAACGGCAGGAGAGGAAGGATGCTGCTGACCTAATCCACGTGATCAGATATTCCGGTTCGGTAGAGGAAGTCGCAGCTCTATTCGTTCAGCGTATTCGTTCAAAGCAGCACCCGGAGGCTTTGACGGACGGGCTGGCAGCGCTTGGCAGACGTTTTGGGGATGACGAGCATGGTGAAGGCTATGAAAAGGTGGGGGCTGTTGCCTATGCACGTTTCCATAGCGAGAACGATGAAGACGAAGATGAGCTTGTTAGCCGATAGCGTTTCGCTGCAGGGTTAGTTCAGAAGTTACTGACTGAGATTGAGAGGCAACGGACAGCCTGACGAAAACAGAAGTGCCGCAGCGTCAGCCCGGCAGGTTTACGCTGCGATATAGCCCGCCAGTAATGATGCGCTTTTTTACAGCCAGAGCCACGCGGGTTTTGCCCGGCTTATTATTATGTCGCTAACCGCTTTTGCTGAGGTTTCCAGACTCTCTGTTTTTCACGCCTCCTCATCCAGTGGCTGCGGCCAGTGATGTTCAGCCAGCGTCAATTTGTCGCGTTCTGCCGGCGTTTTTAAGAATTTAGCCCACCCGCTTTTGCTTGATTCCCCCGCCTCATCGCCTGCGCATCTGCCGCTATATGCCCTTAAGTGAGTAAAAAGCTCTTCTTTTAATCACCTTTTTACATAAAGCTCCGCCGCTCTGGCACGCTCACGCTGATGACAACCGGCCGGTACCGTCTGTTTTTTATACGTAGCGGGGTCGCATCTGCCTGTTCATGAGAAGAAATGAGAATAAAAAATGGCTAAAAGCGATCTGCTGCCCCCGGTTTTAATCAGAGAGTGGCCCTGTTTATCGGGAAGAAAAACCATTCAGGTATCAAGCGAGAGCGGTGTGGTTAAGAATGATCCCGGTCACAATCCGCAGAAAAATATTAAAACCAGCGACAAATAACCGCATGTTATTTATCGGTCATATCGCTTTTTATCTCATATAGTTTAAAGCTCATTACGTTTTTTAGCGGGAAAAGTCCTGGAGAAATTAAATCATAAATTGATTATCCCAGGCGACGCATCGATTTTTAAGCGCAGCCGTCAGGACCAGGGTAAATGAGAGGGTAAAAGTGGTGCAGCCGGAGGGGATGTTCAGTTGTGCTAATTAAAAACAACGATGATTTAAGGTCAGCAACAGCAGTGTTAATGAAATAAACGAAGCGCCAATCTCACCGCAATGAGATTGGGCAACGTCTAAATGGCTTAAAATACAAGGCTTTTGCTGGTGTTAATCAATTTTACCGCAAAAAAAGAAGCATTTTCCTGTCATTACTCATCAGGAAAAAGAGGTGCGAATTGTTATATTATGAACGCCGGATTAAATGATCTTTATCTCTTCTGGTAAGAACAAATCTCAGCATTTAGTCAAATAACAGCGGCCTTACAACTATTAGCGATTTTCCGATCCTGACGGATAGTGGTAAACGCTGCGGCTAATGTCGAGCAAACGACAGCTGCGGCGGGTTCCAATATCAAAGGTTGTCTGCAAAAAGTTGACTGCCTGACGCTTTTCGTTGGTGGTAAAGAAGTTTTTGAGTACGCTCTGCAGCATCTCTTTATCGGAACTTAGCGTTTGCAGCTCGCGGGTAAGATTTTGCAGCTTGTCCTCTAACTCTTTGATTTTTCTTCCTTCTTCAGAAGACAGACCTGAAAATTTCTTCTTCCAGCTGTAGAAGGTCGCCTCTGAAATGCCGAGCTCTTCACAAATCTCCCTGACTTTTACTCCTGTTTCAGAAGCTTTAATGGCATTGGTGATTTGCTCTTCGCTATATCGTGACTTTCTCATAAATGCTCTTACCTTTCTTATCAATTAGTGGATGAGAATTACTGTATTAATATCTGGTACTGCAAAAACGGTATTAATGCAGTATTAAAGTGCGCGATTTGAATTGCGAGGGATAAATTAAGATATTTAGAATAAATATCATCATGGGATAAATCTTATTTTATTATGAATGCCAATGAACATCTTCCTGGCATTGGCTTTTTGATATAGATTCATTCCATCCCAAATGCAGAAAAATACGACAAACATTGGATATTCGGTACAGCTTTCTTGCAAAAAAGAGAGGGCGTGCCAGTAAACTTTTGTCTCGAATTCGGGTTGAAATCGTTTACATCCGCTGAAATTCGCACCAGATTTAATCAGAATTTTCCTGAATTTCTCTTCTAAATCCTGACGCGAGTCTCATTTTTCGGACCAGCCTGGTTTGAAGTTATTAATTTTTGTCAGGCCCACTGAGCGCTTGTTAATTCATTTCAAGGACGTTTTACCGCAAGGCAGTTGCTGTAAGTAATACTAAGGACCAGTCAATGAAATTGAGCGTAATGTCTAATGCCGTCTGGATGATGTCTGAAAAAGTCGTCTCGGTGTTTGGCGTCATCTTTGTCACCTCCTATGTGGCAAAATCGTTTGGCCCGACCATATTTGGCCAAATGGCATTTTCAGCTTCGCTATTCTCCATGGTGCAGACCGTGGCGATTTTCGGTACCGAAACCATCCTGTTTAAGCGCATCAGCAAAAGTGCGCCTAAAGGTCTGCGTCTGATGGCCGTGGCGCGCACCATGCGCCTCGCCTTGCTGCTGCTGACCTCTATTCCGGTCTTGATTTGGGTCTGGTACAACATGCAGGAGAATTTTCTCGCGTTTGCGCTGGCCTCATTTATCTCCTCGGTATTTGTAACGCAGGACACTTTTAGCGTCTACAACAACGCACGTCTCGCGTCGCGGCTCAATACGCTGGCTAACTCAGTGGGACTGCTGCTTGGCTTTGCGCTGAGCTTTACCATCGCGTGGCTGCATCTCAATCCGCTGTGGCTGACCGTATCCATCGTGGCGGTAACGCTGGTGCCTTATCTCATCAAGCGCATCAATTTTTACCGTGAGCATCAGGATATTGCGCCGCCGCAGCAGAAACGCACTACCTATCTGCGCTACCTGATGTATGCCGGTTTGCCGCTGGCTATCTCCAGTATTTTTATCTCCGTGCAGGTGAAAGCGGCACAAATGTTTCTGGCCGGCATCGCCTCCGCCCGCGATCTGGGCCTGTTCGCCGCGGCCAACACCATTTCGGCTTCCTGGATTTTTATTCCGGTTGCCATCATCACTTCCTGCTTTTCGGAAATTTTCCGTGAGCGTGGAGCAGCCGCAATCAAACTCACCGCGCGGCTGAACGGCTATGTCATGGGAGTTTCATTGCTGTTATTGGCGGTGATCGCCATGTTTGGCGAGAAGATCATCATCGCGTTATATGGTCACGAGTACACACAATCGGGAAGTCTCGTTACGTTACTGTCGTTAGCAACCTGCTTTTCGGCAATGGGGACCGTAGCTTACCGCTACATGGTCAAAGAGGGCGGGTTTAACTATCTGCTGAAGAAGATCCTCTGCCTGATGGTTATCAGCCTGCCGCTCTCTTGGTGGCTGATCCAGGGCTACGGCATTATGGGTGCCGCCTGGAGCGTCTTCATCACTGAGCTGCTCTCCCTTACCGTAATGAATTACTTCTTTAAAAACGGCGTCATTCAAAAAATTCAGGTTTCCTCACTCAACTACAAAACCTACAAATGAGGTCAGATATGCTCAGGTTGAAAGAAGAACTCAGAAGAAGCGTTCAGTATTTTATCAAGAAGATGCCCTGGGCTACGCAGGATCGCATCTACTACTTCCGTAAATTCCGTAAGCTGCCTAATCTGCGCGAGCCAAAGGTGTTTAACGAGAAGGTGCTGTATCGCAAATTTGTGTATGGCGACTATCAAATCTATGGTCGCCTGTCGGACAAGTATTCAGTACGCGAATACATAGCTGAGAAGGTAGGCAGTGAGTATCTGATCCCGCTGGTTTACGAGACCAGCGATCCGCATTCGCTCCACACGCTGTCGCAGTGGAAGAACACTGTGATCAAGCCTAACCATGGTTCCAACATGGTTGAGATCCTGCTGGAAGAGCCGGATGCGCTGAAGAAGCAGCAGATCATCAGCGACTGTCATCGCTGGCTGAAAACGGACTTTGCGAATGAAGCGCGTGAGATCCACTATCGCTACATCAAGCCGCGGATTCTGGTAGAGCAGTACATTGGCGATGGCAAAAGTGCGCCGATTGACTACAAATTTCACATGTTCAACAAGCGCGATGGCAGTTTTGAATATGTGCTGCAGGTGATCTACAATCGCTGCAACCCGCTGTTGTCGATGAATTTTTACGTCAACAATCTGAACGAGGCGTATCACAAGATCCGCGATACCGGTCTGGATGTTGAGCCTATTCTGCCGCAGCTGCAGAAGGCGCTGGCGCTGAGTAAGACGCTGGCCAGCGATTTCGACTATGTCCGCGTTGACTGGTATATCCACGGTGAAGAGATCTACTTTGGTGAGCTGACCTTCACGCCGGGTGCCGGGCTGGTAACCGGTCTGGACCGCGGACTGGACCAGATGATGGGTGATATGTGGATTCAGGATCGTCGCGGTACGAAGAGACCGGGCGTTTCGGTTGCGGAAGTCGGTATTCCCGCCGTGTTGAAGAAAATTTGATCGCACAGCAATATAAAGAACCCCGCAGCGCGGGGTTTTTTATGCATACTGTTCAGGGTATTGGCCACTCAGTCGGCGCCTGACTCATCACATCGATAAAAGCCTGTTTGCTAATCTGCATAAAGTTGTGCACGTTCTCCATGCTCAGCGTAATACCCAGTAGTCCGGTCACAAACCAGCAGGACATCCCCACGCCAAGACCACCGCACAGCAGCGCCATAACCGGATGGCTCTTTTGCCGCAGTTTTATTTTCATCGAGCTGGCGAGAAACATCAGAACAGCGCTCAGAATACCCCAGCGCATTACCAGTAAACTGGTTGTTAACGTAGCCATTGACGCGAAACCTCTTCAAATCAGTAATATCCCTGACATTAACCGGACATCACTGACGGCAAAGAGCGCGTCAGGAAACGCTCTCACGTCGGATTAAGTGTGATTTGGATCACATTATATCAGCGGATTTGAAATTTTGAACAAATTTTGTACCCGCGAAGGCGGGCTGGGACGCGCGGCTAAAGTTGGAAGAGAGCGCCTGAAGCAGGCGCGCTGATTACCGGACAGGGCAGCATTCACCGGTGGTGCGCTGGGCGAAGCTGTTCATATTATCGCCGCAGTCAAAGCTAAGCAGGCGAGGCCGTTGCGCAATCGCCTGACGACGCATGGCGTGACGATACGCCGTAGGCGTCTGCGAAAACTGCCGGCGGAACACGCGCGAAAAGGTTTGCTGCGAATCGTAACCATACTGCATAGCGATATCAAAAACCGGTCGCTGCGTCTGCAGCAGCGCTTCTGCCGCCATCGTCAGACGTCGTTCACGAATATAGCCACCCAGCGTCTGTTTCGTGACGGTACGGAACATACGCTGCAGATGCCATTTTGAGTAACCCGATTTTGCTGCCACATCATCAATCGACAGTGCTTTATCCAGATTCTGATCGATCCAGTTAGTCAGTGAATGAATGATTTCCTGTTGCATCATAGCCTCATCCTTCTGAAGGGGTATCACCCGGTGAGAAATTCGTACTTTTGATGGTGAGCGAGTATAGTTCCTCAAGTTAACTTGAGGTAAAGGCTGATGGTAAAAAAAGAGCGTAACTATCCAAAGCCGGTGCTGACGCCAGGGGAAGTGGCTAAACGTAGCGGCGTAGCGGTCTCGGCACTGCACTTTTATGAAACCAAAGGATTGATCTCCAGCACCCGTAATAATGGCAATCAGCGACGCTACAGCCGTGACGTGCTGCGCCGCGTGGCGATCATTAAAATTGCGCAGCGTATCGGTATTCCGCTGGCGACGGTGGGTGAGAGCCTGATGCATGTCCCGGCGAATAAACGGATGTCGACACAGGAGTGGGATGCGCTGACGCAGCACTGGCGTGAGGAGCTGGATAAACGCATTGAGACGCTGACGCGGCTGCGGAACGATCTGGATGGATGTATTGGCTGTGGCTGTTTGTCGATGCGCGACTGTCCGTTACGCAACCCCGGCGACCGGCTGGCGCAGCAGGGATCAGGCGCCGTGCTGCTTGACCCGGAGCAGGGTGAGCAGGGTGAGCAGGGGCGTTAATCCGCTATACTGGTGCGATACCTTTATCAGCAAGGAGCTGTACATGATCACCGTTCATCATCTGGAAAACTCCCGTTCGCATCGTGTGTTATGGCTGCTGGAAGAGCTGGCGGTACCGTATCAGATCAAACGTTATCAGCGGGAAAATACGATGCTGGCACCCGACGAGCTGAAGAAGGTGCATCCGCTGGGGAAATCACCGGTAATAACCGATGGCAACCGCGTTATTGCTGAATCTGGCGCCATTCTGGAGTATCTGCAGCTGAAGTATGACAGCGAGCAGCAGCTGACGCTGAGCAATGAAGATGAACAGATTCAGGGGCGCTACTGGCTGCATTATGCTGAGGGATCGCTGATGCCGCTGCTGATCATCAAGCTGGTTTTTGCGCAGCTAAGCAAAAAACCGGTTCCCTGGCTGCTGCGCCCGATCGGCGGCGCCATGCGTAAAGGCATGGAGAAAGCCTGGCTGAATAAGCAGCTGGCGTTGCATACCCGCGTGATTGAACAGCATTTAAGTCAGCATGCGTTTTTTGCCGGTTCGCGTTTCAGTATCGCTGATGTTCAGATGAGTTTTCCGCTGCTGGCGCTTCAGATGCGCGGCGGCCTGCACGATCTGCCTGCCACCACCCGCTGGCTGGAAGAGATGCAGCAGCGCGCCGCCTGGCAGCGAGCGCTGAAGCAGGGCGGCCCGATTAAATTCAGCGACTGACGCCGGCCCGATATCCGGTAATCGCGGGGCCAGGGCGCCGATGTCGCCGCAGGGGGCGCATTAATGCGCCCCGGAGCGAATAATTACCGCGGGCCAGGGCGCCATTAATGGCGCCCCTACAAAACCCGTATGCGGCCCGGAATCCGGTAATCGCGTGGGCCAGGGCGCCATTAATGGCGCCCCTACAAAACCGTATGCGGCCCGGAATCCGGTAATCGTAGGGGGCGCATTAATGCGCCCCGAATTGATCCGCCGTCACCGCAGACGTGCTTTCTCCAGCCCGGTGACGATTAACAGTTGAAAACGTCACCCCAAACGCCAGATAATCGCCTGCCATTTTATCTCCCCCTCTTTGACGGGAAGTACATAGCTGCGTAATCGTTTGCGCCTCTTTTCTCTTTGAGAAATCCCCACCAGGGTGATGCGTAAGCGGCAGCTGTGCGGCGACTTACATCTAAAATATGCAGAGGAATAATTATGTCTGGCGACTCACGCCCGGCCAGTGGAAAACTGGACGCCTGGTTCCACATTTCAGCACGCGGCAGCAACGTGCGGCAGGAAGTGCTGGCGGGGCTGACCACCTTTCTGGCCATGGTCTACTCGGTTATTGTAGTACCGGGCATGCTTGGTAAAGCGGGCTTTTCCCCGACGGCGGTATTTGTTGCCACCTGCCTGGTCGCCGGGTTTGGCTCCCTGCTGATGGGACTCTGGGCCAATCTGCCGCTGGCTATCGGCTGTGCTATCTCGCTGACCGCCTTCACTGCATTCAGCCTGGTGCTTGGGCAGCACATCAGCGTACCGATCGCGCTGGGTGCCGTATTCCTGATGGGATTACTGTTTACGTTTATCTCGGTAACCGGTATCCGTGCCTGGATCTTACGTAATCTGCCGATGGGCGTGGCGCACGGTACCGGGGTTGGGATCGGCCTGTTTTTACTGCTGATTGCAGCAGACGGTATTGGTCTGGTAGTGAAAAATCCGGCCGCAGGCCTGCCGGTGGCGCTGGGCGATTTCACCGCGTTTCCGGTCATCATGTCGCTGGTGGGTCTGGCGGCAATCTTTGGCCTGGAAAAACGTCGCGTACCCGGCGGGATCCTGCTGACTATACTGGCTATCTCACTGATCGGGCTTGTGTTTGATCCGGCGGTCACCTGGCAGGGGCTGTTTGCGATGCCAAGTCTGAAGGATGCCAGCGGTCAGTCAGCGATGTTCAGTCTGGATATCGCAGGCGCGCTGCAGCCAGCCGTACTGCCCAGCGTCCTGGCGCTGGTTATGACGGCGGTGTTCGATGCGACCGGTACTATTCGTGCGGTCGCCGGGCAGGCCAATCTGCTCGATAAAGAAGGGCAGATCCTTAATGGCGGCCGGGCGCTGACCAGCGACTCCCTCAGCAGCCTGTTTGCCGGCCTGGTCGGTGCGTCTCCGGCAGCGGTCTATATTGAATCAGCAGCCGGTACGGCAGCGGGTGGCAAAACCGGCTTAACCGCTATCGTCGTGGGCGTACTGTTTCTGCTGATGCTGTTCATGTCGCCGCTTGCCGGTCTGGTGCCGGTCTATGCGACCGCGCCGGCGCTAATGTATGTCGGGTTACTGATGCTGAGCAACGTGGCAAAAATTGATTTCAGCGATTTTGTCGATGCCATGTCAGGCCTGCTGACCGCGGTGTTTATTGTGCTGACCTGTAACATCGTGACCGGCATTATGCTGGGCTTCGCCTCGCTGGTGATTGGCCGTCTGTTTGCCGGGGAGTGGCGCAAACTTAACGCGGGAACAGTGGCGATCGCTGTCGCACTGGTCACCTTTTATGCGGCAGGCTGGGCTATCTGACCACAGGCTCCAGTAATTTCCAGATAATCCCCTGACTTTGCCAGCGCCGCACATCGGGTCCCCCTATGTGCGGCGTTTTGTTTTACACTTTTTAGCGTAACGACCCTCGCTTTTAACCATTTCGATTCGCCTAAGGAAAGCATGGAAATCTTTTTTACTATTCTCATTATGACGCTGGTGGTCTCACTCTCCGGCGTCGCGGCAAGAATCCTGCCGTTTCAAATTCCGCTGCCGCTGGTGCAGATCGCAGCGGGTGCCTTACTTGCCTGGCCCACGTTTGGCCTGCACGTTGATTTCGATCCGGAACTCTTTCTGGTGCTGTTTATCCCGCCGCTGCTGTTTGCTGACGGCTGGAAGACGCCTATCAATGAGTTTCTGAGCCACGGTCGCGAGATCCTCGGGCTGGCGCTGGTACTGGTGCTGATCACCGTGGTCGGTATCGGCTACCTGATCTACTGGCTGGTACCGGGTATTCCGCTGATCCCGGCTTTTGCGCTGGCGGCCGTGCTGTCACCGACCGACGCCGTGGCGCTGTCGGGTATCGTTGGCGAAGGACGCATTCCAAAGAAAATCATGTCGATTGTGCAGGGTGAGGCGCTGATGAACGACGCCTCTGGCTTGGTATCGCTGAAGTTCGCGGTCGCCGTGGCGATGGGCACCATGGTCTTTACCTGGGGCGGCGCCAGCGTGGAGTTTCTTAAAGTGGCCATTGGCGGACTGATTGCCGGCGTGGCCGTTTGCTGGCTCTATGGCCGCTCGCTGCGCCTGCTGAGCCGCTGGAGCGGAGACGATCCGGCGACGCAGACCGTGCTGCTGCTGCTGCTGCCGTTTGCCTCCTACCTGATTGCTGAACACCTCGGCGTCTCCGGTATCCTTGCCGCCGTCGCGGCCGGGATGACCATCACCCGCTCCGGTATCATCCGTCAGGCGCCGCTGGCGATGCGCCTGCGTGCAAACAGCGTCTGGCAGATGCTGGAGTTTGTGTTCAACGGCATGGTGTTCCTGATGCTCGGCCTGCAGCTGCCGGATATCCTTGCGACGTCCGTTGAGCAGGCGAATGCCGATCCCAACGTCGAGCTGTGGATGCTGTTTACCGATGTCGCGCTGGTGTATGCGGCGCTGATGATTGTGCGTTTCGGCTGGCTCTGGATCATGAAGCGCGCCAGTATGCGCCTGCTGAAGAAAAAACCGCTGGAATTCTCAAACTACTCGCTGCGCGAGCTGCTGATTGCCTCTTTTGCGGGCGTACGCGGTGCGATTACGCTGGCGGGCGTGCTCTCTATTCCGCTGTTTCTCAGCAATGGCGAGCCCTTCCCGGCGCGTTATGAACTGGTATTCATCGCCACCGGCGTGATCCTCTTCTCCCTGTTTGTTGGCGTTATCCTGCTGCCTCTCCTGCTGCGCGGTATCGACAGCCATGATAAAGCAGGCCACCGTCATGAACTGCAGCATGCGCGAGCCGCGATGGCGGGTGTGGCGATTGAAAGCCTGCATAAGATGGAGCAGCGGCTGGAGAGTGATACCGAAGAGAATATCGATCCGGAGCTGCTTAAAGAGGTCAGCCTGCGGGTGATTGGCAATCTGCGCCGCCGCGTGGATGGCAAGGATGACGTGGATCAGGCGCTGTTTGCTGAGAATCTGGAGCGTCGTTTCCGTCTGACCGCGCTGCGCGCCGAGCGTGCTGAAGTCTATCACCTGCGCGCAACACAGCAGATTTCTAACGAAACGATGCAGCGCCTGCTGCGCGATCTCGATCTGCTGGAAGCGCTGCTGATTGAGAAAGAGGAGTAACCGCCTTTGAATGCCGCCGCGTCTCACACCTGCAGACGCGGCGCATCATCCGGCCAGTGTGTGCGGCAGCAGCTGATCCAGGCTTCCGCACTGCGCGACAGATAGCTCCCTTCCCGCCAGATCAATCCGATACGCCACTCCAGCGCAGATGCCAGCGGCAGCCATGCCAGCGACTGCGGATCCAGCCGCTGACAGATAGGTTCCGGCAGTACGGCTACGCCCATCCCCGCCTGCACCATCGCAGCCAGAAAATCCCACTGACCGCTGCGCAGCGCAATCTGAGGCGTTATGCCTTCACGCTGAAACGCCTGCATCAGCTGCCGGTTAAGGGCAAACTCTTCATTCAGGATCAGCAGCGGATGCTGCGCCAGTTCTGCCAGCGTCAGATGCGGACGGGCGTGCCAGGCCGCGCTGCGCGATACCAGCACGCAGAGCGGATGGCGCATCAGCTCCAGCGTGTTAAGCGGTAAACCGGGCTCAACCGGCAGGGCGGTAAGCGCAATATCCAGCGCGCCGCTCAGCACCGCCTGCTGTGCGGTCAGCCCGCCTGATTCTGCAATATGCAGCTGCACGCCGGGATAGCGGCGCTGAAATGCTGAAATTGAGCCGGCAATCTGCATACCCACCATCGGCGGAATACCCAGGCGCAGTTCACCGGTTTTCAGCTGATTAATATCACCAATCTGCGCCTCCAGCTGATGAAACTCCTGCAGGATCGCGAGACCGCGCTGGTAAACCGCCTGACCGCTGTCAGTGAGATGCAGACGGCGTCCCTCCCGCCGCAGCAGTGCGCACCCCAGCTCCTCTTCCAGCTGGCGCACCATTTTGCTGATAGTGGGCTGCGTCACATAGAGCTGCTCTGCTGCACGGGTAAAGCTCTGCTGCTGTACTACGGCGACAAAATAGCGCAGGGCGCGTATATCCATGATCATTCCTTAATGGCATAGTCCGGATGATTTTAATTCATTTTTTTCACGGTTAGCGGCAGATTTATACTGCATTTCTCATATTTATTACCGGAGATCGCCATGGCTGCCGCCATCAATCCGCGCCCCCGTCTGTTACAACATCTGATACTGCCGCTGCAGCTGCTGCTTTATATCGGGCTATTCAGCGTCTGCGATCTTCTGGTGCGCTGGCTGCATCTGCCGCTGCCGGCAAATGTACTCGGCATGGTTGTGCTGCTGTTATTGATTGTGTTGCGCGTGTTGCCGCTGGGCTGGGTCCGTGCCGGGGCAAACTGGCTGCTGGCTGAAATGCTGCTGTTTTTTATTCCGGCGGTGGTGGCGGTAGTCAATTACAGCGATCTGCTGCGCAGTGAGGGATGGCGTATTTTTATCGTGATTGCGATCAGCACACTGCTGGTGCTGGCGGTCACATCGCTGGTGGTTGATCGCCTCTACCGGTTTGAAATGGCGCGTGCGGCACGCAGGCAGGATATCCATGAGTAACGCCATCATCAGTCTGCTTTGTCTGGCATTCACCCTGCTGGTCTATTACCTCAACAAGCGTCTCTACCGGCGCTGGCGGCGACTGATGCTGATGCCGCTGGTGCTGACGCCGCTGGTACTGGTCGGCCTGCTGCTTATTACGCATATCAGCTGGCAAAACTATATTGCGGAGAGTCACTGGCTGCTCTGGCTGCTGGGACCCGCCACGCTGGCATTTGCTGTGCCGGTATACGAAAACATGGCGCTCATCCGGCGTCACTGGCTGTCGCTGAGCGCAGGGGTCCTGTGCGCTACCACGGTTGCCGTCTGCAGCTCAGTCTGGCTGGCGCGGTTACTGGCGCTGCCGGAGAGTATTCAGCGTAGTCTGGCCGTGCGTTCAATCACCACGCCATTTGCGCTGGCCGCCGCCGGTCCGATGGGCGGACAGCCCGATCTGGTGGCGCTGTTTGTGGTGATCACAGGCGTATTTGGCATGGCGGCAGGGGATATTCTTTTTCTGCGCATCGCGATAAAACAGGGAGTGGCGAAAGGCGCCGGGCTGGGTGCCGCCTCTCACGGTGCCGGAACTGCGCGCGCCTATCAGATTGGTCAGCAGGAGGGCGTGGTATCCAGCCTGGTGATGATGCTTTCGGGCGTCGTCACGGTTCTGCTGGCGCCGCTTCTGAGCCATCTGCTGTGGCACGCATGACACGTTTATCGATAAATCGTTCCCGTTGTAATTTAATTTTACGTAAAGGTTTCCAATAAAAGTTGTGTCTGACGACTATGCTAACTACTCTTTGCGCCGACTTATTTTTTACTTCATGGAGTGGATTAGCATGATCAAGCAACTTGTTACCGGAAGCGTTTTGGGCCTTGCACTGCTGAGCGGTAGCGTACAGGCGATTGAGGGCAGTGTTGACGTGGGTGAGCACAGCACCAACCTGAACCTTGGCCTCGGTACCACCTCTCCGGGTCTGTTTCTGAAAGGTAACTGGCTGCGCAGCGACCATGACGGCAGCACCTACGGTGCAGGTCTGGGCTATAACATCGATGTTGGCGATCTGCGCGTCGCGCCGACGGCAAAAGCGCTGTTTACACATCCGGAAGATGGCCGTGATGGCTTCACCATCGCCGTGGGTGCAGGCGCACAGTACAGCTTCAACAGCATGTGGGGCCTGTATGGTGAATATTATTATGCGCCAGAGGCGTTTTCCGATCGCCTGGACAGCTATCAGGAAGCGTCAGGCGGCCTGAGCTTTACGCCAGTTTCACTGCTGAACCTGCGCGTGGGCTACCAGTATATCGAGCTGAACAACAAAGGCAGCCGCAAAGATAACGTGCTGGTAGATGGCCCATACGTAGGTGCCTCACTCCGCTTCTGATCTGCCGCTGCAAACCAGGGGCGCATTAATGCGCCCCCTACGTTACCCCGTAGGGGCGCCATTTATGGCGCCCTGGTCGACGTCTGCACGTGATTGAATGACGTCATTTATGACGCCCGTGTCAATTCCCGCCCGTGATTGAATGACGCCATTTATGGCGGTTGATACCGCGCGCGCAATAAACCAGGGGCGCATTAATGCGCCCCCTACGTCACCCCGTAGGGGCGCCATTTATGGCGCCCGTGTTAATTCCCGCACGTGACTGAATGACGCCATTTATGGCGACCGTGCCGATTCCCGCATTGGATCCAATGACGTCATTCATGACGCCCTGGTCGATTCCCGCACGTGACTGAATGACGCCATTTATGGCGGTTGATACCGCGCGTGCAATAAACCAGGGGCGCATTAATGCGCCCCCTACGTTACCCCGTAGGGGCGCCATTTATGGCGCCCTGGTCGACGTCCGCACGTAACTGAATGACGTCATTTATGGCGGTTGATACCGCGCGCGCAATAAACCAGGGGCGCATTAATGCGCCCCCTACATCACCTCCGTAGGGGCGCCATTTATGGCGCCCTGGCCAATTCCCGCACGTGAATGGATGACGCCATTTATGGCGGTTGATACCGCGCGCGCAATAAACCAGGGGCGCATAAATGCGCCCCCTACGTCACCCCGTACGGTCGCCATTTATGGCGTCCGTGTCGAACTCGGTGCGCCTGCGATCAGTGTGATTTTCCCTGTGAAATACCAACACCGGTTTGCGAACGAATAAACTGTCCGCGGAACCGTGCGCGCTCCTGTGCGCCCTGAGCGGAGTGATCGGTGATGGAAAAGAACCAGGTGCAGACAAAAGCGACCAGCATGGAGAACAGCGCCGGGTACTCGTAAGGATAGATCGGCGTAGCGTGACCCAGCACCTGAACCCAGACGGTAGGACCCAGAATCATCAGCACCACCGCCGTCAGCAGTCCCAGCCAGCCGCCCACCATCGCGCCGCGTGTGGTGAGCTTCGACCAGTACATGGAGAGCAAAATAATCGGGAAATTGCAGCTGGCGGCAATAGAGAAGGCCAGACCGACCATAAAGGCGATGTTCTGCTTCTCAAACAGGATCCCCAGCGCAATGGCAACCACACCCAGCACCAGCACGGTAATTTTAGAGACGCGCAGCTCTTCACGCTCCGTTGCCTGACCTTTACGGATCACGCTGGCGTAGAGATCGTGCGATACTGCCGACGCGCCCGCCAGCGTCAGCCCGGCGACAACGGCCAGAATCGTGGCGAAAGCCACCGCCGAGATAAAGCCGAGGAACAGGCTGCCGCCTACCGCATTCGACAGATGCACCGCTGCCATATTGGTGCCGCCAATCAGGGCGCCGCTGGCGTCTTTAAACAGCGGGTTTGCACCTACCAGCAGAATCGCACCAAAGCCGATAATAAAGGTCAGGAAATAGAAGTAACCCATAAAGCCGGTGGCCCAGAACACGCTTTTACGCGCCTCGCGCGCATCCGCCACGGTAAAGAAGCGCATCAGAATATGTGGCAGTCCCGCTGTACCAAACATCAGCCCCAGCCCCAGCGACAGGGCGGAGATAGGATCTTTCACCAGTCCGCCGGGCTGCATAATCGCCGCGCCTTTAGGGTGGACCGCCATCGCCTCCGTAAACAGCGTATTAAAGCTAAAACCGGTGGCTTTCATTACCATAATCGCCATGAAGCTGGCACCGAACAGCAGCAGCACCGCTTTAATGATCTGCACCCAGGTAGTCGCGAGCATGCCGCCGAACAGAACATAGAGCACCATCAGAATGCCAACCAGCACCACGGCGATATGATAATCAAGGCCGAACAGCAGCTGGATAAGCTTGCCGGCTCCCACCATCTGTGCAATCAGATAGAGCGCAACCACCACCAGCGAACCGCAGGCGGAGAGGGTGCGGATCGGTTTCTGCTGCAGCCGGTAGGAGGCGACATCGGCAAAGGTATAGCGTCCGAGATTGCGCAACCGCTCAGCGATCAGAAACAGGATCATCGGCCAGCCGACGAGAAAGCCGAGCGAATAGATCAGCCCGTCATAGCCCGAGGTATAGACCAGCGCGGAGATACCGAGAAATGAGGCGGCTGACATAAAATCGCCCGCCATCGCCAGCCCATTCTGGAAGCCGGTAATATTGCCGCCTGCGGTGTAGTAGTCGCTGCGTGAGCGGGTACGCTTTGATGCCCACCAGGTAATACCCAGCGTGAACGCGACAAACACCACAAACATGATTATCGCTTCATAGTTGGTCGCCTGCTGCTGGACGTCGCCGGTCAGCGCATCGGCCGCCAGTACGCCCGCTGGCGCCAGCGCCAGCAGAATCGGGAGCGCGCGCTTCATGATTTTACCTCGCTGACGATCTGTTTGGTCAGGCGATCAAACTCGCCATTTGCGCGCCAGACATAGACGCCGGTAAGCAGGAAAGAGACCACAATCAGGCCCACGCCAATTGGAATACCGCGCGTCACATTGGTACCGGCATGCAGCGGCGTGCCGAGCCAGCCGGGCGCAAACGCGATCAGCAGGATAAACCCGACATACAGGACCAGCATAATAATGCTCAGCAGCAGCGCAAAAGCCTGGCGCTTGTGAACCAGCTCCTGAAAACGGGGGTTATTTTCTATTTGTTGCCAGACGGCTTCCTGTTGATTCAGGGTGTCATTCATCACAGTTTCTCCAGAGGCAAAGCAGACGGAAATCTCACATTAATGTGATTTAACGGATTGAATATTCTGGTTATCAGGGTTGTGCGATGGTGAACAGCATACGGCGTAAGGTGAACTAACGGAGAGAAGCCTGCCGGGGACAGGCTGATGCTCTCCGCTGATAAGGGCAACGATTACGGCATGGCGATCGACTGCTTCTCCTCCAGTAATTTCTCTACTACACCTGGATCGGCCAGCGTAGAGGTATCGCCAAAGTTGCTGGTATCGCCCGCTGCAATTTTGCGCAGAATACGTCGCATAATTTTACCGGAGCGGGTTTTCGGCAGCGAGTCGGTCCAGTGCAGCACGTCCGGCGTGGCGATAGGGCCGATCTCTTTGCGTACCCAGTTGCGCACTTCCGTATACAGCTCCGCTGACGGCTCTTCGCCCTGATTCAGGGTGATATAGGCGTAAATAGCCTGCCCTTTAATGCTGTGCGGAATACCGACCACGGCCGCTTCAGCAATTTTCGGATGTGAAACCAGCGCGGACTCAATCTCTGCCGTGCCCAGCCGGTGTCCGGAAACGTTCAGGACATCATCCACGCGTCCGGTGATCCAGTAGTAGCCATCTTCATCGCGTCGCGCGCCGTCACCGCTGAAGTAGCGATGCTTAAACGTGGAGAAGTAGGTCTGTTCAAAGCGTTCATGATCGCCAAACAGCGTGCGCGCCTGACCAGGCCAGGAATCATTAATAACCAGATTACCCTCGGTTGCGCCCTCAAGCTGATTGCCTTCGTTATCCACCAGCGCCGGCTGTACGCCGAAGAACGGTTTGGTGGCCGAGCCCGCTTTCAGCTCGGTTGCGCCCGGCAGCGGCGTGATCATAAAGCCGCCGGTTTCAGTCTGCCACCAGGTATCGACAATCGGACAGCGGCTGTCGCCAATCTTTTTGTAATACCACTCCCAGGCTTCCGGATTGATCGGCTCACCCACGGAGCCCATGATGCGCAGGCTGCTGCGTCGGGTGCCTTCAATCGCCCGGTCGCCTTCGGCCATCAGCGCGCGAATCGCGGTGGGCGCCGTATAGAGCAGGGTAACGTTGTGCTTGTCGACGACTTCCGCCATCCGGCTCGGCTTCGGCCAGTTGGGCACCCCTTCAAACATCAGCGTGGTTGCGCCACAGGCCAGCGGCCCATAGAGCAGATAGCTGTGACCGGTGATCCAGCCGACGTCTGCGGTGCACCAGTAAACGTCGTCGTCATGGTAATCAAAGACATATTTAAAGGTGCTGGCCGCATAGACCAGATAGCCGCCGGTGGTATGCAATACGCCTTTTGGCTTGCCGGTCGAACCGGAGGTGTACAGAATAAATAGCGGATGTTCCGCTTCAACCGCCACCGCTTCGTGCTCTGCGCTGGCCTGGCTGACCAGATCGTGCCACCAGAGATCGCGTCCCTCATGCCACTCTGTATTTTTTCCGGTGCGCTGAAATACGATCACATTCTTCACGCTGGTCACCAGCGGATTAGCCAGCGCGTCATCAACATTCTTTTTCAGCGGAATGGCGCGTCCGGCGCGGATACCTTCATCCGCCGTGATCACCAGCTTCGCGTTGCTGTCGACCACGCGTCC
Organism: Pantoea sp. SYBGC1; assembly: GCF_057197005.1. Lineage (NCBI taxonomy): Bacteria > Pseudomonadati > Pseudomonadota > Gammaproteobacteria > Enterobacterales > Erwiniaceae > Pantoea > Pantoea sp. SYBGC1. The sequence continues at coordinate 109,660 of NZ_JBXUNM010000010.1, forward strand.
CGCCACGGCTTCCGGCGAAAAGCCGCCAAAAATCACCGAGTGCACGGCGCCAATGCGCGCGCAGGCCAGCATGGCAACAGCGGCCTCCGGCACCATCGGCATATAAATGGCCACCACATCGCCTTTTTTAATCTCAAGCTGCGTTAATACATTTGCCATGCGGCAGACGTCAGCGTGCAGCTCACGGAAAGTCAGCGTTTTACTTTCACTGGCGTCATCCCCTTCCCAGATAATGGCCGGACGATCGCCCCGCGTTGCCAGATGGCGATCCAGGCAGTTAGCCGCAAGATTCAGCATGCCATCTTCATACCAGCGAATAGAGATATTGCCCGGCGCAAACGAGGTATTTTTCACCGTGCTGTAAGGCGTGATCCAGTCGAGAATTTTTCCCTGCTCACCCCAGAAAGTGTCAGGATCGTCCACGGACTGCTGATAGCGCGCCGCATACTCGTCGGCATTAATCAGGGCGTTCGCTGCAATGGCAGCGGGTACAGGATGCTTGTGAATTTGGCTCATGGCTGACCTCCTTGAAGATGTTAATCATATGTCAATCAAAGGTTAATTGAAGAGGGGGCCAGGGCTTTGTTTCGGTTTTGCAGTCTGGATCACGGCCTGCCGGCACGCGGTAAAGGGCGTAAAAACGGCGCTTTTTGCGGCAAAAAAACGGCGTACTGAAAGCGGCATTCAGCAGGCAATAGATGTTTTTGTGATTAAATGTTAGGCAAACGCGCCGGGCGGAAAAATCGTCAAATCTGAATAGCTATGCGGAAAATTATCGAATTAACGCTTTTCATAACAGCGGGTTATAGCCACAGGGTCTCAGCAGCATTTTATGCTACTGAGCTGCGCACGATTTAAGCTATCGCGCCGGGGGTTGCATTTACCGCAGTGAAAATGGTACTTATCTGGCCGCTGTTCAGCAGGTATCAACTCAGGCTGTATCCTTGCGCTGGTGCAAACCGCCGGCAGAACAAAGCGGAATACAGCCCATTATAACCCTCTATTTTATCGGGCTTTTGCTCACTTCCCTGTGTGTATCATCTCCTGCACCTTCGCAGCAGAGCAAAGGGGTTTTAACTGAGGAAATAACGCGTTATGAAAGGTTTTAAACTCACCCTCGCCTGGCAGATCCTGATTGCCCTGATCCTCGGCATTATTGTAGGAACCGTGCTGCATAATCAGCCAGACGATCGTGAATGGTTAATCACCAATATACTTACCCCTGCCGGTGATATCTTCATTCATCTGATCAAGATGATTGTGGTGCCGATTGTTATTTCCTCGCTGATTGTTGGCATTGCCGGCGTCGGGGACGCGAAAAAACTCGGGCGTATCGGGGTGAAAACCATTATCTATTTTGAAGTGATCACCACCATTGCCATTGTGGTCGGCATCACGCTGGCTAACGTATTCCAACCCGGCAGCGGCATTGATATGTCAACGCTGGCAACGGTGGACATCTCTAAATATGAAGCTACCACCGAAGCGGTTCAGGGCGCGCCTCATGGCCTGGTCAGCACCATTCTGTCGCTGATCCCGCAGAACATCTTCGCCTCGCTGGTTAAAGGCGATATGTTGCCGATTATTTTCTTCTCGGTGCTGTTCGGCCTGGGTCTGTCGGCGCTGCCGTCGGAACATCGCGATCCGCTGGTCGGCCTGTTCCGCTCGGTATCAGAAACCATGTTCAAAGTGACTCACATGATCATGCGGTATGCGCCGGTGGGCGTATTTGCACTGATTGCGGTGACCATTGCGAACTTCGGTTTTGCATCGCTCTACCCGCTGGCGAAACTGGTGCTGCTGGTCTATGCCGCCATCCTGTTTTTCGCCTTTGTCGTGCTCGGTGCGGTCGCGCGCTTCTGCAAGCTGCGTATTACGACCCTGATGCGTATTCTGAAAGATGAGCTGATTCTGGCCTACTCTACCTCCAGTTCAGAGACGGTGCTGCCGCGCATTATGCAGAAGATGGAGGCGTATGGTGCGCCGAAAGCGATAACCAGCTTTGTGGTGCCAACCGGCTACTCCTTCAACCTGGATGGCTCTACGCTCTATCAGAGTATTGCCGCCATCTTTATTGCTCAGCTTTACGGCATTGACCTGTCGCTGACCGATGAGATCATCCTGGTGCTGACGCTGATGGTAACCTCAAAAGGGATTGCCGGTGTGCCGGGCGTCTCCTTCGTGGTGCTACTGGCAACGCTGGGCAGTGTGGGTATCCCGCTTGAAGGGCTGGCGTTTATCGCAGGCGTTGACCGCATCATGGATATGGCGCGTACGGCGCTGAACGTGGTAGGAAATGCGCTCGCTGTGCTGGTTATTGCGCGCTGGGAAAATCAGTTTGATGCTAAGCAGGCTGCTGCCTACGAGCTGCAACTGCGTACGCAAAGCGCCACCTGAGTCGTTCCTGAGCAGAATAAAACCCGCCGCTGGCGGGTTTTTTTATGCCTGCAGACGTGAAAACAAAAAATTCTGCGCCGCTGCACATGAATTAACAATTCTTTGTGGTATAAATTTTTCAGAATAAATTATTCATTCGCAGGAGCGTAATATGACCCTTGATCTCAACAAAATGATCACCGAGAGCCGCAATCCGGCCAGCCAGAATATTGACGAGCTCAGCACGGAGGCGATGCTGCGCGTCATTAATGATGAAGATAAAAAAGTGGCGCTGGCGGTAGAGGCGATTGTGCCGCAGATCGCACAGGTTACGGAGGCGATTGCGCACGCCTTTAGCCAGGGCGGACGACTGATTTACTGCGGCGCCGGTACCTCCGGCCGGCTCGGTATCCTGGATGCCAGTGAGTGTCCGCCTACTTTTGGTACGCCGCGCGGTCAGGTGGTAGGGCTGATTGCCGGCGGGCATACGGCGATCCTGCAGGCGGTAGAGAATGCGGAAGATAACGCCGAACGGGGTGCACAGGATCTGGCGGATATCGGTTTCAGCTCCCGGGACGTGCTGGTCGGAATTGCGGCCAGCGGCCGCACCCCCTATGTGCTGGGCGCGCTCGCTTACGCACGTGAACAGGGCGCGTTTACCGCCGCGCTGACCTGCAATCCCGACAGCGCGATGGCGCAGGCGGCTGATGTCGCGCTGACGCCAATTGTGGGGCCGGAGATCGTCACCGGCTCGTCGCGTATGAAGGCAGGCACGGCACAGAAACTGGTGCTGAATATGCTGAGCACCGGCGCGATGATCCGCAGCGGCAAGGTGTATGGCAACCTGATGGTGGACGTGGAAGCCACCAATCAGAAACTGGTTCAGCGTCAGATAAACATTGTTAAGCAGGCCACCGAATGCGACGACGCCACGGCTCAGCAGGCGCTGACGGCGTGCGGCGGCCACTGCAAAACCGCTATCGTTATGGTGCTGGCGGGCCTGACGGCGGAAGAGGCGCGCGCGCTGCTGGATCAGAATCGCGGGTTTATCCGCGCCGCGTTACGTGACCCGGGAGTACGCTGATGGCCGCAATCACTGAAACGCTGCTGCGCGATATTCTGCGGGCCGTAGGCGGGCCGGATAACGTAGCGATGTGCGGCAACTGCATGACCCGCCTGCGCCTGACGCTGGTGAATGCTGCGCTGGCGGATAGCCCCCGGCTGAAACAGCTGCCGGGCGTACTGGGTGTGATTGTCAGCGACGCCCAGCTGCAGATTGTTCTGGGGCCGGGCAAGGCGCAAACCGCAGCGGAAAAGATGCAGCTATTGCTCAATGAAGGCGCGCCGGCGCAGGATCTGCAGACCATCGCCCGGGCACAAAAGCAGCAGATAAAAGCGAAACAGAGCAGTGCGCTGCACCGCTTTCTCGCCTGCTTTGCCACCATTTTTACGCCGCTTATTCCGGGCTTTATCGGCGCTGGCCTGCTGCTCGGCTTTGCCACCCTGACTGAGCAGCTGTTTCACCTTAATCAGCCGGGTGAGCACGCCCCGTGGCTGCTGGCGACCGTGGCCTACATGAAAGTGTTTGGCAAAGGACTGTTTACCTTTCTCAGCATTCTGATTGGCTATAACGCGCAGAAAGCGTTTGGCGGCACCGGCGTCAACGGCGCGATTATCGCCTCGCTGTTTGTGCTCGGCTACAGCCCGGAAGCCACCGTCGGGTACTACAGCGGGATGGAGAACTTTTTCGGGCTGACGATCGATCCGCGCGGCAATATTATCGGCGTGCTGCTGGCCGCGATATTTGGTGCATGGACAGAGAAGCAGCTGCGTAAAATCATTCCCGATAATCTGGATATGATCCTTACCTCGCTGCTGACGCTGCTGATTACCGGCGCCGTGACGTTTCTGCTCATTATGCCGGTAGGAGGGGAACTGTTTAAAGGCATGTCATGGCTGTTTATTCACCTTAATAACAACCCGTTTGGCTGTGCCATCCTGGCCGGGCTGTTTCTAATTGCGGTGATGTTTGGTATCCACCAGGGCTTTATTCCGGTCTATTTCGCGCTGATGGAGACGCAGGGCTTTAATTCGCTGTTTCCCATACTGGCTATGGCGGGAGCGGGGCAGGTCGGCGCCTCGCTGGCGCTGTGGTGCAAAGCTGGAAAAACGTCGCTGCTGCGCAGCCAGATCAAAGGAGCCATTGTGCCGGGGCTGCTGGGCGTCGGGGAACCGCTGATTTACGGGGTCACGCTACCGCGCCTCAAGCCTTTTATCACCGCCTGCTGCGGGGGTGCACTGGGCGGCTTCTTTATCGGTCTGGTGGCCTGGCTCGGCCTGCCGGTAGGGATGAATACGGTGTTTGGCCCCTCCGGCCTGGTGACGCTGCCGCTGATGACGTCAGCACAGGGCATTTTTGCCGGCATGGCGGTCTATCTTGCCGGTCTGCTGGTCGCCTGGACGGGCGGGTTTCTCTTCACCTGGTGGTGGGGCATGAAAAATATCGATTTGGGTTAACGCCCGTTGCGGGCGCTGCTGCGCCCGTAAATATTTTCTGTTTCCTCCATTTTGGCTAAATAATGGTGTGAGCCGCAACGCATAATCCTGTTTTCATTCATCCATTTTAACTATTAAATACAATGCCTTATTAAAATTGCTCTTTTTTAGCAGCAAGAATTAAATCATCAGCGCTTAAGTCGTTCCGCTAATCAGCCGATAGATCCGGAATAATGTTTATCAGCCTGAATTGACCAGGGATCTCTGTATGCGCAATAACCAGCCTATTACACAGCGTGAATTCGTTTTCGATGACGATGCAACGCTGATGTCGACTACCGATCTCAGCAGCCATATCACCTACGCCAATGACGCTTTTATTGAGGTCAGCGGCTTCACGCCGGAAGAAGTAAACGGCCAGCCCCATAACATAGTGCGCCATCCGGATATGCCATCCGAAGCGTTTGCCGATATGTGGCATACCCTGAAACAGGGGCAGCCCTGGAGCGCGCTGGTGAAAAACCGGCGTAAGAATGGCGATCACTACTGGGTACGGGCCAATGCGGTGCCGGTGGTACGCGAAGGATGCGTGCGCGGCTATATGTCGGTACGGACCAAACCTGCAGCAGCAGAAGTGCAGCAGGCTGAGGCCCTGTACCGCGATTTCCGCGAAGGGCGCAGCAAAGGACGCTGCTTCTATAAAGGGTTGATTATCGGCAGCGGCTGGCGCCGCGCCACGTCACTGCTGAAAACGCTGCCGCTGCGCTGGCGCATTCGTTCAGCGCTGGCGCTGCTGCTGCCGCTGGTCGCGGGCAGCGCCTGGGGGGCAGGCCTGACGGGGCTGGCACTCGGCGGCTTCAGCGTTGCGACGGCGCTCTGTTTGCTGCTGGCGAGCCTCTGGCTGGAGCAGCAAATTTCACGCCCCATCGAGCGGATGTGCCAGCAGGCGCTGAGCGTGGCGACCGGCAACAGCCATAAAGTCGATCAGCCCGATCGCGTGGATGAAATCGGCATGACGCTGCGCGCCATTGGTCAGCTGGGGCTGATGTTCCGCTGGCTGGTGGATGACGTTAGCGGCCAGGCGATCAACGTTCTCAGCGCCAGTGATGCGATGGCGCGCAGCAACAGTGAGCTCTCCCGTCGTACCGAACAGGCAGCCGCTAACGTGCAGCAGACGGCCGCCACCATGAATGAGATGACGGCCACCGTGAAGAGCAACACGGAAACCGCCAGCGAGGTCAATACGCTGTCGGGCACCACCAGCCACGCCGCCATCAAAGGTGGCGAGGTGATGCAGGAGATGGCGGGCATGATGGGCGATATCGCCGACAGTGCGAAGCGCATCGCCAGCATCACCAGCGTGATTGACAGTATCGCCTTTCAGACCAATATCCTCGCGCTCAATGCGGCGGTAGAGGCGGCGCGGGCCGGTGAGCAGGGCAAAGGGTTTGCCGTGGTTGCGGGTGAAGTGCGCAACCTCGCGCAGCGCAGCGCAAAAGCCGCCAGCGAAATTAAGACGCTGGTGGAGACCAGCGCCAGCCGCGTAGCGTCAGGCAACGACTATGCGGCAGCCGCGGGCCGCACCATGCAGGATATTGTCAGCCAGGTGCAGAACGTGACGACGCTGATTGCGCAGATCAGCGCAGCCACCGCCGAGCAGGCCACGGCGCTGAGCGAGGTGAGTACGGCGGTAGAAGATCTGGATGATATCACCCATCAAAACGCCGCGCGCGTGGCTGAAGGCGCAGAAGCCTCAGCCCGCATGGCGCATCAGGCGAACCGTCTGGTTGAGGCGATTAGCGTCTTCCGCTAACGCTTACGCCACTTCCCGCCCGGCGCGCAGCGCGCCGGGTGACGTGCCCGTTATCCGTTTAAAGGCGCGGCTGAACGCAGCCAGCGACCCGTAACCAAGCTCAAACGCGATGCTCTCTACCGCCTCGCCCTGCTCAATACGCTCTTTCGCCAGCCGCATACGCAGTTCGGTAAGATAGCGCAGCGGCGTCATGCCGGTGGCGTTCTGAAAGCGGGCAGCAAACACCGATCGCGAACTGCCGGACGCACGCGCCAGCCGCTCTACCGTCCAGTTTTCTCCCGGCGCACGGTGCATCGCCGCCATCGCCAGGCTCAGGCGCGGATCGCGCAGCGCCTGAACCAGACCGCTGCCGGCGCCGCAGCCATTCTCTACCCAGCCGCGCACGATCTGCGCGGCCACCACATCCGCCAGCCGCGACAGAATACCGGCGAAGCCCGCTTTGCGCTGGCGGGTTTCCCGCTCCATCGCATCCAGAATCGGCTGGATTTCCGGATACTGTCCCAGCAGGGTGCTGACCAGCATGACATCTGGCATGGTATGTACCAGCGGCTGCATACCGCCCAGTTCAAACGCCATGCAGGCGCTGAACAGGATCACGTCGCTATCCGCCGGACAGAGATCGGCATCCGCCGCATCGTTGATCGCGCAGACGCTGGGGCAGATAGGCTTACTGTTAAACGTGGTGATCGGTTCACAGTGCGCCGTCTCATCTGAGACCAGCGCATGCGCTTTTCCATGCGGGATCAGTAATGCATCGCCCGCCTGCAGCGGGTAGATCGTACCGGAAGCGGCGCGCAGCAGCAGCGTACCGCGCCCGACAAAATGCAGCTGCGCCCGGCCAGGCGCGTCGTCATACTGCAGGCCAAAAGGCGCATGCAGCGCAATACGCTGATATTTTACGCCGTACAGGCGCATGCCCATCAGCAGCTCGCTGGTTAAATCTTCATAACGGCTCATCGCAATCCAGACGAATTATCAACTAATAAACTTTCTGTATCATAGATCGTCTTGTTGCAGCGCTCTATCCTTAGCGAAACTATTTTTTTGTGATGGGGATCGCAAATGAGTCTGGAAAGTGAACTGACAGCCACCGGTGCGGTGGCAGAAAAACCCGCGTGGGGCGCGGTATTTGCCATGGCGTTTGGCGTGTTTGGCCTGATCACCGCTGAGTTCCTGCCGGTCAGCCTGCTGACGCCGATAGCCGCGTCGCTGCAGGTCAGCGAAGGTCAGGCGGGGCAGACGGTGACGGTGACCGCGCTGGTTGCGCTGCTCACCAGCCTGGTAATCGGTACGCTTACGCGGCGGTTCGATCGCCGTCTGGTGATGCTGGCATTTACCCTGCTGCTTATCGCCTCGGCGCTGCTGGTGGCGCTGGCGGACAGTCTGCCGATGATCCTGCTGGCGCGCGTGCTGCTGGGTATGGCGATTGGCGGCTTCTGGACGCTGTCAACCGCCATCACCATGCGACTGGTGCCGGCGGAGCAGGTGCCGCGCGCGCTATCGATTGTCTTTAGCGGCATCTCGCTGGCGACAATTATTGCGGCACCGCTCGGCAGCTATCTCGGCGATGTGATTGGCTGGCGCAACATTTTTCTGATGACGGGGCTGCTGGGTGTACTGGCGCTGCTGTGGCAGTTCTTCACGCTGCCGGCAATGCCACCGGAAAACCGGACGCAAAGCGGCGGCGTGCTTGATCTGCTGCGGCAGGGCGTTATGCGCTGGGGCATGCTGGCGGTGATCCTGATGTTTACCGGCCATTTTGCTTTCTTTACCTACCTGCGACCTTATCTGGAAGGCAGCGCGCAGCTTAACGTTAATCAGCTGTCGCTCGCGCTGCTGGCGTTTGGAATAGCTAACTTCTTTGGCACCTCGCTGGCGGGCGTGCTGGTTACGCGCAGCGTCTCGCTGACGCTGACCGGGATGGCGCTGCTGATGAGCGTGACGGCGGTGGTACTCTCTGCGATGGCGCAGTTGCCGTGGCTGGTAGGGGCCGGTGTGGCGCTATGGGGACTGGCATTTGGCTCGATGCCTACCGGCTGGTCAGCGTGGATTTCGCGTGCCGTGCCTGATGATGCAGAGTCGGGCGGTGGACTGCTGGTGGCGACCATTCAGCTGGCGATCACGGCGGGCGCGGCGGCCGGCGGCTGGATGTTTGACCTGCAGGGCGCGGGCGGCGTCTTTATGGCAAGCGGCGTCATGATGCTGCTGGCGGCGGTAACCATCTATACGCGCGTCAGGCAGCACGGCTAAGGTGCAGCGGCAGGGCTTTTTCTGATTCAGGGGCGGCGTGTGCCGCCCTTTGCATTTCCGCGCTTTGCTTTGACGGTTTTCTGCACAGATGCGCTACCTTTAGTGACAACTACACCAGGGGGAAAAAAGCGATGAGCCAGTTTTTTATGCATGAAAAGAACGATCTGGTTAACGAAGCCATCGAAGGTATTTTACTCAGCACGCCGTGGCGTAACCTGCGTCGTCTCGATTTGGGCGATGAGATCCGCATTGTGGTGCGTTCAGACTGGGATAAAAGCAGAGTGGCGCTGATCTCAGGTGGCGGATCGGGCCATGAGCCGGCGCACGCCGGGTTTGTCGGCAAAGGGATGCTGACGGCGGCCGTCTGTGGCGATATTTTCGCCTCGCCCAGCGTGGAGGCGGTGCTTAACGCCATTATCAACGTGACCGGTGACGCGGGCTGTCTGCTGATCGTTAAAAACTACACCGGGGATCGCCTTAATTTTGGTCTGGCGGCTGAGAAAGCCAAAAACCTGGGCTATCACGTTGAACTGGTCATGGTCGAGGATGATATTGCGCTGCCTGAGAACCCGCAGCCGCGCGGTCTCGCCGGCACTGCACTGGTGCATAAAATTGCGGGCTATGCGGCTGAACACGGACATTCACTGCAGGAGGTAAAGGCGCTGGCGCAGCGGGCGATTGAAGCCACTTCCTCTATTGGTCTGGCATTTGCGACCTGCCATCTTCCGGGTGAGAAGCGCGAAGCGCGCGTGGCGCCAGGCCACAGTGAGCTCGGTATGGGCATTCACGGCGAGCCGGGGGTCGTTACGCTGGATACGCAGGACAGCGGAAAAATTACCGGCCTGATGACGGATAAACTGGCGCAGGCGCTGCCGGATGGTAAGCAGGCGCTGTTACTTATCAACAATTTAGGCGGTTTTTCGCAGCTGGAGCTGGCGCTGCTGACGCGCGAAGTCCTGCGCACGCCGCTGGCCGCGCGTATTACCCATCTTATCGGTCCCGCTACGCTGGTCAGCGCGCTGGATATGAAAGGCTTCTCGTTATCCGTGCTGGCGCTGGAAGAGCCGTTCCTGCTGGCGCTGCAGGCACCGGTGCAGGTGCAGGGCTGGGTTGCGCCCTATGAGTTTGCGCCCATCAATCTGCAGACGGCGGAGAAAGTCAGCAGCGCGCTTGACTTTGATCCCTCAGAAAATGATGAGGTGGCGGGCTGGATCACGCGCGTGACGCAGACGCTCATCGATCTGGAAAGTGAACTGAATGCGCTGGACGCAAAGGTTGGCGATGGTGATACCGGCTCCACGTTTGCTGCGGGTGCAAAACGTATTCAGCGCGCGCTGCAGGAGAAGCAGCTGCCGCTAAACGAGCTGCCGACGCTGATTGCGCTGATTGGCGAGCAGCTGGCAGGCGCGATGGGCGGCTCCAGCGGCGTACTGATGTCCATTCTGTTTACCTCCGCCGGACAGCATCTGGAAGAGGGCAGCTCACTGCCGGAGGCGCTGATGCAGGGGCTGGAGCGCATGAAGCACTATGGCGGCGCGCAGCCGGGCGACCGCACGCTGATTGATGCGCTGCAGCCGGCGCTGGAAAAACTGGTGGCGGGCGAATCACTGACAGCTGCCGCTCAGGCGGCGGCGCAGGGCGCAGAGGCCACGGCGCAGATGAACAGTGCGAAAGCGGGACGCTCAGCCTATCTCAACCAGCAGAGTCTGGATGGGGTAAAAGATCCCGGTGCGTATGCGGTAGAGAAGGTGTTTCAGGTGATGGCAGGCTGAGTTGCCTGCCAGAGTGACACCGCGGTGAGCTGCGCCCGTCTTCCCGGCAATGCAGAAGGCGGGCGCAGGACGCCGTTACTCGCCGGCTGGCTCTTTCGCCGCCTCGCGCAGCATCTCCTGATGCGGGATATCCTGCAGGATCTGCTCAAAGCTGCGCAGACGCTTGTAGATAGACATCAGCTCGACCAGCGTTGACCAGGAGGTGATCAGATACTGGAAGGAGGAGCGTACCTGGTCAAACACGTTAAGGATCTGATTCATCAGGCCCAGCGTCAGCGCACCGGCCACGATCGCCGGAAACAGCAGAAACACGCCAAATACATTATCTACCTGCAGGTAGAGAAAGCGCGTGACGTTGAAATAGAGGTAGTGGAAGTAGAGCCGGAAATAGTTGTAGCGCACCCGGCTGAACAGCGCCTGTACCGTTGGCGGTGACGCGCGCGTCGGATCGTCTTCGCCATAAACCAGCTCTTTTCGATAGGCCGCTTCCACCCGCTGATTGCGGAACTCCAGTCCCGGCAGCTTAATGCCGACCAGCGCCAGCAGCGCAGTGCCGAACACCGACCAGAGGATAGCGGCGATCACCAGGCCATAGGGTATTGAACCGAGAATCGGAATATCTTTCACATGTTTCGACAGCGCCAGCAGCACCGGCAGGAACGCTACCAGCGTCATGATCGCCTTAATAAAGCTGACGCCCCAGTCCTCCAGCGTGGTGGAGAAACGCATCGTATCTTCCTGCACACGCTGAGCTGCCCCCTCCACATGCCGCAGACGCTGCCAGTTGTGCATGTAATAGCTGTTCATCGCGGTACGCCAGCGGAAAATCCAGTGGCTGATAAAAAAGACGTTGGCGACCAGGATCGTCACGGCGATAAGCGCAATGCCGAGAAAGTCGCTGATCTCGCTGTAAAACTGGGTGATCTGTACGGCGCCCGCTTTGGTCAGCGCTTTCTGGATCAGATCGTAAAACGGCTCATACCAGGCGTTGACTGCCACGTTGACCTGGACGTTGAACCAGGTGACGAAGATGATGAGCGCCGTGCCCCAGACCGACCAGCGCTGCCACGGATGGCGATCGATTATCATCCACGCCAGGGCAAACAGCGCAACCGCTGACCAGTAGTAGCCGTAAAACCAGAGCTGGCTGGCGTGAATAAACCGGCTGGCATTGGTTGGCAGCGGCTGCTGCATCGCGGCCTGCAGTGCGGGCCAGCGCGCCGGCAGATCGCTGAAAAAGCCAAACCAGGCAAAGATAACAAGCACACTCCAAATCGCTGCCGAGCTGAAAAATGCGCCGGGCCGCGGAAAAAAGGATTTAAACATAAGCACTCCGCTGTGGTGTAGACACGTTTATACCGTTATTTCTGTTTATCTGTCTGTAGTGGGTTGTTTCTGAGCATGACAATCCCGCCGCTGGAATGTAAACCAGCGCGGGAAAATGTTAAGTATTTTGTGCGTAATTGTTTCGTAAAACTAAATTACTCGCCGTTTCGGTGTTACAATTGTCACTTTGTTACCGGTAACAAACGTGCTGTATCCCTTAAGTCAAGAATAAAAACCATTACAACGCAACTACTTAACCTTCCATGCCGCATTATATGTGGTACTGAGGCAATGTCATGTCAGAACAAAAAAAGGGTCATTCACGTCGTGATTTCCTGCTGAGGACGATCACTCTCGCACCCGCTATGGCGGTCGGCTCAACCGCTATGGGCGCGCTGGTGGCACCTGCCGCCGCCGCCAGCGATGCAGCCGCGCCAGCGCAGCCGGCACGCGACTATCAGCCAGGCTGGTTTACCGCCGAAGAGTTTGCCTTCATCACCGCCGCCGTGGCGCGGCTGATCCCCAGCGACGAGCGCGGTCCGGGCGCGCTGGAAGCAGGCGTACCGGAATTTATCGATCGTCAGATGAATACGCCGTACGCCACCGGCAGCAACTGGTATATGCAGGGGCCTTTTCACCCGGATATGCCGAAAGAGCTCGGCTACCAGCTGCCGCTGGTGCCGCAGCAGATTTATCGCTTAGGCATTGCCGACGCCGACGCCTGGAGTCAGAAACAGCATGGCAAGGTGTTCGCCAGCCTGAGCGGCGAACAGCAGGATGCGCTGCTGAGCGCGTTTGAAACCGGCAAGGCTGAGTTTGCCCAGCTGCCGGCAAAAACCTTTTTCTCTTACCTGCTGCAGAATACCCGCGAAGGCTTTTTCTGCGACCCGATTCATGGCGGCAACCAGGGCATGGTGGGCTGGAAGCTGATTGGCTTCCCGGGCGCCCGCGCCGACTTTATGGATTGGGTAGAGCGCGGTGAACGTTATCCGTTCCCGTCAGTCGATATTCGCGGAGCGAGGGCGTAAGCGTGGCAAACGAATTAAAAAAAATTGATGCAGTGATTGTGGGGTTTGGCTGGGCAGGCGCCATTATGGCGAAAGAGCTGACCGAAGCGGGTCTTAACGTCGTTGCGCTGGAGCGCGGTCCGCATCGCGATACCTATCCGGACGGCTCTTACCCGCAGTCGATTGATGAACTGACCTACAACGTTCGCAAAAAGCTGTTTCAGGATCTCTCTAAAAGCACCGTGACCATCCGTCACGATGCGTCGCAGACCGCGGTGCCTTATCGTCAGCTGGCCGCTTTTCTGCCCGGCACCGGCACCGGCGGTGCGGGCCTGCACTGGTCCGGCGTGCATTTCCGCGTCGATCCGGTTGAGCTGAATCTGCGCAGCCATTATGAGCAGCGCTACGGCAAAAGCTTTATTCCGGAAGGCATGACCATTCAGGATTTTGGCGTCAGCTACGATGAGCTGGAGCCATTCTTCGACAAAGCGGAGAAGGTATTTGGCACCTCCGGCAGCGCCTGGTCAATCAAGGGCAAAGTGGTCAATAACGCACACGGCGGTAACCCGTTTGCGCCGGATCGCTCCAGCGACTTTCCGCTGCCGGCACAGAAGCGTACTTACTCTGCGCAGCTGTTTGCGCAGGCGGCGGAGTCGGTTGGCTATCACCCTTATGATATGCCATCAGCGAACACCTCCGGGCCCTACACCAATACCTACGGTGCACAGATGGGGCCGTGCAACTTCTGCGGCTTCTGCAGCGGCTACGCCTGCTACATGTATTCCAAAGCGTCGCCTAACGTCAATATCCTGCCGGCGCTGCGTCAGGAGCCGAAGTTTGAGCTGCGCAACAATTCATACGTTCTGCGCGTCAATCTGACCGATGATAAAAAGCGCGCTACCGGCGTGACCTACCTTGATGGTCAGGGACGTGAAGTGGTGCAGCCGGCCGATCTGGTGATCCTCTCCGCCTTCCAGTTCCACAATGTTCATCTGATGCTGCTCTCCGGGATTGGCAAACCTTACAATCCGATCACTAATGAGGGCGTGGTGGGACGCAACTTCGCCTATCAGAATCTCTCAACGCTAAAAGCGCTGTTTGATAAAAACACCACCACCAACCCGTTTATCGGCGCAGGCGGGGCAGGTGTGGCGGTAGATGATTTTAACGCGGACAACTTTGATCACGGGCCGCACGGTTTTGTCGGCGGGTCTCCTTTCTGGGTTAACCAGGCCGGCACCAAGCCTATCTCCGGCGTGCCGGTGCCAGCCGGTACGCCAGGCTGGGGCAGCCAGTGGAAAGCGGCGGTAGCCGATACCTATACGCACCATGTTTCCATGGATGCGCACGGCGCGCACCAGTCCTATCGCGCTAACTATCTCGATCTCGATCCCAACTATAAAGATGCGTACGGCCAGCCGCTGCTGCGTATGACCTTTGACTGGCAGGATAACGACATCAAAATGGCGCAGTTTATGATTGGCAAGATGCGCAAAATCACCGAGGCGATGAACCCGAAAACCATCATCGGCTCCGCCAAAGCGCCGGGAACCCATTTTGATACGACCTCCTATCAGACCACGCATATGAGTGGCGGTGCGATCATGGGTGAAGATCCGCAGACCAGCGCGGTCAACCGCTATCTGCAGAGCTGGGATGTGCCCAACGTCTTTGTGCCGGGGGCGTCAGCTTTCCCGCAGGGGCTGGGCTATAACCCGACCGGTATGGTCGCTGCACTGAGCTACTGGTCAGCGAGGGCGATCCGCGAACAGTATCTGAAAAACCCGGGACCGCTGGTACAGGCATAAGGAACATGACGATGATGAAATCAGTTTTGGCCCTGATGCTGGGCACCCTGACGTTCAGCGCGCTGGCTGACGATGTGGCCGCTGAATCGCTGATCAAACGCGGTGAATATCTGGCGCGCGCCGGGGACTGCGTGGCCTGCCATAGCGCGGCCGGCGGCAAGCCGTTTGCCGGCGGACTGGCAATGGCGACACCGATTGGCACAATCTACTCCACCAATATCACCCCCGATAAAGCGACCGGCATTGGTGACTACAGCTATGACGACTTTCAGAAAGCGGTGCGTCATGGCGTAGCGAAAAATGGCGATACGCTCTATCCGGCAATGCCTTATCCCTCTTACGCGGTTGTCAGCGATGAGGATATGAAAGCGCTTTACGCTTATTTTATGCACGGCGTGGCGCCGGTCAGCCAGGCGAACAAAGAGAGCGACATTCCCTGGCCGCTCTCCATGCGCTGGCCGCTGGCGATCTGGCGCGGCATCTTTGCGCCGGACGTGAAAGCGTTCCAGCCCGCCGCACAGGAAGATCCGGCGCTGGCGCGCGGACGCTATCTGGTTGAAGGACTCGGACACTGCGGAGCGTGCCATACGCCGCGCAGCATTACGATGCAGGAGAAGGCGCTGAATAACGGTGACGGCAGCGACTACCTTGCCGGCAGCAACGCACCGATCGATGGCTGGACCGCCAGCAATCTGCGCGGCGACAACCGTGACGGGCTGGGCCGCTGGAGCGAAGAGGAGCTGAAGCAGTTCCTGCGCTTTGGCCGTAACGATCACACCGCGGCGTTTGGCGGTATGACCGAGGTGGTTGAACACAGCCTGCAGCACCTCAGCGATGAGGATATCAGCGCGATTGCGAAGTACCTGAAGTCGCTGGGCGCCAAAGATCCGCAGCAGGCGGTATTTACTCCGGATGATACGGTAGCGAAAGCGCTGTGGCACGGCGATGATAGCCAGCCGGGCGCGTCAGTCTATGTGGACAGCTGTGCTGCCTGCCATAAAACTGATGGTTCAGGCTATCAGCGTTTCTATCCGGCGCTGCGCGGCAATCCGGTCGTGATGGCTGACGATCCAGCTTCGCTGATTCACATTGTGCTGGTGGGCGGTACGCTGCCGGGCGTGAAGGGCGCACCAACGGCCATCACCATGCCGGCGTTTGGCTGGCGTCTCAGCGACCAGCAGGTTGCGGACGTGGTGAACTTTATTCGCAGCAGCTGGGGCAACGGCGTTACCACCCGCGTAACGGCTGGCGACGTGGCGAAACAGCGTAAGGATAAAACGGTACAGCCTTATCAGGGCAGCGCGGATATCCACGCATTAGAGAAATAAGCGCGCCTGCGGTGCGTTAATTATCCGGGCCTGGTGCCCGGATTTTTTATGGGCGAAAAACAGCGGCGAATCAGTTAAAGCCAGGGCGGGCGGGGGCTGAACGCGATCGTCTACACTTAGTGGTGAGTGCAAAAGCTCACTAACTGATAAGCGGAGGGAACGATGCAAGTAAGTCCTTATTTGTTTCTGTATGGTCGCTGTGAAGAAGCCATCGAATTTTACCTGCAGGCCACCGGCGGCAAAGTGCTGCAAAAAATGACCTTCGGCGATAATCCGGAGCAGGGAGAGCAGGTGGGCGATAAATCCGCACCGCCGCTGCCACCGGAAAAAATCATGCATGCACATCTGCAGATTGGTCAGGGCGAGCTGATGCTGAGCGACGGCGATACCAGCAAGCCACCGGCATCCGAGCACGCTGGTTATGCGGTAAGCCTGGCAACCACCGATGAGAAAGAGGGCAAAGAGTGGTTTGATAAACTCTCTGCCGGCGGCAAAATCACGACCGAATGGCAGAAAACATTCTGGTCAGACGGCTTCGGCATGTTTATCGATAAGTTCAACATTCCGTGGCGCATCAACGTCGTGAAATCGCAGGATTAACGCCTCTGTTTTTGCCCCTCCGGCGCTGCATCCGGCGGGGCAAAACTGCCGCACTTAGAAGTTGTAACCTGCCACCAGATAGTAACCCCAGCCGGTTGATTTCACTTCAAACGGGCCATTGCCAAAATTCAGCTCCTGACCATCCGCCCACTGACCGCCGTTATGGAAATAACGCGCCACGGCAGAGACGTGCCAGTGATCGTAGTTCAGCGATAAAATATGGCTTGAGGCAACAGAGTTGCTGGTGCGCGAGCGGTCAGATTTATCGCGCAGATCGGAGCCCCAGTCAAAGTTGGTAAAGCCGATATAGCTCAGCTTGCCGCCCCACAGGTCGGTAATTGGCACAAAGTATTTTACCTTGAAGCGGTAACCATCCCAGCTGTTCTCGTTGGCCGCACCGTAGTTTTCCCACTGATATTTGGCGTAAACGTTAAGCGAGAGACCGACATCGCTGTGGGTGTCGATATCGGTACCGAGACCCATATACCAGGTATTCTGCCGGTTGTCACTGTTGCGGCCCATATCGTAGATATAGTTGTTGGCAAAGAACCACTCTTTAAACGGACCGAATGCCAGGCTGGTGCCCGCCAGTTTGTCGAGCGACAGGCGCGGCTCAATTTCCATAAACAGCGGCGTGCCGTGATCGAAGATGCCATTGGCGTTGCTGTTGCCCGCACCGAAGAAGTTTGGCAAATCGATGTAGCCGTAAAAATCGAACCACTCCTGTTTGGTAAAGGCTTCATATTCCAGGTAGACATCGTTATTAAACTGCGGCCCGAAACGGGTGTGGGTGCTGCCCACCACGTTTACGCTCTGATGCCACCAGTCAGACAGATATTGCGGGTCGCTCTCTGCCTGCGCTGCGCCCATTCCGCTACCAATCAGTAATGCACCTGCTATCAACGATTTAAATTTCATTATTGTTTGACCACTTGCTGAGGATCGCCGCAGAGATGCCACGATCGAATGAGTACGTTCCCGGGTATTGAGCAGTATGCGGCAATAACGCGTGCTGACTGCCAGCCTTCAGGCCCGCGTAATGTGCCTGTAACAGAGCGATAGAAAATAGATTTTCATCACATTTGTCAAAAAGTGTTGCAATAGGATTCAGTTATTTTGTGACAATTGTCACATATTCTATCTGCAGCGAACGGAACTCCGCAACCGTTTACGTGGTCGCGAAGAGATGTGATTGGGTTGGGGGACCGGGGGGCTGGTTCCGTTCGCCGTCAGCTGCGGCAGCAGCCTTTGCCCCGGCGCGGCGATGCTGCCCCGGCGCCGGTTCCGTTCGCCGTCAGCTGCGGGGCGCAGATTAAGCGCCGATTCCGTTCGCCGTCAGCTGCGGCGGCAGCCTGTGCCCCGGCACGGCGACCGGGCAGAGGACGCCTGGCCGCGCCCTC